>NZ_BMYK01000006.1 GCF_014652235.1 Pseudorhodoferax aquiterrae
CCCCGCAGCCACGTGGCCGCCTCGGCGCTGCCTTCACGAAAGATCCGGGCTAGGCCGAGCGCAACACCGCCACCGCCTCGTCCACCCGGTCCACGGCATGGATGGTCAGCCCCTCGATGGGCTTCTTGGGCGCGTTGGCTTTGGGCACCACGGCCACGGAGAAGCCCAGCTTGGCCGCCTCGCGCAGCCGCTCCTGGCCGCGCGGCGCGGGCCGCACCTCGCCGGCCAGGCCGACCTCGCCGAAGGCCACGAAGCCCTTGGGCAGCGGCTTGCCGCGCAGGCTGCTCGTGATGGCCAGCAGCACCGCGAGGTCGGCCGCGGGCTCGCCGATGCGCACGCCGCCGACCGCGTTGACGAACACGTCCTGGTCCAGGCAGGCCACGCCGGCATGGCGGTGCAGCACGGCCAGCAGCATGGCCAGGCGATCCCGGTCCAGGCCGACCGAGAGCCGGCGCGGGCTGGGGCCGCCGTCGTCCACCAGGGCCTGGATCTCCACCAGCATGGGCCGCGTGCCCTCCAGCGTGACCAGCACGCAGCTGCCAGGCACCGGCTCGCTGTGCTGCGACAGGAAGATCGCGCTCGGGTTGCTGACGCCCTTGAGCCCCTTCTCGGTCATCGCGAACACGCCGATCTCGTTGACCGCGCCGAAGCGGTTCTTGATCGCGCGCACGAGGCGGAAGCTGCTGTGCGTGTCGCCCTCGAAGTACAGCACCGTGTCGACCATGTGCTCGAGCACGCGCGGCCCGGCCAGGGCGCCCTCCTTGGTCACGTGGCCCACGAGGATGATGGCGCTGCCGCCAGCCTTGGCCGCGCGCGTGAGGTGCGCCGCGCACTCGCGCACCTGGGCCACCGACCCCGGTGCCGAGGTCAGCTGCTCACTGTAGACGGTCTGGATGGAGTCGATCACGGCCACGCCGGGCTTGCGCGCCTCCAGCGTGGCGAGGATCTTCTCGAGCTGGGTCTCGGCCAGCACCGGCACCTGGCTGTGGTCCAGCCCGAGCCGGCGCGAACGCAGCGCGACCTGGGCGCCGCTCTCCTCGCCCGTCACGTACAGCGTGGGCATGCCGGCGCGCTGCAGCGCATCCAGCGCCTGCAGCAGCAGCGTGGACTTGCCGATGCCGGGGTCGCCGCCGATCAGCACCACGCCGCCGTCGACGATGCCGCCGCCCAGCACGCGGTCCAGCTCCTCCTGGCCGGTGGGCGTGCGCGCGACCTCGCTGGCCTCGATGTCGGCCAGCACCTGCAGTTCGGCCGCGGGCGCCAGCGCGGCGAAACGGTTGCGGCTCGCGCCGGCCGGTTGCGCCACGGATTCCACCAGCGTGTTCCAGGCTTCGCAGTGCGGGCACTTGCCCAGCCACTTGGGGCTGGTGCCACCGCATTCGCTGCAGACGTAGATCGACTTCTCTTTGGCCATCTGGCGACTATAGCCAGCGGCCCACACCCGCCGCGGCTTGACGGGGCCGGTGCACAGGCCTACATTGTTCCATCTTTTCAAACGATGTTCCACATATTAGAACGCATGGATTCCACACTTGCGAAGGGTCTGGCCGTGCTCGAATGGCTCGCACGCGCCAGGCGCGCATGCCGCGTGACCGAGGTGGCCCAGGCCTTCGGCGTGCCGCGCAGCAATGCACACCGCACGCTGCAGACGCTGGTCGAATGCGGCTGGGCCACGCAGGACGCCGCCACGAGCTGCTACCGCGCCAGCATGAAGCTGTTCGAGCTCGGCGCCCAGGCCGGCGCGGCAGCCGACATCCCGGGCCTGCTGCGCCCGCTGCTGGCGCGGCTGGCCCAGGCCAGCGGCGAGACCATCCACCTGGCAGCGCTGGACGGCGCCGAGATCCTGTATCTGGACAAGTTCGACAGCCCGCTGCCCGTGGCCGCCTACTCGCGCATCGGCGGCCGCGCGCCGGCCTATTGCGTGGCTTCGGGCAAGGCCTTGCTGGCCGCGCGCCAGATCGATGGCGAAGGCCTGCGCGCGCTGCTGGGGCCGCTCGTGGCGCACACACCCAGGTCCATCACCGCGCATGAGGCGCTGCTGGCCGAGCTGGCCCGCGTGCGTGCACGCGGCGTTGCCGAGAACCGCGAGGAATGGCGCACCGGCGTGTGCGGACTGGGCGCGCCGGTGTTCGATGCGCGCGGCCAGGCCGTGGTGGCGGTGGGCATGAGCGTGCCTTCGATCCGTTTTGCGCGCGCGCAATCGCGTGCCTTGTCCGAGATGCTTCTGGCGTGTGCCCGCGAAGCGAGCCACATGCTGGGCTACCCGCAGGCGGCAGGTACGCCGCCATTCCAACGTCCGTCAGAGACACATCGGAGACAAACAGCATGGAAACCATCCAACGCGGCCGACGCGCCTGCTGCCTGAGCCTCGCAGGGAGCGCCGCAATGGCGCTGCTGTTCCGGGCCGCGCGCGCCCAGGGACCGAACGCCTACCCCGACAAGCCCGTCAGGTTCCTCGTCCCCTACCCGCCCGGCGGCGGCACCGATGTGATCGCGCGCATCGTGCAGCCGCGCTTCCAGGCCCTGCTGGGCCAGCCCGTGGTGATCGACAACCGCGGCGGAGCAGCCGGCCTGGTTGGCACCGAGATCGTGGCGAAGGCGCCGGCCGACGGCTACACGGTGCTGTTCACGCTGTCCTCGCACACCATCAACCCTTCCATCTACAGCAGATCCCGTTCGACACCGCGCGTGACTTCGATCCTGTCGGCACCGTGGCCTCGCTGCCGCAGATCCTCGTGGCCCACCCGCAGTTCGGCGCCGCCACGGTGGCCGAACTCGTCGCGCTGGCCAAGACCAAGCCCGGCACCCTGTCGTACGCCACCGTGGGCAACGGCTCGCCGGGCCATCTGGCGGGCGAGCTCATGAAGCTGCGCACCGGCATCCAGATGACGCACATCCCGTACCGTGGCGGCGGCCCGGCCGTGACCGACGTGCTGGGTGGGCAGGTGCCGTTGCTGTGGGTCTCGATCCCGGCCGCGGCCGCACACGTGAAGGCCGGCAAGCTCAAGGCTCTTGCCGTGTCCACGCTCAAACGCAGCGCTGCTTTCCCCGACGTGCCGACCATGCAGGAGGCCGGCGTGGCGGACTTCGAGGTCGACTCCTGGTACGCCATGTTCGTGCCGAGCAAGACGCCCAAGGCCGTGACGGAGAAGCTCAACCGGCTGCTGAACGACATCGTGCAGGAGCCGGAGATCAAGGCCAAGCTGCTGGAACAAGGCAGCGAGGGCGTGGGCGGCACGCCGGCCGCGCTGGCGCAGACGGTGGACAGCGAACTCGGCAAATGGGCCCGCCTCGCCCGCGACGCCAGCATCAAGGTGGAGTGACATGCAGATGAACGAAGAGAAGGATTCCCCCGCAGCCCGCACGGTGGCCGCGCTCGTGGCCCGCGCACGCGCGGCACAGCAGGTGGCAGAGGGCTACGACCAGCAGCGCGTGGACGAGCTCGTCGCCGCGGCCGGCTGGGCCATCATGGAGCCGGCGCGCAACCGCGCGCTGGCCGAGCTGGCGGTGGCCGATACCGGCATCGGCAACGTGGACGACAAGGTCCGCAAGAACCACCGCAAGACGCTGGGCCTGCTGCGCGACCTGCAGGGCGCGCGCTCGGTGGGCGTGATCCATGAGGATGCCGACAAGGGCATCACCGAGATCGCGCGGCCCGTGGGCGTGGTCTGCGCCGTCACGCCCTCGACCAACCCCGCGGCCACGCCGGCCAACAAGATCATCAACGCGCTCAAGGGCAGCAATGCCGTCATCGTGGCGCCCTCGCCCAAGGGCTGGAGCACCTGCGCGCAGCTGATCGCGCACATCCACGCCCAGTTCGACCGCATCGGCGCGCCGCGCGACCTCGTGCAGTGCCTGCCGGCGCCGGTGGACAAGGCCTCCACCCACGAGCTCATGCGCCAGTGCGACCTGGTCGTGGCCACGGGCTCGCAGGCCAATGTGCGCGCCGCCTACACCTGCGGCACGCCGGCCTTCGGCGTGGGCGCGGGCAACGTGGCCAGCATCGTCGACGAGACCGCCGACGCGGAGCTGGCGGCCGAGCGCATCGTGCTGTCCAAGACCTTCGACAACGCCACCAGCTGCTCGTCCGAGAACAGCCTGGTGGCGGTAGCCAGCGCGGCCGAGCCCTTGCTGGCCGCGCTGTGCGCACGCGGCGCCTGGCTGCTCGGCGCGGCCCGCAAGGCCGAGCTGGCGCAGCTCATGTGGCCAGAGGGGCGGCTGTCGCCGGCCGTCATCGGCCAGTCGGCCACACGCATCGCCGAGAAGATGGCTGCGCGCGAGGGCGCCGGCCGCCCAGAGTGGCAGGCCATCGCCACGGCGCGGCCGAGCATGCTGATCGTCGAGGAGGACGACTTCGGCGAGGACCACCCCTACTCGGGCGAGAAGCTCAGCCCGGTGATCGCGCTGTACCGCGTGGCCGACTTCGCGCAGGCGGCCGACACCGTGCGCCAGCTCTACGCCTACCAGGGTGCGGGCCATTCGGTGGGCCTGCACAGCGCGCGGCCCGAGCGCGCGCTGGCGCTGGGCCTGCGGTTGCCGGTCTCGCGCGTGATCCTGAACCAGCCCCACTGCATCGCCACGGGCGGCAGCTTCGACAACGGCCTGCCGTTCTCGCTGTCCATGGGTTGCGGCACCTGGGGCGGCAACAACTTCTCGGACAACCTGAACTACCGCCACTACCTGAACGTCACGCGCGTGTCGCAGCCCATCCCCGAGCAAGTGCCAAGCGAGCGCGAGATCTTCGGCTCCTTCTTCGACAAGTACGGGACCGCATGATGGCCGCGCCAGGCACGGTCCATGCGCTGGTCGAGGTACAGGCGGCGGCCTGTCCGGCGGCCGTCTACGCGCTGGGCAGCGAGGACGGCCGGCAGGTCGGCTTCGCCACGCTGCGCGCGCGCTGCCGGGAAGTCGCGGCGCTGCTGGAGCAGGCCGGCGTGGCGCCGGGCGAAACGGTGTCGTTCGTGATGCCGAACGGCTTGCAGACGCTGCTGCTGCTGCTCGGCACGATGTACGGTGGACGCTGCGTCAACCCGGTCAACCTGCTCTCGCAGCCCGACCAGATGCAGTACGTGCTGAAGCACTCCGACTGCCGGCTGGTGTTCGTCTCGCCCGATTGGGAGGACCGCGTGCGCGCACTGCTCGCCGGCATCGCGCGACCGATCATGTTGCGCGTGGTCGATCCGGTGTCGGACCGCATCGCGGACGCACCGGCCGGGGCCGAGGTCTCCCCGCCGGCCACCGACGCCATGGCTCTGCTGATGTACACATCGGGTACCACGGGCCGGCCCAAGGGCGTGGTGCTGACCCAGGCCAACCTGGCCGCGAACGCCCAGGCCATCGGCACCGAGCACGCGCTGGGCACGCTGGACCGGGTGCTGGGCGTGCTGCCGCTCTACCACATCAATGCCTTCGCGGTCACCATGCTGGCCCCGCTGGCGCACGGCGGCAGCGTGGTCATCTGCCCCAGGTTCTCCGCCAGCACCTTCTGGCCGCTGGCATTGGCGCATGCCTGCACCTGGATCAACGTGGTGCCCACCATCATCTCGTTCCTGCTGGAGGGCGAGGCGCCGCCGCGCGCGGCCACGAGCGCCATCCGCTTCTGCCGCTCGGCCTCGGCGGCGCTGCCACCGGAGCACCTGCGCGCTTTCGAGCACAAGTTCGGCATCGGCATCATCGAAACCATGGGGCTGACCGAGACCGTCGCGCCGGCCTTCTCCAATCCGCTGGAGCCGGCGAAGCGCAAGCCGGGCGCGGTCGGCCGTGCCTCGGGCTGCGAGGCGCGTGTGATCGACGCGGATCTGCAGCCGGTGGCCGATGGCAGCAGCGGCGAAATCGCGATCCGCGGGCCCAACGTGATGCGGGGCTACTACAAGAACCCCGAGGCCACGGCCGCGGCCTTCACGCCGGACGGCTGGCTGCGCACGGGCGACCTGGGCCACCGCGACGCCGACGGCTTCTTCTTCGTCACCGGCCGCATCAAGGAGCTGATCATCAAGGGCGGCGAGAACATCGCGCCGCGCGAGATCGACGAGGCCCTGCTGCAGCACCCGGCCGTGCTCGAGGCCGCGGCCGTGGGCGTGCCCGACAAACACTACGGCCAGGAGATCCTGGCCTGCGTGGTGCTGCGCGAGGGCATGACCTGCGACGAGACAACGCTGCGCGCGTTCTGCCTGGACAAGCTGGGCCGCTACAAGACACCGGCGCAGTTCCGCTTCGTGGCCGGGCTGCCCCGCGGGCCTTCGGGCAAGGTGCAGCGGCTCAAGCTGCTGGACTGACGCGCGCACGCCGCGGCGCCATCTGCGTGCCACGCGCCGCGCGCCCGCCGACCTCGCGCACGGCCTGCACGAAGGCCTGCAGCACGGCCGGCTGCTCCACCCGCTCGCTGCGCGTGAACAGGCCGAACGACGGTAGCGCGATGACCGGCTCCACCGCCAGCTGCCGCACACCGCCGCGTGCGATCTCGTCGACGGCCTGCTCGCGCCGCACGGCGCACAGCAAGCTGGCGTCCAGCCGCAGCACGGCGCCCACCGTGACCGAGGACATCGCCTCGACCACCGGCTCGGGCGGCGTCACGCCGTCGTTGAGGAAGGCCGTCATGAAGGCCTGGCGCACCAGGGTCTCGCGCGGCGGTACCACCCAGGCCGCACCGCGCAGCTCGGCCCAGCGCAGGCGGCGCCGCGCGCCCAGGCTGTTGGCCTGCGCCACCAGCACGCACAGCGCATCGTCCAGCACCACCTCGGGCCGCACACGCGGCAGCAGGTCGCCGGACTGCAGCTGCGGCGTGATCGCGCCGAACACGCAGTCGAGCTCGCCGTCCAACAGTCGCTGGAACAGCTCCTGCACGCGGCCCTCGCGCACGTGCACCGCGGTGCCCGGCAGGCGCTCGCGCAGCCGGGCGATGGCGGCCGGCACCGTGGCCGTGACCGAGGGCGCGCCCACGCGCAGCACGGCCGTGGCGCCGCCGCGCATGGCGTCCACGTCCTCCGTGGCCCGGGCCAGTTCGTGCAGCACTGCGCGCGCGCGGTAGATGGCCCCGTGCCCCAACGCGTTGGCATGGATGCCCTGGTGGCCGCGCTCGAACAGCCGCGCACCGAAGCACTCCTCGACCTCGCCCAGCATCTTGCTGATGGCCGGCTGGCTCAAGTGCAGCCGAGCCGCCGCGCCGCGCATGGTGGACACATCGGCCAGCGCCACCAGCAGTTCGAGGTGGCGCAACCGCAGCTTGCGCACGAGGTGGTCGGTCTTGGCGTCCATGTGATCATGATCCGTGATCGAAGCCTCACGAATTGCGAATTTTCAAGAATCGCCAGCAAGGATAACGTCGCTGGCGATGAAGCAGAACGACAAGCCACCGGAGACAGCCCGCCCCGCCACCCCGCTCGCCGGCGTGCGCGTGCTGGACATGGGCCAGTACATCGCGGGCCCCGGCGCCGCCATGGTGCTGGGCGAACTCGGCGCCAGCGTGGTCAAGATCGAGCCGCTGGGCGGCGACCAGGCCCGCCACATCGGCCGCTACGGCCAGTCCATGCTGCGCAGCTACAGCCGCGGCAAGCAGTCGATCGCGCTGGACCTCAAGAGCGAAGCCGGCCGCGAAGTGGCATGGCGGCTGATCGCCGGCAGCGACGTCGTCATCCAGAACCTGCGCCCGGGTGCTGCCGAGGCGCTGGGCCTGGGCGCACAGGCGGTGCGCAGCCGCCACCCGCGGGTGGTCTACCTGTCGATCACCGGCTTCGGCGAGCACGGGCCTTCGCGCGAACGGCCCGGCTACGACGTGGCCGCCCAGGCCGAGAGCGGGCTGATGTCGGTGACGGGCGAGCCCGACGGCCTGCCGCAGAAGGTGGGTGTGCCCATCATCGACGCCGCGGCAGCGCACCTGGGCGCCCAGGCCGTTCTGGCGGCGCTGTACGGCCGCGAGAAGACCGGCGTCGGCGAGACGCTGCACACCTCGCTGCTGGAGGTCGCGCTGCACCTGCAGGCCACCACTTGGTGCGACTACCTGGGCGGCGCGCCGGAGCCCACGCGCATCGGCGCCGGCCAGCCGAACAACGCACCGGCCGCCGAGGTGGTGCCCACGCGCGACGGCCACATCGTGCTGTCGGCATACGCCGATGCACACTGGGTCCGCTTCTGCCACGCCGTCCAGCGGCCGGCGCTGGCCACCGACGCGCGCTTTTGCAGCAACGCGCAGCGCGTTCTGCACCGCGAGGCACTGCGCGACGTGCTGCGCGAAAGCCTGTCGGACCTCAGCAGCGAGGAGTGCGTGGCACTGCTGGGCCGCCACCAGATCGTGGCCGGCGCAGTGCGCAGCTACCGCCAGGTGCTGGACAGCGCCGACCTGCACGCCAGCGGCATGCTGGTGGACGCCGTGGCCGCCGACGGCAGCCACTACCGCGCGCTGGCCCTGCCCTACCGCCTGGGCGATGCACCGCGCGCCGCGCCGCCGGCTGCACCGGCCTGCGGCGCCGACACCGACGGCGTGCTGGCCGCCTGCGGCTACGGCGCCGACGACATCGCCGCACTGCGGCGCGCCGGCGCCGTCGGCTGAATCCCACCCGAACGCCCACCATGACCACCTCACTGCCCTACGCCAGCGATGGCGCCGCCGCCGCCGTTGTCCAGACCTTGCCGCTGTTCGAGATGATGCGCATGCGTGCCGCCACCACCGCACGGCGCCACCCCGTGCACGGCTTCGCCGGCGAAGGCCGCGACTCGGCCATGCGCTGGGTCAACCAGTTCACCCACACCCACCGCCGGCTGGGACCGGACGACCGCGAGGTCGTCAGCCCCAACAACGACACCGTCTACAGCAACAGCTGGCTGGACCTGTCCGCCGGCCCGGTAGTGATCGATTCGCCCGACATGGGCGAGCGCTACTGGACGCTGGGACTGCTCGACGCCTGGACCAACCCCTTCGCCTACGTGGGCCGCCGCACCACGGGCAACCGCCCGCAGCGCACGCTGGTGCACGGCCGGTCGTGGCGCGGCACGGTCCCGGCCGGCATCACGCAGGTGATCGCCGCGCCGGGCGAAGACGTCTGGCTGATCGGCCGCATCCTGATCGACGACGACGGCCCCGACGCCGCGCAGGTGCGCGGCCTGCAGGCCCGGCTGCGCATGGAACGACTGGACGGTAACGATGCCGCGGTGCGCGTGGACACGGTGTTCGATACGGCCAGTATGGGCGACGGCGGCGCGCCCGACCCGCAACTGTACCGGTCGCTCGTCGACGCGGCACTGCAGCGGAACCCGCCACCGCCCGGCGAGCGGCTGATGTGGCCGCCCGCCACCGCCGAGGCGCTGGCCGGTGCTTTGCCCGCCGTCTATGCGCGGCTGCGCGCCGACCAGCAGCCGCATGCGCTGGGCGCCGGCTGGGCGATCCCGGTGCTGGTGCGCACGCACTGGGGCGACGACCTGCGCAGCCGCGCCCGCACCGCCCGCAACTTCATCGGCGCGCTGGGCATGGACGAGGCGATGTACCCCACGGCCGAGGTCGATGTGGACGGCGCGCCACTGCACGGCGCACGCCGCTACGCACTGACCTTCGCGCCCGGCGCGGGCCCGCGCGTGGGCGCTTTCTGGTCGCTGACCATGTACCGCCGCAGCGACTGCCTGTTCGTGGCCAACCCGATCGCGCGCTACTCCATCGGCGACCGCACGCCCGCCCTGCGCCATGCGCCCGACGGCAGCCTTACGGTCCGGCTGCAGGCCGACGACCCGGGTCCGGATGCCAACTGGCTGCCCGCGCCACGCGACGAACCCTTCTACGTCGTGCTGCGGCTGTACCAGCCCCATGCCGAGCACCTGGAGCAGCGCTTCACCTATCCCCCCATCCGGCCCGTCTGAGGCCGCACAAAGCAGATTGGAGACAACGATGCGCTCGAACCGACGTCACTTCCTGGCGGGCACCGCCGCCCTGGCCCTGCCCTGGACACTTGCCGCACGCGCGCAGGCGTGGCCCGCCCGGCCGATCCGGCTGATCGCGCCGTACGGCGCCGGCGGCTCCAACGACATCCTCACGCGCGTGCTCGGCGACGACCTCTCGCGCCGGCTGGGCCAGGCCATCGTGGTGGAGAACAAGGCCGGTGCCGGCACACGCATCGCCAACGACTTCGTGGCCAAGGCCGCCCCCGACGGCTACACGCTGCTGCACGCGGCCGCGCCCATCGCCATCGGCGAGGCGCTCTACAAGGACCTGCCCTACAACGTGCACAAGAGCTTCGCGCCGATCGCCAGCACGGCCATCGCACCGCTGTTCCTGGTCGTCAACGCCGCGGCGCCCTACAAGACCGTGCAGGAGTTCGTCGCCCACATCAAGGCCAACCCCAAGGGCGCGACCTTCGGCTCGCCGGGCGCGGGCTCCGCACCGCACCTCACGGCCGAACTACTGCTGCGCGCCGCGGGCGCCAAGGGCATCGTCGTGCAGTACCGCGGCGACGCGCCGGCCTACACCGAACTGCTGGCCGGGCGCATCGACGCCACGCTCACGGCCATCTCCACCGCCATCCCGCACGTGCAGGCCGGCAAGCTGCGCGTGCTGGGCGTGGCCAACGAGGAGCGCTCGCCGCTCTACCTGGACGCACCCACGCTGCGCGAGCAGGGCCTGGCTTCGGTCGTCGGCTACGGCTGGTACGGGATGATGGCGCCGGCCGGCACGCCGGCCGATGTCGTCGAGCGGCTGAACGGCGCCATCAACGCCGCCATCGCCGACCCCGAGGTGCGCCGCAAGGCAGAAGCCTCGGGCCTGCAGCTGCGCGGCGGCACGGCTGCGGCGTTCAGCGCCTTCATCGCCGCGGAAACGCAGAAGTGGGCGCAGATCATCCAGGCGGCGAACATCACGGCGGAGTAAAGCGGGGGCTGAGCGCCGTGGACGGTCTCAGCCCGCCGTGATGCGCCCGAGCAGTTCCTCGCGCGAAGCCGCGCCGGCGGCGGGCGCCAGCACGAAGTCCCAGTCCACGCGCCAGAACGGCGCCTGCAGGCCATGGCGGCGCGCCTCTTCGGGATCGTCCACCTTCTGGAAGTCGGCAACGAGCGCCTGCTTGACGCCGAACACCGCGTCCTCGCCCAGGTAGGGACAGTCGGGCGTGAAGATGTGCGTGATGACGGGCGCGTGACCGGGCGCCGTCACGATGACGTGCAGGTGCGCCGCACGGTTCGGGTGCCGCCCCAGCCGGCCCAGCAGCTGGCCCACCGGACCGTCCGACGGGATGGGGTAGTGGCGCGGCTTGACGGACTTGAACCAGTAGCGGCCGTCAGCATCGGCCTCGAACACGCCGCGCAGGTTGCCCTCGGGCTGGACGCCCTGCTGCTGCACGTCGTAGAAGCCGTCGTCGTTGGTCTGCCACACGTCCAGCATCGCGCCCGCCACCGGCTGGCCCTGGGTGTCCACCACCCGGCCGCGCACGACCATGGGCTCGCCCTTGCCGTCGCGGCAGATGTCGGCGCCCAGCGGGTAGCGCGGCGCGCCATCCACGAAGAAGGGTCCGAGGATGGTGTTGGGCGTGGCGCCGCTGGGGCGGCGGTTGTTGATGGAATCCACCAGCATGGAGACGCCCAGCACGTCCGACAGCAGGATGTATTCCTGGCGCCAGGCGTTGCACATCTGGCCGGTCTCGGTCAGGAAGCGGATCGCGGCCAGCCATTCCTCGTGCGTGGGCTCGATCTCCTTGACCGCCGCATGCAGGTGCCGCACCAGCGCGGCCATGACCTGCTTCAGGCGCGGCGAGACGTCCTGGCCCATGCGGGCGTTGACGACCTCGGCCGAGCGGTCTTCGTCGAAGTACGCGAGGCCCGCGGGGCCACGGTCGGATGGGGGCTGTGCCATGGAGTCTCCTGTTCGTTCGTCGCCCGCGCCGCGCTTGCCTGCTGGGATGGACAGGACTGCGCGGCCGCGCTGCCCCGCATTCTCTGCACGCCCGCGATCCAGTCCGCGAAGGCGGCCATCTGCCTGGTGACGAAGTCGCGCGTGGTGGCATCGGTGCAGGCGCCGGTCGGGGCGTCGAACTTCCCGGCCGCGCCGCCGATGAACACCTCGGGCTTGACCAGCGGCATGGCGTTGACGAACAGCAGCACCTTGCGCAGGTCGTACTGCACGCGCGCGCCGCCGAGCGGCCCCGGCGAGGCGCTCACGATGGCGACGGGCTTGCCGTCCAGGGGCTGGTCCTCCCCGCGGCTGAGCCAGTCGATCACATTCTTGAGGCCACCGGGGATGCTGAAGTTGTACTCCGGCGTGGCGATCAGCACGGCGTCGGCCGCGCGGACGCGCGTGCGCAGCGCCGCCACCGGCGCCGGAAATCCGTGCGCCAGTTCGTCGGCATCGAGGACGGGGACCGCGCGCCAATCGAGTTCCTCGATGGCCATGTGGGCCGGCGCGACCTCTTGCGCGAGCCGGATCGCTTGGCGGTTGAGGGAGGCACGGCGCAGGCTGCCGCAGAGCGCGACGACGTCGAGTTTCTTCATGGATCTTGGAGCGGATGGATGGGAAGAGATGTTCATTCGAGCGTGATGTCGTTGTCCTTCACGACCTTGGCCCAGCGCACGGATTCTGCGCCGATGGTCTGCACGAAATCGGCCGACGAGCCGCCCACGGGCACCAGGCCCTGCTCGGCCAGGAAGCGGCGGTAGTCGTCGGACGCGGCGATCTGCCGCGACACGTTGCCCAGCACCTCGATCACCGACTGCGGCGTGCCCTTGAGCGCGAACAGGCCGTGCCAGGAGTCGCCTTCGAAACCGGGGAAGGCCTCGGCCACCGTGGGCACCTGCGGCAGTGATTCGAGCCGGTGCGCGCTGGAGACGGCGAGCGGCCGGATCTTGCCCGAACGGATGTGCTGCAGCACGTCGGCGATGGGCGAGAAGGCCACGTCCACCCGCCCGGCGATGAGATCGGTCACGCCGCCGTCGCGGTAGGGCACGTGGTTGAGCTTCAGGCCCGCGCTGTTGGCGAAGTAGGCCATGGACATGTGCGGCACCGTGCCCACGCCGTAGGAGGCATAGCTCACGCTGCCGGGGCGGGCCTTGGCGTCCTTGATCAGGTCGGCCACGGTCTTGTAGGGCGACTGGCTCGACACGGAGATCACCAACGGGATCGACAGCATGCGCGTGACGGGCACGAGGTCCTGGGCCTGGTAGGGCAGCTTCTTGTAGACGAAGGGGTTGATCGTGACCGTGCCGCTCGCCGTGTAGAGCAGCGTGTAGCCATCGGCCGGCGCCGCGGCCACGGCCTGCGTACCGACGATGGTCGATGCCCCCGCCTTGTTCTCCACCAGCACGGGCTGCTGCAGCTGCCGCGACACGCGGTCGCCCCAGTAGCGCGCCATCACGTCGGGCGCCGTGCCAGCCGGGAACGGCACGATGACGCGGATCGGCTTGCTCGGGTAGCGCTCCTGCGCGAGCGCGGCGCTGCCGGTGGCGAGCAGGGCCAGCGCCACGAGGGGGCACTGGATGGCGCGAAGGGTGGGATGGGTCATGCTTGTCTCTCGTGTGGTGTGAAGGGGCTGACGACCGTGCGGCGGAGCGATGGCGTGCCGGGTCAACCGGCCGCGCCGATGGCGTAGTCGACCTGGTGGCGCGCGATGCGCAGGCCTTCCAGTTCCTGGCGCACGCGCAGGTGCGCGGGATGGGAGGCATAGGCGTCCAGCGCCTGCTGCGACTCGAACTCGGAATACAGCACCACGTCGCAGGCGTAGTCCACGCCGCTGCTGTCCAGCCCGATCTCCAGGCGCGCCATGCCGGGGATGGCACCGACCAGGCTTTCGAAGCGGCTTTTGAGGAACAGCGCGGCCTGCTGCCGATCGGCCGGGGTGTCGCCGCGCATTTTCCACATGACGATGTGCTTGATCATGGGCGGATGGTAGATTCGCGCACGGCGGCAAAAAATAGCAACTTCGGGAAATTCTTTCCCGCAGACCGGGAAAGTCATCCATGGACCGTTTTGCTTCGGTGGGCCTGTTCGTGCAGGTCGCCGAAACCGGCAGCCTGACCCGTGCGGCCGAAGCGCTGGGCATGTCGACCTCGGCGGCCAGCCGCCACCTGTTCGCGCTGGAGGAGCACCTGGGCGTGCGGCTGGTGCAGCGCACCACCCGCCGGCTCCAGCTCACGGACGCGGGCACGGAGTTCTACCGGCGCACGCGCTCGCTCGTCACCGAACTGCGCGAAGCCGAGGAGGCCGTCACCGAATCCACCGCCAATCCCACGGGCGTGCTGCGCGTGACGGCCTCCCTGTCGTTCTGCCTGCTGCACATCGCGCCGCTGCTGCCCGACTTCACGCGCAGCTACCCGGCGATCTCTGTGGAGGTGGTGGCCGCGAACCGCTACTACGACATCATCGACAACAACATCGACCTGGCCATCCGCACGCGCCAGTTCGAGGCGGATTCCAACATCACGATCCGCCGCCTGGCCGCCACGCGGCGCATCCTCGCCGCGGCGCCCGCCTACCTGGCAGAGCACGGCATGCCGCGCATGCCCGGCGAGCTGGCCGCGCACCGCATGCTGATCTACAGCCATGCCATCGACCCGCACCGCCTGGACCTGCGCCGCGGCGATGCGCGCGAGGAGGTGCTGGTCAAGCCGCTGCTGGAAGCCAACGACGGGCAGATCGTGGTGCAGGCCGCGCTCGCGGGCATGGGCATCCTGGTGCAGCCCAAGTACATCGTGCAGGAGCACCTGGCCGCGGGCCGGCTGGTGCCGGTGCTGGACGACTGGGACCTGCCGCGCCTGACGATCAACTTCGCGTTCCAGAGCCGGCGCCACCTGCCGGCCAAGGTGCGGCTGTTCATGCAGGCCATGATCGACCGCTTCGCGCAGCAGGGCTACGAGCGCCTGTGGACCGCCTGAGCCAGAGCCCGCGCCGGGCCCGACATCACGCCGGCACGGGGTCCGCCTGCGGCGCCGGTCCACGCGCCAGCGGCGCCGCCGCGCCGACCCAGCCCGCCGCCGTGCCGATGCTGTCCAGCAGGTGGTCGGTGAAGGCACGCACCTTGGCGTTGGCCCGGCCGCGCGGGCGCAGCAGGTGGATGCCACTGACCTCCGCAGGCGGCGCGTCTTGCAGCTGCAGTTCGACGATGCGCCCGGCCGCCAGGTCTTCGCCGATGGCCCAGTTGGGCATCAGCGCGATGCCCAGCCCGCGCGCCGCGCACAGGCGCCGCGTATCGCAGTCGTTGCTCTCCAGCGCGAACTGGGGCGGCTGGCGCCAGTCGATGCCGGGCAGCTCGCGCCAACCGCGCACGCTGGTGCTGTGTTGCCGGTCGATCAGCCGGTGCGCGCCCAGGTCGGCCATGCGGCGCGGCGTGCCGTGGCGGCGCAGATAGGCCGGCGAGGCGCCCATCACATAGCGCTGGCTGCCGATGCGCCGGCCCACCAGGGCGCTGTCGGGCTGGTCGCCGATGCGGATGACGAGGTCGAAGCGCTCGGCCACGGGGTCGACCACGCGCTCGGTCAGCTCCAGCTCCACGTTCAGCGCCGGATGGCGCTCGAACAGCGCCGGCAGGTGCGGGGCCACATGCCGGCGGCCGAAGGCCGGCACGCAACTCACGCGCAGCAGGCCCTGCACGCTGCCGTCCAGCGCCACCACCTCGCTGCGCGTGTCCATCAGGTCGTGCAGGATCTTCAGCGCGGGCTCGTACAGCAGCGTGCCGGCCTCGGTCAGCGCCAGCGCGCGCGTGGAGCGCTTGAACAGCGGCACCTGCATCTCGCGCTCCAGCGCGTCGATCTGGCGCGCCACCGACGAGGCCGCCAGGCCGCGGCGCCGCGCTGCCGCGGAAAAGCTCCCGTCCTGCACCACGTCCACGAACAGCGACAGGCTCTCGGCAAAACCCAGGGGATTCATCTGTGCACCTCGCGCAAAGGCGTTTGGCCCTGGAGCAGCATTCCGCCCATGGCACGCAAAGAATAGCATCGGCCGCCTCATCCAGACGAGACAAGACGCGCCATGCATCCCCACGAGACCCCACCCGCCGCCGCCCCCACCCTGCGCCGACGCCATGCCTGGCTGGCGACCGGCCTGGCCCTGCTGCTGGCCGGCGCCGGGGCAGCGCGCGCGGAGCCGTACCCGGACCGCATGCTGACCCTGATCGTGCCGTTCGCCGCCGGTGGCACGGTGGACAAGGTGGCCCGCCTGCTGCAGGAACCGCTGCGCGAGCGGCTGGGCCAGCAGGTGCTGGTGGACAACCGCGGCGGGGCCGGCGGCACCATCGGCATGGCCCAGCTCGCCAAGAGCGCACCCGATGGGTACACGGTGGCCATGGTGTTCGACTCCTATGCGACCGAGCAGCACATCCACCGCAAGCTGCCTTACGAGACGCTGCGCGATTTCGCCGGCGTCTCCTACGCCGTGCGCTCGCCGATGGTGCTGGTGGTGCCTGCCGCCTCGCCGTACAAGACCGTGCAGGACTACGTGGCGGCGGCGCGCCAGCGCGACGTCACCTACGCATCGGTGGGCGCCGGCAGTTCCAACCACCTGGCTGCCGAGCTGTTCCACGAGACGGCCGGCAGCCGCGGCCTGCATGTTCCCTACAAGGGCGGCGGCCCGGCCATCGCCGATCTGCTGGGTGGCCACGTGGATTCGATGATCGCCAGCCTGCCGCTGGTGCTGCCGCACGTGCAGGCCGGCAAGCTGCGCGCGCTGGCGGTCACCTCGCCGGCGCGCAGCGCGCCGCTGCCGCAGGTGCCGGCCGTCGCCGAGACGCACCCGGGTTTCGAGATCTACTCCTGGGTCGGCATGGTCGCGCCCGCGAAAACGCCTGCGCCGGCGCTGGACAAGCTCTCGGCCGCCATGACGGCCACGCTGCGCGAGCCCGCGCTGGCACGCCGCATGGCCGACAACGGCTTCGAAGTCGTGGCCGGCGACCGCGCCGCCATGGACAAGCTCGTGCAGCGCGAGAGCCAACGCTGGGGCCAGCTCATCGCCAAGCGCAAGATCAGCGTGGAGTGAGCACCATGCCCGACCGCCCCTTCACCTACGAGAGCCGCGCGCAGCGGGTGCTGTTCGGCGCCGGCACGCTGGCGCAGGCGCCCGACGAGCTGGACCGGCTCGGCGCGCGCAAGGCCCTGGTGCTCAGCACGGCGCCGCAGCGCGGCCAGGCCGAGCAGGTCGCGGCACTGCTCGGACCGCGCGCCGCCGGCATCTTCGACGGTGCCGTGATGCACGTGCCGCTGGCCAGCGCCGAGGCCGCACGCGCTGCGGCGCGAGACGCCGGCGCCGACGCCCTGGTGGCCGTGGGTGGCGGCTCCACGGTGGGCCTGGCCAAGGCCATCGCGCTGGTCGCGCCGCTGCCGGTGCTGGCCATCCCGATCACCTACGCCGGCTCGGAGATGACGCCCATCTACGGGCTCACCGAGAACGGCTTGAAGCGCACGGGCCGCGACGCACGCGTGCTGCCGCGCACCGTGCTGTACGACCCCGACCTCACGCTGGCGCTGCCGGTGGGTCTGTCGGTGGTGAGCGGCATCAACGCCATCGCGCATGCGGCCGAGGGCCTGTACGCGGCCGACGGCAACCCCGTCACCAGCCTCATGGCGGCCGAAGGCATCGCCGCGCTGGGCCGCGCGCTGCCGGCCCTGCACGCCGACCCGCGCGACCGGGCCGCCCGCAGCGACGCGCTGTACGGCGCCTGGCTGTGCGGCCTGGTGCTGGGCAGCGTGGCCATGGCGCTGCACCACAAGCTGTGCCACACGCTGGGCGGCAGCTTCAACCTGCCCCACGCCGAGCTGCACACCGTGGTCCTGCCGCACGTGCTGGCCTACAACGCGGTCGCGGCGCCGCAGGCCATGCAGCGCATCGCCAGCGCCTTGGGCACGGTGGACGCGGCGCAGGGTGTTCAGGCCCTTGCGCGCCGGCTGGGCGCGCCTGTCGCGCTGCGGGACATCGGCATGCGCGCACAGGACCTGGACCAAGCCTGCGCCCTGGCCTTGCGCGACGCGTATCCGAATCCGCGGCCGATCGAGGCCGCGCCGCTGCGGGCCTTGCTGCAGGCCGCGTACGACGGCGCGCCGCCGGCGGCCTGAACCGCTGCACGCGGCTGCGCTCAACGGCCCTGGAACTGCGGCTTGCCGCGCGCGAAGAAGGCGTCCACCCCCGTGCGGAAGTCCTCGGTGGCGGCGCACACCTGGAACGCCGCGGATTCGGCATCGAGCTGCGCGGGCAGCGCGCGGTCGAAGCTCGAACGCATGAGCCGGCGCAGCTGGCCCAGCGCCACCGTGGGCCCGTTGGCGAGCCGCTGGGCCAGCGCCATCGCGGCTTCGGGCAGGCCATCGGCGGGCAGCACCTGGTTGACCAGGCCCATGCGCTCGGCCGCCGCGGCGTCCAGCATGTCGCCCAGCATGGCGATCTCCAGCGCCCGGCGCAGGCCGACCCAGCGCGGCAGCGCCCAGGAGGCACCCACGTCGCAGCTCGCGCCGATGTTCACGTAGGCCAGGTTGAAGCGCGTGCCCTCGGCCGCGAGCACGAAGTCGGCCTGCAGCATCAGCGACAGCCCGGCGCCGGCGGCCACGCCGTGCACCTGCGCCACGATGGGCGCGTCGATGCCGGCCAGCACCACCAGGGCTTCGTGCAGCGGGCCGATCAGGGCCCGGGCACCGCCCTGCGGATCGGCCTGCAGCACCGCGAGGTCGCCGCCGGCCATGAAGCCCTTGCCGCTGCCCGAGAGCAGCACGGCACGCACGCTCGGGTCGGCGGCGATGTCCCGGGCTGCGGCCAGAAAGGCCTGGGCCATGGGCACGTCCAGCGCGTTGAGCGCGGCCGGGCGGTTGAAGCGCAGCGTGGCGACCGCGCCTTCGCGGCCGATCAGCAGGGGGGCGTCGTCTGGGGTCATGGGGTGCTCTTTCGGGGTGCGCGCCGGCGTGGCGCGGAGGATGGTGGGGATGGCACCGGGGCCAGCACGCCGCCCAGCAGCAGCGCGATGCCCTGGTCGGCGATCTGCTCGGGCGTCATCGCGCCGTCGGGCCGGTACCAGCGGCCGATCCAGCTCAGCGCGCCGGCCAGCATGAAGGCGGCCAGCTTGGGGTCGCAGGGCTGCAGCGAGCCTTCCGCCATGCCTTCGGTAACGAGGCGGCGGAACTCGTGGTCGATGCCGGCCTTGAGCCGGCGCAGTTCCTTGCGCAGCGGCGGCGGCAGCGGGTCCTCGCCGATGCGGATCACGCACTGGCCGAAGTCGTCCATCACGATGGCGGCATAGCTGCGCATGCAGGCGCGCAGCTGGTCCAGCGCGCGGCCGCCCTGCTGGCGCACCTCGGCGATGCCCTGCTGCATGGTGGCCAGCGCCGTGCGCACGCACTCGAGCAGGATGTCGTCCTTGCTCTTGACGTAGTAGTACAGCGTGGGCTTGCTCACGTGCAAGCGCTCGGCGATGTCGTCCAGCGAGGTAGCGTGAAAGCCGCGCTCGTTGAACAGCCGTGCGGCCGTCTGCAGCACGGCCTGGCGCTTCTTCTCGCGCTGGTCTCCCCGGGCACCCGCGGCCAGCCAGGGCGAGGCGATGGCCTTGGCGGCGCGGCGGCGGGGCGTGGTGCTCATGGTGCGCAGGGTATTTCCCGATGCAACGCGTGACAGCTTGTATCGAAGATCGCGGCGTTACTGGCGGGTAGAAAGTCTACGAACCAGTAGCCTCCACCGCACGTAGGAACAAACCCGTACGTCCATGCCGTCCGACCTGCCACCCACCAGCGCTGCCCCCGTCCTGCGGGTGGAGGAGCTGACGCTGGCTTTCGGCGGCGTGAAGGCCCTGGCGGGCGTGGGCTTCGCGGCGCAGCCCGGCTCCATCACCGCGGTGATCGGCCCCAACGGCGCGGGCAAGACCTCGCTGTTCAACACCATCTCGGGCTTCTACCGCCCCAGCGCCGGGCGCGTGCGCTTCGAGGGCGCAGACATCACGCGCGTGCCGGCGCCGCGCCGCGCGGCCATGGGCCTGGCGCGCAGCTTCCAGAACATCGCGCTGTTCCGCGGCATGACGGTGCTGGACAACATCAAGCTCGGCCGCCATGCGCACCTGAAGACCAACGTGTTCGACGCGCTGTTCTATCTGGGCCGCGCGCGCCGCGAGGAGGCCGAACTGCGCCGCGACGTGGAGGAGCGCATCATCGATTTCCTGGAGATCGACCACATCCGCCACGCCAGCGTGGCCGCCCTGCCCTACGGCCTGCAAAAGCGCGTGGAGATGGCACGGGCCTTGGCCATGCAGCCCAAGGTGCTGATGCTGGACGAACCCGTGGCCGGCATGAACCGCGAGGAGACCGAGGACATGGCGCGCTTCATCCTCGACGTGCGGCGCGAGTGGGGCATCACCGTGCTGATGGTGGAGCACGACATGGGCATGGTGATGGACCTGTCGGACCACGTGGTGGTGCTCAACTTCGGCCAGGTCATCGCGCAGGGCACGCCGCAGCAGGTGCAGGCCGATCCCGAGGTGGTGCGCGCCTACCTGGGCGCGGGCGACGTGGGCGAGCTGCGGCGCAAGCTGCGCAGGGAGGCCGTCACGCCATGAGCTTGGACTGGGCCTACCTCTTCGAGATCGCGCTGACCGGGCTGGCCAGCGGCGGGCTCTATGCCTTCGCGGCGCTGGCCTTCGTGCTCGTCTACAAGGCCACGCGCGTGGTCAACATCGCCATCGGCGAGATGCTGATGGCGGGCGCCTACCTGTTCTTCGCGTTCGCAGCCAGCATGGCGCTGCCCGTGTGGCTTGCCATCCTGGGCGCGGTGCTGGGCACCGGGCTGCTGGGCGCGGTGGTCGAGCGCACCATGATCCGCCCGCTGCTGGGCGAGCCGCCGATCTCGGCCTTCATGGTCACGGTGGGCCTGGCCTCGATCCTGGTGGGGTTGGTGGAGATCATCTGGACCGCAGACCAGCGCCGGCTGCCCGAGTTCTTCCCCAGCCAGCCCGTGGTGATCGGCGACGCCTTCCTCGCGCCCAAAGTGGCCTACGGCGCGCTGGCCGCGCTGGTGCTGATCGCGCTGGTGCTGCTGCTGTTCCGCTTCTGGCGCGGCGGCGTGGCGCTGCGCGCCACGGCCTCCGACCAGGGCGCGGCGTACATGATGGGCATCCGCGTGCCGCGCGTGTTCTCGCTGGCCTGGGTGGCCTCGGCCATGATCGCGGCGGTGGCCGGCATCGTCGTCGGCGCCATCGGCGGCATCTCCTCGTCGATGGGCGTGTTCGGCCTGTCGGTGCTGGTGGTGGTGATCGTGGGCGGGCTCGACAGCGTGCTGGGCGCCCTGGTCGGCGGCCTGTTCATCGGCCTCGTCGAAGCGCTGGCCGGCGCCTACCTGGGCGGCGAATACAAGCTGCTGGCCACCTTCATCGTGCTCGTGTGCGTGCTGCTGATCCGGCCCTACGGCCTGTTCGGCACGCACGAGATCGAACGCCTCTGACCACCACCTGCCATGCGCATCGGCACCCTCAAGGAAAGCTACACCGCCGACGCGGCGCTGTTCGACTCGCGCACGCAGAAGGCCTGGCTGGCCGGGGGTGCGGCCGTGCTCGTGCTGTTCCCCTTCGTCGCGAGCGACTACTGGCTCTACCTGGCCTGCCTGGTGGCCATCAACGTCGCCAGCGCCACGGGCCTGAACATCCTCACGGGCTACACCGGCCTCGTGAGCCTGGGCCAGGCCGCCTTCATGGGCCTGGGCGCCTACACGGTGGCGATCGGCCAGCTGCGCTATGGCCTGCCGTTCTGGGCGGCCATTCCCGCGGGCGGCGTGGTGGCCATGCTGGGCGGTGTGCTCGTGGGTCTGCCCTCGCTGCGCGTGAAGGGGCTGTACCTGGCGATCGCGACCATCGCGGCCTCGTTCATCGCGCACTTCCTGTTCGCCAACCTGAAGATCACGGGCGGCACCACGGGCCTGTCGCTGCGGCCCGCGGAGGTGTTCGGGCTGCCGCTGGACACCTCGTTCCGCATCTACTGGCTGATCGTGCCCGCCATGCTGCTCATGGTGCTGGGCGCGGCCAACCTGTTCCGCACGCGCGTGGGCCGCGCCTTCATCGCCATCCGCGACCGCGACATCTCGGCCGAGGTGCTGGGCATCCCGCTGCTGCGCACCAAGCTGCTGTCGTTCGCGCTGTCCTCGTTCTACGCCGGCGTGGCGGGCGGGCTGTGGGCCTACTTCTTCCGCGTGGTCACGCCCGAGAGCTTTCCGCTGTTGATGTCGATCTTCTTCCTCGCCGCCATCATCGTCGGCGGCATGGGCACCATCCTCGGGGGCATCCTCGGCGCCGTGTTCATGACGCTGGTGCCCGAGGTGCTCAAGCTCGTCTTCGACCTGCTGCCGGGCGGTACCGAGACGACGGTCTTCCTCTCGCCGGTGCGCACGGTCGTGTTCGGCCTGCTGATCGTGGGCTTCCTGGTGTTCGAGCCGCACGGGCTCGCCGAAGTGTGGCGGCGGATCCGCCGCTTTTTCCATCTCTGGCCTTTCAGGAACTGACAAGGAGACTGCCATGCGTGCTGCCACCCAGAAACCCACCTCCGACCGTCGCCGCGCCCTGGTGCTCGGCGGCAGTGCTGCGCTGGCAGCCGCTGCGCTGCCGCGCGCGGTGCGCGCCCAGGGCGAGGACGTCGTGATCGGCGGCTCCATCCCGATGACAGGCGTGTTCGCCTTCGCCGGCATCGGCATCAACGCCGGCATCGCCGACTACGTGAAGATCGCCAACGACGCGGGCGGCATCAAGGGCCGCAAGCTGCGCTACGTGCCCGAGGACACGGGCTACAAGGTCGACGTCTCGGTGGCCGCCTACAAGAAGATCACGAGCCAGAACAAGGTCAACCTGTACTACGGCGACTCCACGGGCTTCGCCAAGACCATCAACGCCGAGCTGGACCGCAGCGGCCAGATCCTGATGGCCGGCGCCTCCTTCGCCAGCGAACTCAACAACCCGCAGAAGTACCCGCACCAGTTCCTCGTGGGGCCGGACTACACCGAGATGTTCGGCATCCTGCTGCAGCACATCGCCAAGGAAAAGCCCGGTGCCAAGGTGGCCTTCGTCTACAGCGATTCGGAGTTCGGCCGCGATCCGATCGAGGCCAGCGAGGCGGCGGCCAAGAAGCTGGGCCTGACCGTGCCGATCAAGATCATGACGCCGCCCGGCAGCGTGGACGTGTCGACCGAGGTCATCAAGCTGCGCCGCGCCGCGCCGGACTACACCATCTTCCACGGCTACATCCTCGCGCCCATCCCCGAGTTCATCCAGCAGGGCAAGCAGCAGGGCATGACCAGCAAGTGGATGGGCACCTTCTGGACCATGGACAGCTCCACCGTCATGAAGATGGGAGAGGCCGGCGACGGCTTCATGGGCGTGATGCCCTTCCGCTACTACTACGACACCGAGAAGGCGCCCATGCTGGAGAAGATCCGTGCCATGCGGCCCGAGTACCAGAGCACGGCCTACATCCAGGGTTTTCTGACGGCCATGCTGTTCGCCGAGGCGGCCAAGCGCACGCTGGACGCCGGCAAGCCGCTGGACGGCAAGAGCCTCAAGGCGGCGCTGAACACCATCAAGGACTTCGACACGGGCGGGCTGATCGGCGTGCCGATCACGATCAGCGGCAACTCGATTCCCGTGGGCCGCGTCTACCGCGCAGACATGAAGGCGCAGAAGATGGTCTCCGCCAGCGACTGGATCAAGCTCTGATCCCATGACCGCCAGCGGCGCGATCCTCGAAGTCAACAACATCGAGGTGGTCTACAACAAGGCCGTGCAGGTGCTGCGCGGCCTGTCGCTGGCCGTGCCGCGCGGGCAGATCGTGGCGCTGCTGGGCGGCAACGGGGCCGGCAAGTCGACCACGCTCAAGGCCATCTGCGGCCTGCTGCCACTGGAGGACGGCGAACTGCAGGCCGGCCGCATCGCCTTCGACGGCACGGCCACCGCGGGCCTGGAGCCGCACGTGCTGGTGCGCCGCGGCCTGGCCCATGTGATGGAGGGCCGCCGCGTGTTCGAGGACCTCACGGTGCACGAGAACCTCGTGGCCGCCACCTACGCGCTGACCGGCCGCAAGAGCGTGCCGCGCGACTTCGACGCGGTGTACGCCTACTTCCCACGCCTGCACGAGCGCCGCAAGGGCCTGGCCGGGTACCTGTCGGGCGGTGAGCAGCAGATGCTGGCCATCGGCCGTGCGCTGGTGGCCGAGCCGCAGCTGATGCTGCTGGACGAGCCCTCGCTGGGCCTGTCGCCCAAACTCGTGGAAGAGATCTTCACCATCATTGCGCGCATCAACGCCGAGCGCGGCACCTCCATGCTGCTGGTGGAGCAGAACGCGAGCATCGCGCTGGCCGTGGCCGACGCGGGCTACATCATGGAGAACGGCAAGATCGTGATCGACGGCAGCGCCGAGCGGCTGGCGGCCGACCCCGACGTGCGCGAGTTCTACCTGGGCGTGGGCGGCAGCGGCGAGAGCCGCAGCTTCAAAGACCTGAAGCACTACAAGCGCAGGAAGAGATGGTTGTCATGACCGGGCCTGATCTTCCCAGCAAGACGCTGCCCCAGATGCTGCGCGAACAGGCGCAACGCCAGGGCGCGCGCGTGGCCATCCGGCAGAAGGACTTCGGCATCTGGCAGCCCATCACCTGGGCCGACTACCTGCGCCGCGCCGGCCATGTGGGCCTGGGCCTGGCGGCGCTGGGCCTGCCCGCGGGCGGCCACCTGGGCGTGGTCTCCGAGAACCGCGTGGAATGGGTGCTGGCGCAGATGGGCGCGGGCCTGGTCGGCGCGGTGACGGTAGGCGTGTACCCCACCAGCCCCAGCAACGAGGTGGCCTACGTGGTGGGCCATGCCGACGTGGAGGTGGTGGTCTGCGAAGACCAGGAACAGCTCGACAAGATCCTCGATGCGCAGGCGCAGCTGCCACGCCTGCAGCGCATCGTGGTGGTGGAGACCAAGGGCCTGGCCAGCTACCCGGCCGACGTGCGCGAACGCATCGTCTCCTTCGCCGAGCTGGAACGCATCGGCGCCGAAGTGCAGGCGCGCGAGGGCCTGGCCCGCATCGACGCGGCGCTGGCGGCGCAGACGCTGGACGACATCGGGCTCATGATCTACACCTCGGGCTCCACGGGCGCGCCCAAGGGCGCCATGCTGTCGTGGCGCAACATCCGCGGCGTGGTGCCCGGCATCGTGGACCGGCTGGGCCTGGACGGCTCCACCACGCATTTGTCGTACCTGCCGCTGTGCCACGTGGCCGAGCAGATGCTGAGCTGCTTCGTGCCGCTGTACCTGGGCTCGCAGGTGCACTTCGGCGAATCCATCCGCACCGTGCAGGAAGACCTGCGCGAGGTGGCGCCCAGCATGTTCCTGGGCGTGCCCCGCATCTGGGAGAAGCTGCACGCGGCCATCACGATCAAGATGCAGGACGCCGGCCCGCTGCAGCGCGCGCTCTATGCGCGCGCCATGGCCGCCGGCGCGCCGCTGGCCGAAAAGCCGCGCAGCCGGTGGACGCTCGGCGACCGGCTGCGCTTTGCGCTGGCCTACTGGACGGTGCTGCGCGCGCTGCAGAACTTCATCGGCCTGCGCGCCGCCAAGGTGGCGCTGACGGGCGCGGCGCCCATCCCGCCCGACGTGGTGCGCTTCTTCCGCACGCTGGGCGTGCCGCTGGTGGAGGTCTACGGCCTGACCGAATCCAGCGGCATGGTGACGGGCCAGTCCGTGGACCAGCTGCGCACCGGCACCGTGGGCCCGCCCACGCGGGGCGTGCAGGCACGCATCGGCGAACAAGGCGAGTTGCAGATCCGCGGCGACATGGTGTTCGCGGGCTACTACAAGAGCCCCGAGGCCACGGCCGCCGCCGTGCAGGACGGCTGGCTGCACACGGGCGACGTGGTGCAACAGGATGCCGACGGCCACATCCGCATCGTCGACCGGCTCAAGGACATCATGATCACGGCCGGCGGCAAGAACCTCACGCCGTCGGAGATCGAGAACCAGATGAAGGGCAGCCCCTACATCAAGGAATGCATCGTGGTGGCCGACGGCCGCAAGTTCGTGGCGGCGCTGGTGCAGATCGACGAGGAGACCGTGGGCAAGTGGGCCGAGGCGCAGCGGCTGGCGTTCACGCACTTTCGGTCGCTGGTGGAGCTGCCGCAGGTCCGGGATCTGGTGCAGGGCGAGATCGACCGCGGCAATGCCCGGCTGGCGCAGGTGGCGCAGATCCGGCGCTTCCACCTGCTGACCAAGGCGCTGGACCACGACGATGGGGAAGTGACGGCGACGATGAAGGTGCGGCGGGCGAGTGTTTACAAGGCGTATGCGGGGGAGATCGAGGGGATGTTTGGGGGGTGAGCTTGCGCTCCCCGATAACGTATTCCCTGCCGGTGGCGGACTCGTATTCAACGGGCACAATGCCTCCTACCTCCCCGCACACACACACCGTACCTCCCCCGTGGCCAGTTCAGACCAACTCAAGGCGCTCATCAAGTCGCACATCAGTCGCGATGAGGGACAGTTCTTGTCGGTCGCCATGCAGGTGGCCGCGCACGAGGCGAAGCTCGGGCACGGCAAGCTGGCCCAGGAACTGCGCGACATGATCGATGCGGCCAAGGTCCGTGTCGGCCAGGACGCATCGGGAAAGCTGGTCGCGATTGGCAGCGCCGCCAAGCCACGGGGCGAACTGGCCAGCCTGTTGGCGGTGTCGCAGCCCGCCAACCGCCTGGGGGACATGGTGCTGGACGAAGTGGCTGCGACCCAGCTCCATCGCGTGATCAAGGAACAGCGCCAGCTTGCCCGAATCAAAGAGCACGGGCTGGCGCCTCGGCGCAAGCTGCTACTGGTTGGGCCGCCGGGGACCGGCAAGACCCTGACCGCCGCTGCCTTGGCGGGAGAACTGGGCATTCCCCTCTTCCTGGTCCGCCTGGATTCGCTCATCACCAAATTCATGGGCGAGACGGCTTCCAAGCTCCGGCAGGTCTTTGACGCCATCACGGATATTCGTGGCGTTTACTTCTTCGATGAGTTTGACGCCATTGGTTCGCAGCGCGGGATGGCGAATGACGTGGGCGAGATTCGCCGGGTCTTGAACAGCTTCCTGCAAATGATCGAGCAGGACACGTCGAACAGTTTGATCATCGCCGCCACCAACCACGCGGAAATCCTGGATTACGCGCTCTTTCGCCGATTTGACGATGTGGTGGAGTACCACTTGCCATCGCCAGTCCAGGCGCTCGAACTCATGCGGTCCCGTCTGGGCCGCTTTGCGCCAAAGCCTTTCCGAAAGGAAGCGCTGCAGGGGCGGGCCGAAGGCCTGAGCCACGCTGAAATATGTCGCGCAGTCGATGCGTCCATCAAAGACGCGATCCTGCATGACCAGACGAAAGTGCAACCAGCAGAGCTGGCGCAGGCGTTAGGGGAACGCCGCCTGATCAGTGCAAGGCTGACACAAAACTCGAAGCACTTGTCCGCCCATGCCGGATCAACCACTCGATAGACGCCCACACCTCGTTCTCGCGAACACATCAACCGCGCAGGCGTTCACGGCGCCGTCATCAGGCGGAGGCGCGAGCCTTGTTCCGGTGCTCGACCGCGCCCAACACGGCAACGCACTGAAGGCCCAGCTGGTCGCGCTGCGGCCCGTGGCCCGACAGGCCGTCGCTGCCCAACAAGAGCAAGGGCTGGAAAGCGGGCTTGGCCTGCAAGTTCAGTTTGTTGGGCGACCCGACGCGGCGCTGGCCTTCGAGAGCCTGGGCTACGAGCTTGGCAAGGACGCGCAGAAGAAGATCGAGGTACTGAGCGTACGTGTCGACGGCGACATAACCTCTGCCAACGTCTTCGTGCCAGACGGCAAGCTGGCGCACTTCGAGAAGTACGTCGAGGACTATCTTGCCGAGCGCAAGAACGTCAAAGGCCATGCGCTCGATCACCATGCGCTGTTGAACACAGTCTCCGCAATTCGTCGTGCCGAGGTCCGCGCACTGTGGACCGACGATCCAGCCCTGTTACCGCAGAACACGGCCGAAGCCATTTGGTGGGAGGTCTGGCTGCCTGTGCGCGGCGACCGCCTGGCCGTGCTCGCGGACTTCCGAAAGCTGGCGGCGCTGGCCCAGTGCCAGGTCAGCGAACACTACATCAGTTTTCCAGAGCGCACTGTCGTCCTAATGTTCGGCTCGGAACAGCAGTTCTCGACCTCGGTCATGACGCTCAACTGCGTGGCAGAGCTGCGTCGCGCCAAGGAAACAGCCCACTTCTTCGACGGCATGACGCCGCCCGAACAGCAGGAGTGGGTGGACGAAACTCTTGCGCGCCTGACCGTGGCGACTGACGACGACTCGACGCCACGGGTGTGCCTGCTGGACTCGGGCGTCAACCGAGGTCACCCGCTGCTTTCCTCATTCATCGCCAGCGCAGACTTGCACACGGTGGATCCAGTCTGGGGCGTTGACGACACTGCCAACCACGGCACCGGCCTTGCCGGGCTCGTGGCGCTGGGTGACCTGTCGGCGGCCCTGGCCACGGACGGCCCGCTGGCGGTGGCGCACCGCCTTGAGTCGGTGAAACTCACGCCAGAGCAGGGCGCGAATCCTGGTGACTCGCGGCAGCACGGCTACCTGTTTGCCGAGGCTGTCTCGCGGCCCGAGGTTACGGCCCCCCATCGACCACGGATGTTCACGTCAGCAGTCACTTCCGACGATGACCGCGACCAAGGCCGTCCTTCGGCCTGGTCGGCGACCGTGGATCGACTTGCCAGTGACTACGACGGCAACGGCCAGTTTCCTCGGCTCTTCGTTTTGTGCGCTGGCAATACCGAAGACGAGCAGTCTTGGAGGACCTATCCCACCAGCCTGGGTTCACGCGGCATTCGCGACCCGGGCCAGTCCTGGAATGCGTTGACGGTCGGCGCCTGCACAGAAAAGGTCACCATCACCGAACATGACGCACAAGGCCTCGTACCGGTTGCGCCGAGTGGCGGCCTCAGCCCGTACACGCGCACGTCGAACGGTTGGCACACGGCATGGCCCTTGAAGCCCGACGTGGTCTTCGAAGGGGGCAACGCCGGCAAGGATGCGCTCAGCGCCATCGGCATCAACAGCCTGAACCTGCTGACCGTCCACAACCTGCCACTGGAACGCCTGTTCACGACAACCAATGCGACCAGCGCTGCGTCAGCACTCGGTGCACGCATGGCGGCGCAAGTGATGGCGGCCTACCCAACGTTTCGGCCCGAGACGATCCGGGCGCTGATCGTCCATTCGGCCGAATGGACCACCGCCATGCGGGCGGCCTATCTGCCCGCGCACGGCCACGCCAGCAAAGCCGACCATGTGAACTTGATCCGTCACTGCGGTTGGGGCGTGCCCAGTCTGGAGCGCGCGCTCTGGAGCGCAGGCAACTCCTTGACGCTGGTTGTCGAGGACATAGTGCGCCCCTTCCAGAAGGTCACCGGCAAAGGCGTCGTCAGCCGCGACATGAACCTGCATGCGCTGCCTTGGCCGAAGGAGCAACTGCTTGCCCTGCCGCCAGACACCCAGGTCGAGTTGTGCGTCACCCTGTCGTACTTCATCGAGCCCAACCCCTCGGCCCGCGGCACATCATCGAAGTTCCACTACCCGTCACATCGGCTGCGCTTCGATGTGCAGCGCCCGCTCGACGCAACGACCGACGACTTCGTCGCGCGCATCAATGCTGCGGCTGAGCGGGAAGACGACGGCGACCCCATCGACCCACGCGACCCGAACTGGCTGCTGGGCGACAGGCAACGCCACCGGGGATCGCTGCACAAAGACATCTGGCGCGGCACCGCTGCCGAACTGGCCAACCGTGGTTTCATCGCTGTGTACCCGGCCAAAGGCTGGTGGCGCACGCGACCGGCGCAAGAGCGCTACAACCTGCCTGCCCGCTATAGCCTCATCGTCTCCATCCGCACGCCGGAGACCGACGTGGACCTCTATACCCCTATCGCCCAACAGATCGCTGCGCAGGCGGTCGTGCCCGTCGTCGTGAACACCTGAACTCACCTTCGAGATCGAAAAACCCTCATGCTCAGCTGGAGGCGGATCGTGTAGTTTCCCGCCATGGCGGTCCTCATCCCTCCCTAGCCTCGTGCAAACCCCGCATGACCAGCGGCGAGCGCCGCCTCGCCAAACGCCTGGAGCAGCAACTCGATGAGGACCACCTGCTCTGGTACGACGTGCCCATCGGCCCAAAGCAGACGCACCCGGACTTCGTCGTCCTGCACCCGCGGCGCGGCCTGCTGATCCTGGAAACCAAGGACTGGCGGCTGGACACCATCCAGAGCGCCACGCCGCAGCGCTGGGACATCCTGGCCGATGCCGAGCCAGGGGCCGGGTTTGTTCGACGAGATGGTGGACGGCGTGATCCGCGCGGTCGACCGGCGGCAGATCCCCTCAGGCTGCTTCTGGCGCTGCTCGCTTGAGGCACATAGTCCACTTCACCGCTGATGTTGTCGCCAGCGAAGCTGGGGCGGCTGCGACACCGGCAGCGCCGTCCGATCCTGCGTCTCGCGCGAGGACACCGATGTCCACCCCTTCGCCGATCAAGGCCCGCATGCCATTTCCCCGCTTGCCCTGCGGGCACTTCGCGCCTCGCTAGACTGCGCCCGCTCTTATTGGGGAGTAGCCACCGGGATGCGTCTGCAGGCCAGCACGTCGTCCCGGAGCAGCGTCGTCAGTACGGCCGGGGTGCCCTGCACCGCGGCCCGGCGCTGTCAGCCACGGCACCGGTCTCGCACCGCGTCACCGTCGGCACGGCAAGACCAGTCTTGGGTTCGGGAAGCCACCTCGGCGCGCTCTGCAAAGGGCCGCCGGGTGGATCGTTGCGACTCTTTTTGAAGGCTGTCATGCAAACCATCGGTTCACCACTCATGTGGTCCCTGTTCGCTGCGTTCGTCGTCGTGGCCTTGCTGGTCGACTTTTTCGCCATGCGCAAACAAGGCGCCCACCGCGTCAGCACCAAGGAGGCCGCCATCTGGTCGCTGGTGTGGGTGGGCGTCTCCTTCGTCTTCATGGGCTGGATGTGGTGGTACCTGGGCGGCACGGGAACGGACGCCGCCGCACGTGCGCTCGCGGGCGACAAGGCGCTGGAGTTCGTCACCGGCTACCTGATCGAGAAGGCGCTGGCGGTCGACAACATCTTCGTGTTCCTGATGCTGTTCACCTACTTCGCCGTGCCGCCGGAGTACCAGAAGCGCGTGCTGATGATCGGCATCCTGGGCGCGCTGGTGCTGCGCGCGGGCATGATCCTCGTGGGCGCCTGGCTGATCACGCAGTTCCACTGGGTGCTGTACGTGTTCGGCGCGTTCCTGCTGTTCACGGGTATCAAGATGTGGTGGGCCGCCGGGCAGGAGCCGGACCTGGACAACAACCCCGCGCTCAAGTGGATGCGCAGGCGCTTCAAGATCGCGCCGGACTACGACGGCGAGAAGTTCTTCACCGTGGTGAACGGCGTGAAGATGGCCACGCCCATGCTGGTCGTCATCGCGCTGATCGGCATCGTCGACGTGGTGTTCGCGGTGGATTCGATCCCCGCCATCTTCGCCATCACGACCGACCCGTTCATCGTGCTGACCTCCAACGTGTTCGCCATCCTGGGCCTGCGCGCGATGTACTTCCTGCTGGCCAGCATGCACGAGCGCTTCCACCTGCTGAGCTACGGCTTGGCGATCATCCTGGTCTTCATCGGCGCCAAGATGCTGCTGATCGACCTCTACAAGATCCCGGTGGGCTACTCACTGGGCTTCACGGTGCTGGTGCTGGCGGTGACCATGGTGCTCTCGCTCGTGCTGCCGCCCAAGGAGCCGGCCGCCGCTGGCGGCGGCGCCTACCCCTTCGGCGCCAAGGACAAGCACAAGTGACGGAACCCGCCACGGCCGCATCGACCCAGGGCCGTTACCGCGCGGGGCCTCACGGCGCCGGCGCATGCGCCTTTCAGCAGGCGGCGGCACGCGGGCGCCGCCACCATGCCCGCCACACACGCCGCCACCAGCGGTCTCCGCCGTTCGGGTGGCTGGTGGACGCCAGGCAGACGAACTGCGCTGCGGCGCCGCAGGCCTGCACCGCATGCCAGCCGGTCTGCGTGGCCGTCCAGGCCTGGCCCTCGGGCACGTCATGGCGCCCCGCCACCATGCGCTCGGCGAGCCAGTCCGCGGGCCCCTGCACCTGGAGCAGGCCATGCAGCGCGATGAGCATGCTGCCGGCCGGCAGGTGGACATGCAGTTGCTCGCCCGCGGCAAGCGTTCTGGTGGAGGAAGGGGCGAGGTGGTCCATGGCAGGCTCCGGATAAGGTTCAACACATGCTGTGGATCGTAGGAACGGCGCCGCTCCCGGAACAGGCACAGCCGCCGCCCATCTGCACCGGAACAGCGCCGCCGGAACACCATCTGTTATGGTCCCGCTCCGCGCCATCTGCATCTGTTCAGCCGCCAGGCCCCGGCGCAAGATCGGACGGCAGTTCCCACGCGCCATGCCCTCCACGCCCCGCTACCGCCAGATCGCCGAGCACTACCTGCAGGCCATCCGCGCCGACGCGCTGCAGACGGGCGACCGCCTGCCCTCGCTGCGCGAGCTCATGCAGTTGCATGGCGTGAGCCTGTCCACCGCGCTGCAGGTCTGCCGCAGCCTCGAGGCCGAGGGCTGGGCGGAGGCACGCGAGCGCTCGGGCTACTTCGTGACGCGGCCGCGGCGCCTGAAGATCGTGCCCATGGACGAGCCGGCCACCGACCGCGCGCCGGACCCGGCGCAGTTCGTCGGCATCCATGAGAAGGTGTCGGCCTTCGTCACGCAGCGGCGTTCGCACGCGGTGCACCTGAACCTGTCGACGGCGCGCGGCGCGCCCGCGCTGTACCCGGCCGAGGCCATGCGCAACGCCGTCACGCGCGCGCTGCGCCAGCATCCCGAGCTGCTGACCCAGGCGACGCCCTCGCGCGAGCGCACGCCGTTCCGCGAGGCCGTGGCCCAACGCGCGGTGCGCGTGGGCATGGCGCTGTCGCCCGAGGAGGTGCTGCCCACGCACGGCTGCATCGAGGCGCTGAACCTGGCGCTGCGCGCCGTGGCCCAGCCCGGCGACACCGTGGCCGTGGAGTCGCCCACCTTCTACGGCCTGCTGCAGGTGCTGGAAACGCTGGGCATGCGCGCGCTGGAGATCCCCACGAGCCCGCAGACCGGTTTGTCGATCGAGGCGCTGGAGTTGGCGATCGCGGCCTACCGCGACATCAAGGCCGTGGTGGTGGTGCCGCATCTGCAAAACCCGCTCGGCAGCGTGATGCCCGATGCGCACAAGGCGCGGCTCGCGGCGCTGTGCGAGCAGCAGGGCATCGCGCTGATCGAGGACGACACCTACAGCGAACTGCTGGACGCGCCGGCGCCGGCGCGTGCGCTCAAGTCCTTCGACCGCAGCGGCAACATCATCCACTGCGCCTCGCTGCACAAGGTGCTGGCGCCTGGGCTGCGGCTGGGCTGGATCAGCGCGGGCCGCTGGCAGGCGCGCGTGGAGATGCTCAAGTACGCGCAGTCGCGCAGCAACGAGGCGCTGGCGCAGTGGGCGGCCGGCGGCTTCATGGCCTCGGGCGCCTACGACCGGCACCTCAAGCAACTGCGCGCCCACCTGCGCACGCAGCGCGAGCGCACTGCCGAGGCCATCGCCCAGCACTTCCCGCCCGGCACGCGGCTGAACCTGCCGCCCGGCGGACTGCAGCTGTGGGTGGAGCTGCCCCGGCAGCTGTCTTCGGTGGCGGTGTTCGATGCTGCCTTGCGCGAGCACATTCTGGTGGCGCCGGGCACGCTGTTCTCCAACACCACGCGCTGCGACCACTACGTGCGCATCAACTGCGGCCTGCCGTGGACGCCGGCGCTGGAGGCCGCGCTGCAGCGCCTGGGCGAGATCGTCTGCGCGCAGCACGCGGCCGGGCCGGTGCGCGATGCGGCCTGAGACGACACACCACCCGCATCGCACAGCATCGGCTTGCAAGGAACTGGTCGAACGGCCGCGGAGCAGGCCATGCCAGTGCACCCGCGGGACCGGCTCTGCCGGACCGCTGGGGAGGCCTTGCAGGCCGCGCCGAGCCAGAGGCTCGGCCCCTCGCCAGGCACATCAGATCCCCCGGATCTGATGTGTCCGGGCTCGGCCCCTGGAGGGGGATGGGACTTCTACACGCAGTGAGAAGTCCAAACGGGGTGGTCGATTATTCGATCTTGGCGCCCGACGCTTCGACGATGCCCTTCCACTTCTGGTAGTCGCTCTTGACCAGCGTGGCGAACTGCTCGGCCGTCATGCGCTGCACCTCCGCGCCCTGGGCCTGGACCGCGGCCACCATGTCGGGCATGGCCAGCAGCTTGTCGACCTCGTTGTGCACGGTGGCGACGATCTCCTTGGGCGTGCCCGCCGGCAGGAACAGGCCATACCAGGTGCTGACGTCGAAGTCCTTGTAGCCGAGCTCCGCGACGGTCGGGATTTCGGGCGCGGTGGAACTGCGCTTGGCCGAGGTCACGGCCAGGGCGCGCAGCTTGCCGGACTTGAGTTGGCCGATGGCCGAGGGCAGCGAGGACACCATCAGGTCCACGTTGCCGGCCAGCACGTCCATCATGGCCGGGTTGGAACCCTTGTACGGCACATGGCGGATGTTGATGCCGGCCGCGGTCTTGAAGATCTCGCCGGCCAGGTGGATGGTGGTGCCGTTGCCGGGCGAGCCGTAGGTGATGGTGTCGGGCGCATTGCGCGCCGCGGCCACCACGTCGCCCAGGGTCCTGAAGCGCGAGGTGCTGGACGTGACGATCACCACCGGCGTGTAGGCGATGTGGGACACCGCGACCAGGTCGCGCGTGGGATCCCAGGGCAGGTTCTTGTACAGCCAGGGGCCGACCACCAGGTTGTCCTTCTGGCCCATGACCATGTCGTAGCCCGTGGGCGCGCCGCGCACGGCCTCGCCGATGCCCACGGTGCCACCGGCACCGGCGCGGTTCTCGGCCACCACGGTCCACTTGGTGACCTCGGTCAGCTTGGCCGCCACCAGGCGCGACAGGATGTCGGTGCCGCCGCCTGGCGGGAACGGCACGATCAGGCGGATCGGCTTGCTCGGGTAGGCCTGTGCGAGCGCCAGGCCCGGGGCCAGCGCGCTGGCGGCCAGCGCGCTGCAGAAGGTGCGGCGGAACATCGAAGTCTCCTTGTGGGTATGGGGCAGCGCGCGGACGCTCAGACGTTGGTGATCGACACCGAACGCGTGTTCAGGTAGGCCTCCATGGCCTCCGGGCCGCCTTCGGAGCCGTAGCCCGAATCCTTGATGCCGCCGAACGGCAGTTCCGCCGAGGGCGTGGCGGGCTGGTTGACCCACAGCATGCCGACTTCCACGCGCTGCGACAGGATGTGCGCGTTCTTGAGCGAGCTGGTGAAGGCATAGCCGGCCAGGCCGAACGACAGGCGGTTGGCCTCGCTGATGGCGTCCTCGATCCTGTCGAACGGGCGGATCGCGGCCATGGGGCCGAAGGGCTCGTCGTTGAAGACCTTGGCCGACAGCGGCACGTCGTTCAGGATGGTGGGCTGCCAGAAGTTGCCCGCATCGCCGATGCGCTCGCCGCCGACCAGCAGCTTGGCGCCCTGCTTGACGGCGTCTTGCGTGAACTCGGCCATGGCCGTCAGGCGGCGCGGGTTGGCCAGCGGGCCCATGGTGGTGCCCTCGGCCAGGCCGTCGCCGACCTTGAGGCCGCGCGCGTAGGTGGCCAGGGTCTCGGCGAATTCCTTCTGCACGCTGCTGTGCACCAGGAAGCGCGTGGGCGAGATGCAGACCTGGCCCGCGTTGCGGAACTTGGCGGCACCGGCGGCCTTCACGGCGAGCTGGATGTCGGCGTCCTCGCAGACGATCACGGGGGCGTGGCCGCCCAGCTCCATGGTCACGCGCTTCATGTGCTGGCCAGCCAGGCCGGCCAGCATCTTGCCGACCGGCGTGGAGCCCGTGAACGTGACCTTGCGGATGATGGGGTGCGGGATCAGGTAGTTGGAGATCTCGGCCGGGTTGCCGTAGACCAGGCCGACCACGCCGGCCGGCACGCCGGCGTCGGCGAAGGCCTTGATCAGCGCGGCGGGCGAGGCCGGCGTCTCTTCCGGTGCCTTGACCAGCATGGAGCAGCCGCTGGCCAGCGCGGCCGACAGCTTGCGCACCACCTGGTTGATCGGGAAGTTCCAGGGCGTGAAGGCGGCGACCGGGCCGACCGGGTCCTTCACGACCAGCTGGCGCACGGCCAGGTTGCGCGAGGGCACGATGCGGCCGTACACGCGCATGCCTTCGTCGGCGAACCATTCGATGATGTCGGCGGACGCCATGGCCTCGACCTTGGCTTCGGCCAGCGGCTTGCCGTTCTCCTGGGTCAGGATGGCGGCGATCTCGCCGGCGCGCTCGCGCATCAGCGCAGCGGCGCGGCGCATGGTCTTGGCACGCTCGATGGCGGGGATGTCGCGCCAGACCTCGAAGCCCTTCTGCGCGGCTTCCAGGGCGCGGTCCAGGTCCTTGGTGCCGGCATGCGCGACGCGGCCGATTTCCTTGCCCGTGGAGGGATTGAACACGGCCAGCGTGCGGCCGTCGGCGGCGTCCTGCCATTCACCGGCGATGAAAAGTTGGGTGCTGGGGTAGGTCATGGCAATCTCCTGGGAAGTCGGACAACAGACAAGGAAAGGCGAAAGCGGGCGATTGTCCACGGTTTCGACAACGCCCATGGCGCTGCCGGGGTACGGCCCCGCACACAGGAATGGCGTGGCTTGTGCTCAGGCGCGCAGGAAGCTGCGGCTGTCGTGGCCGCGCACGCGCGCGAGCCGGCGCATGAGCCGGTCGATGGCCACCGGATCGGGCTCCAGGTCGCACTGCAGCTCGAACAGCGTCTCGCGCAGGCGCCTGATCAGCCGCGCCTGGCGCAGGCTGGGCGCGGGGCGCGTGGCGGGCAGGTGGTGTTCGGGCATGGGGCGGCTCCCGAGGGATGGGGCGGGCCACCGGCCCGCACAAACGCATTCTGCGAAGGCGGGCCCGTGCGCACCGTCGGCCCCCAGCCAGCGGACGTGTAGGCCATGGGACGACAGCGGCACAATGCCCGGCTTTCACCGCCCGGAGACCGCGCCATGCCCCACCTCGTCGTGCTGTACAGCCCCAATGTGGAACCGGGCACCGACATGGGCGCGCTGTGCCGCCAGTTGTCCGACACCATGCTGGCGCAGCGCGACGATGCCGGCAGACAGGTGTTCCCGACCGGCGGCACGCGCGTGCTGGCCTTCGCCGCCACGCACTACGCCGTGGCCGACCACCAGGGCGACTACGCCTTCATCTACCTGAACCTGCGCATGGCCAGGGGCCGGCCCGCGGCGCTGCAGCAGCGCATCGGCGAGGCATTGATCGCCGCCGTGCGCGAGCAGCTGGCGCCGGTGTTCGGGAGCCGGCACATCGGCGTCACGTTGCAGATCGACGAAGGCCACGAGGTCTTCGACGCCAAGCACAGCAACCTGCATCCGCTGTTCGGCCCCCCGGCCTGAACCGGGGGCGCCGGCGATGGCGCACTGCAACATACTAGAAAACACGGGGGTCGGCGGCACCGGCGCGCGCCCACAATGGCGCGCCCAGCGGCGCCAATGCCGCGCACAACTTGTCCACCCGAGGAGTACAAAATGCCCATGAACCGCCGCCAACTGCTGCAGTCCGCTAGCGCCGGCGCCCTGCTGTCGGCCATCGGCCAGCACGCCCTGGCCCAGGCCCACCCCGAGCTGCTGCGCATCGTCACCGGCTTCGCCGCCGGCGGCACCTCGGACACCATCTGCCGGCGCGTCGCGACCCAGCTGGCGCCCAGCTACGCCAAGACCGCCGTGGTGGAGAACCGCACCGGCGCGGGCGGCCAGATCGCGATCCAGTTCGTCAAGTCGGCCGCGCCCGACGGCGGCACGCTGCTGCAGACGCCCACGTCCATGCTGACGATCTATCCGCACATCTACAAGAAGCTGCCGTACGACCCCAAGGCCGACCTGGCGCCCGTCTCGCTGGGCTGCGTGTTCGACTTCGGCCTGGCCGTGGGCCCGGCCGTGCCGGCCAGCGTGAAGAGCGTGCCCGAGTTCCTGGCCTGGGCCAAGGCCAATCCGGCCGGCGCCAACTTCGGCTCGCCGGCGGCCGGTTCCACGCCGCACTTCATCGGCGCGCTGCTGGGCAAGAGCGCCGGTGTGGACTTGAAGCACGCGGCCTACCGCGGCACCCAGCCGGCCATGCTGGACCTGCTGGGCGGCAACGTCTCGGCCGTGTCCGGCCCGGTCGGCGATCTCACGCAGCACCTGGCCAGCGGCAAGGTGCGCATCCTGGGAACCTCGGGCAGCAAGCGCAACCGCTTCGCGCCCGATGTGCCCACCTACGAAGAGCAGGGCATCAAGGAGGGCACGCACAGCGAGTGGTTCGCCTTCTTCCTGCCGGCCAAGACGCCGGCCGACACCGTCAACCACCTCAACGCCGCGATGAAGACCGCGCTGGCCAACAAGGACGTGGTGGACGGCCTGGCCACTTTCGGCCTGGAAGCCATGTCGTCCTCGCCAGCCGAACTCGCCGACCTGGTGGCACGCGACACGGCCAAGTGGGGCCCGATCGTGAAGGCCGTGGGCTTCACGGCCGAAGGCTGATGGCGGCGCGCTTCCAACGCGTCTGCGTGTTCGGCGCCGGCGCCATCGGCGGCTGGATCGGCGCGCGCCTGGGCCAGGCCGGCTGCACGCTGAGCGCCGTGGCGCGCGGCGAGACGCTGGCCGCGCTGCAGACCCACGGGCTGCGGCTGGACCAGGGTGGCCAGGTGCTGACCGCCCCCGTGCGCGCCAGCGCCGACCCGGCCGACCTGGGTGTGCAGGACCTCGTGCTGGTGGCCGTGAAGGCGCCGGCCATGGCCCAGGTGGCCGCGCGCATCGCGCCGCTGCTGGGCCCCCAGACGGTGGTGCTGACGGCCATGAACGGCGTGCCCTGGTGGTTCTTCCAGGGCTTCGGCGGCGACTACGCGGGCCGCAGCCTCGAGAGCGTGGACCCGGGCGGCCGCATCGCCGCGGCGATCCCGGCCGAGAGCGTGCTGGGCTGCATCGTGCATGCCAGCTGCGCGCTGCACGGGCCTGGCTTCGTCAAGCACCATTTCGGCAACCAGCTGATCCTGGGCGAGCCGGCCGGCGGTGCCACCGAACGCGTGCAGGACCTGGCCGCCTTGCTGACCCGCGCAGGCATCGACACCCAGGTGTCCGCGCAGATCCAGAAGGACTGCTGGTACAAGCTCTGGGGCAACATGACCGTGAACCCGATCAGCGCGATCACCGGCGTGACCACCGACCAGATCATGGACGACGATCTCGTGCGCGGCCTGGTCACCCAGGTCATGCTGGAGGCCAAGGCCATCGGCGCGCGCATCGGCATCCCGATCGCGCAGCAGCCCGAGGACCGACACGCGGTCACACGCAAGCTCGGCGCGTTCAAGACCTCGATGCTGCAGGACGTGGAAGCCGGCCGTGCGGTGGAACTGGACGCGCTGGTCGGCGCCGTGCGCGAACTGGGCCAGATCACGCAGACGCCGACGCCGTTCACCGACGCGCTGTTCGGCCTGGCCCGGCTGCATGCGCGGGCGCGCGGGCTGTACTGAAGCCTGCTCTCAGCTGGCCACGATGCCGGCCTTGCGCACCACCTCGCCGAGGCGGCCCGTCTCCTCGGCGATGAAGGCCGCGAACTCCTTGCCGGCCAAGGGCCGCGGGATGCAGCCGCTGTCGGCGATGCGCGCCGCGACGGCCGGGTCGCGCACGGCGGCCAGCGCCTGGGCTTCCAGCAGGGCCTTGCGGGCCGGCGGCACGTTGGCCGGCAGCAGTAGGCCGAACCAGCCCACTGAGACCAGATCGGTGCCGGCCTCGCGCAGCGTGGGCACGTTGGCGAAGGCCGGCACGCGCACGTCGCTGGTCACGGCCAGGGCCTTGACCTTGCCACCGCGCGCCAGGCCGGCGGCCGCCGAGATGGTCTGGAACATCACGTCCACGCGCCCCGCCATGAGGTCGGTGTTGGCCGTGCCGGTCTCCTTGTAGGGCACGTGCACCATGTCGAGCCTGGCGGTGCTGCTGAACTGCGCGCCGGCCAGGTGCAGCGAGGTGCCGTTGCCGATGGACGCGAAGGTCGCACCGCCGGGCTTCTTGCGTGCGTAGGCGATGAACTCCTCGACCGTGCTGGCGGGCGAGTCGGCCGGCACGATCATGAGGTTGGGCACGGTGGCGATCAGCGCGACCGGCTCGAAGTCGCGCTCGGGATCGAAGGGCAGCGTGCGGAAGAGGAAGCGGTTGACCGCCAGCGGCACGCCGGTCAACAGCAGCGTGTAGCCCTCGCGGTCGCCCTGGGCCGCAGCCTGCGTGCCGATGTTGCCGCCCGCACCGGCGCGGTTGTCCACCAGCACCTGCTGGCCCAGCGACTGCGCGAGCTTCTCGCCCACGGTGCGGCCCAGGAAGTCGGCCGCGCCGGCGGGCGGAAACGGCACCACCAACCGGATCGGGCGGGCCGGATAGGCGTCCTGCGCATGCAGCCCGGTGGCGAGCGTGGCGGCGCCTGCGGCGAGGAAGGTGCGGCGGGTGGAAGCGGTCATCGGCAAGGCCCTTGGGGTGAGGTCAGCGGAGCCCTGCCCGGCGCAAGAAGCGCGCCATGCCACGCAATTTTTCTCAGCGGCCTGCGCGAGAACCGACGCTCCATTGCGCCAGCAGCGCCGCCGAATCCATGACCAGCCCCAGGTGCAGCGAGACCATGCTGAGCGCCGCGGCCTCCAGGTGGTCGTCGGTGCCGCGCACCAGGTCGCGCAGCACGATCACGCGGTAGTTGTGGTTGTTGGCGTCGAAGGCCGTGTTCAGCACGCAGCAATCGGTGAAGCCGCCGTCCAGCACCACGGTGGTGATGCGCTGGTTGCGCAGCAGGAAATCGAGGTCGGTCGGGTAGAAGGCCGACAGCCTGCGCTTGTTCTCCACGCGCAGGTCCTGCGGCAGCACCTCGGTGACCCACTCGGTCCAGCGGCTGCCTTCGATGGCGTGCGCGTCGGCGTTCGGGATCGCGCCCACGTGCAGCGGGAAGGTGCGGCGCCAGGCCGCGGGGATGCCGGCCAGGTCGTCGGCGCCGCCGGGACGCAGCACCGACTTGACGTGCACGATGGGCACGGCCAGCGCGCGCGCCGCGCGGTGGAAGGCGTCGATGGGCGCCACCACGTCGCGCGCCCGTGGCGCAGGACAGGGGCAGTCGGGGCTGTCGTCCAGGTGGCCGCGGTGCATGTCGATCGAGATGACGGCGGTGCTCGCCGGATCGAGGTAGTCGGCGAAGTCCGCGGGCGTGACCTCGCGGACTTGCTCATAGACATGGATCTGCATCAACGCTCCTCACGGACATAGGGTTCGCCCAGCGCGCCGGGCTGGCTGGTGTCGCCGCCACGCCTGCCGACGGCCACCCAGATCATCACGCCCAGCGTCACCAGGTAGGGCGTCATGAGCACGAAGTACTGCGGCAGCTGCACGCCGGCCGCGGCCAGCTGCGGGATCAGTGCCTCGATGCAGCCGAACAGCACGGCGCCGGCCAGCGCTTTCCAGGGCGACCAGCGCGCGAAGATGACCAGGCCCACGGCGATCCAGCCGCGGCCGCCCGTCATGCCGGCGATCCAGAGCTTGGTCGACAGCAGCGAGATGGTGGCCCCGGCCAGGCCCACCAGCGCCGCGCCGGCCAGGATGGCCAGGAAGCGCATGCCGCCGACCGAAATGCCGGCCGCATCGGCGGCCTGCGGGTTCTCGCCCACGGCGCGCAGCTTGAGGCCCGTGGCCGTGCGGTTCAGGAACAGCACCACCGCAGCGAAGATGAAGGGCGTGAGGAAGGCGACGGGGTTCTGGTGGAACAACCCGCCCACCACCGGCAGCGCGGACAGCGGCCACAACGCCACCGCGCCCTGGGCCGTGACGGGCTGGTTGGTCCAGCCCAGCAGCGTGCCGAGCAGGCTGGACAGCCCCTGGCAGAAGAACACCAGCGCCAGTCCGGCGATGACCTGGTGGATGCGCAGCCACACCACCATGACCGCGAACAGCACGGAGACCGCGCTGGCGGCCGCCATCGCCAGCAGCAGCGAGATGCCGGTGGCGCCGAAGGCCAGCTGCGCGCCGATGGCGACGAGCGCGCCGACCAGCATCAGGCCCTCGGCGCCGAGGGCCAGCACGCCCGCGCGCTCGGTCAGGATCAGGCCCAGCGCGGCGAGCGCGTAGGGCACGGCGAAGTCGGGGACGCTGCCCAGCCAGTGGCCGATCAAGTCCATGCCAACACTCCCGCGGCCAAGCGAAGCGATGGCCCGTGTGTGACCCCGCTCCCGGGGCCCCTGTGCCCACGCCGAGGAGCGCAGTGGCCTGGGCGGCGCAAGGGCACCTTGCGCTTCAACATCTGACTCATCGTGCTTGTTTGAGCGAAGTGAACGCAGTGAACGAAGCAAGTTGCACGATGCGCCCAGGCCGCGAGCACCGCAGGTTGCCCGGAGCGCCAGCGGAGGGTCGGGGGCACCGGGGTCGCCTTCTCTTTGGTTACTTTCTCTTGGCGAAACAAGAGAAAGTGACTGCGCCGCCGGGCGCATATCCCGGCCTCTGGTGCTCGTGCGATCACTACGTCTGATCGAAGTGAGGAGGCGGGGTTTTCGCCCCCGCACGACGACCTACTTTTCTTGCTTCGCCAAGAAAAGTAGGCAAAAGAAGGCGACCCCGGTGCCCCTGTCCCTCCGCTTCGCTCCGGGCAACCTGCGGTGCTCACGCCATGGGCTGCATTGCGCAACTCGCTTCGTTCACTGCGTTCACTTCGCTCAAACAAGCGCAATGAGTCAGTCATTGATGCGCAAGGTGCCCTTGCGCAGCCCATGGCGCTGCGCTCCTCGGCAGGGGCACAGGGGATCAAGCTATTCGGGCCATCGCTGCGCTCGGCCTGGCGTTCGGGCCATTGCTTCGCTCGGCCTTGGTGCGCCGTCTTGGAATATGTCATTGCATGCGCCGCAGGCGATGGCGGATGAAGAAGTCCGACGAGGCCACGCTGATGACCACGATGGCCTGGATTAGCTGCACCATGGCGAACGGGATCTGGTAGAAGACCTGCAGGCTGCGGCCGGCCACGAACAGCAGGGCGATCAGCACGGCCACCAGCGTGGCCGCCACCGGATGGTTGCGCGCGAGAAAGGCGATCAGGATGCCCGAGAAGCCGTAGCCGTGGTGGAAGGCCTGCGTGAGCCGCCCCTCCTGCCCCGCCGCGACGAGGAAGCCCGCGACGCCGGCCAGCGCGCCCGACACCAGCACCGCTGCCAGCACCATGCGCGCCACGGGCACGCCGGCCGCGTCGGCCATGGTCGGGTTGGCATGCACGAAGCGCAGGTACAGCCCGGCACGGCTCGCGTTGACGAACCACCAGGCCAGCACCATGGCCGCCAGCGCCAGCGCCACGGCCGCGCCCGAGGGACCGAGGAACTCCGGCAGCCGCTCGAAGGCGCGGAACTGCGGTGAATGCGGAAAGGCGCTCTGCGGATCCTTCCAGGCACCGTACAGCAGGTGCAGCAGGAAGTTGCCAGCCACGTAGTTCAGCATCAGCGTGGCGATGATCTCGTTGACGCCCAGCCTGAGCTTGAGCAGCGCCGGCCCCAGCGCCCACAGCAGGCCGCAGCCTGCCGCCACGGCCAGCATGAGCGGCAGGCGCACACCGGGCGGGCCGAGTTCGAAGATCGACACGGCCGTGGCGCCGATGGCGCCCCAGAACATCTGGCCTTCCAGCCCCAGGTTCCAGAAACGCGCCCGGAACGCGATGGACGCGGCCAGGCCCACCATGATCATGGGCGCGGCCTGGAACAGCACGGCCTGCAGGCTTTGCGCATCGAACACGGTGGCGACGACGAACTCCTGGAACAGCTCGTCCGCCGGCACGCCGGCCGCGACCAGGATGGCGCCCGAGATGGCCAGGCCGACCAGCACCGCGAGCGCCAGCACCAGGGCCTGCTGCGGCCAGGGCATCTGCTGACGGATCTCCAGCGTGTAGCGGCGGCTGGCCAGGGGCTCGAAGCGGCGCGCGGCCGGCGTGGGGAGAACGGTGTCAGTCATGGTGGGTCATCGCTTGACCGACGGATTGGCGGTCGGCGGGTGCGTCGAACTCGGCCACGATGCGCCCGCGCGCCATCACGCCGATGCGGTCGGCCAGCGCCAGCACCTCGTCCAGGTCTTCGCTGATCAGCAGCACGGCAGCACCCGCGTCGCGCGCGGCACGCAGCCGCGCATGCACCTGGGCGCTGGCGCGCACGTCCAGCCCGCGGCTGGGGCTGTGCGCGAGCACCAGCCGCGGCTGGCGGCCGAATTCGCGCGCGATCACGAGCTTTTGCGCATTGCCGCCGGACAGCAGCGCGGCCTTCTGCGCGACCGAGCGCACGCCCAGCACGTCGAAGGCGGCAACGGCTTCGCGTGCGTCCGCTGCCATGCGGCGCTGGCGCAGCCAGGCGAAGGGGCCGTAGCGGCCGGATGGCACCTGGCCGATGCCGAAGTTCTCGGCCACCGACAGCTGGCCGGCCAGCGCCTGGCCGTAGCGGTCGGCCGGGATCGCGGCGATGCGCAGCGCGTGGCGCGCCGAGGGCGGCACGCGCGTAAGGTCCACGTCCTGCAGGCGCAGTTCGCCGGCCAGGCCACCAACCAGGCCCATGATGGCGCCGGCGAGTTCACCCTGGCCGTTGCCGCCGACACCGGCGATGCCATAGATCTCGCCGGCGTGCACGGTGAGGTCCACGCCATCGAGCGCGCGATGCGCTCCGCCGGGGCCCGTGGCCAGGCCGCGCGCCACCAGCATGGGCGCGCCGCGGGTGCGCGTTCCGGCCTGCGCCGCAGGTGCCGGCACGCCCTCGCCCACCGTCAGCCGCACGAGCTCGGCCACCGGCGTGGCGGCGGGGTCCACGGTGGCCACGGTGCGGCCGGCGCGCATCACGGTCACGCGGTCGGCATAGGCCTTCACGTCGGCCATCTTGTGCGTGACCAGCACCACGGCCGCGCCCTGGCGCGACAGCGCGCGTACGGTTCCCAGCAGGTTCGCGGCCTCCTGGTCGGTCAGCACCGCCGTGGGCTCGTCCAGGATCAGGATGCGCGCGCCGGCCAGCAGCACCTTCAGGATCTCCACGCGCTGCTGCTCGGCGATGGACAGGCTGTCCACGCGCGCCTGCGGGTCGATCGCGAAGCCCAGCGCCTGGGCCTGCGCGCGCACGCGCTGCGCCACCTCGGCCAGCCGCTGCCGGTAGCCCTGCGGCGGATCGGGCTCGGCCAGGCCCAGCAGGATGTTCTCGGCCACCGTGAAGGGCCGCACCAGCTTGAAGTGCTGGTGCACCATGCCGATCCCGTGGTGCGCCGCATCGCGCGGGCCCTGCAATCGCACGGGGTTGTCGTCCACCAGCAGCTCGCCCGCCTCGGGCCGGTACAGGCCCGCGGCGATGTTCATGAGCGAGGATTTGCCGGCACCGTTCTCGCCGAGCAGGGCGTGCACCTCGCCCCAGCGCACGGTGACGTGCGCGTCGTTCAGGGCGAGGAAGCCGTCGAAGCTCTTGCGGATGCCGGTCAGGGCCAGCGCATTGCTCATGTGCACCCTTCGGCCTGCGGCCTGTCCCGCCAAGCGGGAGCGCGCTTGCTTGGGGCGGCCCGGCGCTGCGCTCATTTTTGGGTCGTGACGCCCTTGACGAACCAGTCCATCTTCCAGAGGTCCGCGTCGGATAGCACCTGGCCGGCAGCCACGCGTTCCTTGCCGTCGCGGTCGGCCAGCGGGCCGGCGTAGATCTGCTTGCCCTTCATGAGCGCATCGCGCTCGGCCTGGATCAGCTTGACCTTGTCGGCCGGCACGGCCGCGCCGAAACCGGCGATGTCGGTGCCGCCCGCGCTCATGGGGATGAAGGCGCCGTACGGCGCGGGCTTCCAGCCGCCCGCAATGACCTTCTTGAGTTCGGTCACGAGGAACTTGTCCCAGACCCAGACCGAGGAGCACAGCGTGGCCTTGGGCGCGAACTGGCGCAGGTCGCGGTGGTGGCCGGTGCCGTAGACACCGCGCTCCTGCGCAACGATCTGCGGCGTGGGGCTGTCCACGTGCTGGCCGATCACGTCGGCGCCCTGGTCGATCAGTGCAGAGGCCGCGGCACGCTCCTTGACCGGGTCGTTCCAGGTGCCGGTGTAGATCACGTTGACCGTGGCGGCCGGGTTCATCTTCTGCGCGCCCAGCGCGAAGGCGTTGATGGTCCAGTTCACCACGCCGAAGGGGTTGGCCGCGACGAAGCCCAGCTTGCCGCTCTTGGAGGCCGCGCCGGCCGCCATGCCGCACAGGTACTGGCTCTCGTAGGTGCGGCCGTAGAAGGACTCGAGGTTGGGGCCGTTGGTGGTGCCCGACGCGTTCAGGAAGGCCACCGTCGGGTGCTTGGCCGCGAGGTCCTTGAACGCGTCGGAGTGGCCGAAGGCGGTGCCGATCACGATGTTGGCGCCACGCGAGATGAAGCGTTCGGCGGCCGGCTTGATGACCGAGGCGTCTTCGGTGATGTTCTCGACGAACTGGATCTTCTGGCCCAGCTCCTTCTCGATCTTCACGCGGGCCTCGTCGAAGGCCTGGGTCCAGCCGCCGTCGTTCTTGGGGCCGTAGTACAGCATGGCGATGACGGGCTTGCCCTTGAGCGTGAAGCCCTCCTGGGCAGACGCGACGGTGGGCACGGCGGCGGCGGCCGCGAGGCCCAGCGCGGTGAAGGAGAACAGGGTGCGCAGCATGGGAGCAGGTCCTTTCAGGACATCATGAAGTTGATTCGGAACACATTGCCCTCGGGGTCGAGCAGCACCGCCTGGTACCAGTCGTAGTAGGTCACGTAGGGCGGCTTGACCAGCGTGGCGCCGGCCGCGACCGCGATGGGCACCATGCGGTCCACCTCGGCCTGGCTGTCCACGTCGATGTTGAGCAGGAACTTGATGCCGCGCGTGTCCGAAAAGTCGGAGAGCTGCAGCAGTTCGTAGGCGTCCAGCGCGTTGAAGCCGAGGCTGGACTTGCCCGTGTCCAGGCCGCGGAAGATCGGCGAGCGGATGGCCTCGATCTCGGCAAAGCCGAACACGCGCTGGTAGAAGCCGCTCAGCGCGACCACGTCCCTGGCGAAGACGTTGACGTACGAGAGGTGCGCCGTCATGCCGTCGCCTTGGTGCCGCCGAAGGTGGTCTGCTTGACGAACTTGGACGTGAGGTGGTCGCCCGAGGTGACGGGCGCGTACCTGGCCACGGCGCCCGGCGCCAGGCAGCTCGGCAGGCATTCGACCAGCGTGTCGTAGTTGGGCTGGTGGAAGAACACCAGCGACTGGCGGCGCTGGTTCTTCATGCTGTCGTCGAACGGCGGGTTGACCACGCGGTGCAGCGTGGAGATCCACTCGTCGTTGGTCCATTGCATCATGAGGTCGCCGATGTTGACGACCAGGCTGCCTTCCACTTGCGGCACGTCGACCCACTGGCCGGCCTTGTTGAAGACCTGCAGGCCCGGGCCGTCGGGCAGCACCACGGTGAGGCTGCCGTAGTCGCTGTGCGCGCCGGCGCGCATCTGGCCCGGCAGCGGCGGCTCGGTCTGCGCCGGGTAGCTCAGCACGCGGAACATGCTGATGTGCTTGTCGATCTTGTCGTCGAAGAAGGTCTCGGGCAGTTGCAAGCCGACCGCGAACATGCACATGAGTTCGCGCGCGAGCCCGCTCATCGCGGCGAAGTATTCCTCGTACGCCGCCTGGAAGCCGGGCACGCCCACGGGCCAGGCGTTGGGCTCGAAGTGCGCGCCTGCCGCGGGGCCGCGGTGGTAGTCGTCGTCGGGCACGCCGCTGGGGCCGATCGAGAACGACTCCTTGAGGTCGCCCGGCGCGGCCTCCTCCAGGCTGTAGGACAAGCCCTCCTCGCCCACCGCGCTGTAGCCGCGCACGGCATCGTCGCGCGGCCGGTCCACCTTGCGCTTCTCGGCCAGCGGCAAGGCGAAGAAGGCGCGCGAGGCCTCGGACACGCGGCGGATCAGCGCCGGGTCGATCCGGTGGTGCGTGATGACCAGGAAGCCGATGCCGCGGCAGGCCTCGTCGACGGCGCGGGCCACTGCGGCCTTGCCCTCGGGCGTGCCCGAGAACCAGGGTTGCAGATCGATCACGGGAACATTCAGCGTGGGCATGGGGGCTCCGGAGGAACGTGCGATCCGGTGCCGCTTGCAACGTCCATGCCACTTGGACCAGTTGGACAAATCGGCTTGCGCGACCCTGCCGCGCACCGCGTCCGCGCTGGGCTGGTGCGCGCGCGCGCCGCGCTGGTGCAGACGGCGCGCATGCTTCATGCATCATCGGAGCCCTGAGAGATCCGCCCATGCCCGCATCGCCCGCACGCAAGACCAGCAGCACGCCCCGCAGGAAGACCAGCCCACGCGCCACGCCGGCGGTTGCCCAGCGGGTGGCGCGCAAGCCGCCGCAAGCGGCCAGCAAGCAACGCGGCCGCAAGATCGAGGACAAGCGCAGCGTGATCCTCTCCGCCGCGCTGGGCCTGTTCTCGCGCTTCGGCCTGCATGGCACCACGGTCGACCAGGTGGCCGCGCGCGCCGAGGTCTCCAAGAGCAACCTGCTCTACCACTTCGCCAACAAGGAAGAGCTCTACGTCTCGGTGCTGCGCGAGCTGCTGCAGGTCTGGCTGGAGCCCTTGCGCGGCTTCGCCGCCGAGCAGGATCCACGCACGGCGATCGCCGGCTACATCCGCAACAAGCTGGCCCTCTCGCGCGACCGGCCCGATGCCTCGCGCCTGTTCTGCCTGGAGATGGTGCAGGGCGCGCCGCTGCTGCGCGACGCGCTCGCGCGCGAGCTGCGCGACCTGGTGGAACGCAAGTCCGAGGTCATCCGCGCCTGGGTGGCCGATGGCCGGCTCGCGCCGGTGGAGCCGCACCACCTGGTGTTCGCGCTGTGGGCCGTGACCCAGCACTACGCCGACTTCGCGGTGCAGGTGGAGGCCCTGACCGGGCGCACGCTGGCTGATGCCGACTTCTTCGAAGAGACGGTGCGCAACCTGCAGGCCATCGTGCTCGACGGCATCGCGCGCAGGCCCGGCGGCGCGGCCTGACCGGTCTCAGGCTGCGAGCAGGTCGTGGTAGCGGCGGTCGAAGTAGACCAGGCCCTGCGCCTTGTCGGCGCTGCGGATGGCGACGGCCTCGCAGAACAGCACGTCGTGCGTGCCGACCGCGGTGCTGCGCACCACGCGGCAGTCGAAGGAAACGGCCGCGGCCTCCAGCACCGGCGCGCCCGTGGCCAAGGCGCTCCAGCGGCTGGCCGCGAAGCGCTCGTCCATCGGCGTCTTGCCGCCGAACAGGGCCGACAGCGCCTGCTGGCCCGCCGCGAGCACGTTCACGCACAGCACCCCGTTGGCCTGGAACGCGGCGTAGACCGAGGCCTTGCGGTTCAGGCAGACGAGCAGCGTGGGCGGCTCGTCGGTCACGCTGCAGACGGCCGAGGCCGTGAAGCCGGCGCGGCCACCGGGGCCGTCGGTCGTGATGATGTTGACGGCGGCGCCCAGGCGCGCCATCGCGTCGCGGTAGTCGCTGCGCGGCACGGCGATCGGGGTCTGCTGCATGGCGGCTCCTTCCGGCCCTATCAGGCCCTGGTCAGACGAATTGGCAGGCTTCCTCGAAGTCCAGCCGCGGCAGACGGCCGAACAGCTTGGATGCGTCGCCATGCCCCAGGTTGACCAGGAGGTTGGTGGTCCAGGTCGTGCCTTTGAGGAAGGCGGCATCGACCTGCGCCTTGTCGAAGCCGGACATCGGGCCGGCGTCCAGGCCGAGCGCGCGCGCGGCCAGGATCAGGTAGCCGGCCTGCAGCGAGGCGTTGCGCAATGCGGTCTCGTGCGCGGCGGCCGGGCTGCCCGTGAACCAGCTCTTCGCATCCGCATGCGGGAACAGGCGCGGCAGCTGCTCGTAGAAGGCCGTGTCCCAGGCCACGACCACGGTGACGGGCGCGGCCATGGTCTTGTCCAGGTTGCCCTTGGACAGGGCGGGTGCGAGCCTGGCCTTGCCTTCGGGCGTGCGTACGAAGACGAAGCGCGCGGGCGCGCAGTTGGCCGAGGTCGGCCCCATGCGCACCAAGTCGTAGAGCTGGCGCAGCAAGGCGTCGGAGACGGGTTCGTCGGTCCAGCCGTTGTGCGAGCGGGCGTCGAGGAACAGCGCGGCCAGGGCGGCCGCATCGAGGGAAGAACTCATGGTGTGGTGTGCTGCGCCAGGAAGGCCAGCAGCGCGGTGTTGAAGTCTTCGGACCGGGTCACGCTGTGCGCGTGGCCGCCGTGCGGCAGGCGGTGCAGTTCGGCGCGCGGCAGGCCCGCGGCCAGGCGCTGCGAGCAGGTCCAGGGCACGAGCGCGTCGTCCTGCGCGGCGCTGACCCAGACCGGCACATCGATGCGTGCGAGCTGTGCATCGATGTCGAAGGCGCGCAGCGCAGCGATGCGCGCGCGCATGGTGTCGGCGCCCGGAAAGTGGGCGACGGCATGGTCGACCTCGGCCTGCACGCGCGCGGGGTGCGCGGCGCACCAGTCGGCCGGGTACAGGAAGATGGGCTGGGCCTCGCAGTAGGCGCGCGCGCCGCCGGCGGCCAGCAGCGCGAGCCGCGCGTCGAAGCAGCGCGCCGAATGCGGATTGGGCTGCGACCAGGCGTTGACGAGCGCCAGGCTGGCCACGCGGCCCGGCGCGTCCAATGCCAGCTGCAGGCCGACCAGGCCGCCCAGCGCGTGGCCGACCAGGTGGCAGCGCGCGGTCTGCGTCGCGTCCAGCAGCTCGCGCACGTCGCCGGCCATGTGGGCGATGCTGTAGGGCGTGGGCAGCGTGCCGCCCGTGCGCCCGGTGCCGCGCTGGTCGTAGGCGATCACGCGCCAGCCGGCCGCGACCAGGGCCTCGGTCTGCGGCTTCCAGAAGGCGGCCGCGCCGCCCAGGCCGGAGGACAGCAGCACGGTGGGGGCACCGGCCGGGCCGTGGACGTCGTGCGCGACAACGGCCATCGCGCTCAAGCCTTCTTGCCGACGTGGGCGACGGTGGCGATTTCCACGAGAGCGTCCGGCTTCACGAGCCCACACTGGATGCAGTAGCGCGCCGGCTTGCTGCCCGGGAAGAACTCGGCATAGACCGCGTTGATGGCGCCGTAGTTGGCCCAGTCCGTCAGGAAGATGTGGTTCATGGTCACGTCGGCCATGGTGCCGCCGGCCGCCTCGACCACGCCCTGGATGGTGGTGAGCACATGGCGGGTCTGCGCGGCCGCGTCACCGACGTGGACCACGTTGTTCTGCTTGTCAAAGGGCAGCGTGCCGGAGACGTACAGGATGCCGTCGGCCAGCGTGCCGGGCACGTAGGGGGCGAGCGGCACGCCGGTGCCGGGGGGGATCACTGCGGTTTGGGGCATGGAAAACTCCTGTGGAAAAAAGGGATCAGCCGGCCAGGGTGGCGCAGAAGGCGTCGACGCTGGCGACCCAGCCGAAGAAGGTCTGCACGTTGTAGACCACGCCCTGCTGGATCTCGGCGGAGCCCAGCTGGTGCGTGGCCTCTTCGAGCAGCACGGCGAAGTACTCGAGGTGGAAGGCGTCGCGCAGCGTGGACTCCACGCACACGTTGGTGGCGATGCCGGTGAAGGCGAGGTTGCGGATGCCGCGGGCGCGCAGGGTGCTGTCCAGCTGGCTGTTGAAGAAGCCGCTGTAGCGCGTCTTGGGCACGACGATGTCGCCGGGGGCGGGCTGCAGCGCTTCGACGAGTTCGTAGTCCCAGCCGCCCCTGGCCAGGAACTTGCCGGCCAGCTCGGGCTTGGCACGCATGGTCTTGAGCGCGTTGGACTTGTAGTAGTTGGGCGAGCCGGGGCCGCCGGCCTCTACGTACTGCGCGTCCCAGCCGTTCTGCAGGAACACCACGAGCACGCCGGCCTGGCGCGCGGCCGCGATGCAGCGCGCGATGCTGGCGATGGTGCCCTGCGCGCCCGAGATGTCGAAACCGGCCGAGTCCACGTAGCCGCCCAGCGAAGCGTAGGCGTTCTGCATGTCGACCACGATGAGCGCGGTGTTGCACGCTTGCAGCAGCAGCGGCTCGGGCCGCGCCGGCAGCACCAGGGCCGGCGGCGCGCCGGCCGGCGCGGGGATGCCGACCGGCGTGGTCGAGCTCAGGGTCTGGTTGGTCTTCATGCGGCCTCCTGCAGCGCGACCACGCGCGACGGCACCGGGCTGTCGGCATCGACACGGCTGACCATCAGCGGCTGGATGTGCTCGCCGAAATCGCGCACACCCTGCACGAAGTCGTCGAAGGTCAGCAACACGCCCTCGGTGCCGGGCACCGTGGCCACCTCGTCCAGCATGCGCGCCACGCTGGCGAAGGAGCCCACCAGCGTGCCCATGTTGATGTTGACGGCCGAGGTCGGATCGGCCATCTGGCGCACGTTGGTGTCGGCGCCGGATTTGGTGTCGGCCGCGCCCTGCTCGCCCAGCCAGGCGATGGCCTCCTGGTCGGCGCCGGCCTTGTAGTGCTCCCACTTGGCGCGGGCCGCCTCGTCGGTCTCGGCGGCGATGACCATCATCAGCACGTAGGACTTGACGTGGTGGCGGCCGGTCTTCTTCGTCGCCTCGATCAGCTTGTCGGCCGCGGGCTTGAAGGCCGTGGGCGTGTTGACGCCCTTGCCGAAGCAGAAGTTGTAGTCGGCGTACCGGGCCGAGAAGGCCATGCCCGCATCGCTCTGGCCCGCGCAGATGACCTTCATGGCGGCCTGCGGGCGCGGGCTCAGGCGGCAGTCGTCCATCTGGAAGTGCTCGCCCTTGAAGTCGGACTTCCCGGTGCCCCACAGGTCGCGCAGCACCTGGATGTACTCGGACAGGTACGCGTAGCGTGTGCCGAAGAACTGGTCGCCGGGCCACATGCCCATCTGCGCGTACTCGGGACGCTGCCAGCCGGTCACGAGGTTCAGGCCGAAGCGGCCGTTCGAGATGGAGTCGATGGTGGAGGCCATGCGCGCCACGATGGCCGGCGGCATGACGAGCGAGGCCGCGGTGGCGAACAGCTGGATCTTGCTGGTGACGGCCGCCAGGCCCGCCATGAGCGTGAACGACTCCAGGTTGTGGTCCCAGAACTCGGTCTTGCCGCCGAAGCCGCGCAGCTTGATCATGGACAGCGCGAAGTCCATGCCGTAGCGCTCGGCCGAGAGCGTGATCTCTTTGTTCAGTTCGAACGACGGCTTGTACTGCGGAGCGTTCTCCGACAGCAGCCAGCCGTTGTTGCCGATGGGGATGAAGACGCCGACTTTCATGGATGGCCTCGCGATGTGTTGGCACGCGGACCACCCTGGTCCGCGTCACCCGCCGCTCCATGCAGCGTTCATGCCAGTCTGTTTATCTTCATCGATTCAATAACTTACAAGAACCTGTGCAAAACTTTTTGACCAAATGGTTCAGTTTGGCGCAGACCGGCGGCGCCGGCATCTCAAGCTGGTGCATGGCGTGCGCGCCCGCGGTGCGCACGCCGGTGCGCCATTCAGGGCAACACCGCCGCTGCCTGGGCCTGCTGGATGCGCAGGTCCGCATCGCGCTGCAGCAGCAGGCGCTCGGCCACCAGCTGGTTGGCGGCCGTGGTCACCGCCGCCACGTAGCCGGCCTGCGTGCCGTACAGCGACTCGAGCGAAGGCCGCGTGTCGCCGGCTGCGATGCGCGCCGCCTCGGTGGTGTGGAACGGGATGAAGCTGCCCGTGAGGTTGGACAGGTCGACGATGCCCGGCGTGGCCACGTAATTGAACTCGATGCTGGTGCCCAGCGGCGCGCGCGCCTCCACGCTCTTGATGCCGGCGCGGGTCAGGCCCGTGGTCGGGTCCACCTGCGGCACGAGGATCGCGTAGTCGCGGCCCGTGTAGTAGGGCGGCAGCAGCGTGGCGATGCCCGATTCGTCCTGCGGGATGTACTGCGGCCCGAAGTCGAACAGCGGGAAGCCGTTGTAGCGCGCGAGGTAGTTGAAATCGGGGATCGCGGTGGCCGTGCCGGACACGGGCCAGCTCAGGCCCTTCATGGTCGGGAACACCAGTTGGTCCGGCCGCGCCAGCGTGCCGTCGGCGAGCTTGGGCACCTGGCTGGCCGGGGGCTCGGTGCCGCGCACCACCCAGTCCTCCAGCGCGACGAACAGCGCGCGGAAGGTGTCGTTGAAGTGCACCACGGTGCCGGCCGGGTAGACGTTGCGCGTGGGCGCGTAGGCGATGCTGGCCGTGCCGCCGCTGCCGCCGTGCTGGGTGCTGGCGTAGTAGTAGATGCGCGCGTTGTCGGGCTGGGCCAGATCGCGCAGGCCGTAGGCGTCGGTCAGCACGGGCGAGCCCTGCAGCTGCCAGAACTCCGTGCCCGACAGGCCCAGGAAGAACCTGGGGCAGGTGTTGCTGGCCACGCAGCGCTTCATCACGCCGCCCTGGCGCCCGCTCACGTCGTCCAGGTAGTCGGCCGCCAGGCCGCGCGGTGCGGTCTGGCCGAAGGCCGTGTGGTCGGTGCGCAGCCCGCCGCCACCGCCCGGCACGGCGAAGCGCGTGTTGATGTTGGTCTGGCGCGCCGCCACGTGGGCGTATAGGCCGTCGAACACCTTGCCGCCGTCCAGCGCCTGGTTGAAGCCCAGGTGCAGGAAGGTCTTCATGGCATTGCCCGACTGCGAGGTGCCCTGGCCGATGGTGTGCGTGATGCGGCCGGCCAGCGGGTTGGCCGTGCCGGCACTGTCCACCTGGGCCTTGCGGAAGAAGCTCACCGTGTCACGCAGCGCGGCCAGGCCCACGCCCATGACCTTGGGGTCCTTGGCCACGTAGACCAGCTCGTACAGGTACTTGGGATCGAAGCCGCCCTTGAGGCAGACCTTGCTGCCGTCGGGCGTGCCCGGGAAGGCGTTGGCGGCGCTGCAGTCGGCGAACTTCCAGTCGCTGGCCGGGATCAGCTGGCGCGCATCGGTCTCGTTGACGCGGCGCGTGAGCGAGTAGCCGGGCAAGGTGTTGTCCAGGCTGGCGGGCGCGTACGGAATCATGCTGCCGTTGAACACGCCGCCGGGCAGCGCCATGACGGGCGTGGCGGCCGAGGGCACGAGCTCGCTGCGGTAGGTGCCCGTGATGCTGCTGCCGTCTGCGTTCTTCGCCACGGGCACCGTGGCCGTGAGCCGGGCGGCGTTGCTCTTGGGCACGTCGCCCTGCCAGGCCGAATACAGCACCACGTAGCCGCGCTCCAGGTAGACGGCGTCGCTGGGCGTGGCCGCGGGGTTCAGCATCGTGAGGATGTTGCCGCGGTTGGGCGCGTCGTAGCGCAGCACGCCGCTGGCCTTGGCCATGTCCTTGGGCTTGAGCAGCACGAACTCGGCGCTGTACTCGACCATGCCGCGCGCGTTGACGGGCGCCAGCGCGAGATCCTGGATCACGGCGTTCTTGGGGTCCTTGGGGTCGACCTCGCCGCTGATGCTGCCGGTCAGCTTCTCGTAGGCGCCCACGCTGCCGTAGCTGCCGGGGAAGTCCTCGGTGGCGGTGATGCTGAGCTTGAGCTGCGGGGTCGCCGCGGGCGGCGCTGGCGTGTCGTCGTTGTCGCTGCCGCCGCAGGCGGCGAGCAGAGCAGCGGCCAGCAGGGCCGAGGGGATGGCGGTGTGTCTCATGGCTTGTCTCCGTGCGCAAATGTCATTGGCAGCTGAAGTTGGCTGCGTCGTCGGTGCTGCCGCTGCCCTTGTAGACGGCGGTCCTGGGGTGGACGCACAGCGGTCGCGTGCGCACCACGTTGCCGCCGCTCAGGCGCGCGGCCACGATGCTGTCGGGTGCCCGGCCCTGTTCGACCCAGCGGTCCAGCGCCATCAGCAGGTCGTTGTCGGCCGTGGGGTTGGGCACCTGGCCGCCGCTGTTGCCGAAAGTGGTGGCGCCGCTGCCGCCGCTGCAGTGGCCCATGCCCGGCACGAGGAACAGGCGGTAGAACTTTTCCATCTCGGCCTGCGTGCCCTGGGCCGCCTTCACGCGCTCGGCATAGGCGATGGTGTCGACCGGGTTGACCACTGCGTCCTGCCAGCCCTGGAACACGATGGCCTTGGCGCCGGCCGCCTTGAAGGCCGACAGATCGGCGCTGGTCTGGTCGACCAGCGGGCTGACGCGCGCGTCGGCGTAGGCGATGTCGCGGTCGTAGTCGAAGGTCCACCAGTCCCACTGCGGGTTGGCGAAGACCCACAGGCGCCAGTAGTCGGCGCGCACGGGCTCGGCCCCACCCCAGTAGCCGGACCAGCCCGATTCCGTGCCCACGGGCAGGCCCGGGTAGATCTGCGCGCCGGTGCGCGGGTTCTTCGGGCCGGCGTAGATCTTCTGCGCCACGGCCACCTGGTCGGCCGTCAGGCAGTCGGCGGCGTCGGCGCCAGTGCATTGCAGGTTGGCCACGTCGAACCTGTCGCTGGTGCAGGCCAGCGGGTTCTCCACCACGCCGTCGCTCACGCCGTCCAGGCCGTCGCAGGCGGCCACCGCGCGCTGTGTGATCAGGTTGGCCTTGGCGGCGGTGAGGATCACCGGGCCGCTGGTGCCCGGTGCGCGGTTGGAGAGGTAGCGGTGCAGGAACTCGACGTTGAGCCGCGTGCGGTTGTTGCCGGGCGCGCCGGCGATCACGCCGTCGAAGTCTGTCGGGTAACGCTGCATCTGCGCGTAGCCCTGGTGCCCGCCGGTGGAGCAGCCGTAGTAGTAGGCCCGGCTGGGCGCCTGGGCGCGCAGGCCCTCGACCAGCGTGCGCGAGGGCGCCGTGATGGCATGGATGGAGCGCGTGCCCCAGTCGCGGATCTTCTCGGGATGGTCCACGCCCCAGAACATCTCGTTCGGGTCGGCGGACTGGTGGCCCGTGTCGCCGCCGACGACGGCATAACCCTGGCGCATGGCGTAGGCCATGTCGCCCGTGCTCAGCGCGGGGCTGTAGCCGCCGTTGCCGGTGACGACCAGCTTGCCGTTCCAGGCAGTGCCTTCGGGCACCCAGATCTCGAAGTTGATGAGCGAGTCGCTGCTGGGCGTGGCCTGGGCTGTGATGCGGCAAAAGGCCGGCAGGTTGGCGATGGGCCGCCCGCCCGCGGGGGTGTAGCTGCCCGCGGCCACGGGCGCGGCGCCGGTCACGGTGGCACCGGCCAGTTGCACGCTCGCCAGTGCCGCGGGCTCGCAGCTCCTGGGTGTGGCCACCGGGGTCTCGGGGGCGTCGTCTCCGCCGCCGCCGCAGGCGGCGAGCATGGACAGGGCGGCGCAGCCGACCAGGCCGCGCAGGAAGATGGGATGCATGCTGTGTCTCCTCGTTGTCGTCCGGGCATGGCTGCGCCCTGCACTGCGCTGCCGTGCACCCGTTCTGCTGGCGAAAGTGGGGCCGAGTGGTTTCTTGGCGCCCCAAGGCAGGCCGGCCGCCTGGCCGGCCGGTGTGGCTTACTCGGGCTCGATGCCCGCCGCCTTGATCACGCGGCCCCACTTGGCCGTCTCTTCGGCCTGGAACTTGGCCAGGCCCTCGGGCGTGGTGGTCCAGGCGGTGGAACCGCTGCCGTCGAAGAAGGTCTTGGCGCCGGCGCTCTGCACGGCCTTGGCCAGCAGCGCGTTCAGGCGCGCGACCACGGCGGGCGGCGTACCGGCCGGCGCGTAGGCCGCGAACCAGTAGCCCATGTCGTAGCCCTTGACGCCCGCCTCGGCGATGGTCGGCACCTCGGGCAGCAGCGGGTTGCGCTCGACGGTGGAGATGCCCAGCGCCTTGAGCTTGCCGCCCTTGACCTGCGGCACGCCCGTGGAGGTGTCGGTGATCATGAAGTCGATCTGCCCGCCCATGAGGTCGGTGATCGCATTGGGGTTGCTCTTGTAGGGCACGTGCAGGATGTCGGTGCCCGAGAGCTGCTTGAACATCTCGCCGGCCATGCGGCTGGACGAGCTGCCGCTGCCGAAGCTGAGCTTGCCCGGCGTCTTCCTGGCCGCGGCCACGAGGTCTGCGACGTTCTTGTACGGTGCGTCCGGACGCACCACGAGCACCTGGCCGCCCTTGCCCAGACCGGTGATAGGCGCGAAATCCTTCACCGGGTCGTAGCTGAGCTTCTTGTACAGGTGCTCGTTGGCCGCGTGCGTGGTGTTGGTGGTGATCAGCACGGTGTAGCCGTCGGCCGGCGCGCGCGCCACCTGGCTGGCGGCGATCTGGCCGCTGGCCCCGCCCTTGTTGTCCACGACCACGGGTTGCTTGGTCTGGTCGGTGACGGACTGGCCCAGCGCCCGCGCGATCTGGTCGGTCGCGCTGCCGGCCGCGAACGGCACGACGAACGTGATGGGCTTGTTCGGGAAGTCCTGCGCGGCCGCCGCCAGGGGCAGCAGCCCACCGGCCGTGAGGGCCAGGGCGGCGGCGAGCCAGGTGCGGCGGGGTCGGAAGCGTTCGTTCATCGGTCTTGTCTCCTGGGGATGGCGGGTTGGTCAGTGGGATGGGTCGGGCGGCGGGCCGGCCAGCAGCGGCGCAAGCGCCTCCGGCACCTGGATGGGCAGCTCCAGCAGCAGGAAGGACAGCGCCTTGCCGTGGCTGTCCAGGTTCAGCGCATCGTTGACGCCGCCGTCCAGCACCTCGTCGAGCACGAAGTTCATGGCCTGCAGCCGCGGCAGCAGGTGGCGCGTGACACGGGTGGGCCTGCGGTGCGCGAACTGGGCGGCGACCGCCGCCTCGGTGACCTGCTCGACGAGCAGCGGCCACAGCGCCGGGTGCCAGGCGATCACGCTGATGTTGGAGCGGTTGCCCTTGTCGCCGGTGCGTCCGTGGGCGGCGCGGTAGAGCGGGACGGTGGTCATGTCAGGGCCTCGATGAAGCGAAAGGAGGTGGGCGCCTGTTCGCGCGGCAGCACGCAGGACACCGTGCCCAGGCGCTGGCGCAGCCCGGTGCGCACGCCGCCGCCGCCAGCCGGGCCGCAGCAGTACAGGGCCGTGACCTCGCGCGCCAGCCGCTCGGCGCTGGCGCGCTCGCGGTGGTTCATCGCCACGCGCAGGCGCACGTCCTGCGCGCCGCGGTCGGGCAGGCCGTCCAGCCAGGCACCGCCATCGTCGGCGAAGACGCTGGCCACGCCGATCAGGTCGGCGCGCAGCGTGCCCAGGCCGGCCAGGCGCTCGCGCAGGATCTGCGCAGCGAGCCGGGCCCGGCCCTCGGCGCGTGCGCCCGCGTAAGAGATCTCGCCTTCGGCCAGCCAGCCCGTGGCGTGGCAGACGTTGACCTTGAGCGAGGCCGGCCGGGCATGGCCACGCACGCCGGTCAGGCGCACACGGTCGGGGCCGATCTCCGCCACCTCGGCCTCGGTGATGTCGGCCACCACGTCGGGGGTCAGGTAGGCGGCCGGGTCATGCACCTCGTAGAGCAGCTGTTCCTTGACGGTGTGCGCGTCGATGCGTCCGCCCGTGCCGGCGGGCTTGGTGATGGTGCAGTTCCCGTCGGCATCGATCTCGGCGATGGGATAGCCCAGCGTGGCCATGCCGGGGATGTCCTTGTAGCCCGGGTCGGCGTAGTAGCCACCCGTGACCTGGGTGCCGCATTCCAGCAGGTGGCCGGCCATGGTGGCGCGGGCCAGGCGCGTCCAGTCGTTGCGCGCCCAGCCGAAGTGGGCCAGCGCCGGGCCCACGGCCAGCGAGGGGTCGGCCACGCGGCCGCAGACCACGATCTCGGCGCCGGCCAGCAGCGCGTCGGCGATGGCCTCGGCACCCTGGTAGGCGTTGGCCGAGACCAGGTCCAGGCCGTCGAGCACGGGGCCCAGCGCCGCCTGCAGCAGCGGGCGGTGGGCGGGGCCGGAGACATCGTCGCCCTCCACGATGGCGACGCGCGGCGCCGGCAGGCCGAGTTCGCGCGCCAGCGCATGGATGCGGTGTGCCGCAGCGGCCGGGTTGGCCGCACCGAAGTTGCTGACGATGCGCACGCCATGGGCCAGGCAGTCGGCCAGCACGGGCCGCAGCAGCTCAGGCAGCAGCGGTTCGTAGCCCGCCTCGGGGTCGGCGCGGCGCGCCAGCTGGGCCAGTGCCAGCGTGCGCTCGGCCAGGGTCTCGAAGATCAGGAAGGCGGGACCACCGGCGGCGACGAGCGCCTGCACGACCGGCGCGGCCGCGTCGGTGCGGTCGCCCGAGAAGCCGGCCGCGCAGCCGATGCGCAGGATGTTCTTCTGGTCCACGTGTCTCCTTGTCTGTTCCCGGCAATGTAGAGTCCGGCCCTTCATCTGTGAATTCGAAAGTTCGGATCAATTCATCTGTAAATCCAATGAATCAGCCGGCTCGCTCCAACGTCTCCATGCGCCAGCTGCAGGCCTTCGTGGCGCTGGCCGATCTGCGCAGCTTCACGCGCGCAGCTGCGCAATGCCATCTGTCGCAGCCGGCCTTCAGCGCGCTGATCGGCCAGCTCGAGACCGCCCTGGGCCTGCGCCTGTTCGACCGCAGCACGCGCCATGTGGCGCCCACGCCCGAGGGGCTGGAGTTCGAGGCCTCGGCGCGGCGCGTGCTGGCCGAGTTCGACGCGGCGCTGGCCGGCGTCTCGGAGCAGCGCGCGCTGCGGCGCGGCCGCGTGTCGATCGCGCTGCTGCCCTCGCTGGCGGCCGGCTGGCTGCCGGGCATCCTGCGCGACTACCGTGCGGCGCATCCTGGCGTGGAGATCGCCGTGGCCGACGTGCTGTCCGAACCCTGCGTGGAGCTCGTGCGCCAGGGCCAGGCCGACTTCGCGCTCGCGGCCGTGCGCGCCGACACGCAGGAGCTGCGCGCCGAGCCCTTTTGCAGCGACGACTTCCACCTGGTGTGCCCGGCCGAGCACCCGCTCGCGCGGCTGCGCGAGATCCGCCCGCGCGACGTGGCGGCCTACCCCTTCGTGCACATGGCCCGCAACTCCAGCGTGCGCCAGTACCTGGATGCCGCGCTGCACCCCTTGCAGATGCAGACGCTCATGGAGGTCGACCAGCTCGCCACCGCCATGGGCATGGTGCGCGCCGGCCTGGGCGTGAGCATGATGCCGGCGCTGACGCTGTTCCACTTCGCCCAACCCGGCCTCGTGACGCGGCCGCTGGTCTGGAGCGGCCTCAAGCGCCGCATCTACCTCGTGCGCCGGCGCGAGCGCAGCCTGTCGCTGGCCGCGCAGGCCCTGTACGAGCGGGTCAAGAGCAGCCCGCCCGATCTCACGAAGACGCTGGCGGCTCCTCGGCGACCACGACCGGCACGCGCGGCGCCAGCGCGCACATGAGCTCGTAGCCCACGGTGCCGGCCGCGAAGGCCACCTCGTCGACGGGCAGCACCGCGCCGCTCCCCGCACGGCCCCAGAGCGTGACCTCGCTGCCCAGGCCGGCCTGCGGCACGGGCGTGAGATCCACCGTCACCATGTCCATGCTGACGCGGCCGACCAGGCGCGTGCGCACCCCGTCGACCAGCACCGGCGTGCCCGTGCCGCAGTGGCGCGGATAGCCGTCGGCATAGCCGCAGGCCACGACGCCAATGCGCATGGGGGTGTCAGCGACGAAGCTGGAGCCATAGCCCACGCTGTCGCCGGGCAGCAGGTCCTGCAGGCCGATGACCTTGGAGGCCAGCGTCATGGCGGGCTGCAGTTCCCAGTGCGCGGCATTGAAGACCGGGTGGTCGGGCGCGCCGCCGTAGACCGCGATGCCAGGACGCACCCAGTCGCCGCGCACGCCGGCGGTGTCGATGTGGCGCAGCGTGGCAGCGCTGTTGGCCACGCTGCGTTCGCCCGGCAGGTCGCGCGTGGCCTCTTCGAAGAGGGCCATCTGCGCGGCGATGCCCTTGGCGCCGTCGGCGTCGCTGAAGTGCGTCATCAGCGAGATCTCCTCGACCTGCGGCAGCGCATCGAGCCGCATCCAGGCCGTGCGGAAGCTGGCCGGCGCGAAGCCCAACCGGTTCATGCCCGAGTTGAGCTTCAAGAACACGCGGTGCCCCTGCTGGGTCTTGTGCGCCGCGAGCCAGTCGATCTGGGCTTCGCAGTGCACGGCATGCCACAGGTTCAGCCGCGAGCACAGCTCCAGGTCGCGTGGCTCGAACACACCTTCGAGCAGCAGGACGGGGCCGCGCCAACCCAGCGCGCGCACGCGCTCGGCCTCGGCCAGGTCCAGCAGCGCGAAGCCGTCGGCACCGCGCAGGGCTTCGAACACGCGCTCGATGCCATGGCCGTAGGCATTGGCCTTGACCACGGCCCAGACCTTGGCGTCGCCCGCAGCGCGGCGCGCACGCTGCAGGTTGTGGCGCAGTGCAGCATGGTGGATCGTGGCCTGGATGGGACGGGGCATGGCAGCAATGGCGGCGGTGTGCAACCGCGCAACGGTGGCAAGGACTTGAAGAATTCTCGCATTGGCCCCGTGATATAACCGCCGGCCACTAGAACACACAAGCTCTTATCACTTTGCATCAGCTCAACTGATCGCCCCCACGACATGCGATGAAGCGCGGTTTTTTCACCATCATGTCGGCCCAGTTCTTTTCGTCGCTGGCCGACAACGCGATCTTCATTGCCGCGATCGAGCTGCTGCGCGCCAGCGGTGCGCCCGACTGGCAGCGCGCCGCCCTGGTGCCGATGTTCGCGCTGTTCTACGTGGTGCTCGCGCCCTTCGTGGGCGCCTTCGCCGACGCCTTGCCCAAGGGCCGGGTGATGTTCGTGAGCAATGCGATCAAGGTGGTCGGTTGCCTCATGATGCTGTTCGGCAGCCACCCGCTCATGGCCTACGCCATCGTGGGCCTGGGCGCCGCGGCCTACTCGCCCGCCAAGTACGGCATCCTGACCGAGCTGCTGCCACCGTCCCAACTCGTCAAGGCCAATGGCTGGATCGAAGGCCTGACCATCGGCTCCATCATCCTCGGCGTGCTGCTGGGGGGGCAGCTGGTCGGCCATGCCATCTCCGACCGTCTGCTGTCGATCGACCTGCCGTTCGTGGACACCGGCATCGACACGCCGGCCGAAGCCGCGATCGCAGTGCTGGTCTTCATCTACGCGCTCGCGGCCTGGATCAACACCCGCATTCCCGATACCGGCGTGCCGATGCGCCCCATGCCGCGCAACCCGCTGGCGCTGCTGCCGGACTTCTGGCGCTGCAACTCGCGGCTGTGGAACGACCGGCTCGGCCAGATCTCGCTGGCCACCACCACGCTGTTCTGGGGCGTCTCGGGCAATCTGCGCTACATCGTGCTGGCCTGGGCCGCCGCCGCGCTGGGCTACAGCACCACGCAGGCCTCGTCGCTGGTGGGCGTGGTGGCCATCGGCACGGCGGCCGGCGCGGTGATCGCCTCCATGCGCATGAAGCTGGACATGGCCACGCGCGTGATGCCGCTGGGCATCGGCATGGGCCTGCTCGTGATCGGCATGAACTTCATCGACAACGTCTGGGTGGCCGCGCCGTTCCTGATCCTCTTGGGCGGACTGGGCGGCTTCCTGGTGGTGCCCATGAACGCGCTGCTGCAGCACCGCGGCCACAACCTCATGGGCGCCGGCCGCTCGATTGCCGTGCAGAACTTCAACGAACAGGCCTGCATCCTGGGCCTGGGCGCGTTCTACAGCCTGTCGACGGGGCTGGGCCTGTCGGCCTTCGGCGCGATCACGGCCTTCGGCATCGTGGTGGCCGGCTTCATGTTCGTGATCCAGCGCTGGCACCAGCACAACTGCCGCGTGCACACCGACGAAGTCGAACACCTGCTCGAAATCGCCCGCAACGACCACACGCATTGAGGGAGGGCCGATGGCCACCGTCTACGACTTCGAAGCCCTGGACATCGCCGGCCGGCCGGTCGCGCTGGCCCAGTTCAAGGGCAGGCCGCTGCTGATCGTCAACACCGCCAGCGCCTGCGGCTTCACGCCGCAGTTCGCGGGCCTGGAGCAACTGCACCAAACCTACGGCGCGCGTGGCCTCGTGGTGCTGGGTTTCCCGTGCAACCAGTTCGGCCGGCAGGACCCGGGCAGCAACGACGAGATCGGTGCGTTCTGCCAGAAGAACTACGGCGTGAGCTTCCCCATGATGGCCAAGATCGACGTCAACGGTGACGGCGCGCACCCGCTGTACCAGTGGCTCACGCGCGAAGCGCCGGGCCTGCTGGGCACCAAGGCCATCAAGTGGAACTTCACCAAGTTCCTCGTGGGCAGGGACGGCCAGGTGCGCAAGCGCTATGCCCCGACCGACAAGCCCGAGAGCCTGGGCCAGGACATCGAGGCAGCGCTGGCGGCCTGAGGCTCAAGCCGCGAGGGCTTCGTCGAGCACCTCGACCCAGTGCCGCACGGGCGTGCTGCAGCCGCCCTGCAGGTGGGTGATGCAGCCGATGTTGGCCGACGCGATGGTCGCAGGCGCCAATGCCTGCAGGTGGCCGAGCTTGCGGTCGCGCAGCTGCACCGCGATCTCGGGCTGCAGCACCGAGTAGGTGCCGGCCGAGCCGCAGCACAGGTGCGCTTCGTTGGCGGCGACCTGCACGTCGAAGCCCAATTCGCCCAGGTGGCGCTCGACCAGGCCGCGCAGCTGCTGGCCGTGCTGCAGCGTGCAGGGCGGGTGGAATGCGATGACGCCCGAGGGCTTCTTTCCCTCGAAGCGCGATGCCAGGCCCGCGGAGATCTGCGGCAGCAGCTCGGTCAGGTCGCGCGCGAGGCCGCTCACGCGGCGCGCCTTCTCGGCGTAGGCCGGATCGTCCCGCAGCACATGGCCGTAGTCCTTGACCATCACGCTGCAGCCCGAGGCGTTGACGACGATCGCCTCGACGGCGGTGTCGCCCGCGCCCTGCACATAGGGCCACCAGGCGTCGATGTTGGCGCGCATCTGCACCTTGGCGGCGTCCTGGTCGTTGAGGTGGAACTTGACGGCGCCGCAGCAGCCGCCGGCCGGCACGCGCAGGGCCGTGATGCCGACCGCGTCGAGCACGCGCGCCGTGGCACGGTCGATGCCGGGCGCCATGGACGGCTGCACGCAGCCTTCGGGCAGCAGCACCTTGCGCGTGTGGCGGCGCTGCGGCCAGGCACCCGGGTCGCGGCGCTCGGGCACCTTGGCGCGCAGCTTGCCGGGCAAGAGGCCACGCACGGCCTGGCCCATGCGCATGGCCGGCGCGAAGCCGCCCGAGGGCAGGCCTTCCTTGAGCGCCCAGCGCACGGCGCGTTCGCCGGCCGGGCGCGGCACCTTGGCATCGACGAGCTTGCGGCCGATGTCGACCAGGTGGCCGTAGTCCACACCCGAGGGACAGGTGCTTTCGCAGTTGCGGCAGGTCAGGCAGCGGTCCAGGTGCAGTTGCGTGGCGCGCGTGGGCTCGGCGCCTTCGAGCACCTGCTTCATGAGGTAGATGCGTCCGCGCGGGCCGTCCAATTCGTCGCCCAGCAGCTGGTAGGTCGGGCAGGTGGCGGTACAGAAGCCGCAGTGCACGCACTTGCGCAGGATGGCCTCGGCCGCGATGCCGTCGGGCGTGCCCTGGTACTCGGGGGAGAGATTGGTTTGCATCAGAGGTGCTGGTACAGGCGGCCGCGGTTGAAGATGCCGGCCGGGTCGAACGCGGCCTTGAGCGCTGCGTGGATGCGCGCGAGCGCCGGCGGCAGCGGATCGAAGCAGGCGGCGCGCGCGCCGCTGCGCTCCGCGGACGCGGCCAGGAACAGCGTGGCGCTACCGCCCACGGCCTGCGCGGCCTGGCGCACAGCCTCGGCCTGCGCGGGTGCGGCCGCGAGCCAGCGCTGGCCACCATGCCATTCCACAAGGGGATCGTCCGGCAGGTCCAGCACGGGCGCGGTCTGCGGGACCGACAGCCGCCACAGGTCGCGCGTGCGGCCGATGTCGGGCCAGGGCATGCGCAGGTCGCGCCGCGCCTGCCAGAACCGCGCGGCCTCGTCGGCCGCGAGCACCGCGCCGCCCAGCCGGCTGCAGGCGGCGTCCACGGCCGCCACGGCGCCGCGCAGGCGCAGCGTGAGGCCGACGCCTTGCTGCCAGCAGCTCGCGTTGAGGGGCAGCGGCTGGCCGCCCCAGGCATGGAGCTGGCGCAGCGCCTCGTGCTGCGACAGCGCGAAGCGCAGCGTGGCCTCGGCCGGCGCCACGGGCAACACCTTGAGGCTCATCTCCGTGACCACGCCCAGCGTGCCCAGTGCGCCGGCCATGAGGCGCGAGACGTCGTAGCCGGCCACGTTCTTCATGACCTGGCCGCCGAAGCGCAGCAGTTCGCCGCGGCCGTTGAGCATTTCCAGGCCCAGCACGAAGTCGCGCACGGCGCCGCTGCTCGCACGCGCCGGGCCCGACAGGCCGGCGGCCAGCATGCCCCCGCAGGTGGCACGGCTGGCTTCAGATGCGTCGCTGCCCGGTAAATGGTGCGGCGGCTCGAAGGGCAGGCATTGGCCGCGTTCGGCCAGCGCGGCCTCCAGTTCGGCCAGCGGCGTGCCGGGCCGCACGGTCACGACCAGTTCGCTGGGCTCGTAGCTCACGATGCCGGCCAGGCCGCGCAGGTCCAGCGGCTCGCCGACCAGCGCCTGGCCGTAAGCGTCCTTGCTGCCGCCGCCCACGATGCGCAACGGCTGCCCTTGCGCGGCAGCGGCGCGCACGCGCAGGGTGGTCTCCTCCAGGGGGGTCCTTGTCATGCGGGCGATGGTACGGCGCGGAGCCGACCGGCGCCTTGAGCTTTTTTCAGCCGCGGCATGAACAAAAAAAGGCCCGCAGAGCCTTCGCTCCGCGGGCCCAACCTCTTCAGGAGACCTCGCTCGTGTTCGGCGCGGCAGGTGGTCTGCCGCGCCACTCCCCTCAGCGGTTGTAGGCCGTCTCGCCGTGCGACGAGATGTCCAGGCCTTCGCGCTCTTCCTCTTCCGTGACGCGCAGACCCACGGTCATGTCGGCGATCTTGTAGGCGATGTAGGCGACGATGGCCGACCACACGATGGTGAACAGCACGCTCTTGACCTGGATCCAGACCTGGGCGCCCATGGCGAAGGTGTCGGGCGTCAGGCCGCCGGTGCCGCCCAGGCTCTGGGCTGCGAACACGCCGGTCAGGATGGCGCCGATGATGCCGCCCACGCCGTGCACGCCGAACACGTCGAACGAGTCGTCGGCGCCCAGCATGCGCTTCAAGCCACCCACGCCCCACAGGCAGATCAGGCCGGCCAGCAGGCCCATCACGATGGAGCCCATCGGGCCGACGAAGCCGGCGGCGGGCGTCACGGCGACCAGGCCGGCGACGGCACCGGAGGCGGCGCCCAGCATGGAGGCCTTGCCCTTGTGCAGGCTCTCGCCCAGGATCCAGGACAGCGTGGCAGCAGCGGTAGCCAGCACGGTGTTGACGAAGGCCAGGCCGGCCGCGGCGTTGGCGGCACCGGCGGAACCGGCGTTGAAGCCGAACCAGCCCACCCACAGCAGCGAGGCACCGACCATGGTCAGCGTCAGCGAGTGCGGCGTGAAGGCTTCACGGCCGTAGCCGATGCGCTTGCCCAGCACATAGGCGCCCACCAGGCCGGCGATACCGGCGTTGATGTGCACCACGGTGCCGCCGGCGAAGTCCAGCGCGCCGTCCTTGGCCAGCAGGCCGCCGCCCCAGACGATGTGGGCCATGGGCACGTAGCTGAAGGTGAACCACAGCACGGCGAACACCAGCACGCCGGCGAACTTGATGCGTTCGGCGAAGGAGCCGACGATCAGCGCCACGGTGATGGCCGCGAACGTGCCCTGGAAGGCCACGAACACGTACTCGGGGATGGTCGTCAGCGCGCCGAAGGTTTCGGTCGTGACGCCCTTCAGGAAGATCTTGTCGAACCCGCCGAAGAAGTTGCCTTCGCCCGAGAACGCCAGGCTGTAGCCGTACACGGCCCACAGGATGCTGATCAGCGAGAAGATCACGAAGACCTGCATCAGCACCGACAGCATGTTCTTGGAGCGGGCCAGGCCGCCGTAGAACAGCGCCAGGCCGGGCAGCGTCATCAGGATGACGAGCAGCGTGGAGGTCAGCATCCAGGCGGTGTCGCCCGAATCCACCTTGGGTGCCGGTGCCGCGGCCGGTGCGGCCTCGGCAGCGGCGGGTGCTGCGGCCGGCGCGGCGGCTGCGGCAGGGGCCTCGGCCGCAGGTGCTGAGGCGGATGCCGGCTCAGCGGCCGGCGTTTGGGCCAGGGCCATCGATCCCCCGATCAACATGCCCAGGCCTAGAACGAAAGATGCAAATAGTTTTTTCATTGCCGATGTTCTCTGATGGATGGGAGCACGCTGTTTACAGCGCCTCCTTGCCGGTTTCGCCGGTGCGGATGCGCACGACCTGCTCAACGTCGTAGACGAAGATCTTTCCGTCGCCGATCTTGCCGGTGCGCGCAGCGCTCTCGACGGCCTCGATCACGCGGTCGACGAGGTCGTCGGACACGGCCGCCTCGATCTTGACCTTGGGCAGGAAGTCGACCACGTACTCCGCACCGCGGTACAGCTCGGTGTGGCCCTTCTGGCGTCCGAATCCCTTGACTTCGGTCACGGTGATGCCTTGCACACCAATGCCGGACAAGGCCTCGCGGACCTCGTCGAGCTTGAACGGTTTGATGACCGCCGTTACGAGTTTCATGGCTGGCTCCTCGCGAAAATCAAAATGCGTACTTGATGCCGACCACGACCATGGTCTTGCCGGCGAACTTGTCGTTGACGGTGCGGTAGTTGGCCTTGTTGGCGTCGGTGCCGATCAGCGCGGCAGAGGCCGACCAGCCGTTGCCGAGGTCCTTGCCCAGCGTCAGCGCGTAGTCGGTGTACGAGTAGTCACCGGAAACCTTGACCTTCTGGTAGCCGATGTGCGGCGTCAGCGACCAGCCGTTGCCCAGGTCGAAGGCGGCCGACAGGTCCAGGTAGTAGCTGTTCTTGCTGTCGTCGAAGCCGAACAGATCGCTGATGGCATGCGAATACTTCAGCGTGAACATGCTGTAGGTGACGGCGCCGTACAGCTCGGTGGTGTTGGGGCTGTTCTCCAAGTCGTGGCCGGGGTACTGGTAGCGCAGCACGCCCACGTCGTAGCCGATGGCGCCGGCCGTGCCCTTGTAGCCGCCGTAGAAGTCGATCTCGACCGGCGCATCGCCACCACCATCCTTGATCCACTTGATCGTGGAGGCCCAGGTACCGACATAGAACCCGCTGGAATGCGCGAAATCGATGCCGCCCTGCGCGGCGGCCTGGTGGCGGGTCTGCGTCAGGCCGCGGTAGCGGTAATCGGTCACGACACCGGCGTTGAAGCTCAGCGTGTAATCCGGCGCGGGTGCAGCCGGGGCAGCGGTCTGCGCGAATGCGGCGCCCGAGAGGGCGAGGCCGGCAAGGATCAGGCTCTTGGTGAGGCACACGGTCATGGGTCGTTCTCCGGGATGTAAAAAGGTGGCGCGGCTCCTCAATGCACGGAGCGTGCCAATCGAAACCGGGCTTTCCCGGCCGCCGCGCAAGGGTTTGGGGCGTTGTGCAGTACACGCAAGTTCCCGCAAATGCACGGGTTTGGTGCGATCTGCAGCGGTGCGCGCCATGTTGGCCAGCAGAGCACCGCAATGGGGAGGATTTCAGCGATGAGCCTGTCTTTGGTGCAAAGCCGCGTGCTGATGGGCCTGGATGCACCCGCCGTCACCGTCGAGGTGCATCTGGCCAACGGCCTGCCCAGCTTCACGCTGGTGGGTCTGGCGCACACCGAGGTCAAGGAGGCACGCGAGCGGGTGCGCTCGGCCATCCAGAACGCCGGGCTGGCGTTCCCGCACAACAAGAGGATCACGGTCAACCTGGCGCCGGCCGATCTTCCGAAAGACTCCGGCCGCTTCGACCTGCCGATCGCGCTGGGCATCCTGGCAGCGAGCGGACAGGTCGACGCCGGGCGGCTGGCCGGCCACGAATTCGCCGGCGAGTTGTCGCTGTCCGGCGAACTGCGGCCCGTGCACGGCGCGCTGGCCCTGAGCCTGGCGCTGCACGACCGGGCCGAGCCCGTGACCCTGGTGCTGCCGCCGGGCAGCGCCGAAGAGGCGGCCCTGGTGCCGGACATGCGGGTGGTGCGCGCGCGGCATCTGCTGGATGTGGTGGCGGCGTTCGCGCCGGGCAACGGCCCTGCGGCGGCGCCCGGCGCGGGCTGGGCCCGGCTGGAGCCCGGCCTGCCACCGGCCGCGCCAGCCGGCCTGGACCTGGCCGATGTCAAAGGGCAGTCCGCGGCCAAGCGGGCCCTGGAGATCGCGGCCGCCGGCGGCCACAGCGTGCTGCTGGTGGGCCCGCCGGGCAGCGGCAAATCCATGCTGGCCCAGCGCTTCGCCGACCTGCTGCCACCGATGCGCACCGAGGAGGCACTGCAAAGCGCCGCGGTCGCCAGCCTGGCGGGCCAGTTCTCGCTGGCGCAGTGGATGCGCCGGCCGACCCGCACGCCGCACCACACGGCGAGCGCCGTGGCCCTGGTGGGCGGCGGGTCGCCGCCGCGGCCGGGCGAGATCTCGCTGGCCCACCACGGCGTCCTGTTCCTCGACGAGCTCGTCGAGTTTCCGCGTGCCGCCCTCGAGGCCCTGCGCGAGCCGCTGGAGACGGGCCGCATCGCCATCGCCCGCGCGGCCCGGCGTGCCGAGTTTCCCGCGCGCTTCCTGCTCATCGCCGCCATGAACCCCTGCCCCTGCGGCTACTTCGGTGCCACGCACCGCGCCTGCCGCTGCAGCCCGGACCAAGTGGTGCGCTACCAGTCCAAGCTCAGCGGCCCGCTGCTGGACCGGATCGACCTGCACCTGGAGATCGCCGCGCTGTCGCCCCAGGAACTGCTGGACACGCCCGCGGCCGAAAGCACGGCCACCGTGCGCGCGCGCTGCAGCGCGGCCCGCGCGCTGGCCATGCAGCGCCAAGGCCAGTGCAACCAGGCTCTTGCCGGCCAGGAGCTGGAGCGCCATGCCCCGCGCACGGAGGAAGCGGCCCGCTTCCTGAACCATGCGGCGGCACGGCTGGGATGGTCGGCCCGCGGCATCCACCGCGCGCTGCGCGTGGCGCGCACGATCGCGGATCTGCAAGGCAGCGAACGGCTGGACACCAGCCACATCGCCGAGGCGGTGCAATACCGCCGGGCATTGCGCAGCCCTGGAACGGGCTAGGCCCTGTTCAAACGCTCGCCGGCACGCGCTGCGGGAGTGGTGCCTGCTCCGGCGCCTGCTGCGCCAGGGCCTCGTGCAACAGGTAGCAGGTGTCCATCTGGGCATGCACCTCGTGCCAGATCGGGCGCACCATGGCACGCAGGCTGTTGTAGACCTGCGAGACGCGCATGAGCGAAGGGATGCGGATGCCGCGGTGCTCGATCGGCGCGCCGACGGTCTCGATCTGCACCCCGCCACGCGCGAAATGCTTGGCCAGGCGTGGCTCCGTCAACGTGAAGAGGTATTCGACGCCGGCGCGCTGGGCCAACGCCACGGCACCGAAGTACAGGCTCACCGGGATGTTGGGAAAACGCGCTACCGGGTCGCCTGCGCTGTCGCGGGCAGACAAGGCCACCGGGCGGTGCAGTTCGCCGCGCCGACGGCGGAATTCACCCATGACGGCCAGCCGCGACACCTCGGCGATGCGTTCGCGCGGCAGCGCGGCCGGGTCGATGATGCGGCGGTCCAGCGTGTCGCGGCAGGACTGTTCGAACGGCAACGGGGCGTTGCGGTCCTGCGGGTCGGTCAACACCACGCGGGCACAGCCCACCGGTCGGACATTGTCGTCATTGGTCCGCACAATGCAGTGCAGCGCATGCCTGTCGTAGGCGTCCACTTCGCGCTGCTCCGGTCGGACGGGTTCGAAACCCAGTTCCCGGGCATACACGTCGTGGCGCACAAAATACACTTCGTCTCTCGCCGCGGCGTCCAAAGCTGGTGCAATACGGAAATATTGCCCAAAACGCTCACTGGCGGGCGAGGTGGCGAATGTTTTCATGACTTTTAAGTGATCTGGCGTTGCGCGACATGCTCAGCGGGTGTAGGTAGATGCTATTGGTTTTTGTAGGCCAACAGCGCTACAAAATGTCAGAGAACGTGAATAGTTCCCTTGACAAGCCTCGGATCACAACTTTTTTTTGTTCCGTTTTTGTTACGGGCCTGAAAAATCGCGCGCAGCGTCCCGGTCACGGATAAAAAAAGGCCGGGCGTCCGAGACGCCCGGCCGTTCTCCAGAACGAGGGACCGTGCCTTGCCGCTAGCCGTTCCAGGCCGTGGCACTGCCACGCAACCGGGCCGTGCCGTTCTGCACCACGACGGGGCTGCCCACCGCCACGGCTTGGGCTTGCTCGACGGTGCGCTCGCTGCCATCGTCCATGCGCACACGGACCGCATAGTGCGTGGTCTGGCGTACGCGCTTCTCGACCTCGTTGCCGGCAAAGCCCCCGCCCACGGCCCCCAGCACGGTGGCCACGGCGCGGCCACTGCCGCCACCGATCTGGTTGCCCAGCACACCACCGACCACGCCGCCGGCCACGGCCCCCACGCCGCTGCCCTGGCCGGCGCGCTGCACGGCGGTCACGGAAACGACCGTGCCGCAGCTGTCGCAGCGCGCCACCGGCGCGGCGGCTGCGGGAGCCGCTGGCGCACGCACGACGGCCGGCGCGACGCGGGGCGCCGCCGGTGCCGTCGGTGCGCTCTGCGCCGCGGGCTTGGCACTTGCCGTGGGCGCGGCATCGAAGGGCACCAGGCCTGCGGCCTGGCCGGCGGTGGGCTCCGCCGCGCCGCGGGGCAACTGCGTGCCCAGCAGGGTGCCGCCCAGGCCGGCCACGGCGACGGCCAGTGCGCCGATCGCCAGCCACAGCGGCTTGTTGCCCGAACGGGCGGGAATCGAAGGGGACGTTTGGTGTTCTTGCATGGACACTCCTCGAAGCGGAGCGCAGGCGCGCTCCATGGATGCCAAGGCTATGCAACCCGCGTCGCGGCTCGGTGTCTCTTTTGTAAGACACCGTAAAACCCTCGCAGCGGCGGTCAGAGTTGCGGTGCGAGCGCGCGTTCCAGCGCAGCCACCGGCACGCCGCGCCGGCGCGCCAGGTCTTCCACCTGGTCCTGGCCGATCTTGCCGACGTTGAAGTAGGTGCTCTGCGGGTGGGCGATATAAAAACCGCTCACGCTCGCGGCAGGCGTCATCGCCAGGCTGTCGGTCAGGCCCATGCCGATGTCGGCGCACTGCAACAGGTCGAACATGTCGCGCTTGACGCTGTGCTCAGGGCAGGCCGGATAACCCGGCGCGGGCCGGATGCCGCGGTATTGCTCGCGGATCAGCTGCTCGTTGTCCAGGGCTTCGTCCGCCGCATAGCCCCACAGGTCGGTGCGCACGCGGTGGTGCAGGCATTCGGCGAAGGCCTCGGCCAGCCGGTCCGCCAGCGCCTTGAACATGATGGCGGAGTAGTCGTCCAGATCGTCCACGAAGCGCTTCTCGCGCGCCTCGGCGCCGATGCCGGCCGTCACCGCGAACATGCCGGCGTAGTCGGCCACGCCGCTTTCCGCCGGCGCCACGAAGTCGGCCAGGCAGCGGCTGGGCCGCGCAACGCCGTCGATGACCTGCTTTTCGGTCTGCTGGCGCAGGCCATGCCAGACCAGCGCGGTCTCGCTGCGCGTCTGGTCGGTGTAGAAGGCGATGTCGTCCTCGGCCACGCTGGCCGCCGGGTACAGCGCGACGATGCCGTTGGCCGTGAGCCAGCGGCCCTCGATGATGCGCTGGAGCATGCGCTTGCCGTCGCTGAACACGCGCTGCGCTTCGGTCCCGACGACCTCGTCCTGGAGGATGGCCGGGAACGGCCCCGCCAGGTCCCAGGTCTGGAAGAACGGGCCCCAGTCGATGTACCGGGCCAGTTCTGCGAGGTCGAAATTCCTGAACACACGCCGGCCGATGAACTTGGGCCGGGTCGGCTGGTAGGCCGCCCAGTCGATCGGCGTCTTGTTGGCGCGCGCCTTGGCCAGCGGCCAGATCGGCACCTGCTTCTTGTTGGCGTGCTGCAGGCGCACCTTGTCGTAGTCGGCGTTGAGTTCGGCGATGTAGTGGGCCGCCTGCTCGGACAGCAGGCTCTGCGCCACGCCCACGCTGCGCGAAGCGTCGGGCACGTAGACCACCGGGCCCTCGTAGTGCGGCGCGATCTTCACGGCCGTGTGCACGCGGCTCGTCGTGGCGCCGCCGATCAGCAGCGGGATCTTCCTGATGCGGAAGTGCTCATCCTTCTGCATCTCGCCGGCCACGTACTGCATTTCTTCCAGGCTGGGCGTGATCAGGCCCGACAGGCCGACGATGTCCGCGCCCTCGACCTTCGCCTTGGCCAGGATCTCGTGGCACGGGACCATCACGCCCATGTTCACGACCTCGAAGTTGTTGCACTGGAGCACGACGGTCACGATGTTCTTGCCGATGTCGTGCACGTCGCCCTTCACGGTGGCGATGACGATCTTGCCCTTGCTGCGCACGTCGCGGCCGGCGGCCTCGTCGCGCTTCTTCTCCTCCTCGATGTAGGGGATCAGGTGCGCCACGGCGGACTTCATCACGCGTGCCGACTTCACCACCTGGGGCAGGAACATCTTGCCGGCGCCGAACAGGTCGCCCACGATGTTCATGCCGTCCATGAGCGGGCCTTCGATCACGTGCAGTGGCCGGCCGCCCTTGGCGAGGATGGCCTGCCAGGCCTCTTCGGTGTCCTCCACGATGAAGTCGGTGATGCCGTGCACCATGGCATGCGCCAGGCGCTGCTCCACGCTGACCGGCGCCTCGGGCGTGCCGCGCCATTCGAGCTTCTTGCTTTCGTCCTTGGCGCCGCTCTTGGCGCTCTCGGCGATCTCCACCAGACGCTCGCCCGCGTCGGGCCGGCGGTTCAGCACCACGTCTTCCACGCGTTCGCGCAGGACGGGCTCGATGTCGTCGTAGACGCCGACCATGCCGGCGTTGACGATGCCCATGTCCATGCCGGCCGCGATCGCGTGGTACAGGAACACGGTGTGGATGGCCTCGCGCACCGGGTCGTTGCCGCGGAACGAGAAGCTCACGTTGGAGACGCCGCCCGAGACCTTGGCGCCCGGCAGGTTCTGCTTGATCCAGCGCACGGCTTCGATGAAGTCGACCGCGTAGTTGTTGTGCTCCTCGATGCCGGTGGCCACCGCGAAGATGTTGGGGTCGAAGATGATGTCTTCGGCCGGGAAGCCCACTTCGTCGACCAGCACGCGGTAGGCGCGCTCGCAGATCTCGATCTTGCGCGCGAAGGTGTCGGCCTGGCCGGCCTCGTCGAAGGCCATGACCACGGCCGCCGCGCCGTAGCGCTTGACGAGACGCGCCTCGTGCTTGAACTTCTCGATGCCCTCCTTCATGGAGATCGAGTTGACGATGCCCTTGCCCTGGATGCAGCGCAGTCCGGCCTCGATGACCTCCCACTTGGAGCTGTCCACCATGATGGGCACGCGCGCGATGTCGGGCTCGCTGGCGATCAGGTTCAAAAAGCGCACCATGGCGGCCTTGCTGTCCAGCATGGCCTCGTCCATGTTGATGTCGATGACCTGCGCGCCGTTCTCCACCTGCTGGCGCGCGACCGACAGCGCCTGGTCGAACTGCCCGTTCAGGATCATGCGCGCGAAGGCCTTGGAGCCCGTCACGTTGGTGCGTTCGCCCACGTTGACGAACAGGCTGCCGGCGCCGATGGACACGGGTTCCAGACCCGACAGGCGCATGGGCGGCGGCGCGGCAAGGTCGGCAGCGGAAGAAGAGGCAGCGGAATCTGGGGTCATGGTCTCACCTGGGCATCCGGTCAAGGAACAGGTGAGCGTCGTTGCGGATGCGCGGTCCCAAGCCTGACGGGCGCCGGTGGCTCGGCCCGCTGCAACGCTCCTTGGGAGGCGGCGATTGTAGGCCGCGACGCGCCCACATCGTGGTGGCGAATCTGCCACCAGTAGTACGATGGCGCATGATCGTCGTGGTCGACACCAATGTGTTCGTGGGCGCCTGCCTGGGGGTCGGCGCGGCAGCACGTGTCGTGTCGGATTGCCTGCGTGGCCTGCACCAGCCCTTGATGGGTGCCGCCCTGTTCGCCGAGTACGAGGATGTGCTGGCCCGGCCGGCACTGTTCAAGAACTGCCGCCTGGCCGCCGCGGAACGCGAGGAACTGCTCGACATCTTCATCGCCTGCTGCCGCTGGACGCGCATCTACTACCTGTGGCGACCGAATCTGCACGACGAAGGCGACAACCATTTGATGGAACTGGCCGTCGCCGGCAATGCCGACTGCATCGTCACGCGCAACCTGCGTGATCTGGCGCGCGGCGAACTGCGCTTCGCGACCATCCATGTGCAATCGCCCGAGCAATTCTTGAAGGAGCCCGCACCATGAGCGCCCTGACCATCCGCCTGCCCGACGACAAGTACCAGCGGCTCAAGGCCTTGTCACGGCAACGCAAGACCAGCGTGAACAAGCTCATCGACGAGATGACGACGCTGATGCTGGCCGAATTCGACGCGGAGACGCGGTTCCAGCTGCGTGCGGCGCGCGGTGCCGGTCAGCAGGCGCGCGGGCTGGAACTCCTCCGAAAGGCTCAGGACTCCGGCTCGACCACGTAATCCGGAAACTGCTGCCGGATCTCCTCGACAGCCGACAGCGTGCCCGACAGGTGCGCACGCAGCGCCTCCTGCGCGGCCGCCGCGTCGCCGGCGGCGATGGCGGCCACGATGGCGCGGTGGTCGCGCAGGATGGAAGCGGTCTTGCCCGCGGTGGGCAGGTGCAGCCGGCGCAACCGGTCCACATGGCCCGAGACGCGGCCGACCAGCTCGACCAGCGCCGCCATGTCGGCCGCCGCGTAGAGCAGTTGGTGGAACTGCCGGTCTGCCGCGACGAAGTCACCGTACTGCCGGGCTTCGGCCAGTGACTGCTGCAAGGCGATCTGGCGGCGCAAGGCATCGACCAGTCCCGCAGGTCGGCGCAGCGCCAGTTCGCGCACGAGTTCCAGCTCGATCGATCGCCGCAGGAAATGCGCCTGCCGCGCCGCGCGCAGGTCGATGCGGCTGACCAGCGTGGCGTGCTGCGGGAACACGTCGACCAGGCCCTCTTCCGCCAGCCGCAGCAGCGCCTCGCGCACGGGCGTCTGGCTCACGCCGAACTGCTCGGCCAGGGCCTGGCGCGCCAGCACCGTGCCGGGAACCAGCTCCAGCGCCAGGATGGCCTCGCGCAAGCGCTCCAGCACCTGGGGCGCGGCCAGGCGCGTGCGGTCCAGGCGGATCTTGGGCAGGGCGTTCATCGCGGGCGATTCTGCATTGACGTACTAATATATTAGTGTTTCAATCCCGCGCCAGCAAGACAAGTCACGACAAGACAAGGAGATGAACATGCACCGTCGCACGATGATCCAGGGCGCGCTGTCCACCATGGCGACCGCGGCACTGCCCGCGCTGGCACAAGGCAGTTGGCCGACCGGCAAGGCGATCACCTACATCGTCCCGTTCCCGCCGGGGGGCAACACCGACACGCTGGCCCGCGTGATCGCGCCGGCGCTGTCCACCGCGCTGGGCACGCCCGTGGTCATCGACAACAAGGGCGGCGCGGGCGGCAGCGTGGGCTCCACCCTCGCGGCGCGCGCCGCGCCGGACGGCTACACCATCCTGGGCGGCACCATCAGTTCGCACTCCATCAACGGAAGCCTGTACTCCAAGCTCGACTACGACCCGGTCAAGTCCTTCGCACCGGTCGCGATGCTGGGCTCCGGCCCGCTGGTGCTGGTGGTCAACGCGAGCAGCCCCTACAAGACCCTGAACGATGTGCTGGCGGCCAGCAAGGCGAAGGCGGGCGGCCTGTCCTCGGCCTCGCCGGGCAACGGCACCTCGCCGCACATGGCGCTGGCGCTGCTGAGCTACCAGTCCGGCGTGGCGTTCACGCACGTGCCCTACAAGGGCAGCGGCCCGGCCGTGCAGGACCTGGTCGGCGGCCAGGTGGACATGATGTTCGACACCACGCTGATCGTGGGTCCGCACATCCAGTCGGGCAAGCTGCGGCCGATCGCGGTCAGCAGTTCCAAGCGGCTGGAGTCGCTGCCCGACGTGCCCACCATTGCCGAGGCCGGCCAGAAGGGCTTCGACATGGGCTCCTGGCAGGCCGTGTTCGCACCGGCCGGCACGCCCAAGCCCATCGTCGACCGGCTGCACGCCGAGATCATGAAGATCGTCGCCACACCCGAGGTGCAGGCCCGGCTCAAGAGCTTCGGCATGCTGCCCTCGGACATGACACCGGCCCAGCTCGGCGAGTACCAGAAGGCCGAAGTCGAGAAATGGGCCAAGGTGATCAAGGCCGCCGGCATCAAGGCTGAGTAATGGCTTCCCCCCGTTTGGCCGCCTCACTGCGTGTAGGCGGCCGATACCCCCCAAGGGGGCGCCGCCAGCGGCCGGGCGGAGCCCGTTCCGCGGCGGCTGCTGGCACGGCCTGCTCCGCGGCCACTCGCACCGCGGCGTGCCACCAACTGCAGAGCCATAGCCCACAGCGACGCACAGACCACGAAGACGCCACATGACAAGACGCACCTACGACAGCCTGCGCAGCGCGCGCTGGTTCGCCCCCGACGACTTCCGCTCCTTCGGCCACCGCTCCCGCGTGCTGCAGATGGGCTATGGCTACGAAGACTGGAAGGGCAAGCCCATCATCGCCATCGTCAACACCTGGAGCGATGCCAACCAGTGCCACACGCACTTCAAGCAGCGTGTGGAGGACGTCAAGCGCGGCGTGTTCCAGGCCGGTGGTTTCCCGCTGGAGCTGCCCGCCATCAGCCTGTCGGAGAGCATGGTCAAGCCCACCACCATGCTGTACCGCAACTTCCTCGCGATGGAGACCGAGGAGCTGCTGCGCAGCCACCCGGTGGACGGCGCCGTGCTGATGGGCGGCTGCGACAAGACCACGCCGGGCCTGACCATGGGCGCGCTGTCCATGGGCATCCCCTTCATCTACCTGCCGGCCGGCCCCATGCTGCGCGGCAACTGGAAGGGCCAGGTGCTGGGCTCGGGCTCGGACGCCTTCAAGTACTGGGACGAGCGCCGCGCCGGCCGCCTGTCGGACCAGGCCTGGTTCGAGATGGAAGCCGGCATCGCGCGCAGCCACGGCACCTGCATGACCATGGGCACGGCGGCCACCATGATGGGCATCGCCGAATCCATCGGCTTCACCTTGCCCGGCGCCAGCAGCATCCCGGCGGCCGACGCCAACCATGTGCGCATGAGCGCCGAATGCGGCCGCCGCATCGTCGACATGGTCTGGGACGACCTCACGCCCGCGAAGATGCTGACCCGCGCCAACTTCGAGAACGGCATCGCCTGCGCCATGGCCATGGGCTGCTCGACCAACGCCATCATCCATCTGATCGCCATGTCGCGCCGGGCCGGCCACCCGGTGAGCCTGGCCGACTTCGACGCCTTCAGCCGCCGCGTGCAGGTGATCGCCAACATCCGGCCCAGCGGCGACGCCTACCTGATGGAAGACTTCTTCTACGCGGGTGGTCTGCGCGCGATGCTGGAACGCATCCGCCCGCACCTGCAGACCGAGGCGCTGACCGTCAACGGCAAGACCATCGGCGAGAACATCGCGGGCGCCGAGGTCTACAACGACGACGTGATCCGCCCGCTGGACAAGCCGATCTATGCCGAGGGCGCACTCGCCGTGCTGCGCGGCAACCTCGCGCCCGACGGCGTGGTCATCAAGCCCAGCGCGGTGGCGCCACATCTCTTGCGCCACACCGGCCGCGCCCTGGTGTTCGACGACTACCCCAGCCTCAAGAAGGCCGTGGACGATCCGGAGCTCGACGTGACGGGCGACGACATCCTGGTGCTGCGCAACGCCGGCCCGCTGGGCGCCGGCATGCCCGAGTGGGGCATGCTGCCGATCCCGACCAAGCTCTTGAAGCAGGGCGTCAAGGACATGCTGCGCCTGTCGGATGCACGCATGAGCGGCACCAGCTACGGCGGCTGCCTGCTGCACTGCTCGCCCGAGGCGGCCATCGGCGGCCCGCTGGCGCTGGTCAAGACCGGCGACCGCATCACGGTCGACGTGCCGGCCCGCACGATCCACCTGGAAATCTCGGACGACGAGATGGCGCAGCGCAAGGCCGCGTGGACGCCGCCTCCCCCGCGCTACGAGCGCGGCTACGGCTGGATGTTCGGCCGCCACATCAAGCAGGCCAACGAGGGCTGCGACTTCGATTTTCTGGAGACGACCTTCGGCAAGCCCGTCCCAGAGCCCGATATTTTCTGAACCCGGAGACCCACCGCATGAAGCAAGAAACCCGCGACCTTCTGATGAAGGTCAGCACCGCCACCCTGTGCACCGCCCTCTTCAAGCGCGGCCTGCGCAACCAGGTGATCCAGGACGTGCGCCCGCTCAACCCCTCCGCCCCCACCATGGTCGGCGAGGCCTTCACGCTGCGCTACATGCCGGCGCGCGAGGACCGCAACGGCATCGAAGTCTTCCAGAACCGCGCGCACCCGCAGCGCAAGGCCGTGGAGGACTGCCCGCCCGGCGCCGTGATGGTCATCGACAGCCGCAAGGATGCGCGCGCCGCCTCCGCCGGCGGCATCCTCGTGGCGCGGCTGATGCAGCGCGGCGTGGCCGGCGTGGTGACCGACGGCGGTTTCCGCGACAGCCCCGACATCGCGCGGTACGCCATGCCGGCCTACCACGTGCGCCCCAGCGCGCCGACCAACCTGACCCTGCACGAGGCCATCGAGATCAACGGCCCGATCGGCTGCGGCGACGCACCCGTCTTCCCGGGCGATGTGGTCGTGGGCGATGGCGACGGCGTGGTCGTGATCCCCGCGCACCTGGCGGACGAGATCGCGGTGGAGGCCACCGAGATGACGGTGTTCGAGGACTTCGTGCAGGAGAAGGTCATGGAGGGCCGCAGCATCCTGGGCCTGTACCCGCCGACCGACGAGCAGAGCCGCACCGACTTCGCCGCATGGCGCCAGGCCAAGGGCCGCTGAACACCGAGGAGGAGACATGCAACGCAGAACATTCGCCCTGGCCGCCACGCTGGCGCTGGCCGCCCCCGCTTTCGCCCAAACCTTCCCGACCAAGCCCATGACCATCGTCGTGCCCGCCTCGCCCGGCGGCGCGATCGACCTGGCCGCGCGCCTGATCGGCCAGAAGTTCACCGAGGCCTGGGGCCAGCCCGTGGTCATCGAGAACAAGACCGGCGCCACCGGCGTGATCGGCACCGACTTCGTGGCCAAGAGCGCGCCCGACGGCCATGTGCTGGCGCTGGTGGCCAGCAGCCATGCCATCAACCCCAGCATGTTCAAGAAGTTGCCGTTCGACACGGTCAGGAGCTTCGAGCCCGTGGTGCAGACGCACACGGTGCCGCTGGTGCTGGTGGTGGCACCCGACGCGCCGTTCAAGACCATGCAGGACGTGATCGCCTTCGGCAAGAAGAACCCTGGGCAGCTCAGCTTCGCGTCCAGCGGCAACGGCGGTGCGCCGCATTTCTCGGGCGAGCTGTTCCAGAGCATGGCCGGCCTGCAGATGCAGCACATTCCCTACAAGGGCAGCACGCTGGCGCACCCGGACCTCATGAGCGGCCGCGTGTCCCTCATGTTCGACACCTTGGCCGCGACCAGCGCCCAGATCAAGGCCGGCAAGCTGCGCGCCCTGGCCGTGACCACGCCCAAGCGCCTGCCGGCCTTTCCCGACGTTCCCACGGTGGCCGAGGCCGGCCTGCCCGGCTACGAGACCAGCACCTGGGGCGGCCTGCTGGCGCCGGCCGGCACGCCCAAGGCGACCGTGCAGAAGCTCGCGCTTGAGACCACGCGCATCCTGGCGCTGCCCGACGTGCGCGAGCGCATGCTGGCGGCCGGCGTGGAGCCCGTGGGTGGCACGCCCGAGCAGTTCGCGGCCTTCATCGCGAGCGAGATGGTGAAATGGGGCAAGGTGGCCAAGGCAGCCGGGATCGAGCCGGAGTGAGCGCCAGAGCGGTGCGCCATGCACCGCATTGATTCGCCCTCAGTTCCGCGCCAGACCGCACCGGCAGCGGTACAGATGGGTGCACAGCACGTCCCAGCGTTCGGAAATCGCCTGCTGGGGCACGCCGCCGGAGCGCCCGCCCAGCGGCCGCTCCTCTGACGCGTCAGCACGTGAACCCGGGCCGGACCGGGGGCGCTCACCGTCCCAGGTCCGCGATGCAGAGCGAGATCTGCCTGTTCTCATCGCGACACCTCCATTCGGAAGACGGTGCCGCTGAATGCAAGAGTGATGCCGGCCGTTCTGGCGGGGTGGCTCAGCCCAGGCCCTGCTGCGCCACCAGCTCCAGCACGATCTTGCGCACGCCCTTCACATGCCCGGCCACGGCGCGCGCCGCCGCCTCCGCGTCGCCCGCGCGGCAGGCCGCCAGGACCACGCGGTGGTCCTCGTTGGAGCTGCGGTTGAAGCCGGCCAGCGAGAGCTGCATGAAGGACATGCGCTGGATGTGCCCCTGCAGCATGGCCAGGATCTGCTTGGACAGCGGGCGCTGCGCCGGGCCGTAGAGCAGGTCGTGGAAGCGCACGTTGAGTTCGCTGAACGCCCATGCGGTGCCAGCCTTGTCCATGGCGCGCACCAGGCGCTCGGCCTCGTCCAGCTCGGCACGCGTGAGCAGCGGCGCAGCCGTGCGCATGAGGCTGGGCTCGACCAGCAGACGCAGCTCGAAGGCGTCCTTGAGCTGGTCCAGCGTGGGCGCCTGCACCAGGGCGCCGCGGTTCAGCGGCAGCTCGACGAAGCCCTGGGCCTGCAGCGTGCGCAGGGCTTCGCGCAGCGGGATCTTGCTGACCTGGAATTCGGCCGCGAGTTCGTCCTGGCGCAGCGCCTGGCCGGGATGGAAGATGCCGCGCACGATGGCCTGGTGCAGCACGGCGACGATGTCGTCGGTGGAAAAGCGCCCGCCCAGCGCCGCACGCTGCGCGGCCACCAGACGCTGCAGCGGCGTGGGCGCTTCAGGCGGTGCGGTGCGCGTGCCCGGCATGGATGGTCTCGCGCACGAAGCTGCAGATGCTGTTGAACACCGGGTCCTCCTGCATCTCGGGCCGGCGTGGCCGCGCGAAGGGCACGCGGATGTCTGCCACGATGCGCGAGGGCCGCGCGTTCATGACCAGCACGCGGTCGGACAGGTAGACCGCCTCGCGGATGCTGTGCGTGATGAACACGGCCGTCTTGTGCACCTGGTCCCACAGCTGGGCCAGCAGGAGGTTCATGTCGTCGCGCGTGATGGCGTCCAGCGCGGAGAAGGGCTCGTCCATCATCAAGAGGCGCGGGTCGTGGATGAGGCCGCGGCAGATCGCCACGCGCTGGCGCATGCCGCCCGAAAGTTCGGCAGGACGCTTGTCGCGGAAGTCCCACAGGCCCGTGGCCCGCAGCAGCCGCTCGGCCTCGGCCCGGTAGTCGGCCACCACGCGCTTCTGCGTGCGGATCGGAAACAGCACGTTGTCGAGCACGCTCTTCCACGGCAGCAGCGTGGCGTCCTGGAACACGTAGCCGAAGTCGCGGCGCGGCGCCGTGACGGGCGCGCCGCCGACCAGGATGCGGCCCGCGCTCGGGTTCTCCAGCCCGCCGACCATGGACATCAGCGTGCTCTTGCCGCAGCCGCTGGGGCCGACCAGGCTCAGGAAGTCGCCCTCGGCCACGTCGAAGTCGGCATGCTGCACGGCCTGGACGGCGCCGTTGCGCGTGGCGTAGGTCTTGTGGACGCCCTGCACGGACACGTAGGCGCCGCTGCGGTCCGCCGGGGTGACGAGCGGCTGCAGCCAGGAAGGGGTGACGGAAGACATCAGGCGCCGAACTTCTTTTGCATCCAGCGCTCCAGCCCCGCGACGAGGCCGTAGAACGCCAGCCCGAACACGCACAACACGAGGATGGCCGCGAGGATCAGCGCCGTGTCGGCCTGGGCCGACGCGAACAGCACGAGGTAGCCCAGGCCGGCCTGCGAGGTGATGAACTCGCCCACGATCACGCCGATGATGGCGAAGGTGGTGGCGATCTTCATGCCGCTGAACACGTAGGGCAGCGCGTGCGGCAGCCGGACCGACGTGAACACCTGCCAGGGCGTGGCCGTCAGCGCGCGGCACAGGCGCAGCAGCGACTTGTCCACATGGTCCAGGCCCGCCAGCGTGGCGATCACGACCGGGAAGAAGCTGATGAAGACCGAGAAGGTCAGCCGCGAAGAGAAGCCGATGCCCAGCCAGACGATGAACAGCGGCGCCAGCGCGATCTTGGGGATGAGCTGGAACAGCACGACGTTGGGGTAGAGCATGTCGCGCATCAGGGCCGAGGTCGAGAGCAGCGCGGCCAGCGCCACGCCCAGCACCGAGGCGATGGCGAAACCCGCCACGCTTTCCCACACCGTGGGCCAGGCGTGCTGCAGGAGCAGCGGGAAGGTCTCGCCCAGGCGCAGCGCGATCGCGCTGGGCGCGGGTAGCAGCACCTCGCGGATGCCGAAGCCGCGCACCACGCCCTCCCACAGCGCCAGCGTGGCCAGCGCGAACAGCAGCGGCAGCACGATGCGCCGCGGTGCCAGTCCGTCGTTCACGCGGGCAGCCTTTCAAAGCAGGCCACCGCGTCCTCCGTGGACAGGGTCCAGCCGAAGAACTTCTCGATGTTGAACACGCTGGCCTCGAACACGGCGGGGCTGCCTGCCTGCAAGGTGGCATCGGCCACCATCACGGCGAAGAACTCGCGGTGGAAGGCGTCGCGCACGGCGGTCTCCACGCAGACATTGGTGTTGACGCCCACGAACACCAGCGTGGTGATGCCGTGGGCGCGCAGCATCATTTCCAGGTGGGTGCCGGCGAAGGCGCTGTAGCGCGGCTTGTCGACGATGGGCTCGCCCGGCAACGGCTGCATGGGTTCGACGAAGGCATGGTCCCAGCTGCCACGGATCAGCAGCTGCGCGCCCGGATGCGCGCGCATGTACTTGAGCGGGTTGGACTTGTGCCACATCGGCGAGCTGGCCGGGCCGGCCTCGGCCAGGCCCTCGGTCCAGCCGTTGCGCACGTGCACGACCAGGAGGCCGGCCGCGCGCGCGGCGGCCAGCACGCGCGCGGCGCGCGCGACCACGGGCGGGCTGCCCGTGATGTCGAAGCCCGCCAGATCCAGATAGCCGCCCGGCGAGAGGTAGCCGTTCTGCATGTCGATGGCGACCAGGGCGGTCTTGCCGCGCTCGGCCACCAGCGGTTCGGGCCGCGTGGGCAGCGTGAAGGGCATCAGGCCAGGCCCAGCATCTTGTTGTAGGGGGCCACGTTCTTGCGGATCTGGTCCCACTCGGCCGCGCTGAGCTTGATCCTGCCGACGAAGCGGTTGGTGGCCAGGTCTTCGGGCACCAGCGGCTTGGCGTCGGCCGTCAGCGCGCCGGCACGCGCGGCCAGCGAGATCATGCTGGCCAGCGTGGGGATGCTGCTCCAGCCCATGCCATGTTCGACGGCCTCGGGCGCGACCATGGTGGCCTGGGCCAGGCCCTGCGCGATCCGGGCGTTCTCCTTGCCGCCCTTGGCCAGGGCGATCTCGGGCTGGGCCTTGTAGAGCATCTCCAGCGATTCCTCCGGCTTCTTGAGTGTGTAGACGACCGACTCCAGGATGCCGTCGACCATGGCCTGGCACAGGCCAGGGTCGGCCTCGATGGTCTCGCGCCGGGCGATGACCTGGGCCGCGTAGAGCTGCACGCCCGCCGTGGCCCAGGGGATGAAGCGCGTCTTCACGCCCAGCGAGTCCAGCACCGGGATGCTGGACGAGCCGATGGCCGTGATGGCGTCGACCTGCTTGTCCATCAGCGCGCGCTCGATCAGGCGTGCGTCCAGCTGCTGGCGCGTGACCTTGGACAGGTCGATGCCGGTCTTGGCCGCGTAGGCCGTCCAGTACGGCGACTCGGCCGAGGTCGTGACCGTGCCCACGCGCTTGCCCTCGAAGTCCTTGGGCGCGCGGATGGGCGAATCGGCCAGCACCAGGTTGCCCATGAGCGCGTCGTAGCCCACGGTGGCCAGGGCCTGCAGCGGCAGGCCGCGCGCCATGTTGACGAGCGTGCCGCCGAAGAACACCACGCCCAGATCGAACTGCTTGTTGGCCACGGCCTGCGCCGCAGCAACCGAGCCGTTGCCGCGCGAGACCGTGAGGTCGATGCCGCGCTTCTTGAAGTAGCCCAGTTCCTTGCCGACCATGGGCCAGTAGTTGGAGCCGTTCACGACCCAGGGCAGCGTGATGGCGATGGCGCGCGTCTGCGCGAACACCGGCGCGGCCACGGCGCCGCAGGCGGCGGCACCCGCAGCCTGCAGCAGGCGGCGGCGCGACATGGAACGGAAAGGAATCGACGAAGAGGGCATGGCGGCTCCGGGGGACGGGGATGGCGGCCGCAGTGCACCGACCCGGGGCGGGCCATGCACCAAAACGTATACGATTTGCGATACGTTGCGGGCGATGTCCTGAAACGCAAGTTGCGTACCAAACGCCCTACCCCCGGCCTTCACGCCCGCCGGATCCAGCCCTCTGGCACCGCCTGCAGCAGCGGGCTGTCGAACACGCCGAAGACCCGGGCCGCCCTCTGCGGCCCCAGCACCTCGGCCCAGCGCCGGCCCTGGCACATGGCCACGCCCACGCCCAGCACGGTGGCGCCCACCGCCTCCAGCAGGTTCCAAGGCGCGGCGATGGTGCTGCCGCTGCTGACCGCATCGTCCACCAGCACCACGCGCTTGCCGCGCACCAGCGGCAGCAGGTTGGGATCGAGGTAGACGCGCTTGCCGGCCGTGGGCGTGGTGATGGACTGCACCGCGCCCGAGAGCGCCTCGTCGTACCAGAACTTGCGCGAGTAGCCCAGCGGCACCATGCGCGACAGGCCGAGCCGGCGCGCCACGATGGGCGCGAAGGACAGGCCCAGGGTGGGCACGCCCACCACCACCTCGGGCTGCAGCGGGGCGAGCCGCTCGGCCAGCAGTTCGCCGAGCGCGTCGATGACGTCGAGCGCGGCCTGGTTGCAGATCAGCGAGGCCACGGCGTGGTCCGGCTGGCCCGCCATCTGGCGGATCGGGAGCACGAGCACACGGCCGTCCGGCAGGCGCGCCGGGTAACCGTATTGCCAGGGCCCGTCGGCCGGGCCGGCCGCGGTGGCAGGCAGGATCTGCTGCCAGTAGCCGGTGGTCGGCTCGGTGAAATGGGGGGTGGTCATGCGTGGGCGGGTCAACAAGGGCGCGGCTGGGTCTAGCAGGCCGCGTGCCCGCCCTGCTCTACCCGCCGACGAAGCCGCGCAGCGCGCGGCACAGCGCGCTGTCGGTCTGCTCCAGCGGCACCATGGCCTCGAAGTGGTCGGCACCGGGCAGCGCCAGCAGTTCGCTGCGGTTGCCGGCCTGCTGCCAGGCCGCGTGCAGGCCCTGGGACTGCTGCGCGAAGGCGGCCTGTTCCACGTCGCCCCAGGCCAGCAGCAGCGGCGTGGCGCAGGGCCGCACATGCTGCACGGGCGAGTTGCGGCGCACGCTGCCCTCATCCAGCTGGATCAGCGGCTGCAGGTAGCTGTAGCGCAGCGGCGCGATGTCGTACAGGCCCGAGAGCAGCACGGCACCCGCGAAGGGGTCCTCGGGCAGGCCGTAGTCGGTACGCCAGGGCGTGGTCAAGAGCATGGCGCCCAGGTGGCCACCGGCCGAGCTTCCGCCGATGACGATGCGGCCCGGGTCGCCGTTGAACTCGGCGATGTGGCGCACGGTCCACGCGGCGGCCGCACGCACCTGGCGCACCAGCTCGTCCAGCGTGACCGTGGGGCACAGCGCGTAGTCGATCACCACCGTGGTGAAGCCCATGGCCTGCGGGCCCAGGGCCACGCAGTGGAAATCACGCGCCGCACGCGCGCGCCAGTAGCCACCGTGGACGAAGAAGAACACGGGCGCGCCGGGCTGCGCGGCCGGGAAGATGTCCAGCGTCTCGGCCAGCGTGGGGCCGTAGGGCACGCCGAGCCGGTGCGGCAGCAGGCGCCGGGCCTCTTCGCTGCGCTCGGCGAAATGGCGGTTCGACGCCGCGGCATCGTGGGCCCGGCGGAACGGGTCGTAGGCCTCGTCGATCTCCGGCTGGCCGGCGAAGCCGTGGGGGAACGCGAAGGCCATGGCGGCGCGTTCAGGCCGCGGCGGCGTAGAACGCCGCACGCCGCTGCACCGCGCGCGTGGCCACCGGCGCCACGGCCTGGCCGATGGCCGCGATGTGCTCGGGCGTGGTGCCGCAGCAGCCGCCCACGATGTTGACCAGACCCTCGGCCGCGAACTCGTGCAGCAGCTTGGAGGTGTCGGCCGGCGTCTCGTCGAAGCCGGTGTCGCTCATTGGGTTGGGCAGGCCGGCGTTGGGGTAGCAGCTGATGAAGGTGTCGGGCGCGACGCGGTTCAGTTCCTGGATGTAGGGCCGCATCAGCGCGGCGCCCAGCGCGCAGTTCAGGCCTATGGCCAGCGGCTGGGCATGGCGCACGCTGTGCCAGAAGGCCGTGACGGTCTGGCCCGACAGGATGCGGCCGGATGCATCGGTCACGGTGCCGCTGATCAGGATGGGCAGGCGCTGGCCGCTGGCCTCGAAGTACTCGTCCACGGCGAACAGCGCGGCCTTGGCGTTGAGCGTGTCGAAGATGGTCTCCACAAGGATCACGTCGGCCCCGCCCTCGACCAGGGCTTCGGTCTGCTCGTAATAGGCCTGGCGCAGCGTCTCGAAGTCGACGTTGCGCGCGCCGGGGTCGTTCACGTCGGGGCTGATGCTGGCGGTCTTGGGCGTGGGCCCCAGCGCGCCGGCCACGAAGCGGGGCTTGTCGGGCGTGCTGAACTTGTCGCAGGCCGCGCGGGCCAGCTTGGCGCTTTCCAAGTTCATCTCGCGCGCCAGGTGGGCCATCTCGTAGTCCTCCTGCGCCACCGTGGTGGCGCCGAAGGTGTTGGTCTCGATCAGGTCGGCACCGGCCGCGAGGTAGCGCTCGTGGATGTCGGTGATCACATCGGGTCGGGTCAGCGAGAGCAGCTCGTTGTTGCCCTTGACATCCTTGTGGAAGTCCTTGAAGCGTTCGCCGCGGTACTGCGCTTCGGTCAGCTTGAAGCGCTGGATCATGGTGCCCATCGCGCCGTCGAGGATGGCGATGCGTTCGGCCAGGATGGCCGGCAGTTGCTGGGCGCGGGTGTAGGCGAGATGGGACATAGGGGGAGATTTTAGAAAGGCCGCCAACCCACAAGACACGGCACCTGATGCCAGCAAGAAGTAGCCAGGGCAGGAAAGAGCGGACTTGCACATTTCGGCTGTCTGTGTCGTACGGAATAATCCAATGTTTTTGCGTCTCTCCTTGTGATCGAAGCCCACATTCCGCGGCCGCCTTGCCACATGAACAGGCCGCATTGCAGGGAAGCGGGCCAGGATCTGTTGGCCCACCTTGGCGACACGGCTCCCGTGACGCGCAGGGACCAGGTCAAGGACTTTTCAAAAACCGCCTTCTGGCCCCTGCGCGGCGACCCGGAGGAGGAACTGCAGGGATGGACGCCAGTGACGGTGGGCGCGAGCGCCGGAAGGAACAAAGCATGAGTGCAGTGGGAGCGGCTTCGGTCAGCTACTTCGAGTCGGCGCGTCGGCACTTCACGGATGCAGGCACCTTGCTGAGCAGCAGCAGGCTGGCAAACGCGGGGCAGCTCTTCGGCATTGCAGCCGAATGCGGCATCAAGGCCATCCTGGTCGCCAGCAAGGTACCCGTCGATCATGAAGGCTCCATCGGCCGGATGCAGGGCCAGAAAGGCAAAGGTTTCAAAGCTCATTGGCCGCAGTTGGGCCAGACGCTGATCGACCTTGCCGGAGCGATTCCCGACAGCCGAACAGCGACAACCTATCTGTCAACACTGTCTAACCTAGCGCACTTTTCAGATTGGCTGATCGACCACCGATACTGGCGCGATGCGGCTTTACCACTGACCTCAGTCGCGCACTGGCAGGTGGCTGCGGCCGAGGTGATGGCGGCATTGGACCAGGCTAAGGAAGATGGGATCCTGTGATGGCGACGATTCGATTTCATGACGCATTGCGCCAGGCCGCCCAAGCCTTGGCGCATCTGGAACTTCCGGCCGAACCGCCTGTGCGTGTGGTACGCGACCTGTACGGCCGTTTGCGCTTTGCGGTGGACAGCGCCCAGGCCGACTACCCGGTGCAAGCGCGGGAACAATTGCAAAAGGCCCAAGCCGCTCTGGGGCCTTATGCCACCAGCGACGAACTGTTGTTTCGCGAAAGCTTCTCCTATCCGGACAAGTTTTTCTACCAACAGAACTGGCTGCAAACCATAGTGCCCATGGGGAGCAATGAGGACGGCGAACCTCTGCCCGCAACGGAAGTTTTGTTGCTAGATCGAACGGTGACGGGCCACGATTGGCTGCAACCAGCGCAGACCAATGGCAGGCATGCGCATCGCGTCGTGTTCTTCGGTCTCAAAGGGGGCGTGGGTAGATCCACCGCGCTGTGCATGGTGGCGTGGGGCTTGGCCCGCCAAGGCAAGCGAGTCTTGCTAGTGGATTTCGATCTTGAATCGCCAGGACTGTCGGGGTTGATCTTGCCGACTGAGCGAGTTGCCGAGTACGGCGTGATGGACTGGTTGGTGGAAGACGCAGTCGGTCAGGGAGACACCGTCCTGCAGGGCATGGTGTCCGCAAGCCCCTTGGGCGAGACCACGCAAGGCGCCGTGCGCGTAGCTGCCGCGATGGGATCGCAGGAGAGCGACTACCTCGCCAAGCTGGCACGTGCCTATGCTGATGTGCCGTCGGCGCATGGACCACAACGCCTCGGCGAACGGCTGCGAAGGATGGTAGAGGCATTGGAAGTTCGCGAGCAGCCCGACGTGGTACTGATTGATAGCCGCGCGGGCCTGCACGACCTAGCGGCAGCCGCCATCACGGGCCTCGCAGACACGACCCTGCTGTTCGCTACGGACAGTGCGCAGACGTGGCAGGGCTATCGGCAACTTTTCGGTCATTGGCAGAAGCGGCTCAAAGTGGTGCGCAAGGTGCGGGAGAGTCTGGCCATCGTGCGAGCACTGACGCCCAAGAGTGACCGTGAAGGAGGCGTGAAGCGCTTCCAACGCAAAGCGTATGAACTGTTCGCCGAGACGCTGTACGACGCGATTCCCATAGGCGTCGTGGAGTCGGAGGCCGACTACTTTCACCCGATCGAAACGGACGAAGCTGCCCCACACTTCCCCATTCTGGTTGACTGGGACGAGCGCTTTCAGGAGTTCGATCCTGGTTTGCGACCCGAACATGGCGGCGCAAGCGAAGCGCAAGTGGATGCAACCTTTGGGGCGCTGATTGAGTGGGTGTCCAAGCGCATCCAGGGAGATGACGCATGACGACAGCCGTGCAGGCGATCCGCAGTGGGATCAGGCAAGCTGCAGCTGTCTTGGCGCAGGATCAAGCCACATCCAGCAGACCCGAAGCTTTCACCTACGTCCCCCCGACGCATGCCAGAGCGTTGGATCTAGACGCGACGTTGATCGAGGGAATCCGGGGCGCAGGTAAGTCGTTTTGGTTCTCGCTGCTGGCGTCCCCAAAACATCTTTCGTTTGTACGGGCCAGCTTTCCGGAGGCTCGGCTGCCGCAAAGCGTGCAGGTGGCGCAAGGATTTGGCATGGGCTTGTCAATCGCGCAAGCGCCGGACGCGGACACCTTAGCCGCCCTGATGGACAACAACTTTCGCGAAAGATCCATCTGGCGCGCGGTGATCGCGCATCACGCTCAAGTGGACGGCCCTTTTGCAAAGTTGAAGGAGTGGACGGCTCGGGTGCACTGGGTGCAGCAGAACCCAGAAGCATTTGCTCGTGGGCTGGAAGCAGCTGATCAACGGTTGGGCGCGAAGGGTGAAACGCTTCTAGTACTGTTCGATGCTCTGGACCGCATGGCAGATGACTGGCAGCACATTAACAAGCTGGCCAAAGGTTTGTTACAGGAGGCGCTGAACATGCGCTCTATGCGTTCGATCCGCTGCAAGGTCTTTGTCCGCCCCGATTTGCTGCAAGACCCCGCCGTAACGAGTTTTGCGGACTATTCCAAATTACTAGCAACCAAAGCGTCTCTCGTTTGGCACCGGGCAGATCTCTATGCACTGCTGTACCAGTGTCTTGGCAATGCACCGGTAAGTCGCAAGCATTTCGCAGCGTGGGCAGAGCGCGGAAAGTCGACTGCCGCAGCAGGTGACTGGGCGGTTCCGTCTAACCTTCGCAAGGATGAAGACCGTCAGGAAGCGTTGTTTGAAAGGATTGCTGGCAAAGCTATGGGCAGTAGCGTGAAGCGCGGCAAACCTTACACCTGGCTCGTCAATCATCTGCAGGATGGTCTCAACCAAGTCAGCCCACGCAGTTTTCTGGCCGCGTTGGGTAAGGCGGCGTCCGAAACCGAGGAGGACTACGCGCTTCCGCTGGACTATCGAGGTATTCAACGCGGCGTGCAGGAGGCCTCACAGATTCGCGTGCAAGAAATCACCGAGGACTACCCATGGGTGGGGCGAGTCATGGAACCACTGCGCGGCAACCTGACAGTCCCTTGCACTGCTGCTGAAATTGAAAAGCTTTGGAAAGCGAATCAAACGTTGGACCAGCTAGAAGCCCTCCTCAAGAGGGGGAAAGCAGCGGTGAACCTTCCTCCGCAGAATCTAGAACAAGGCCCTTCCGGCATCTTGTTGGATCTTGAAGCCCTCGGAATGGTGCAGCGCATGGAGGGAAAACGTGTCCAAATGCCGGATGTGTTCCGTGTTGCGTTCGGCTTTGGGCGACGCGGAGGCGTCACGCCTTTGAAGTGACGCCTCTCCTCCAACCCGGCCTCATGGTCCTGCACGGCAACCGGCCGGAGGACCTGCGCCAGCTGCTCGTGGCCTGGCTGCGCCGCCATCCGCTGGCGCCGCTGGAGAACGAGGTCGTGCTGGTGCAGAGCAACGGCATCGCGCAGTGGCTCAAGCTCGCGCTGGCGGCCGACGCGGACGACCCCGGGGGCGGCGGCCTGGGCATCACGGCCGCCACGCAACTGCAGCTGCCCGCGCAGTTCCTGTGGCGCGCCTACCGCGCCGTGCTGGGCCCGGGCACTGTGCCCGAGCGCTCGCCGCTGGACGAGGCACCACTGACCTGGCGCCTGATGCGCCTGCTGCCCGGGCTGCTGGACCAGGACGATTTTGCGCCGCTCGCCCGCTTCCTGGCCGACGACGCCGACCTGCGCAAGCGCCACCAGCTGGCCCAGCGCCTGGCCGACCTGTTCGACCAGTACCAGGTCTACCGCGCCGACTGGCTGGCCGACTGGGCCGATGGTCGCGACGTGGTGCGCAATTTGCGCCGCGGCGAACACGCCCTGCCCGCCGACCAGCGCTGGCAGGCCCTGCTCTGGCGCGCGCTGGTCGCCGACGCGGGCGCCGCCGGCCAAGCCGGCAGCCGCGCCGGCGTGCACCAGCGCTTCATCGCGGCTCTCGAAGGACACAGCGGCCCGGCCGGCCTGCCGCGCCGCGTGGTGGTGTTCGGCATCTCCACCCTGCCCGCGCAGACGCTGCAGGCCCTGGCCGCGATCGCGGGCGTGGCCCAGGTCATGCTGTTCGTGCACAACCCCTGCCGCCACCACTGGACCGACATCGTGGCCGACCAGGACCTGCTGCGCGGCCCCTACCGGCGCCAGGCCCGGCGCGCCGGCATGCCGGCCCAGCTCGACGAGGCCGCGCTGCACCAGCATGCCCACCCGCTGCTGGCGGCCTGGGGCAAGCAGGGGCGCGACTACCTGCACCTGATCGACAGCTTCGACCAGCCGGACCAGTACCGCGCCGCCTGGAGCGGCATCGGCAGCGGCCGCATCGACCTGTTCAGCGAGGACGCCGCCCCCGCCGGCCTGCTGCAGCAGCTGCAGGACGACATCCTGGACCTGCGCCCGCTGGCCGAAACGCGCGCGCGCTGGCCCGCGGTCGATGTGGCGCAGGACCGCTCGCTGCGCTTTCACAGCACGCACTCGGCCCAGCGTGAGGTGGAGGTGCTGCACGACCAGCTGCTGGCCCGCTTCGACGCCGACCCCACGCTGCAGCCGCGCGACGTGATCGTGATGCTGCCCGACGTGGATGCGTACGCGCCGCACATCGAGGCCGTCTTCGGCCGGCTGCCGCGCAGCGACGCCCGCCACATTCCCTACACCGTGGCCGACCAGGGCCGGCGCGGCCAGGAGCCGCTGCTGGTGGCGCTGGAACTGCTGCTGCAGCTGCCCGACAGCCGCTTTACCGCCAGCGACGTGCTGGATCTGCTGGAGGTCGGCGCATTGCGCGTGCGTTTCGGCCTCGATGACGAAGCCCTGCCCCAGCTCAAGCGCTGGATCGAAGGCGCGGGCGTGCGCTGGGGGCTGGACGCCGCCCAGCGCGCGCAGCAATCGCTGGGCGCGGCCGGCGAGGTCAACAGCTGGCGCTTCGGGTTGCAGCGCATGCTGCTGGGCTTCGCGGTCGGCGAGGGGGAGGCCTTCGAAGGCATCGCGCCCTTCGACGAGATCGGCGGGCTCGACGCCGCCGCGCTGGGCCCGCTGGCCGCGCTGCTGCGCGCGCTCGGCGAGACGCTGGCCACCCTGACGCAGCCGGCGCCGCCGCTGCAATGGGCCGAACGCCTGCGCGCGCTGCTGCAGGGCTTCTTCGCGCCCGTGGACACACGCGAGCAGCTGCGCGTGCAGCAGCTGCTGCAGGGGCTGGACCAGTGGCTGGACGAGTGCGCGGACGCCGGCTTTGCCGATCCGCTGCCGCTGGCCGTGGTGCGCGAGCGCTGGCTGGCCGTGCTCGAGCAGCAGGGGCTGCAGCAGCGCTTCATGACGGGCGGCGTGAGCTTTTGCACGCTGATGCCCATGCGCGCCATCCCGTTCCGCGTGGTCTGCCTGCTGGGCATGAACGACGGCGACTTCCCGCGTCCCATGGTGCGCGCCGACTTCGACCTCATGCAGAGCGACTGGCGCCCCGGCGACCGCTCGCGCCGCGACGACGACCGCTACCTGCTGCTCGAAGCCCTGCTGTCGGCGCGCGAGCAGCTCTACATCAGCTGGGTGGGCCGCAACGTGCGCGACCACAGCGCGCGCGCGCCCAGCGTGCTGGTCGGCCAGCTGCGCGACCACCTCGCGGCCGGCTGGCAGGCCGCAGGCGGCGCCGACCTGCTCCAGGCCCTGACCACCGAGCACCCGCTGCAGCCCTTCAGTCCGCGCTACTTCGCGCCCGGTGCGCCGGCTGCGCCGGCCATCGACGGGCTCTACAGCTACGGCCGCGAATGGCAGGCCGCCCATGCCGAGACCCCCGCCGCCAGCGGCCCCGGCACGCCGCTGCCGCCCTGGCAGCCCGAGAACGCCCAGCCGCTGCGCCCGCTGGCCGACTTCCTGGCCCAGCCCGTGGAGGCCTTCTTCCGCCAGCGCCTGCAGACCGGCCTGGCGCTGCACGCCGAGGACACGCAGGACGACGAGGCCTTCGGCCTGGACAGCCTACAGCAATGGACGCTGGAGCGCGACCTGCGCGCCGCGCTGCAGCCCTGGTGCGACGCCCAGCCCAGCCCCGCCGCCGCACGCGCGGGACTGGCCGAGGCGCTGGCCGAGCAGACCACCGCGCTCGCGCGCGCCGGCCAGCTGCCGCTGCAGGCCTTCGGACCCATCGCCGCAAGCGCGCTGGCCCAGCCGCTGCTGCGCACGCTGGGCCACTACCTGGACGCGCTCGAAGGCTGGCCAGCGCTGGAAGACCAGCGCCACGCGCTGCGCTGGGCCGATCCGGCCACGGCCATCGCCTTCGACGACCCGCTGCCGCAGCGCCGCCTGCCTGCCGATGCCGAGCAGTTGCCGGCCTGCCTGGTGCTGGCCAACGGCCGGCTGCACAAGGGCCCCACGCTGGCCTGGCACCACATCGTGCGGCACTGGCCCCAGCACCTGGCGCTGCAGATCGCGGCCGGCCCCACGCTCACGCTGCTGGCCAGCGAGTCGGGCCTGCTGCGCCTGCCCGCACTCGATGCCGAGGCCGCCACGGCCACGCTGTCCGCGCTCGTGCAGGCCTGGGCCGCCGGCCTGGCCGAGCCGCTGCCGGTGGCCTGCAAGACCGCGTTCGCGGTGCTGGCCGGCGAACTGCGCGCCGCGCAGGCGCTTTACGAGGGCGGCCAGCATGCCAGCGGAGAAGGCCAGCGCCCGGCGCTCGCACGCGTGTTCGCCGATTTCGACGCGCTGCAGGCCGCGCGAACGGCCGATGGCCGTGGCCTGCGCGACTGGAGCGAGGCCTTGTACGGGCCACTGTGGCGCGCGCTGGGCGGGGCACACCGCGGGCAGCCGGCAGAGGACGCGGCATGAGCGCCGTTCAAGCCCTCGACCCCCTGCACTTCCCGCTGCACGGCCAGCGCCTGATCGAGGCCAGCGCCGGCACCGGCAAGACCTGGACCATCGCGCTGCTGTACCTGCGCTTGGTGCTGGGCCATGGCGCGGATGGCACAGCCTTCGCGCGCGCGCTGACGCCGCCCGAGATCCTGGTCGTGACCTTCACCGAGGCCGCCACGCAGGAACTGCGCGAGCGCATCCGCGCGCGGCTGGACGAGGCCGCGCGCGTGTTCGCGGGCGAGGCCGAGGCCCCGCCCGGCGATGTGCTGGACGCGTTGCGTGCCGACTACCCGCCCGCGCAATGGCCGGCCTGCGCGCACCGCCTGCGCGTGGCTGCGCAGTGGATGGACGAAGCCGCCGTGGCCACCATCCACGGCTGGGCCTGGCGCATGCTGCGCGAGCACGCCTTCGACAGCGGCAGCCTGTTCCGCCAGACCCTGCAGACCGACCTGGCCGCGCTGCAGCAGCGCGTGCTGCAGGACCATTGGCGTCGGCACTACTACCCGCTCGCGGCGCCGGCCGCGCAGATGCTGCTGCAGTGCTTCGCCCACCCCGAGGCGCTGTGGAAAGCGGTCGAGCCCCTGCTGCGCCGCGAGGATGCGCTGCTGCAACTGCAAGGCAGCGCGCTGCCCGCGTCCGACGATGCCCTGGCCGCCCTGCACGCCGCAGGCGCCACGCGCCAGCGCGCCGATGCGCTGGAACAAACGGCGCGCGCCGCCTGGGCCGCCGCGCGCGAAGACCTCGAACGCCTGTGGCATGCCGCCCGCCCCCACCTGAGCGGCACCAGCTACCGCAACAAGGACGACGAGGCCGTCTTCGCCGGCTGGCTGCAGGCCCTGGTCGACTGGAGCCAGGGCGCGCCCGCGCCGAAGAACATCGCCCTGTTCGGTCTGGCCGGTGCCAGGCTCAAGAAGAACCAGCAGCTGCCCGAGCACCCCGCGCTGCACGCCATCGACGCATGGCTGCATGCCAGCGAGGGCATTGACATCGACGAACTGCGCGCCCGCCTGGCCGCGCAGGCCGCCCATGCGCTGCGCGCGGCCCTGGCCGCCGAGAAGCAGCGCCGGGCCGAACTCGGCTTCGACGACCTGCTGCAGCAGCTGGACCGCGCGCTGCAGGGCGAAGGCGGCGCGGCGCTGGCCGCGCGCATCCGCGCGCAGTTCCCGCTCGCGCTGATCGACGAGTTCCAGGACACGGACCCGGTGCAGTACCGCATCTTCCGCCGCATCTACGCCGTGGAGGGCTGCGGCCTGGTCATGATCGGCGACCCCAAGCAGGCCATCTACGGCTTTCGCGGCGCCGACATCCGCACCTACCTGCGCGCGAGCCGCGACACCGGCGATGCCCTCTACGCGCTGGACACCAACCACCGTTCCACCGAAGCCGTGGTGCGCGCCGTCAACCACCTGTTCCTGCACGCCGAGCAGCAGCCGCGCGCGGCCTTCCGCTTCGCGCAGGACGCAGGCAACCCGGTGCCCTTCGTGCCCGTGCACGCCCGCGGCCGGCCCGAATGGCTGCAGATCGACGGCGCGCCGGCCAAGGCGCTCACGCTGTGGTCGCTGGAGCCGCCGGCGGACGCCGACAAGCCGCGCGTGGGCAGCGCCGAATACCGCCAGCGCATGGCCGAGACCAGCGCGAGCGCCGTCGTGCACTGGCTGCGCGGCGCGGATGCGGGCCACACCGGCTTCGTGCGCGGCGACCAACTGCAGCCGCTGCGCCCGGCCGACATCGCCGTGCTCGTGCGCAGCGGCAGCGAGGCCGATGCCGTGCGTGCCGCGCTCGCGGCGCGCGGGCTGCGCAGCGTCTACCTGTCCGACCGCGCCTCGGTGTTCGCCACGCCCGAGGCGCAGGACCTGCTGCACTGGCTGCGCGCCTGCGCCGCCCCGGCCGACGAGGCCCTGCTGCGCAGCGCCCTGGCCACCCGCACCATCGACATGCCGCTGGCCGAGCTGGCCCGCCTGCGCGAGGACGAGCTGGCCTGGGAAGCCCTGGCGCTGCGCTTTCGCGCGCTGCGCGAGCTGTGGCAGCGCCACGGCGTGCTGCCCATGCTGCACCAGCTGCTGCACGACTTCGGCCTGCCCGCGCGCTGGCTCGCCGAGCCCGGTGGCGAGCGCCGGCTGACCAATGTGCTGCACCTGGCGGAATGGCTGCAGCGCCGCGCCGTGGAACTCGACGGCGAACACGCGCTGCTGCGTGCGCTGGCCGAGCGCCTGGCCCATCCCGAGGGCGAGGAGGACATCCTGCGCCTGGAGAGCGATGCCGCGCTGATCAAGGTCGTCACCATCCACAAGTCCAAGGGCCTGGAGTACCCGCTGGTGCTGCTGCCCTTCATCAGCGCCTGGCGCGAGACGAAGAGCGGCAAGCAGGAGACGCTGGGCTTCCACGACACCACGGCCGATGCGCGTGTGCTCGAGCTGGACGGCCAGTACACCCAGGCCCGGGCCCTCGCGGAGGAAGAGCGGCTGGCCGAGGACCTGCGCCTGTTGTACGTGGCGCTCACGCGCGCGCGCCACGGCCTGTGGCTGGGCGTGGCGCCGCTGGCCCCGGGCAACGCCGGCAAGCCGCAATTGCACCGCAGCGCGCTGGGCCATGTGCTGTCGGGCGGCGCGCCCATCGACGACCTGGCCAGCTACCGCGCCCAGCTGCAGTCCCTGGCCGCAGGCTGCGACGACATCGCGCTGGAACCCGCACCCCCACCCGACGACGCCACCTGGCAGGCCGCCGCACCACCGCCCGTGGGCCCGGCACGCCTGCCACAGCGCCAGGGCCATGCGCCCTGGTGGATCGCGAGCTATTCGGCGCTGGTGCAGCAGCTCGGTGCGGCAGCCGCCGAACCGGAGGACGCGCGCCAGGACCAGGCCATGGAGGAGGCCGAGCCCGGCGAGGACGCCGAGAGCCCGCGGCCACCTGCCGCCGGCAGCTGGCACGCCTTCCCGCGCGGCGCCGAGCCCGGCAGCTTCCTGCACGGCCTGCTGGAATGGTGCGCGCAGCAAGGCTTCGCCCGGGTCGTGGCGCAGCCGCAGGCGCTGCGCGACCTTGTCGCACGCCGCTGCGCCGTGCGCGGCTGGGAGGCCTGGATCGACCCGCTGTGCGACTGGGTGCCGCGCTGGCTGCAGCTGCCGCTCGCCCTGCCCGGCCACGCCACCCCCGTGGCGCTGGACGGCCTGGCCCAGTACCAGACCGAGCTGGAGTTCTGGTTCCCCATCCACCGCGCCGACACGCGCGCCATCGACGCGCTGGTCACGGCCCACACCTTCGACGCCGCGCCGCGCCCGGCCCTGGCCGGCACGCGGCTGGCCGGCATGCTCAAGGGCTTCATGGACCTGGTGTTCGAGCACGAGGGCCGCTACTGGGTGGCCGACTACAAGTCCAACTGGCTCGGCCCCGACGCGCGCGCCTACGACGCCGCCGCCATGCAGCAGGCGCTGCTCACGCACCGCTACGACGTACAGGTGCTGCTCTACGTGTTCGCGCTGCACCGGCTGCTCGGCGCGCGGCTGCCCGACTACGACTACGACCGCCATGTGGGCGGCGCGCTGTACCTGTTCCTGCGCGGCGCCGAAGCCGACACGCAGGGCGTGTTCGCGACGAAGCCGCCGCGGGCGCTGATCGAAGCGCTCGACACCCTGTTCCGCCATGACCCAGCCTGACCTGTTCGACGCCCCCGCCCCGCCGCTGGACGACTGCGCCACGCTGCTGGCCGACCTCGGCGAATGGGTGGAGCATGGCTGGCTGCGCGAGCTGGACCGCAGCTTCGCGCTGTTCCTGCTGGAGCTCGACCCCGGTGCCGGCGCCCCGCTGCTGCTGGCCGCCGCGCTGGCCAGCCACCAGCTGGGCCGCGGCCATGTCTGCCTGGACCTGCAGGCCGCACTGGCCGACAGCAGCACCAGCCTCTCGCTGCCGCCCGCCCACGCACCCGACGCGCCGCTGCAGCGCACGCCCAGCCAGTGGCTGCAGGCGCTGCGGCTGGACGCCTGGTGCGCCGCGCTGCGCGCCAGCCGGCTCTGCGAGGCCGGCCCCGGCAACGCGCCGCTGGTGTTGCAGGGTCCGCGCCTGTACCTGCGCCGTTACTGGCAGCACGAGCGCGAGGTGCGTGCCCTGGTCGGCGCGCGGCTGGCGCCCGAGCCGGTGGCCCCGGCCGCGCAGATCCGGCCCGTGCTCGACGCGCTGTTCACGGCACCGGCCCCGGACTGGCAGAAGCTGGCCTGCGCGCTGGCCCTGCGCCAGCGCTTCGCCATCGTCACGGGCGGCCCCGGCACCGGCAAGACCACCACCGTCGTGCGCCTGCTCGCGCTGCTGCAGTCCATGGCGCTGCAGGGCGGCGGCGAGCCGCTGCGCATCCGCCTGGCCGCGCCCACCGGCAAGGCCGCGGCGCGGCTGGCCGAATCCATCCGCGGCGCGCTGGACCGTCTGCCCTGGGACGCGCTGCCGCATGGCGAGGCGTTGCGCCCCCACGTGCCCAGCGCCGCCACCACGCTGCACCGGCTGCTGGGCCCCCAGCCCGAGAGCCGGCATTTCCGCCACCACGCGGGCAACCCGCTCGCGCTGGACGTGCTGGTCGTCGACGAAGCCTCCATGGTCGACCTCGAAATGATGGCCCGACTGCTGCAGGCGCTGCCGCCCAGCGCGCGCCTGGTGTTGCTGGGCGACAAGGACCAGCTGGCCTCGGTGGAGGCCGGCGCCGTGCTCGGTGAGCTGTGCAGCCGCGCGCAGGAAGGCCACTACGACGCCGCCACCGCGCAATGGCTGCAGGAGGCCGCCGGCCAACAGCCGCCGCCAGCGCTGCAGGACGCCGCCGGCCAGCCGCTGGACCAGGCGATCGCCATGCTGCGCGTGAGCCACCGCTTCACGGCCGACAGCGGCATCGGCCAGCTGGCCCAGGCCGTCAACGCGGGCGACGGCCGCACCGCCCAGGCCCTGTGGCGCGCCGGGCTGGACGACCTGCGCAGCTGCAGACTGAGCCAGCCACCCGCGCTGCTCGCGCAAGATGCGAAGCTGCGCGCGCTGGTGCTGGCCGAGCGCGCCGCGCCCTACGGCCACGCGCATTACCTGCGCCGCATGCACGCCACGCGCCCGGCCGACGATGCCGCGCCCGCGGCCTGGGATGCCTGGGCGGGAGATTTGCTGCAGGCGCTGGGGCGCTTCCAGCTGCTCTGCGCGCTGCGCGAAGGTCCCTGGGGTGTCACGGGGCTCAACGCCACCGTGGCCGAACTGCTGCGTGAGGCCGGCCTGCTGCAGGGCACGCAGGGCTGGTTCGCGGGCCGGCCCGTGCTCGTCACGCGCAACGACTACGGCCTGTCGCTCATGAACGGCGACGTGGGCCTCACGCTGGACCTGCCTGCGCCCGAGCCGGGTGCCGCCCCGGTGCGCCGCGTGGCCTTCCCGGCCGGCGACGGCAGCGGCGCCGTGCGCTGGGTGCTGCCGGCCCGGCTGCAGGCGGTGGAGACCGTGTTCGCGATGACGGTGCACAAGTCGCAGGGCTCGGAATTCGAGCACGCCGCGCTCGTGCTGCCCGACCAGGGCAGCCCGGTGCTCACGCGCGAGCTGGTCTACACCGGCATCACGCGGGCCAAGCGCTGGTTCACGCTGGTGGGTTCTGCCCGCGCGCATGGCGCGGTGCTGAACGAGGCCATCGGCCGGCGTGTGCTGCGCGCCAGCGGCCTCATGGCCGGGTGACAATCGCGCCATGCAAGAACTCCTTCCCAAGCAGGCCTGGGACCTGCTGCTGGAACGCACGCAGGACGCGGCCGAGGGCGCCGGCGATCCGCCGCTGTTCGTGGACGTGCGCATGGAGGTCGAGTTCCGCTGTGTCGGCCATCCGCCGGGCGCCCAGAACATCCCCTGGTACGAGTATCCGGACATGACGCCGGACCCGGCCGCGTTCGTCGCGGCCGTCGACCGTGCCGCCGGCAGCCGCCACCGTACCGTGGTGCTGATCTGCCGCAGCGGCAAGAGGGCCATCGATGCCGGCCAGGCACTGGAGGCCGCGGGCTTCGGCGACGTGGTGGCCGTCGTGCACGGTTTCGAGGGTGACCTGAACGAGGACTTGCAGCGCTCGCGCACCAACGGCTGGCGCTTCGACGGCCTGCCCTGGGAGCAGATGTAGGCAGGTGTGGCGAGATGCGTGAAGTGACCGGTTCCATCCTGCGCGAGACTTTCGGCTATGCGCAGTTCCGCGGCCAGCAGCAGGCCGTCGTCGACCATGTGGCCGAGGGCGGCGACGCGCTGGTGCTGATGCCCACGGGCGGCGGCAAATCCCTGTGCTACCAGATCCCGGCGATCGCGCGGCAGAACGCCGGCCTGGGCGTGACCGTGGTCGTCTCGCCGCTGATCGCGCTCATGCACGACCAGGTCGGCGCGCTGGAGGAAGCCGGCGTCGCCGCGGCCTACCTCAACTCCACGCTGGACTGGGCTGCCACCCAGGACCTGGAGCGCCGCCTCGCCCGCGCCGAGGTGACGCTGGTCTACGCCGCGCCCGAGCGTGTGGTGACGCCGCGTTTCCTCGAGCTGCTGGACGGCCTGGCCGCGCGCGGCAAGCTGGCGCTGTTCGCCATCGACGAGGCGCACTGCGTGAGCCAGTGGGGCCACGACTTCCGGCCAGAGTACCGCCAGCTCACGCTGCTGCACGAGCGCTACCCCGGCGTGCCGCGCATCGCGCTGACGGCCACGGCCGACGCGCTGACGCGCGCCGACATCGTCGAGCGGCTGCAGCTGGAAGAGGCACGCCAGTTCGTCAGCAGTTTCGACCGGCCCAACATCCGCTACGCCATCGTCGAGAAGAAGGACCCGGTGACGCAGCTGCTGCGCTTCATCGAGCGCGACCACGATGGCGAAGCGGGCGTGGTGTACTGCCAGTCGCGCAAGCGCGTGGAAGAGGTGGCCGATGCGCTGTGCATGGCCGGCGTGAACGCCCTGCCCTACCACGCCGGCCTGGACGCTGCCGTGCGCCAGAAGCACCAAGACCGCTTCCTGCGCGAGGACGGCATCGTGGTCGTGGCGACGATTGCCTTCGGCATGGGCATCGACAAGCCCGACGTGCGTTTCGTCGCGCACCTGGACATGCCCAAGAACATCGAGGGCTACTACCAGGAGACCGGGCGCGGCGGCCGCGACGGCGAGCCCGCCGACGCCTGGATGGCGTACGGCCTGCAGGACGTGGTGAACCAGCGCCGCATGATCGACGAGAGCCCGGCCGACGAGACCTTCAAGAAGGTCATGCGCGGCAAGCTCGACGCGCTGCTGGCGCTGGCCGAGGCGACGGACTGCCGGCGCGTGCGGCTGCTCAACTACTTCGGCGAGGCCAGCAGCGCCTGCGGCAACTGCGACAACTGCCTGGCGCCACCGGAGGTCTGGGACGCCACCGACGCCGCGCGCAAGCTGCTGTCCACGGTCTACCGCGTGCAGCAGCACAGCGGCATCGGCTTCGGCGCCGGCCACATCATGGACATCCTGCGCGGCAAGCTGACGGAGAAGGTCCAGCAGTTCCAGCACGAGAAGGTCAGCACCTTCGGCATCGGCGCGGAGCTGTCGGAAGCGCAGCTGCGCAGCGTGCTGCGCCAGCTGGTGGCCACGGGCGCCATCGCCGTCAATGCCGAGAAGTTCAACACGCTGCAGCTGACCGATGGTTCGCGTGCCGTGCTCAAGGGCGAAGTGCCGGTGCGGTTGCGCGAATCGGCTTCCGCACCCGCCGGCCGCAAGCCGCGCGCGTCCAAATCGCGCGGCGACCGCGTGGCGCCCGCCGCCGCGCCGTTGGACGCACCGGGCCAGGCGCTGTTCGCCGCGCTCAAGGGCTGGCGTGCCGAGGTCGCCAAGGCCCACAACCTGCCGGCCTACGTGATCTTCCACGACGCCACGCTGGCCGCCATCGCGCAGCGCGCGCCGCACACGCTGGACGACCTGCAAGGCATCAGCGGCATGGGCGCGACCAAGCTCGAGAAGTACGGAGAGGACGTGCTGCGCGTGTGCCAGCAGGGCTGAGGGCGCCATGGACGACTTCGCGCACTTCCTTGACGCCCAGGAGCCGGTCTGGTCGCAGGTCTGCGCCGAACTGCAGGCCGGGCACAAGACCAGCCACTGGATGTGGTTCGTCTTCCCGCAGCACGTGGCGCTGGGCCGCAGCGGCATGGCGCGGCGCTTCGGCCTGGCCTCGCTGGCGCAGGCCCAGGCCTATGCCGCGCACCCGGTGCTGGGGCCGCGACTGCTGCAGGCCACGGGCCTCGTGCTGGCGGTGCAAGGCCGCAGCGCGCACGCGATCTTCGGTTCGCCTGACGACCTCAAGCTGCGTTCGTGCATGACGCTGTTCCAGGCCGCGGTGCCGCAACAGCCCGAATTCGCCGCGGTGCTCGCGCGCTACTACGGCGGGCAGCCCGACGCGCAGACGCTGGCGCTGCTCTGAACTACTGCACGAAGCCGATGCCGCGCGCCTCGCGCACCTCGGGCTTGATGCGGTGCTCGGCCTCGAGCTGTTCGAGGAATTCCGTGGGCGCCATGTCGGCAGCCAGGATGTCGACCTGGCGCCGCACGGCCGCGAAGTCGCCGGGGCACAGGTGCTCGAGCCGCTGCAAGCGCGCGCGCATCGCGTCATCCAGCCGTGCCGCATCGCCGCCCAGCGCCTCGACCACGAACATGCGTTCACGCTGGGCCGGCAGCAGCGGCTTGAAGCGGATCTTGAACGTGAAGCGGCGCAGCGCGGCCTGGTCGATGCGGTCCATCAGGTTGGTGGTGCAGACGAACACGCCGCGGTGCCGCTCCATGCCCTGCAGCATCTCGTTGACCTCGGTGACCTCGTAGGTGCGCTGTGCGCCGCGCCGGTCCTGCAGGAAGCTGTCGGCTTCGTCGAGCAGCAACACGGCCTTTTCGGCCTCGGCTTCGCGGAACATGGCGGCCATCTGCTGCTCGGTCTCGCCGACGAACTTGCTCATGAGGTCGCTGGCACGCTTGACGATCAGCGGCTTGTCGAGCGCGCGTGCGATGTGCTCGGCGAGCGCGGTCTTGCCGGTGCCGGGCGCACCGTAGAAGCACAGGCTGCCGTGGCCGCGCGCCTGCAGCGCCTGCACGATGCGGCCGATCTCGAAGCGGCTCTCGACGTTGAGCATCTCCAGGTCGTAGGTGGTGGCGGCGGGAATGCCGCCGCGCTCCTCGCTGTGCCGGCCCAGGGCCTTGTCGGCGTTGCGCAGCTGGCGTTCGATGAGCTGCTCGGTGCCAGCCTCGTCGGTGCGCGCCAGGCCGGCGAAGCGCACTGCGGTGCGGATCTGCGCGGGCGTGAGGCCCTTGCGCTCGGTCAGCCGGGCGACGAAGGCATCGGACACGGCCACGCCTTCGAGGGTCTTGCGCACCAGGCCTTCGCGTGCACCGGGTGGCGGCGACTTGAGCTCCAGGTGGTAGGCGAAGCGACGACGGAAGGCGGGATCGATCTGCTCGATGCGGTTGGTGACCCACAGCGTGGGCACGGTGTTGCTCTCCAGGATCTGGTTGACCCAGGCCTTGCCGCTGACCGAACCGGTGGGCGGCGCGGCGATCTGCTCGGCGCGCGCCATGAGTTGCGCGGCCTCGGTGCTGATCGGCGGGAACACGTCCTCGACCTCGTCGAACAGCAGCGCCGCCTGCACGCTTCCCTTGAGGAACACCTGGGCGATCTGCAGCGAGCGGTAGCGGTCGCGGCCCGAGAGCGAATTGCCGTCGCGGTCGGCGTACTCGACCTCGAACAGGTCCAGCCCCGCGGCCTGCGCAACGACGCGCGCAAGCTCGGTCTTGCCGGTGCCGGGCGGGCCGTAGAGCAGGATGTTGACGCCGGGCTCCTTGCGCGCCACCGCGTTGCGCAGCAGCGCCACCAGGACCTCGGCGTCGTCGGCGACGAAGCCGAAGTCGGCCATGGACAGCGCGCTCTTGGTGGCCGGCCGCGTGAACACGGCCATGAGTTCGCTCTGGTCGCGGTACTCGCGCATGAGCACGGGCGGCAGCTTCTCGCTGACCTTCATGAGGTCGGCCAGGTCGGTGATGTTGTGCTCGGAGATCAGGTTCTCCACGAGGCCGATGCGCTCGAGCCGCGAACCCGCGCGCAGCGCCTCGCCGACCTCGGTGGCGCTGACGCCGGCGACCTCGGCGATGGCGGCATAGGCCTCGGGCGCGTTGTTGACCTTCACCTCCACGAGGATGGTGCGCAAATCGCGCTGGTAGCGCGCGAGCGTGCCGTACAGCAGCAGCGCGCGCTCGGCGCGGTTGAGCTGCAGCAGGCCGGAGAGCGCGTCGATGTTCTTCTCGACCAGCGTGGACTGCTTCTTGAGCGCACGCGTGAGCCAGTCGCAGGTGACCTTGAGCGCGGCCAGCAGGTCCTTGGGCTGGTCCTTGGCGTACTCGTCCAGGTAGAAGAACAGCGTGCCTTCTTCGTAGGGGCCGCGCCAGATCGCATGGCGCTCCATGAACTCCGCCGTGGACAGCTGCGTGTGGCCGCGCCAGAACTCGTTGTCCTTGCAGCGCCGGGCCAGGAACTCGCGCAGGCGCAACAGCACGGGCTGCGGCCACACCAGGTGGCGCCCGGCCATCGCGAGCAGGCTGTTCAGGTCGCGCCGCACGTTGAACTTGGGGCCTTGCCGCGCGACCAGTGTGAGCACGAAGTGCGAACACATCAAGTCCAGGACCGGCGCAGCCTCCAGCCCGGGCGAAGCAATCACCTGGGCGGCTACCGGATCACGGACCGAACGCTTCACCATGGACAGATCTCCCATCAGCAAAGAAAGGATGGCCCACGATAACGCAGGCTTTGGGGGTTTGGAAGACAGCGCCTGAAAAACGCGCGCAGGCCTGTCGTTGCGGCCCACAATGCGCGCATGCTGACCCTCGACGACATCCGCCAGGCCGCGGCCCGGCTGCAAGGCCAGGTGCTGGAAACGCCCTGCGTGGAATCGCGCACCTTGTCGGACATCACCGGCGCCCAGGTCTTCCTCAAATTCGAGAACCTGCAGTTCACGGCCTCGTTCAAGGAGCGTGGCGCCTGCAACAAGCTGGCGCGGCTGGTGGAGTCCGGCGGTGCGGCGCAGGGCGTGATCGCCATGAGCGCCGGCAACCACGCCCAGGGCGTGGCGTACCACGCGCAGCGCCTGGGCCTGCGCGCGGTGATCGTGATGCCGCGCTTCACGCCGGCCGTGAAGGTGGAGCGCACGCGCGGCTTCGGCGCCGAGATCGTGTTGCACGGCGATTCGCTGGACGCGGCGCGCGCCCATGCGCAGCAATTGGCCAAGGCCCAGGGCCTGGCCTTCGTGCACCCCTACGACGACGAAGACATCGTCACCGGCCAGGGCACGGTGGGCCTGGAGATGCTGGCGCAGGTGCCGGCGCTGGACACGCTGGTCGTCTCGGTCGGCGGCGGCGGCTTGATCGCCGGCATCGCCACGGCGGCGCGCGCGCTGAAGCCCGGCATCGAGATCGTCGGCGTGCAGACGGCGCGCTTTCCGGCCATGGTCAACGCCGTGCAGGGCACGGCGCATGTGCAGGGCACCAGCACCATCGCCGAGGGCATTGCGGTGGGCTCGCCGGGGCAGATCACGCAGGCCATCGTGCGCGAGAGCGTGAACGCGCTGATGCTGGTGCAGGAGGGCGACATCGAGCAGGCCATCCTGATGCTGCTGGAGATCGAGAAGACCGTGGTCGAAGGCGCGGGCGCGGCCGGCCTCGCGGCGCTGCTGCGCGAGCCCGAGCGCTTTCGCGGCAAGAAGGTGGGCCTGGTGCTGTCGGGCGGCAACATCAACCCGATGCTGCTGGCGGCCATCATCGAACGTGGCATGGTGCGCTCGGGCCGGCTGGGCCGGCTGCGCGTGAGCGCGGCCGACCACCCTGGCTCGCTGGCGCGCATCGCCACGGTGGTGGCCGACACCGGCGCCAACATCGACCAGGTGGAACACCAGCGTGCGTTCACGGCGCTGTCGGCACAGAATGTGGACATCGAACTCGTGGTGCAGACGCGCGGACGCAGCCATCTGGACGAGCTCGTGCAGGCGCTGGGCCGGGCCGGCTTCGAGGCCAAGGAATTGCGCTGAAACCCCGTCGCTACAATCCCGCGTTTCCAGAGCGAAGGTATAGAGAGGAATAGAGACATGTCCGACTCCCACGCCAGCCCCAACCCGCACGAGGTCGCCGCCCATGAGGTGGACCCGGTCGAGGCCGTGGTGCCCATGATTCCCATCGTGCTGCCCATCGTCGGCGGCGTGATGATGTTCCTGCTGGCCTTCATCGCCGTCTCGATGGCCTGAGCCTTGCGGCTCACGCAGGCCGTGCAACGCGGCCTGCTGTTGCTTTCCCGCGCGTTGGCACGCTGCCGGCGCCGTTTTCCCCCGCACTCCCCGCTTCCGATCCGCCATCGCGCCCCGCTGTAAGCATTTGTTGCTTCCGCGCGACGACAACTTTGTCACGGCCGTGCTTTCGCCGACATAACCCCATGCATGTTTTGCATGATTTTTGTCTCCAATGCGGCTCCACGCGCAAACCCCATCCCTAGAATTGGCCTCCCGACCGGCGCCGGACTGATGCGCCGGGCTGCACCTGTCGCCTTCCACCAAGTCCAAGGCCTGCTTGCATCGCGAGCGACTTTGTGAAAGACGATTTTTCAACTTAGGAGCTAGCCCATGAACGCACCCACGATGCAGGGACTGAACATCAATCCCCCGGCATATGTGAAGAACGCCAAGCTGATCGCCTGGATCGCCGACATCGCTGCGCTGACGCAGCCGGCCGACATCTACTGGTGCGACGGCAGCGACGCCGAATACCAGCGCCTGTGCCAGCAGCTGGTCGATGCCGGCACATTCAAGAAGCTCAACCCGGCCAAGCGCCCGAACTCTTTCCTGGCCCTGTCCGATCCGTCGGATGTCGCCCGCGTGGAAGACCGCACCTTCATCTGCACCGACAAGAAGGAAGACGCCGGCCCGACCAACAACTGGACCGCCCCGGCCGAGATGCGCGCCCTGCTGCAGACCGGCGAGAACGCGCTGTTCAAGGGCGCCATGAAGGGCCGCACCATGTACGTGGTGCCCTTCAGCATGGGCCCGCTGGGTTCGGACATCGCCCACATCGGCGTGGAACTGTCCGACAGCCCCTACGTGGCCGTGAACATGAAGACCATGACGCGCATGGGCAAGGCCGTCTACGACGTGCTGGGCGTGGACGGCGACTTCGTGCCCTGCGTGCACACCGTGGGCGCCCCGCTGGAGCCCGGCCAGGCCGACGTGAAGTGGCCCTGCAACAAGACCAAGTACATCGTGCACTACCCCGCCACGCGCGAGATCTGGTCGTACGGCTCGGGCTACGGCGGCAACGCGCTGCTGGGCAAGAAGTGCTTCGCGCTGCGCATCGCCTCCACCATGGGACGCGACCAGGGCTGGCTGGCCGAGCACATGCTGATCCTGGGCGTGACCAAGCCCGACGGCAAGAAGTACCACGTGGCCGCGGCCTTCCCGAGTGCCTGCGGCAAGACCAATTTCTCCATGCTGGTGCCGCCCGCGGGCTTCGAAGGCTGGAAGGTCACGACCATCGGCGACGACATCGCCTGGATCAAGCCCCAGGCCGACGGCTCGCTGCGCGCGATCAACCCCGAGGCCGGCTACTTCGGCGTGGCCCCGGGCACGAACTACAAGACCAACCCCAACTGCATGCGCAGCCTGGACAAGAACGTGATCTTCACGAACGTGGCGCTCACGGACGACGGCGACGTCTGGTGGGAAGGCATGGAAGACGACGTGCCGGGCAAGCAACTGCCCGCCCACCTGATCGACTGGCAGGGCAAGGACTGGACGCCGCAGATCGCCAAGGAAACCGGCGCCAAGGCCGCGCATCCGAACGCGCGTTTCACGGTGGCCGCCACCAACAACCCTGCACTCGACCCGGCCTGGGACGACCCCAAGGGCGTGAAGATCGACGCCTTCATCTTCGGCGGCCGCCGTTCGACCACGGTGCCGCTCGTGACCGAGGCACGCAACTGGAACGAAGGCGTCTACATGGCCGCCACCATGGGCTCGGAAACCACGGCCGCGGCCTTCGGCCAGCAGGGCGTGGTGCGCCGCGACCCGTTCGCGATGCTGCCCTTCATGGGTTACAACATGAGCGACTACTTCCAGCACTGGCTGAACCTGGGCGCCAAGCTGCAGCAGTCCGGTGCCACGCTGCCGCGCATCTACACCACCAACTGGTTCCGCAAGGGTGCCGACGGCAAGTTCGTCTGGCCCGGCTACGGCGAGAACATGCGCGTGCTGAAGTGGATGATCGACCGCCTGGAAGGCCAGGCCCAGGGTGGCCAGGAGCACGTGTTCGGCGTGAGCCCGTCCTATGAACAACTCAACTGGACTGGCCTCGACTTCAGCGCCGAGCAGTTCCAGACCGTGACCAGCATCGACAAGGCTGCCTGGCAAGCCGAGCTCAAGCTGCACGAAGAGCTGTTCACGCAGCTGGCCTACCACCTGCCCAAGGAGATGGGCGAGATCAAGCAGCAGATCGAAAAGCGTCTGGCGGCCTGAGCCGACACCGTTGCCCGATGAACGAAGCCACCTTGCGAGGTGGCTTTTTCATGGGCGCGCGCTATGCGGTCTGGCGCCGCCGCAGCACGAGGCCAACGGCCGTCAGCGCGGCGAACAGCGCGCCGCAGGCGAAGGTGCCCTCGAAGCCCACGAGGTCCCAGAGCGCGCCGGCGATCACGCTGGCCAGCAACAGGGCCACGCCCGTCAGCAGGTTGTACATGCCGAAGGCCGTGCCGCGCAGGTCGGCCGGCGCGCTGTCGGCGATGAGCGTGTTGAACACGCCCTGCGTGAAACCCATGTGCAGGCCCCAGAGCAGCACGCCCAGTCCCAGCCCCCACAGGCCCGGCACGAAGGCCAGCACGAGGTCGGCAGCGACCAGCAGCGCCAGGCCGGCGAGCAGCACGTCCTGGCGCGGCCGGCGGTCCGACAGCACCCCGGCCGGGTAGGCCGACAGCGCGTAAGCCACGCCCATCAGCACCAGCACGGCCGGCGCCCACATCGGCGCCAGGCCGACCGCCTGGGCACGCAGGATCAGGAAGGCCTCGCTGAAGCGCGCCAGCGTGAAGACCAGGCCGATGCCGACCACCCACCAGTAGGACCGCCCCAGGCGCACGAGCTCGCTCCTGCGCAGCGGCAGCTTGCGCGGCCGCGTGGCCTCAGGCAGCTTGGGCTCGCGCACGAACACCACGAGCACGGCCACCGCCACGAAGGCCGGCAGCACGGCCAGCCAGAACACCCGCTGGTAGTTGTTCGCCGTCCACCACATCAGGCCCATGGCCAGCAGCGGGCCCGTGAAGGCGCCGATGGTGTCCAGCGTCTGGCGCAGGCCATAGGCCGTGCCACGCAGTTCGGGCGGCGTCACGTCGGCCACGAGCGCATCGCGCGGCGCCCCGCGGATGCCTTTGCCGATGCGGTCCACGAAGCGTGCGCCCACCAGCCAATCCAGCGTGCCGGCCAGCGGGAACACCGGCTTGGTCAACGCGCCCAGCCCGTAGCCGAGCACGGCCAGCAGCTTGCGCTTGCCGAAGCGGTCGCTGATGGCGCCCGAGAACACCTTGACGATGGAAGCGGTGGCTTCGGCAATGCCTTCGATCAGGCCGACGGCCAGTACCGAGGTGCCGAGCACGCCCACCATGTAGAGCGGCAACAGGGCGTGGACCATCTCGGAGGAGATGTCCATGAACATGGAGACGAAGCCCAGCGCCCAGACGCTGCGGGGTACGGCACGCGCGCCGCGGGCTGGCGTCAGGCGGGTGCCTGATTCAACGGCTTTCGTCATGGGCGTCATACGGTAGCTTGGTCGAGTCCATGATTCAGCCGATTGTGCGGCGACCGTTCATGAAAAAAGCCACCGCGAGGGTGGCTTCGAAAGGTTTCCCGGCGCGGCCGGGGCGGGCGCGCTGGCTCAGAAGTAGTAGCTGCGACGGGCGCCCATCGCGTGGGCAGCGTCGCGCAACGCGTTGCTGGCGCTGTCGCCGCGCAACAGGGTCTGCGTCTGGGCGGGCACCGACTCGGCGCGGGTGGCGGCGGCCCGCAGCTCGGCCAGCATGCGCGGGTCTTCATGGGCTGCGGCCAGGAAGGCCACGTCGGCGCGCGCCTTCTGCACGTCGCGGTACCAGCCCTGCACGACTTCACGCAGGCTGATGCGGGCCGGGGCCTCGGCGGCACGCAGGGCGGCGGCGATGCGCGGGGCGGCCAGTTCGCTGCGCGACACGGCGGCCTTCAGGTCGGCCATCACGCGGGCATCGGTCTGGGCGGTGGCCCACAGGCGTTCGTCGGCGCGCTCACGGGCCACGCGTTGCGACCACGCGTCCAGGCGCTGCACCAGTGCGGTGGCCAGGCGACGGGCCGGGGTGGCGAACAGGGCCAGTGCGGCGAAGGCCACCAGCCACAGCACGACCCAGGCAGCCATCAGGCGGCCGCCGGCCCAGCTGTCGACCATGCGGTCGGCCAGCACGAGCAGTGCGGACACCACGGCGGCCAGCAGAAGCGCGGCGATGCCGCGGGTGCCGTCGAAACCCTGGCGCAGGCGGCTTGCGGCCTCGATCACCGCTTCGGCGCGGGCGACGCCGGGGTGTTGTTGGGGATGGTCGATGTGAACGAAGCTGGTCATGGTGTTTTTCCTTTCGACGCCGCGTGGTGGGCGTGTCATGGTGTGAATACTAGGGTTTGCCCTAGTGATCTTCAACTTTATATTGATGATGCTGGACATTCACCTCGGTGATGAATAGAGTCGCATGCCGACTTTTTGCACGCCCAAGGCCCATGGCACCACCGAATTTCCGCACGCTGGATCTGAACCTGTTGCGTGTATTCGACGAGGTGCTGGCCGAGCGCAGCCTCACGCGTGCGGCGCGCAATCTCTCTCTGACGCAGCCCGCCGTGAGCAACGCCATCCAGCGGCTGCGCGACGCACTAGGCGACGAACTGGTGCAGCGCAGCGGCCAGGGCATCGAGCCCACGCCGCGCGCCATGGCGTTGTGGCCGGCCGTGCGCGAAGCCTTGCGGCAGTTGCAGGCCTCGCTGGCACCCAGCAACTTCGACCCGTTGTCGGCTGACAACACTTTCGTGTTGGCGATGGCCGACGCGACCGCCGCCATGCTGGTGCCCGGGCTGGTGGACATCCTCGAAGAAGAGGCGCCCGGCATCTCGCTGCGCGTGGTGCCGCTGACCACGCGCGACCCGCGCCGGTTGCTGGACGACGAGACGGCCGATCTGGCCGTGGGCTTCTTCCCGGCCGTGCTGGCCGACCTGACGGCGCGGGCCCAGGTCGGCAAGGCCGTGCCCTTCGAGCACCAGCGCCTGTACGACAGCGAATACGTGTGCGTGATGCGGCGCGACCATCCGCTGGCCGGCGGCCCGCTCACGCTGAACCAGTTCTGCGCCGCGCGCCATCTGCTGGTCAGCTTCTCGGGCCGGCCCTATGGCTTCATCGACGAATCGCTGGCATTGCTCAAGCGCGAACGCCGCGTGGTGCTGACGGTCAACCAGTTCTTCACGGCCGGCCGCGTGGTGGCCAACTCCAACCTGCTGACGGTGTTGCCGCGGCACTTCGTCGACGCCACGGGCATCGCCGAGCAGCTCGTGCACCAGGATCTGCCGTTCGATGTGGCGGCCGTGCACGTGGCCGCGCTATGGCACCGCCGCACCGACCTGCAGAGCCACCACCAGTGGCTGCGCCAGGCCGTCGTGCGCGCGGCCGAACAGGCTTTTGCGCTGTGAAGCCGGCGCGTCAGCGCACCACGCTGAGCCAGGCCTGCGCGGCGCTGCGCAGGCGGCGTGCCTCGTGCGGGTCGTGCCCGGCGAGGTTGTCCGCGCTCTCCAGCAGCGCGAAGGCGACTTCGCGGGCGGCGCCATCACGGGCGCCCTGGTGGGCAGAGGCTGCGGCGGAAGCGGTCCACCCTTGGTAAACGCGGGCGAACCAGGAAACGATCAACATACAAACACCGCTTGTGGCGGTCCAAAGTTCAGGGTGAGTGAAGAATAAGGGTTATCCCTAGGGTTGCAAGAGCAGGCCCATGCAGTTCACGCATAACCCTTGCATGGCACCGCACGGATCCAGATTCCATGAAATTCCAGCTGCTTTCCGACCTGCACCTCGAAGTGCACACTGACTTCGTGCCCGAGCCTGTGGCGGGTGCCGATGCGCTGATCCTCGCAGGCGACGTCGGCTCCTACCAGACTGGTTCGCGCATGGCCGATGCGGACTTCGGCCTGCGTCTGTTCGCCGACTGGCCGGTGCCGGTGTACTACGTGCCGGGCAACCACGAGTACGACATGCTGGACGTGGACGCCACGGCCCTGCGCCTGCGCGAGACCTGCGAGCGCCTGGGCCTGCGCTGGCTCGACCGGACCGTGATCGAGTTGCCCGGCGCGGCCGCCGACGGCAGCGCACTGCGCCTGGTCGGCACCACGCTGTGGACCGACTACGACGCGATCGGCCCGGCCGGGCGCGGCGGAGAGTTCTCGCTGGCGGAGCAGTTGAAGGCCCGGCACAAGGCCTTCCGCGCTGCCGACCACTACCTGCGCCGGACGGGCACCACGCGCCACGGCCAGCCCTGGCTGGCGGCCGAGATGCGCGAGGAGGGCCTGGCCTGCCAGCAATGGCTGCGCGCCGCGCTGGCCACGCCCTTCGACGGCACCACCGTGGTGGTCACCCATTTCGCCCCCAGCCTGCACAGCGCCGACCCGCGTTACGGCCTCACGCCCGGCACCGCGGGCTTTTGCAACGCGCTGGACGCGCTGCTGCCCCACGCCCGGCTCTGGCTGCACGGGCACCTGCATGCGCCCAGCGACTATGTGCACCGGGGCTGCCGCGTCGTCGCCAATCCGCTGGGCTATGCGAAGAACGGCGAGCAGGCGGGTTTTCGTCCCCACCTGCTGGTGGAAGTCTGACAACGCGAAGCAATCCGACGCAACCGCTTACGTTTGGAAATCACCCGGCACAGCCAGGGTTGTCGCGCGGACGTTATCTTGCGGTCACCCCCCTCGTCGCGCACAGGAGCCACCGTATGAAAAGCGTCTGGTCCCCTACCCTGGCATGGTGTCTTGCTGTCGTGGCGGCTGTGCTGCTCGCCGTGGCGGCACCCACGGAATCCAGCGTGATGGGCCGTCTGCCGAGCCTGCAGGCGCGCCAGCTCGACCAGCAGCCATTGGCCCTGCCCGAAGGCCTGGGCGCCGAACGCACGCTGGCCTTCATCAGCTTCCACCGCGACCAGCGTCCCGCCGTCGACAGCTGGATCCAGGGCCTGCAGCTCAGTGGCGATGCCTCCGTGCGCTGGCTGCGCATGGTGGTCCTCAACGACCCCGGCGACGCCGCCGAGCGCAGCCTGATCGAGAACCGGCTGCGCGAGCGCTACGCCCAGGAGAAGGCGGCCGTGGTGCCGGTGTTCACCGACCGCAACGCCTTCGCACGTTCGACCGGCCTGTCGGGCGTGGAGCAGCCGCATGTGGTGGTGCTGAACCGCCGCGGCGAAGTGCTGGCCCGCGTCGAAGGCCCGTTCCACCCCGAGAAGGCGCGTGCGCTGCGCGCCACGCTGGACGAGTAAGTCAGTCCAGCACCGCGCGCGCGGCGTTCGTCAGCGCCGCGCTGAGTCCGTCCAGCACCTCGGACTCCAGATTCCAGCAATGCCAGTACAGCGCCACGCGCTCGGCGTGGCCTGGCGCGATGTCGACCAGCTCGCCCGCCGCCAGCAGCCCGCGCACCAGCAGCTCGGGCACCACGCTGGCACCCCAGCCGGCCAGCACGGCGCGCACCTGGCCTTCCGAACTGGGCACGAAGAGCTGGTTCAGCGCCAGCCGCGGCAGGCCCAGCCGGCGCGAGACGAACTCGCGCTGCATGTCGTCCTTGCGGTTGAAGGCCACGAAGGGCACCTGGTGGAAGTTGTGCGGCGTCAGTTCGCCACCCAGGCGCTGCCGCGCAAACGCCGGCGCGGCCACGGCCACGTAGCGCATCGCGCCCAGCGGCACCATGCGGCATCCGCGCAAGGCCTGGTCCAGCGTGGTCACGCAGCCCAGCACCTGGCCCTCGCGCAGCCATTCCTGCGTGAAGTCCTGGTCGTCCGCGATGATTTCGAGCGGCAGGCCCTGCGCCACAGGCTCCTGTAGCGCCGGCAGCACCCAGGTGGCGATGCTGTCCGCATTCACCGCCACGGCCACGCGTTCCTGCTCGCGCAGCCGGCCGCCGGCCTGCGGCGCGAAGGCGCGCATGTCGCGGTCCAGGTCCGCGCGCAGCAGGCGCAGCTGGCGCGTGTGCTTGAGCAGCAGCTGCCCGGCCGGCGTGGCCTTGAGCGGGCGCCGCACCAGCAGCACGGTGCCGGCCTGTGCCTCCAGCGCCTGCAGGCGTTGCGAGACCGCCGACTGCGTGATGTGCAGGCGCTGCGCGGCACGCTCGAAGCCGCCTTCCTCGACGATGGCGGCCAGGCATTCCAGCGCATCGGGATCGAACATGTGCATGGGCGCGATGGTATGGTCAGCGCCACCACAAGAGGAGACGGCGCGCCGCGCCACACCGATGAAGATCTTCTACGGCTGGCGCATGGTCGGCGCGGGCGGCGGCCTGCAATTCCTGCAGGCCATGCTGCTGCAGCAGGCCTTCGGTGCCTATGTCGCCGTGCTGGCCGAAGAGCGCGGCTGGAGCAAGACCACGCTGTCGGGCGCTGCGGCCATGCAGTCGGCCGAGTCGGCGCTGCTGGGCCCGGCGCTGGGCTGGCTGGTGGACCGGATTGGCCCGCGCGCCATGATCCGCGCCGGCGTGCTGGCCTTCGGCCTGGGCTTCATGCTGCTCAGCCGCATCGACAGCGTGGCCGGCTTCTACATGGCCGTCGCCGTGATCGCCATCGGCACCAGCCTGTCGGGCTACTTCCCGATCAACGTCGCGGTGATCCGCTGGTTCGCGCGCAAGCGCGCGCGGGCCCTCTCCGCCATGAACCTGGGGATGGCCATGGGCGGGCTGTTCGTGCCCATCGTGGCCTGGTCCCTCGTGGCCAACGGCTGGCGCGGCACGGCCTTCGCCTCGGGCGTGCTGGCCATCGTGCTCGGCTGGCCGCTGGCCTCGATGTTCCGCAGCCGGCCCGAGGACCACGGCGCCACCGTCGATGGCGACCCCGCTCCGCCAGCGCCGACCGCAGGCGGGCCGGCCACGCCCGCCGTGGCGCCGCAGCGCGAGTTCACCGCACGCGAGGCGCTGCGCACGCGCGCCTTCTGGCTGCTGGGCCTGGGCCACGGCTTCGCGCTGCTCGTCGTCACGGCCGTCAACGTGCACGCCATCAGCCACATGAAGGAAGGGCTGGGCTACAGCGTGGCGCAGGCCGCGCTGGTGGTCACGCTGTTGACCGGCGCGCAGATCGGCGGCGTGCTGCTGGGCTGGCTGATCGGCGACCGCTACGACAAGCGCTACCTCTCGGCCGGCTGCATGCTGGCCCATGGCGTGGCGCTGCTGCTGCTGACCTATGGCCACCATGCCACGGCCATGGTGGCGGCCTTCGCGGTGCTGCACGGCGCGGCCTGGGGCCTGCGCGGCCCGCTCATGCAGGCCATCCGCGCCGACTACTTCGGCCGCAATGCGATCGGCATGATCCTGGGCCTGTCCACGCTGATCATCGCGGTGGGCCAGGTCGCAGGGCCGCTGGTGGCCGGCGTGCTGGTCGACCTGACGGGCAACTACCGCGCCGGCTTCACGGTGCTGGCCCTGCTGGCGGCCAGCGGCTCGCTGCTGTTCCTGCTCGCACGCAAGCCCGCCTGAGCCTGTCCCCCAGGCGTCGCGGGCATGGTGCGGGCCGCAGGCAGGGTCGGGACCGGCCTCCTAAAATTTCGCATTGCCAGCCGATCCGCCAGCGCCATGCCTCTTCCGCCGCCAGCCCCCCGCGCGCCCGCCCACGACCGCCACATCGTCTACCGCGGCTTCCACCGCGAGGACGGCCTGTGGGACATCGAAGGCCACCTGCGCGACACCAAGCCCTACGACAAAACCGTCCGGGGCCGCGAACGCGCCGCCGGTGCGCCTGTGCACGACATGGAAGTGCGCGTGACCATCGACGACCAGATGACCATCGTCGACATCCACGCCGCCATGCTGACCACGCCGTTCGAGGAATGCCCGCGCGCCGAGCCGCCCGTGCGCCAGTTGATCGGCGCCACGCTGGGCCGCGGCTGGCGCCGCGCGCTGGACGAGGCCATCGGCGGCACGCGCGGCTGCACCCATTTGCGCGAGCTGCTGTTCGGCACCGCCACGGCCGCATTCCAGACCCTGGGCGCCTACCGCGACCACCTGCGCCAGCAGCGCGGCGAGCCCGAGCCGGTGCGCACCACCCCACCCTTTTTCATGGGCGGCTGCATGTCCTGGGACTTCGACGGTCCCGTGGTCGCGCGCATCGCCCCCCAATTCATCGGCTGGCACCGCCGCGAGGAGAAAGCATGAGCGCTACGCTTCAGATCGACATCGTCTCCGACGTGGTCTGCCCCTGGTGCTACATCGGCAAGCGCCGGCTCGAGGCCGCGCTGGCCAGCCCCGAGGCCGCCGGCCTGCCGTCCGTGCGGATCACCTGGCACCCGTTCCAGCTCAACCCCGACCTGCCGGCCGAAGGCATCGCCCGCAAGGCCTACCTCGAAGAGAAGTTCGGCGGGGCCGAACGCGCCACCGCCATCTACGAGCGCGTGCGCGCCGCGGGCCGCACGGCCGGGCTGGAGCTCCACATCGACGGCATCACGCGCCAGCCCAACACACGCCTGGCGCATGCGCTGATCGACTTCGCGCAGCGCAGCGGCGCCGACGCCAGCGACGTGAAGGAGCGCCTGCTGCGCGCCTACTTCATCGAGAACCGCTTCATCGGCGATGCCGAGGTGCTGGCCGCCATCGCCGCCGAAGCCGGGCTGGACGCTGGCGCAGCACGCGCGCACCTGGACAATCCCGAGGCGCTGGCCGTGATCGACGAGGCCGACCGACAGGCACGCCAGATGGGCGTGAGCGGCGTGCCCTTCTTCATCTTCAACCGCAAGCTCGCGGTGTCGGGCGCACAGGAGCCGGCCACGCTGGTCGGGGCCATGCGCCAGGCCGCCGCGGCGGCCTGAGCCGGGCCGTCACGGCTGGCCGTCGCAGGTCTCGGCCACGCCGGCCAGCCGGACCCAGGGCAGGCGCCGACGGGTCCAGATTTCCCGCCGCGGTGCACCCAGCGCATGGCGCTGCTGCAGCACGCCGGTGCGCAGCGAATACGACGAAGGGTTCTCCACGGCGCAGGCGTAGAGCGGGCTGCCGCAGTTGCCGCAGAACGCGAGCACCCGCTTGGCGCCGCTCGCCGCCGTCTTGACGTAGGTGCGCGGCTCGCCGCGCAGCAGACGGAAGCTGGCCGCGGGCGCGGAGATGTTGGCCCGGAAGGCCGAACCTGAATGCGTCTGGCAGTCCGTGCAATGGCAGACCGTGGTGGTGCCTGGTTCCACCTGCGCCTCGAACGCGATCGCGCCACAGTGGCATTGGCCTTCGACTTTCATGCTGTTCCTCGGTGTTGGTGCAAACCACGCGACGGCTCACACCGGCGCGTAGTCCCCGGTGCCGTCCGGCCAGACCGTCAGCACCTCGTAGCCGTCCGGCGTCACGGCGACCATGTGCTCCCACTGGGCCGACAGCGAATGGTCCTGGGTCACCACCGTCCAGCCATCGGCCAGTTCCCGCGTGGCGGCCTTGCCGGCATTGAGCATGGGCTCGATGGTGAAGACCATGCCGGCTTCGAGCCGCAGCCCCTCGCCGCGCCGGCCGTAGTGCAGCACGTCGGGCGCCTCGTGGTAGTTGCGCCCGATGCCATGGCCGCAGTAATCGCGCACCACGCTGAAGTGCGCGCGCTGCGCCACGGTCTGGATGGCGTGGCCGATGTCGCCCAGCGTGGCGCCGGGCCGCACCTGCCGGATGCCGGCGCACATGGCCTCGTAGGTGGTGTCGACCAGGCGGCGCGCCAGCGGGCTCGGGCGGCCGACGCAGAACATGCGGCTGGTGTCGCCGAACCAGCCGTCGTGGACCACGGCCACGTCGATGTTGACGATGTCGCCCTTCCTGAGGATCTTGTCCGGCGAAGGAATGCCATGGCACACGACGTGGTTGACCGAGGTCAGCACGGTCTTGGGATAGCCCTGGTAGCCGATGTTGGCGGGCGTGGCGCGCTGCACCTGCACGATGTGGGCGTGGCAGATGCGGTCGAGCTCTTCGGTGCTGACACCCGGCACCACATGCGGCGCAACGACGCTGAGGACCTCGGCCGCCAGGCGGCCGGCCGCGCGCGCCTTGGCGATCTCCTCGGGCGACTTGATGCCGACGGTGCGGGGCATCAGCATGGCTCAGTGCCTGGCCTTCGCCGCGGCGCGTGGCTTGCCACTGGGCGGCGGCGCCGCGACCGCCGCGATGTCGAAGCCGCCGGCCAGCTCGGCCCGCACCAGCATCTGGCAGATGTCGCGGTGGTCCAGTCCGGGGTACATCTCGCTGAGCATGCCGATGCGCATCCAGTGCTCGGCCTGCGCGTTGATGGAACGGCTCAGCGCGTTGCCGGCCACGCGCAGGTTCTCGTGCATGAGGTCTGAAATCTTGACGATGCCCATGCGCTAATTCTATATGGAACGTATATGAACCATATATTCGCCGGCACGGCGCCGCCGCGCGTGCCGCCGGCCGTTCGTCAGCCGTGCATCAGCGTCCACAGCCGCGCCGCCGTCAACGGCATCTGCAGCTGCGTCGTCTTGCCTGCCAGCCCGTTGCGCGCCAGCGCATCGGCCACGGCGTTGACGATGGTCGGCGTGGCGCCGATGGTGCCGAGCTCGCCCACGCCCTTCACGCCCAGCGGGTTGTTCTTGCAAGGCACGCTCTGGTCCATGCGCGTGACGAAGTCGGCGCGCAGGATGTCGGCGCGCGGCACGGCGTAGTCCATCAGGCTGCCGGCCACGGGCTGGCCGGTCTCGCTGTCGTACACCACCTCCTCGCACAGCGCCTGGCCGATGCCTTGCACGGCACCGCCGTCGAGCTGGCCAGTCACGATCAGCGGGTTGATCACGCGGCCCACGTCGTTCATCGAGGCGTAGGCCACGACTTCCACGGCGCCGGTCTGCGGGTCGAGCTCGATCTCGCTGATGTGGCAGCCGTTGGGCCAGGTCGGGCCGGCCACGCTGCTCGTGGAGTCCATGAAGATGCGGCGCTCGGGCTGGCGCGCGGCCAGCTCGAACAGGCCGATCGAGACGTCGGTGCCGGCCACGGTGAAGGCGCCGCCTTCGTAGCGGATGTCCTCGGCCGCGGCCTCGAGTTCCTTGGCCGCCAGTTCGCGCGCCTTGGCTATGGTGCGCTCGCTGCCGATGCGCACGGCCGAGCCGCCCGTGAAGATGGAGCGCGAGCCGGCGCTGCCGAAGCCATCGCCGCGGTCGGTGTCGCCCAGCACCACGCGCACCTTCTCGGGTGGCACGCCGAAGGCGTCGACGACCAGCTGCGCCAGCGAAGTGGCGATGCCCTGGCCCATGGCGTTGACGGCCGAGAACACCTCGATCATGCCGTCGGCCTGCACCTCCACCGTCACGCGCTCCTCGAACACGTTGCCGCCGGTCCATTCGAGGAAGGTGGCGATGCCCTGGCCGCGCCATTTGCCCTGGGCGGCCGAGGCCTTGGCGCGCGCGTCGAAGCCGCTCCAGTCGGCCAGCGCCAGCGCCTGGTCCATCTGCTGCTCGAAGGCGCCCGTGTCGTAGGTCTGCGCCATCGGGTTCTTGTACGGCATCTGCGCGGGGCGGATGAAGTTGGCCCGGCGCAGCGCGATGCGGTCGATGCCGGTCTGGCGCGCGGCCTCGTCCATGAGGCGCTCGATGTTGAAGATCGCCTCGGGCCGGCCAGCGCCGCGGTAGGCGCCGGTGGGCGCCTGGTTGGTCAGCACGGCCTGGAAGCGGAAGTCGATGGTCTGGATGTCGTAGACGCTGGTCTGCACCCAGGGGCCGATCAGCAGCTGGATGGCCACGCCGGTGCCCGTGGCGTAGGCGCCCACGTTGGCCTGCGAGGCGATGCGCAGCGCGAGGATCCTGCCCTTGTCGTCCAGCGCCAGCTCGGCACGCGCCTGCACGTCGCGGCCGTGGTAGGTCGACAGGAACTCCTCGCTGCGGTCGGCCACCCACTTCACGCTGCGGCGCAGCTGGTGCGCGGCATGCGCGAGCGCCACGTCCTCCAGGTAGGCGCCGGTCTTCATGCCGAAGCCGCCGCCCACGTCGCCCACCACCACGCGCGCCTGCTCGCGGGCCAGGCCCAGCGCGTCGGCCACGGTATTGCGCACGCCCGAAGGCATCTGCGTGGACATGCGGATGGTCAGCCGGCCATCCGCCGCGTCGACACCGGCCAGCACCGTGCGCGGCTCCAGCGTCAGCGCCACCAGGCGTTGGTGCGTGATGTCCAGCGCGACACGGTGGTGCGCGCGCGCGAAGGCCTCGGCCGTGGCCTGGGCGTTGCCATGGCGCATCTCGGCGGCGATGTTGTCGGGCGCGGCCTCGGTCAGCACCGGTGCACCCGGAGACAGCGCCTGCGCCAGCGTGGTCACGGCGGGCAGCTCGGCATAGTCCACGAACACCGCCTCGGCCGCGTCGCGTGCCTGCTGCAGCGTCTCGGCCACGACCAGGGCGACCGGCTCGCCGACGAAGCGCACACGCTCGTGCGCCAGCGCATGCAGCGGCGGCGTGACGCCCGGTCCGCCGTCGGCACGCTTGAAGCCGGCCGTGCCGGGCAGCGGCTTGACGCCCGCGGCCACGAGGTCGGCCCCGGTGTAGACGGCCACCACGCCCGCCATGCCGCGCGCGCTCTCGGCATCCACCGACACGATGCTGGCATGCGGGTAAGGCGAGCGCACGAACACCGCGCGCAGCTGGCCCAGCGGCACCACGTCGTCGGTGAACTGGCCACGGCCGGCCAGCAAAGCGTCGTCTTCGAGCCGGCGAACCGCCTGGCCGCTGCCAAAACGGGTGGGGGAAGCGAGGGTGTCCAAAGCTGCGCCTTTCGGGGATCGGGGTCCATCGGGCACTCCATGGCCCGGATGGCCATGGAGCGGAGCAGCGTCGGAAATTAACAGAAATCGGGCAAGGGCGCGGCGCCTGCGCGACCGCGGTTCAGTCCTTCTGGTGACGGTAGGTCCGGTCCATCTCGGGCGACTTGCTGGTGTCCTGCACGCCGCGCTGCAGGTCGCCATGGGCCTGCCGGCCTTCGGGTGGCACTCGCCCGTCGGTCATGTCCTGCTCGCTCTGGTCGCGCTCGTGCGGCAGGGCCAGGTCGTCGGCCGGCCGCACCAGTGCCCCGGGCCGGGGGCGGCGGCGCAGGTAGTTGACGCGGGGCTTGGAAGAGCCGGGGGGCCTGTCGTTGGCTGCCATGGTGGTGTTCTCCTGGCCACCAGGCGAACCGGGCGGCAATGGGCAATCTGCAGACTCTGCGGTCCCCGCCGCGCCGGCGGTGTCGGAGAGCAGCCAGAACTGCCGTAGGACGCCCGCGCCACCCTTGACCCTCGCACCAGGTCCGCCAAATCCGCCCGCGACACGGGGCTGCGCAGCAGTTCGGGTAGATTCCCCGTCCATGCCTGCTCCCGCCGTGCCGCCGCAAGCGCGCGCACCGAGTTTTTCCGCCGCCGAGTTCCGCCAGGGCCTGTCCATGTTCGCCACCGGCGTGACCATCGTCACCGCGCGCCGGGCCGATGGCCAGCTGATCGGCCTGACCGCCAATTCCTTCAACTCCGTGTCGCTGAACCCGCCGCTGGTGCTATGGAGCCTGGCACAGGCGGCCTCCTCCATGGCCGCGCTGAGCGCCGGCTCGCACTACGCCATCAACATCCTGGCCTCGGACCAGAAGGCACTGGCCGAGCGCTTCGCCCAGCGCGGCGCCGACCGCTGGAGCGGCGTGGCCTGGCGCGAGGGCGTGGCCGGCGCGCCGCTGCTGGACGGCGCGGCCGCCGTCTTCGAGTGCTTCAACCGCAGCCGCTACGAGGAGGGCGACCATGTCATCTTCGTCGGCGAGGTGGAGCATTGCGCGCACCGGCCGGGCGCCTCGCCGCTGCTGTTCCACGGCGGGCGCTTCTACACCGAGCATCCCCTGTGAGCATGCCGGCGCAGCGCAAGGACCACCTGGACGGCCTGGCGGTGGTCCTGCTGCTGGTCTGCTGCGTGCTCTGGGGCGGCCAGCAGGTGCTGGTCAAGGCCACCATCGCCCACGTGCCGCCGGTGCTGCAGGGCGCGCTGCGCTTCGTCGCGGCCACACTGTTGCTGATGGGCTGGTGCCGCTGGCGCGGCATTGCGCTGTTCGGGCGCGACGGCTCGCTCGCGGCGGGCCTGGCTGCGGGCCTGCTGTTCTTCGGCGAATTCGTCTGCCTGTACCTGGGCCTGGTGCACACCACGGCCTCGCGCGCCACGGTGTTCCTGTACACCTCGCCGTTCTGGGTGGCGCTGCTGCTGCCCTGGTGGGTGCCCAGCGAGCGGCTGCGGCCGGCGCAGTGGACCGGCCTGGCCTTCGCTTTCGTGGCCGTGGCCTTCGCGCTGCGCGAGGGCTTCGGCACCGGGCTAGACAGCTGGCGCGGCGACCTGCTGTCGCTGCTGGCGGCGCTGCTGTGGGGGCTGACCACCGTGCTGATCCGCGCCACCGGCCTCACGCGGCTGGCGCCCGAGAAGCTGCTGTTCTACCAGCTGGTGGTCTGCGCGCTGCTGTTCCCGCCGCTGTCGCTGGCCCTGGGCGAGCGCTGGGACCTGCAGCTCACGCCGTTCGTCGTGACCTCTCTGCTGCTGCAGACCGTGGTCGGCGCCTTCGCGAGCTACCTGGCCTGGATGTGGCTGCTGGGCCGCTACCCGGCCACGCGGCTGTCGGCCTTCATCTTTCTGACGCCGCTGTGTGCGCTGGCGTTCGGCGCGCTGGCGCTGCACGAGCCGCTGACGCCCAGCCTGCTGGGCGCCATGGCGCTCGTGGCGGCCGGCATCTGGCTGGTCAACCGCGCGCCGCTTCGGCGATGATCGCCCCTTTCCTCCCCTGCAAGGAAGCCCCATGTCCCTGATCGAGATCCGCAAGCGCAGCCTGACCATCGAGACCACCTACCACGAGGGTGGTCCGCCGGTGGAGACGCCGCTCAAGCTGGCCGCGGCCTGCGCCGTGATCCGCAACCCCTACGCGGGCCGCTACGAACCCGACCTGATGCCCTTCATGGCCGAGCTGCGCAGCCTCGGCACGCTGCTCGCGCAGGAACTCGTGGACACGCTGGGCCGCGACAAGGTGGAGGTCTACAGCAAGGCCGCCATCGTCGGCGTGGACGGCGAGATGGAACACGGCGCCGTCTGGCACGAGGCCGGCGGCTGGGCCATGCGCACGGTGCTGGGCGAGCCCAAGGCCATCGTGCCGGCGGCCAAGGCCGTGGCCGGCGCGGGCTACCGGCTCATGGTGCCCGTGCACTACATCCACGCCTGCTACGTGCGCAGCCACTTCAACAGCATCGAGGTCGGCATCCAGGATGCCCCCAGGCCCAAGGAGATCCTGTTCGCCCTCGTGATGGGCACGGGCGGGCGCGTGCACTCGCGCCTGGGCGGCCTGCTCAAGGAAAACGTGTCCGTCCACGACGGACAGCGCTGATCACGGCTGCGCCAGCAGCCGCGCCATGGCCTCCACGCTCAAAGGCGCCGAGCCCTCGGCCTTGTTGCCGACCGTGAGGTAGGCGTGGTGGCCCGCCGCCGTGGTCGCGCGCGCCACGCGGGCCAGCACCTCCCGCGTCTCCAGGTCCGGGTCGACCAGCTTGTCGAAGGGCAGGTACAAGGCCTTGGCGTCCTCGTAGCCATAGGCGCCGTGCAGGCGGTTCAGGTTCCAGCGGCAGACCATGGGGCCCGGCCACAGTGCGCGCAGCACGGGCAGCTGTTCGGCCATCGGCGGCAGCTTGGCATGGCCGCCCAGGCAATAGGTGGCCCCGCCCTCGCGCAGGGCCTGGGCGAAGGCCGGCGTCAACCACTCGGCGTTGCGCACCTCCACCGCGATCACGAGATCCGGCGCCTGGGCGCGCAGCTGGGCCAAGGGCGGCAGCGCGGCCAGCATGGCCTGCAGGCGTTCGATCCAGTGCGACATGCGGCCGAGCATGGCCGGTGCCAGCGGGCTCAGCTGGAACACCAGCGCGCCAGCCTTGGCGCCCAGGCCTTGCAGCGCCGGTTCGACGAAGGCCGACCAGGCCAGGCCCGGATCGAGGAAGCCGGTGTTGGCGCGCATGCCCTGCCCGTCCTCGCGCCGCACCAGCGCGTCGGCGACCACGCTGGGCGCCTTGACAACGAAGCGGAAGTCGGCCGGCACCTGCTCCGCATAGGCCGCGTACTGGGCGACGGTCAAGGGCTGGTAGAAGGCCCGGTCCAACGAGACGGCGCGCATCAGCGGGTGCTGCGCGTAGGTCGCCAGGCCGCGCCGCGCGAGCATGGATTCGGTGTACTCGCCCTCCCAGACCAGCCCGTCCCAGCCCGGGAAGGACCAGGACGAGGTGCCCAGATGCAGCCGCGCGGGCAAACGCGCCGCGAGGTCGGCCAACGCGGCCGGCCAGGGCGCGGGCCTGACCTGGCGCAAGCGGGAGCGCGGCGCGGCCACGGCGGGCGGTGCCGCTGCGGGCGGCAGCGCCTCGGCCTCGGGAAACAGCCGGTCCTGCAAGCCCTCAACCCCGCGCCGCGTGTTGGCGCGCGAAGTCCTCGTACCAGGCCAGGCAGGCCGGGTTGGCCATGGTGCCGCGGTTGAGCACCTTGTCGGCGCTCTGGCCCAGCAGCAGCTTCTTGATCGGCAGCTCCTGCTTCTTGCCCGACAGGGTGCGCGGAATCTCGGGCACCTGGTAGATGGCATCGGGCACGAAGCGCGGCGACAGCGCGCGGCGCACGGCCTCGTTGAGCCGGCCCTTGAGCGCGTCGTCCAGCACCACGCCCTCGCGCAGCACCACGAACAGCGGCATCCAGCTCGGGCGGCCCAGGTACTCGAGATCGACCACCAGGGAGTCCAGCACCTCGGGCAGCGACTCGATCGCGCTGTAGATCTCGCTCGTGCCCATGCGCAGGCCGTGGCGGTTGATGGTGGCGTCGCTGCGGCCGAAGATCACGCAGCTGCCGTCGGCATCGATGCGCAGCCAGTCGCCGTGGCGCCACACGCCGGGGTACGTGTCGAAGTAGCTGGCCAGGTAGCGCGCGTCGCCCGCGTCGTTCCAGAAGTACAGCGGCATCGAGGGGATGGGCCGCGTGCAGACCAGTTCGCCGACCTCGCCGATGAGCGGCTTGCCTTCGTCGCTCCAGGCCTCGACGGCCGAGCCCAGCATGCGGCACTGCATCTTGCCGGGCACCAGCGGCAGCGTGCGCAGCCCGCCGATGAAGCCGCCCGCGAAGTCGGTGCCGCCCGAGATGTTGCACCACCAGATGTCGTCCACGCCCAGCTTGCGGAACTGCGCCGTGCCCCAGCGCTGCACATCCTCGGCGAGCGGCGAGCCCGTGGTCCCCAGCGCGCGCACACGCGCCAGCCCCGGGTAGCGCGCCAGGTCCACGCCGGCCTTCATGCAGTTGGCGAAGTAGGCGGCACCGGCGCCGAAGAAGGTCACGCCCGTGCTTTCGGCGAAACGCCACAGCACCTCCCAGTCCGGCTGCTCGCGGCTGCCGCCCGGGCTGCCGTCGAAGATGCAGCAGGTGGTGCCGGCCAACAGGCCCGCGACCTGGCAGTTCCACATGATCCAGCCCGTGGTGCTGTACCAGAGGAAGCGCTCGCCCTTGCCCGGGCCCTCGTAGCTGCAGCCGATGTCGTTGTGCAGCGTGGACAGCGCCAGGGCCACCACGACGATGCCGCCATGGCCATGCACGATGGGCTTGGGCAGGCCCGTGGTGCCGCTGGAGTAGACGATCCACAGCGGGTGGTCGAAGGGCAGCCAGTCGGGCTCGAAGGCCGCTGTGGCGGCATCGTCGCGCGCCAGCACCGCGGCCAGCGGATGGCTGCCGGCCACCGGCGGCCGGCCGCCCAGGTTGTCCAGCACCAGCAGGTGGCGCACGCTGGGCAGGGCCGCGCGCAGCTCGGCCACGGTCTGGGTGCGGTCCAGGTCGCGGCCGCCGTAGGTCACGCCGTCGCAGGCGATCAGCACCACGGGCTCGATCTGGCGGAAGCGGTCGAGCACGGCGGCCTGGCCCATGTCGGGCGCGCAGACGCTCCAGACCGCGCCGATGCTGGCCACGGCCAGGAAGGCCACCATGGTCTCGGGAATGTTGGGCAGGTAGGCGGCCACGCGGTCGCCGCGCTGCACGCCCTGGGCGCGCAAGTGCAGGGCCAGGGCCGCCACCTGGCGGCGCAGGTCGGGCCAGGACAGTTCGCGGCGCTGGCCGCGCTCGTTGTCGCTCACGATGGCCGGGCAGCCCGCGGCGTGGGCCGCGTCCACATGGCGCAGCACCTGGCGCGCGTAATTGGTCTGGGCGCCGGGGAACCACTCGGCACCCGGCATGCTGTCGTTGGCCAGCACGGCACGGTGCGGCGTGGGCGACTGCATGGCGAAGTGGTCCCAGATGCTTTGCCAGAAGCCCTCCAGGTCGGTGGTGGACCAGCGCCACAGCGCGTCGTAGTCGGCGAAGTCCAGGCCGCGCGTGCGCTGCAGCCAGTCGCGGTAATGGGTGATGTGCGGGATGCGCTCTGTCGGGTCGGGTCGCATGGGCTGGTATCTCCTCCTGGCGGCGCCGTGCGTGGCGCCTGCGGCCTGCATGATAGGCAGCCCGTCAGTCCTCGCTGAGGTAGCCGCGCGCCAGCTGCGCCTCCTGGTTCTCGAAGATCGCCATGGCCGTCTTCATGCGCAGGAAACCGAAGCGGCGGTAGAACGGCTCCTTGCCCGGCACGGCGTAGAGCAGGATCTTCCTGTGCCCGCGCGCGGCATCCACCAGGTGCTGCACGACCTGCTTGCCCAGGCCCGTGCCCTGGTGCGCGGGCAGCACGGCGATGTCGCAGACATAGGCGCAGTCGGCGCCGTCGGCCAGCACCCGGCCCGCCGCGACAAGCCGCGCGCCGTCGTGGACGAAGCACTTGAACATGCTGTTGCCGAACACAGTCCGCAGCAGCTGCGGGCTCTTCTCGCCCAGCGGCGCGGCGCGGTACAGCGCGGACAAGGCGTCCCAGTCGACGCCTTCGGCGTCGTATTTCCACTCCAGCGGCATGCGGTCCTCCTGTTTGCAGGACCGGCAGCGTAGCGCAGTGGGCCGTTCCCAGGGCTGGCGCCCAGGCCGCCCGTTTCAGCGCCGCGGCGCGGCCGCCGGCGCTTCGGGTGCGTCCCCGTCACCGCCCAGCATGCGCCCGATCGCGGCACCGATGGCCGTGCCTATGCCGGGCAGCACCATGGTGCCTGCGGCGGCACCGATGGCCGGGGCCTTGGAGACCTGCACCTGCAGTTCGCCGAGCGTCCCCTGCACCGTCATCGGCAGGCCGACCACGCCGTCGACCACGTCGACCGCGGCCTTGGCCTGCAGCCGGCGCTCGTGCAGCCGGGCCGAGCCCGAGGCCGTGAGGGCGCCGGCGTGGGCACGGATGTCGGTGAAGCGGATCTCCATGCCCTGGCCCGGTGTGTTCTGCGTTTCCACCTGGCCCTCAAGCAGGTCCAGCCGCGTCTGGCCTTGGTGTTCGCGGCCCAGCGTATCGACCGCGCGCTGCAGGTCGAAGCGCAGCAGCGTGGCAGGGCGCACCGTGAAGCGCGTGGACGTGCGCAGGCTCTGGGCCAGCGCCAGCGGGTTCTCGCCGCTGGCGGACAGCCGGGTCTGGCCATCGGCCTTGCCGCCCACGGGCGATGTCCGGTTGAAAGCGGCCAGCGCCTGCTGCAGCTCCACCCCGCGTGGCGCCAGCGCGCCCTGCAAGCGCAGCCCGCCGTCGGCCGCGGTGTGCAGCGTGGCTTCGCCCTCGGCGCTGCCGCCGGCCAGTCGCGCACGCAGGCTGAAACGCTGCGTGGAAGCATCCGGCGCCGGCGCCTGGCGCGTGACCTGCAGCTCGGCCACGGGCTCCAGGCCCGGCCGCCAGAACCGGGCTTCGCGCAGTTGCAGGCCGGCATCGAAGGCCAGATCGCCAGCGTAGACCACGGCCACGCCGCTGTGCGACACCCAGGTCAGGTCGCGGATCGCCAGACCGTCCAGTTCGATGGCAAGTGGGGCCGTCGGCTTCTTCTGCTGGGATGTGCCGCGCCCCAGTTCGCGCAGCGTGCGTTGCACGATGGTGCCGCCATCGAGCTCCAGGCGGTGCAGTTCCACGCGGCCGGCCAGCAGCGGCAGCAGGCGGGGCTGCACCACCACCCGGCGCAGTTCCAGCGGGCGCTGCTGTTCGGTGGCGAGATCGCGCAGTTCCAGCGCCGGGCGCGGCAGCAGCCGCCAGTCGAGCGCGCCGATGTGCACGCCCACGCCGAGCGCGGCCTCGGCCTGCTGGGCGAGCCGCGCGGCCAGCTCCTGCCTGGACGGCAGCCACCACCATGCCGCCAGCGCCGCCGCGGCGGGCACGGCAACAGCCAGAGCGAGCAAGGTCTTGCGCATGGCGCGCAGTGTGCGCCACTGGCGCGCGCCGCCACAAGCCGGCGCGCCGCATGCGCGCGTAGGCGCATGTCGCCTGTGGGCCAGCGGCACCGCGGGGCGGCCCGTATAGTGGTGGACCGCCATCTCAGCCCGTGCCGCCATGCCCATCTGGAAGAAGCCCGTTTCCGTCGACATCCTCACCGCGGGCAGCCGCGGCACGGCCGTGGAACACCTGGGCATCGAGTTCCTGGAGGTCGGCGAGGACTTCATCCGCGGCCGTGTGCCGGTGGATGCGCGCACGCGCCAGCCCTACGGCCTGCTGCACGGCGGCGTGAGCGTGGTGCTGGCCGAGACGCTGGGTTCCTGCGGTGCGGCCTATGCCGTACCCGAGGACTGGCGCGCCGTGGGCCTGGACATCAACGCCAACCACCTGCGCGGCGCCACCAGCGGCTGGGTGATCGGCACGGCGCGGCCCGTGCACATGGGCCGCAGCACCCATGTCTGGCAGATCGACCTGGCCAACGAGGCCGGCGAGCTGACCTGCGTGTCGCGCATCACGATGGCGATCCTGGCGCCGCGGTAGTCCCTGCGTCCAGCAGCGCCAGCACCGGCCGCACCATGCCGCGCAGCAGCGCGGGCTCAGGCCGGGCGCGCGCCAGCACGCGCAAGCCCATCAGCAAGCCCAGCAAGGTGCGCGCGAGGTCGGCCGCCGGCTGCGTGGGGTTCACGCTGCCGGCGGCCTGGCCGGCCTGCACGCAACGCAGGAAGAACGATTCCATGTCGCCGAGCACGGCGGCCAGCGCCGCCTGGAACTCCGCATCGTGCGGCGCGGTTTCCAGCGCCGCGTTCACGACCAGGCAGCCCTTGTGCTCGGTGTCGGCCAGTGAGAGTGCCACGATCTCATCGAAGAACGCGGCGATGGCGGCCAGCGGCGCCAGCTGGTTCTCGAACCGGCGCACACGGTCGCAAAAGCCGTTCTCCACATAGTGGTCGATGGCCCTCAGGTACAGAGCGCGCTTGTCGCCGAAGGCGTTGTACAGGCTGGGGCCGGTGATGCCCATGGCGTCGGCCAGGTCGCGCACCGAGGTGGCCTCGTAGCCGCGCGACCAGAAGCAGCGGATCGCCGCCGCCAGGGCGCTGGCCTCATCGAATTGCCGCGGCCTTGCCATGCCTGCCCACCTTTCTTGCCGACCGCGAGCTCACAGCGCGCTGTGGTCCTGCACCGATTGTTCGAGCGCGGGCTTGAGGGCCAGGAAGCGAGCGTCCACGGCCAGCGGATCGGCGCGGTTGAGCACGATCATCTGCGCCCGCGCCAGCGGGGCCTGCCTGCCAGCGGGCGTGGCCACGTCGGCGCAGGCGCCCGCGCCCGCGGCCGCGCCCAGCGTGTGCAGCGCCGCATGGAGCGCCGGCTGGCGCCGCCCCGTGATGAACACGCGCGCACCGCGCATCTGCAGCGGCCTGGGCCAGCGCCAGACCGATGCCGCTGGTCCCGCCCGTGATCAAGACCCGTTTGGCGTTCAGTTCCATGGCAGCTCCTGCGGTCAGACGATGGGGGCGTAGTTGGTGGGGAACAGCGCGCGCTTGGTTTCGTCGTCGTTGACGCTCTTGAAGGCGTGGCTCTTCAGCATGGCGCGGGCACGCGCCGTGGCCGGGCGCGCATCCACGGCGGCGAACCAGCGCTGCAGCGCGGGGAACGGCGCCAGCGGCTCGGCCTCGCCCTTGCGCACGCGCGCAGCCCGGTCGATCCACCCCCAGGCCGAAATGTCGGCGATGGTGTATTGGTCGCCCACGATGAAGTCGCGGCCCTGCAGGTGCTGGTCCAGCACCTGGTAATGGCGCTCGGCCTCGCGCCGGTAGCGCGTGACGGCGTAGTCCAGCCCGGGCGGCGCGGCATGCTGGAAGTGCACCGACTGGCCCGAGAACGGCCCCAGGCCCGAGGCGATGAACATCAGCCAGGACAGCAGCTCGGGCCGGTCGGCAGGCAGGCCCATCAGCTGCCCGGTCTTCTCGCCCAGGTACAGCAGGATGGCGGTCGAGTCGAACACGCGCACCTCGCGCCCGCTCGGGCCTTCGGTGTCGATGATGGCCGGCACCTTGCCGTTCGGGTTGACCGCGCGGAACGCCGCCGTGTGCTGCTCGCCCTTGCTCGTGTCGACCGGCACGGTTTCGCAGGCCAGGCCGGTTTCCTCGAGGAACAGCGCGACCTTGGCCGGATTGGGCGTCGGGTGGAAGTAGAAGCGGATCATGGTGTGCGGTCTCCGTGGGTGGTGGGGATGGAAGGGGCCCGGCGGGCCGACAGCAGCACGCCGCCCACCACGCAGGCCAGTGCCACGGCCTCGGCCGGGGCGGGCCATTCGCCGAGCACGGGAATGGCGGCCAGCGCGGCCACGGCCGGGATCAGCGCGATGATGGCCGAGGCCGCCGCGGGCCCCAGCAGCGCCACGGCCCGGTTGAACGAGACGATCGCCACGCCGCTCATGAGCACGCCCTGGTACAGCACCTGCAGCGCGATTTCGGCGCCCGAGGCCTGGCCCAGCCGGCTCAACCCGCCCAGCACGTAGACCGGCAGGAACAGCAGCGCCGACCACACGCAGATCAGCGCGGCCGACTGCACGGGCGTGAGGCTGCTGCGGCGGAACAGCAACGTGTAGACCGCCCACATGGACGATCCGCACGCCAGCGCCGCCAGCCCCAGCGGGTCGGCCATGCCGTGTGCCGCGGCCCCGGCGGCGACCATGCACACGATGCCTGCCACGATGATCCCGTGGCCCAGCCAGCGCAGCCGGCCCTGGAGCTCCTTGAGCACCACCCAGGCGAACAGCCCGGCGAACACCGGCATCAGCGTCGGCGCGATGGCGGCAGCCTGGCCGGCCGAGGTGCGCTGCAGGCCGAACGCCACCAGCAGCACGAAGGGCAAGCCCCACAGGCAGGCATACAGCAGGCCTTCGCCCCAGCGCGCGGCCGGCAGCCGGTGGCCGCGGCGCAGCAAGGCCGGCGACAGCAGCAGTGCGCCGACGCCGAAGCGCAATGCGGTGACATCCCACAGGCGCAGTTCGCGCGTCACGCTGAAGCGCGTGACGACGAACCAGCCGGCGAAGATGGCCACGGTAAGGCCAGCCCAGAGCAAGCCCGTCAGCCACGGGTGCGTGGGTTCGTTGCGTGCGGGCATGGGGCTGTGCGGCATCCGGTGGTCGATGAAGAACGAATTCTAGATCGATCGATACAAAACCGTCGCGACAGCCCCGTCGCAACGCCGCCCTGCGGGCAGCAGCCCGCCTTCAGTCGGCGCTGTCGCCCTCGGCGCGCGCCATGCGCTCGCTCTTCCAGTACACGTCGTCGCCGCCGTCCATGCGGTTGAGCACACGCGCCAGCACGAACAGCAGGTCCGACAACCGGTTCAGGTAGTGGCGCGGTGCCTCGCGCACGGCCTCGGCGCGGCCCAGTGCGACCACGGCACGCTCGGCGCGGCGTGCCACGGTGCGGCAGACATGGGCCTGCGCCGCGGCGCGCGTGCCGGCCGGCAGGATGAACTCGGCAAGGCGCGGCAGCTCGGCGTTGTGGTCGGCCAGGGCCTGGTCGAGCTGCAGCACGGCCTCGGCCTTGAGCAGCGCGTAACCCGGGATCGACAGCTCGCCGCCCAGGTTGAACAGCTGGTGCTGCACGTTCACAAGCAGCGCGCGCACGGCGGCCGGCAGCGGCTCGCACAGCAGCAGGCCCAGGTGCGAGTTGAGCTCGTCGACTTCGCCGATGGCGGTGATGCGCAGGCTGTCCTTGGCGACGCGCGTGTTGTCGCCCAGACCGGTGGTGCCGTCGTCGCCCGTGCGCGTGGCGATCTGCGTGAGGCGCTTGCCCATGCGGTGGTCCTCCTGGGGGTCAAAGCCGGGCATTGTGCCGCTTCCAAATGTGAAGTCGCGCGGCCAGATGTGAGCCCGGCAACAGGGCGAAAGAGTGCTGGCGCGGCGCACGCGCGTTTGCTGCAATGGCCACCCTGCCACTCCACCGACCTTGTCCCGCATGCGCAAGTCCCGCACCCTCGCCCGCTTCGAAGAACACAGCCTGGCCCTGTTCGCCGCCCTGGTGATGGGCGGCTCGGGTGCCGCCGTCCACGCGCGCGAACACGGCAGCCTGGTGCAGGCACAGTTGCAGCAACCTGCACCGCGCGCCGCGCGCGACGAAGCGCACCAGCGCGCGAACGCGGCTTTCGACCGCGCCGATGCCGACGCCGACGGCCGGCTCAGCCGCCAGGAGGCGCAACGCCTGCCGGCCGTGGCCGAACGCTTCGACGAGATCGACAGCGACCGCGACCGCTTCCTCTCGCGCGACGAGTTCCACCAGGGCATCGGCCACTAAAGCCGCGCGGGCGCGATCGCACGCCGCGTCACGCGGTCCGTCGCATACCATCCGCGGGGGCGCGGCCCATCGCATACCATCGTCCGGGGCGGCACTGGTGCCGCACCTCCCCCGGCCGCGCGGCCGGCCGCGGGGATCCACCGAACGAAAGGTATCCCGCATGACCGTGATCCAGCTCGACATCGCGCAGACCGTGGCCGTGGCCGCCGTGCTGCTAGCCCTGGGCGAATTCATCAAGAACCGCGTGCCGCTGTTCTCGCGGTACTTCATCCCCGCGCCCATCATCGGCGGCCTGGTCTTCTCCATCGTGGCCCTTGTCGGCCATCAGACCGGCACCTTCGGCTTCCAGTTCTACGAGAACTTCCGCAGCTTCCTGCTGCTGGTGTTCTTCACGACCATTGGTTTCTCGGCCAGCTTCGAGTTGCTCAAGAAAGGTGGCGTGGGCGTCGCGCTGTTCCTGTTTTGCGCGGTGCTGCTGGTCTGCATCCAGAATGGGGTGGGTGTGGTGTTGGCGCAAGCCATGGGCGCGCATCCGCTGATCGGCCTGGCCGCGGGGTCGATCTCGCTGACCGGCGGCCACGGCACTTCGGCCGCGTTCGGCCCGCTGCTGGAGCAGGCCGGCGCCGTCGGAGCGCTGCCCGCGGCCATTGCCGCGTCCACCTACGGCCTGGTGGCGGGCTGTGTGATCGGCGGCCCCGTGGGCACGCTGCTGATGCGTCGCCGCGGCCTGCGCGGTCCGCGCGACACCGACCCGGCCGGCGCGGCGGCAGTGGCGGTCATGACTGCGACCGAGACCAGCGAGACCAACGACGACACCATCCTGCGCGCCACCATCCTGCTGATGGTGGCGATCGGCCTGGGCACGGTGTTCGTGAACTGGCTCAAGGCCCTGGGCATGACGCTGCCGGCCTACCTGGGGCCGATGCTGGTGGCCGCCGTCATGCGCAACCTTATCGACTGGCGCAACTGGCAGCTGCCGCGCCGCCAGTTCGAGGTGGTCGGCAATGTCTCGCTGGCATTCTTCCTGACCATGGCGCTGATGGCGATGAAGCTCTGGGAGCTGGCGGCCGTGGCCGGGCCGCTGCTGGTGATCCTGCTGGTGCAGACGGCGATCATGTTCGCCTTCGCCTACTTCGTCACCTTCCGCGTCATGGGGCGCGACTACGACGCGGCCGTGATGGCCGCCGGCCACTGCGGCTTCGGCATGGGCGCCACGCCCAACGCTATGGCCAACATGCAGGCCTTCGCGCGCGCCAACGGGCCCTCGTTCAAGGCCTTCTTCGTGATCCCGCTGGTGGGTTCGCTGTTCATCGACTTCTTCAACGCGGTGATCATCACCAGCTTCATGGGTTTTTACCGCTAGACGGGCGCCTCGACCACGGCCACGCATTCGATCTCGATCAGCATGCGCGGGTCGGGCAGCGCGGCGACCACGCAGGTGGTGCGCGCGGGGAACGGCGCCGGGCCGAAGGCAAGGGCATAGCGCACGTTCATCTCGGCCACGTCCTGCGCGCGCGTGAGCAGCACGTTGGCCTTGGCGATGCCGCGCAGGCTGCTGCCGGCCTCGGCCAGGATGGCACGCAGGTTCACGAGGGCCTGGTCGAACTGGGCCGCGAAATCGTCCTCGTCGATGCGGCCGTCGTCGTGGTAGCCCGGCGTTCCCGAGACAAAGACGAGGTTGCCCACGCGCGTGGCGGAGGACAGCGGCGGCGTCTTGGCGCGGACCGGGGCGAAGTAGTCGATGGTGCTGGACATGGCGGCTTCCTTGGTTGCGTGACCCGCCATGTTCGCAGCCTCAATCCAGCGTGATGCCACCGTCCTGGATGGCCTTGCCCCAGATGGGTGTGTCGGTGCGCAGCATGGCGGCGAAGGCGTCGTAGGGATCGCCCGCGGGCACCAGGCCCATCTCCAGCATGCGCGCGTGGATGGGCGCGGCGCGCACGGCATCGACCCAGGCGGCCGAGAGCTTGCGCACGACCTTCTCGGGCGTTCCGGCCGGCGCGAAGATGCCGTACCAGCCATAGGGCTCCAGGCCCTGGATGCCGCTTTCCGCGAAGGTCGGCACCTGGGGCAGGCTGGGGTGGCGCTGGCGGCCCGTGACGGCCAGCACCTTGAGCTTGCCGCCCTGCACCAGGCCCATGGCCGAGGCCAGGTCGGGCCAGGCCGCGCCGATCTGGCCGCCCGTCACATCGGTCAGCATCTGGGCCGAACTCTTGAACGGCGCGTGCACGGTGTCCAGCCCCGTCTGACGGCGGAAGGTCTCGCCCCAGATGTGGGCCGTGGTGCCGTTGCCGGGAGAACGTGCTGACGCCCTATTCGGGGTCGCGCAAGCGCCTTTGCGGGATGGGATGCAAGGCGCAGCGCGCCGCCAATAGCCTCGCTATTGGCAAGCGCTGCAACGCCGCAGACCGCCCGCAAAGACGCTTGCCCGAAGGGTTGGGGCGAAATCGGGCGATTTCTTCGCGCGATCGCTTGCATGGGCATGAGCCCATGCGGCGCGCCCACGCTTCGAACTCATCCCGATTGCGCCCCAACGCGACCCCGAATAGGGCGTCAGCACGTTCTACGTGCCATACGCATGTTTGCCGGGCTGCGACTTCACGAGTGCGATGTATTCGGAAAGCGTGTTGACGGGCGCGTTCGCGGCCACCACGAGCGCATTGGGGCCGCGCGCGAGCAGCGCCACAGGCTGCAGGTCGCGCGAGAAGTGGTAGGGCAGCGACCGCATCAGGAACTGCGTCTGCACGAGGTTGGTCACGCCGATCAGCAGGGTGTGGCCGTCGGCCGGGCTCTTGGCCACGAAGTCCGCGCCCAGCGTGCCGCTGGCACCGGGCTTGTTCTCCACGACCACGGGCTGCTTCCACTGCTCGGCCAGGCGCGCGCCGATCTGGCGCGCGAGGATGTCGGTGGACACGCCGGGGCCCGAGTTCACGATGATGCGCACGGGCTTGCTGGGGAAATCGGGAGCGGGGTCGGCGGTCTGTGCGCTGGCGAATGCCCAGCCGCATGCCAGCGCGGCGCACAGCGTGCGACGCGCGAAAGAAGGTTTTGCCATGTCGTCTCCGGTTGTGGTCGTGCGTGGCTCAGGCCACGTTGCGGCCGCTGCCGGCCCATTCCTGCGCGCGCAGCGCCTTCTTGTCGATCTTGCCCAGCGCCGTCTGCGGCAGCGCTTCGGCGAACACGAGCTGCTTGGGCGCATGCAGCGCACCCTTGCGTTCGCGCACCAGCGCCATCAGCGTCTCGGCCTCGACCTGCTGGCCCGGCCGCAGCACGACCACGGCCTTGACCGCCTCGCCCCACTTGGCGTCAGGCACGCCGATCACGGCGGCCTGGGCCACGGCCGGGTGGCTGCTCAGCACGTCCTCCACCTCGCGCGGGTAGACGTTGAAGCCGCCCGAGACCACCATGTCCTTCTTGCGGTCCACGATGTACAGGCGCCCCTCTTCGTCGCGGCGCGCCACGTCGCCCGTGTGCAGCCAGCCGCCGGCCAGGGCTTCGGCCGTGCGCTCGGGCTGGCGCCAGTACTCGGCCATGACCATGCCGCCGCGCACGCAGATCTCGCCGGCCTCGCCTTGCGGCACGGGCTGCAGCTGGTCGTCGAGCAGCGCGACCTCGCAGGCCGCACTCGCGAAGCCGCAAGCGGCCAGCAGGTGCGGGCGCGCGGGGTCGTGGTCGGCCTTGGGCAGTGCGGCAATCGGGTAGCACTCGGACTGCCCGTACAGCTGCGAGAACACGGGGCCGATGCGCTCCAGCGCCTCGCCCAGGCGCGCGGGCGACATGGGCGAGGCGCCGTACAGCACGAGCTCCAGCGACGAGAGGTCGTGCTTGCCCAGGCCCGGATGGTCCAGCAGCACGTAGACCATGGTGGGCACCATGAGCGCGAAGTTGATGCGTTCGCGCGCGATGGTGGCGAGCAGCCGCTCGGGGTCGAAGCGGTCCAGCAGGTGCACGGTGCCGCCCTTGCAGAGCACGGGCAGCACGTTGGTGCCGGTCACGTGGCTGATCGGCGCCACGGCCAAAAAGCTCGGCCGGCGCGGCAGCTCGAACTCGGCCATCACGGTCAGCGACATCAGCGCATTGGCGGCCGAGGTCTTGACCACACCCTTGGGCTGGCCCGTGGTGCCGCCCGTGTAGTTCAGCGTGGCGATGCCGCTGGCCTGCGAGAGGTCCAGCGCACGGGCCGTGCCGTGCGCTTCGGCCAGACGCAGCAGGTCCCGGCCATAGTCGGCCGGCCCCAGCGTGAGCACCTGCAGACCGGGGCAGCGCGCGGCCAGTTCGCCGCCGCGCGCGCCGAAGCCATGGGCGTCGACGATGAGCAGGCTGGCTTCGGCATCGGCCAGCTGGTAGAGGTGGGCGTCGAGCGCGCCGAGCGGGTGCAGCGAGGTGACGACCGCGCCCAGGGCCTGGGCCGCGACGCCCGCGCACCAGCTGTCCCAGCGGTTGGCGCTGAGCAGGGCCACGCGCTGGCCGCGTTGCAGGCCGGCGGTCTGCAGCACGGCCTGGGCGCGGCCGATGAAGTCCGCGGCCTCGGCATAGCGCACGGGGCGCTCGGCGGTCTGGAAGGCCACGCGCTCCGGAAAGCGCGCGAGCGCGCGCAGCACGAGGCCGCAGTAGGTGGGGTGCTGGTGGGCCGCGTTCATCGCGTCACCCCCGCAACCGCCGGCAGCCAGGCCAGGGCGGCCTGCGCAGCCGCCCGGTACTCAGTGGCCGTCTGTTCCACGAGTGCGGCGACGCTGCCGCGCCGGTCCACGCCCGAGACGCTGTGACCCGCGCTCCAGATGTCGCGCCAGCGCCGGATGCTGCTCTCGCCGCCGCTGCCGTACAGCGCGTTCGCGCGCTCGGCCGTCATGTCGGTCGGCAGCGCCTTGGGGTCCAGCCCAGCGGCGACGATGGACGGGATCAGCGTGTTGGTCTCCAGCCCCGTGAAGGCGCGCGAGAGCAGCACGTCGTCGAGCCGGCTGTCCACCAGCATCTGCTTGTGGCCGTCCTCGGCCATGCTCTCGTCGGTGGCGATGAACTTGGTGCCCATGTAGCCCAGGTCGCAGCCCGCCACCTGCGCGGCCAGCAGCGCCGCGCCGTCGGACACGCCGCCGGCCAGCACGATGGGCCCGTCGTAGAAGGCACGCACGGCGCGCACGAAGGCCAGGCCGTTGGCCCAGCCGGTCTGCCCGCCCGCGCCTGCCGTCAGCAGCACCAGGCCGTCCACGCCTGCCGCGATGGCCTTCCCGGCATGGCGCACCGAGGCCACGTCCGCGAACACCTTGCAGCCGATGTCGTGCAGCGGCGCCACCACGGGGTCGGGTGCGCCCACGCTCGTGATGACCAGTTCCACGCGGTGGCGCAGCAGGCAGGCCAGCTCCTCGCGCAGGTTCTCGCGCCGCATGATGAGGTTAGGGCAGAACGGCGCGTCCTGCGGGCCCAGTTCCTCCGAAAGGCGCGTGAGCCAGTGGTCGAGCTCGGCGATGCCGCGGCAGTTGACCGTGGGGAAGGAGCCGACCACGCCGGCGCGGCAGGCGGCCAAGGTCAGGTCCAGCCCCGACACGCGGAACATCGGGGCGGCGATCAGCGGCAGGCGCAGCCGCTCGCCGAACAGCGCGCGCAGCGCATGGTTCATCTCTTGTCTCCGCTGTTGTTGTGGTCCGGCGGCTGGGATCAGCTCGCGGCTTTGATCATGTTCCGCGCGATCACCAGCTGCTGGATCTGGCTCGTTCCCTCGTACAGGCGGAACAGGCGCACGTCGCGGTAGAAGCGCTCGATGCCGTGGTCGGCCACGTAGCCCGAGCCACCGAAGATCTGCACCGCGCGGTCGGCCACCTTGCCGCAGATCTCGGACGCGAACAGCTTGCAGCACGAGGCTTCTGTGGAGACGTTCTCGCCGTTGTCGCGCCGGCGCGCGGCGTCGATGACCATGCAGCGCGCGGCATAGGCCTCCATCTTGCTGTCGGCCAGCATGGCCTGCACGAGCTGGAACTCGGCGATGGGCTGGCCGAACTGGCGGCGCTCCATGGCGTAGCGCAGTGCGTCGTCCAGCATGCGCTCGGCCGCGCCCACGCAGATCGCGGCGATGTGGATGCGGCCTTTCTCCAGCACCTTCATCGCGGTCTTGAAGCCCTGGCCTTCCTTGCCGCCGATGATGTTCTCGGCCGGCACGCGCACGTTGTCGAAGGTCACGTCGGCCGTGTGCGCGCCGCGCTGGCCCATCTTCTTGTCGGGCTTGCCGACCGTGATGCCGGGCGACTTGGCGTCGACGATGAAGGAGGAGACGCCGCCCGCGCCCTTGTTGTTCGGGTCGGTGCGCGCCATCAGCGTGAAGATGCCGGCCGTGGGCGCGTTGGTGATGAAGCGCTTGCTGCCGTTGACGAGGTAGTGGTCGCCCTCCCGACGCGCCGTGGTGCGCAGCGAGGCCGCGTCGGAACCGGCCTCGGGCTCGGTCAGCGCGAAGCTGGCGGTCAGCTCGCCGCTGGCCAGCTTGGGCAGCCAGTAGTCCTTCTGCGCCTGCGTGCCGTCGATCAGGATGCCCTGCGAGCCGATGCCCACGGTGGTGCCGAACAGCGAGCGGAAGGCCGGGGAGGTGCGGCCCATCTCGAACATGATCAGCGACTCTTCCTCCATGGTGACGCCCAGGCCGCCGTACTCCTCGGGCACGGTCAGGCCGAACAGGCCCATGGCCTTCATCTCCTGGACGATGTCCTCGGGGATCTGGTCGGTCTCGGCCACGGTGTTCTCGGCCGGGATCAGGCGCTCGTTGACGAAGCTGCGCACGCTGTCGAGGAAGGCCTGGGTGATTTCGGGGTCGCGGATCATGTCGGGTCCATCAAGGGTCGGTTGAAACTCATTCGTCCATCGAGAGACCGGCGGCCTCGACGGTCTTGTTCCAGCGCTGGCGCTCGGCGTCGATGAAGCGGCCGAACTCCGCAGGTGTGTTGCCCCCGGGTTCGGCGCCCAGGGCGCGCAGGCGCTCGGCGTTCTCGGGTGCCACCAGCACCTGGCGGGCGCTCTGCTGGATCTTGTTCACGATGGCCGGCGGCGTGCCGGCCGGGGCCATGAGGCCGAACCAGGCCGTGACCACCATGTCGGGCACGCCGGCTTCGGCCATGGTGGGCACTTCGGGCAGCTGCGGGCTGCGTGTGGCGCCGGTCACCGCCAGGGCGCGGAACTTGCCGCCCTGGATCTGCGCGATCGAGCTCGGCAGGTTGTCCACCATGAACAGATACTGGTTGGCCAGCAGCGCGGCCACGGCCGGACCGGCGCCCTTGTAGGCCACGTGCTCTGCACGCGTGCCGGTGCGCTGCAGGAACATCTCGCCCGACAGGTGCGGCGACTGGCCCTTGCCCGAGGAGCCGAAGGCATGCTTGGCGGGCTCTGCCTTGAGCTTGGCGACCAGCTCCTTGGCGCTCGTAATGCCCGACCCAGCGTGGACCACGAGCACGTTGGGCACCGAGACGGCCAGCGTCACAGGCGCGAAGTCGCTCGCCTTGTACGGCAGCTTCTTGTACAGGCTGTAATTGATCGCGTTGGGGCCGATGTTGCCCATGATCAGCGTGTGGCCGTCGGGCGCCGAGCGCACCAGCTGCTGTGTGCCGATGATGCCCGCGGCGCCGGCCTTGTTGTCGACCACCACGCTCTGGCCCCAGGCCCGCGCGAGGCCGTCGGCCAGTAGCCGCGTGACGATGTCGGTGGTGCCGCCCGGCGCGGCCGGCACGATGATGGTGACGGGCTTGGTCGGCCAGGCGTCCTGCGCGAAGGCGGGTGCGGCGAGCGCCAGCGCGGCGATCCAGGAGACGACGTGCTTGGACATCGCGGCCCTCACTCGAACTTCATGCCCTGGGTGACGCCGCGCCACATCTCCAGATCCTTGCGCTGCTGCTCGGCCAGCACGGCGGGCGCGCCGCTCCACATGTCGTAGCCCTGCTCGGCCCAGAGCTTGCGCAGGCCTTCGTCGGCCAGCGTGCGGTTGACGGCGGTGTTGACCAGGGCCACCTGCTCGGTCTTCATCTGGGCCGGTCCGTAGACGCCGTACCAGCCGATCACCTCGTAGCCGGGCAGGCCGGCCTCGCGCATGGTCGGCACGTCGGGCAGCGAGGCGTTGCGCTCGCGCGAGGTCACGACCAGCGGGCGCACGCGCTGGGTCTGGATGTAGTTGCGCGCCGTGCTCACGATGTCGAACATCATGGTCAGCTGGCCGCCGATCACGTCGGCCATGGCCGGCGCGTTGCCCTTGTAGGGCACGTGCGTGAGCGTGATGCCGCTCTGCTTGGCGAACAGCTCGCCCGACAGGTGGTTGGACGCACCCATGCCGGCCGAGCCGTAGGACACCTTGCCCGGGTTGGCCTTGGCGTAGGCGATCAGCTCCTTGAGGGTCTTGATCGGCAGGTCCTTGTTGATGACCAACGCGTTGGCGTAGCTCAGCACGGGGGCCAGCGGCGTCAGATCCTTCACCGTGTCGAAGGGCATGCTCTTGATCACGTGCGGCGTGATCGTGAGCGTGGGGCTGGCGCCGAAGTACAGCGTGCTGCCGTCCGGTGCCGAGCGCGCCACGGCCTCGCCGCCCAGCGCGCCGGCCACGCCGGGCCGGTTCTCCACGATCACCGTGCGGCCCAGCTCGCGGCCGAACACCTGGGCGAACTGGCGCGCCGCCGTGTCCACCGGGCCGCCGGCCGCATAGCCCACGACCAGGCGCACGGGCTGCTGGGCCCAGGCGGGTGCGGCGGCACACAGCAGGCCGAGCAGGCTGGCCAGCACGCCTCGGCGGACGGAACGGTGAAGGGTCGGCAGCATGGGGGTCTCCTGATGGTTGTGTGGTGGGTCTGTGCCCGAGCGGCGAGGATGGCACCGTGCCGCTGCCGCAGCCATCAGTTTTTGGCAAAGGGGGTGTTCAGCGGCTTGCGGTACGCTCGCGGCCCCACGCCATGCACTTCGACCTGTTCGACCTTCGCCTGTTCGTCTACGTCGCCGAGGAATCCAACCTGCGGCGCGGGGCCGAGCGCGCCTGCATCTCGCTGGCGGCGGCCAGCACACGCATCAAGCAGCTGGAAGACAACATCGGCGCCAAGCTGTTCTACCGCAAGCCCCAGGGCGTGGAACTGAACCCGGCGGGCGAGGCCCTGCTGCACCACGCGCGCAAGGTGCTGCAGCAGGTGGACCACTTGAAGATCGACCTGCGCGACTATGCCCAGGGTGCCAAAGGACACGTGCGCGTGCTGGCCAACACCACCTCGATCACGAGCGCCCTGCCCTCCGCGCTGGCCAGCTTCCTGGCCCAGCACAAGGACGTCAGCATCGACCTGCGCGAGCGGCTCAGCCACGAGATCGTGATCGCGATCCACGAGGCCCATGCCGACATCGGCCTGGTGGCCGGCAACGTGGACACCCAGGGCCTGGAGGTGCGCGACTTCGTGGCCGACGAACTCGTGGTCGTGGTGCCGGCCCGGCATGCCATGGCCACCTTGGCGCAGATCGACTTCGTGCAGACGCTGGACGAGCCGCACATCTCGCTGGCCGAGGGCAGCGCGCTGGCCAACTTCCTGCCGCCGCTGGCCCGAAGCATCGGCCGCAACCTGGAGTTCCGCATCCAGGTGTCCAGCTTCGAGTCGATCTGCCTGCTGGTGGAGGCCGGCGTGGGCATCGGCATCCTGCCGCGCTCCTCGGCCGCGCGCCACGCGCGCACCATGAAGCTGGCCCTGGTGCCGCTCACCGACGCCTGGGCCCAGCGCGAAACCAAAATCGTCAACCGTGCCGGCCAGCCGCTGCCGCGGCTGGCGGCGGAGCTGGTGCGGCACCTGGCGAATTTCAGCTTCGCGGACCGGCTGCTGTAGCCCGCGTGCCTACAGCTGGGACTTGAGGCGCTGCAGCACGTCCCGGTCGATGCGGTCCTTGTCGCGGTAGTCGGTCTTGGTCTTGAGCAGGCCTTCGATGTCCAGCGTGCGGATGTCCACGCCGTCCACCGTCACGGTGCGCACGTGGGGCTGCAGGCTTTCGTAGGTCTGGCCGTTCGCTGCGAACAGCAGGTCGATCAGCAAGGTGTCGGCCACCCGGATGTTCTCGGGCTCGTCCGGCGGCACCTCGAACCACTGGGGGTCCAGCTCCTGGCTGGACGGCAGGAAGGACAAGGCACGGATCACACGGTGGCCGTTGTCGATGGAGGAAGGCAGCAGCAGGTCGATGTCTTCGGTCGCCCGGACGAAGCCGTTCAGCCGCACGGCCTGCCCGCCGACGAGGATGTACTGCACCCCCTCGGCCTGCAAGCGGCGCAGCAGATCGAGCAGGCCATCGGCGTCCATGGTTCGCTCAGCGTCGGGCGTTCAGCAGGCGCGCCGTGGCCAGTTGGCGCGCGTCGTCGGCGGCGTTCATGGCGCGGTGCGTGGCGCGCGTGACGCCGGGTGGGCGCGGGACGCGCAGACTGCCCAACATCGCATCGAGACTGCGGCCACGCCGCAGTGCCTCCGCCGGATCGAGGATCAGCTCGGAGCGGTCACGCTGGCCAACGGTACGGGTCATGTTGATGATCCTAGCAGCCAGCCGGCTACGCGCTCAGCGTTGCGGGCCAGCCGCCACGCCTGCCGGCACCTCGACCGGCGCCTGCACGCGCTTCGCATAGCGCTGTGCCAGCACCGCGCAGACCATCAGCTGCATCTGGTGGAACAGCATGAGCGGCAGCACGATGGCGCCGGCCACGTTGGCCGCGAACAGCACCTTGGCCATGGGCACGCCGCTGACCAGGCTCTTCTTGGAGCCGCAGAAGACGATGGTGATCTCGTCCTCCTTGGAAAAGCCCAGGCGGCGCGCGGTCCAGGTCGTGGTCACGAGCACCAGGCCCAGCAGCACGGCACAGCACACCAGCAGGCCGGCCAGTGCGCTGAGCGGCACCTGCGACCACAGGCCATCGATCACCGCATGGCTGAAGGCCGCATAGACCACGAGCAGGATGGAGCCCTGGTCCACCACCTTCATGACGGACGCGCGGCGCTGCAGGAAGCCGGCCAGCCAGGGGCGCAGCAGATGGCCCGCGATGAAGGGCACGAGCAGCTGCAGGCCGATGCGGCCCATGGCGTCCAGCGGGTCGCCCATGCCGGCGTTCTGCGACAGCAGCACGCCGACCACGAGCGGCGTGAAGGCCACCCCCAGCAGCGTGGAAGCCGAGGCGCTGCACACGGCCGCCGGGATGTTGCCGCGCGCCATCGACACGAAGGCAATGGCCGACTGCACCGTGGCCGGCAGCGCGCACAGGAACAGGATGCCGGTGTACAGCTCGGGCGTGACCAGCGGCTGCAGCAGCGGCTTGAGTGCCCAGCCCAGCAGCGGGAACAGCACGAAGGTGGCGGCCACCACCACCAAGTGCAGCCGCCAATGGCCGATGCCCGCGAAGATGGCCTGGCGCGAGAGCTTGGCACCGTGCAGGAAGAACAGCAGGCTCACGGCCGCGGTGGTGACCACCTCCAGCACCTGGGCCAGGCGGCCGGAGGCCGGCAGCAGGCTGGCCAGGATGACCGTGGCGACGAGGTAGAGCGTGAAGTTGTCGGGCAGCAGGCGGGAGCGGGCCATGAGAGGAAGACAGGAAACGGGAATGCCGTGATTGGACCGCGCCGGGCGGCCAAAGAGAAATGGATTGATCTGATGGATCTATGATTCCGCCGCATGAATGTGAGCCTGCGCCAGTTGCGTGTGTTCCAGGCCGTGGCGGCGCAGGCCAGCTTCACGCGTGCCGGCGACCAGATCGGCCTGACCCAGCCGGCCGTGAGCCGCTGCGTGACGGAGCTGGAGCAGCAGCTGGGCCTGAAGCTGCTGGACCGCACCACGCGCGAGGTGGTGCTGACCGAAGCCGGCCGCAGCCTGGCCGCGCGGCTGGAGCGCGTGCTGGACGAACTCGACACCATGCTGCTGGACGTGCGCGGCCTGGCCACGCAGCGCCAGGGCCGCGTGCGCGTGGCCAGCAGCCCCACGCTGTCGGCCAACCTGCTGCCCGCCTGCATCGCGCGCTGTCGCCTCGAACACCCCGGCCTGGAGCTGGTGCTGCTGGACCGCATCCAGCACGACGCGCTGGCCAGCGTGCTCGCGGGCGAGGTGGACTTCGGTGTGGTGATCGACCCCGTGCAGAGCGCCGACCTGCAGGCCGAGACCATCCTGACCGAGCCCTTCTGCCTGGTCTGCCCTGCCGATCACCTGCTGGCACGGCGCCGCAGCGTGCGCTGGACCGCGCTGGCCGGCGAGCCGCTGGTGCTGCTGGACCATGCCTCAGGCAGCCGCCGGCTCATCGACGAGGCGCTGCGCGCGCACGGCGTGCAGGCGCCCGTGGCGCAGGAGGTCGGCCACCCCACGACTATCTTCCGCATGCTGGACGCCGGGCTGGGCATCTCGGTCGTGCCCCTGCTTGCGCTGCCGCCGGGCGGGTTGCCGGGCCTAGTGGCGCGGCCGCTGCTGCCGCGCGTGGAACGCCGCGTGGTGCTGGTGCGGCGCAGGCACCGCGCGCTGGCGCCGGTTGCCCAGCTGGCCTGGGATCTGGTGCGCCGGGTGGCGGGCGAGCGCGCAGGCGACTGAGGATCGATTGCGCCAATGCGCGTGATCGCTTCGGCCATGGTGCCGGGGCCGGCCGCCGGCCATAGTCCGCGTTCGCCCGCGCCGCAGGGCGCGCCAAAACCATTCCAAACCCGGAGACTCCATGCGCATCACCCGCCGCACGCTGGCGCTGTCCACCACCGCCCTGGCCGGCAGCTTGCTGGCCCCCCTCGCCTTCGCCCAGAAGCAGTACGACCCCGGTGCCAGCGACACCGAGATCCTGCTCGGCATCCCGATGCCGCTGTCGGGCCCGGTGTCGGGCTACTCCATCATCGGCAAGGTGGCCGAGGCCTATTTCGCGCGGGTCAATGCGCAGGGCGGCATCCACGGCCGCAAGGTCAAGCTGCTCATGGTCGACGACCAGTACTCGCCGCCCAAGACCGTGGAGGTGGCGCGCCGCCTGGTCGAGCAGGAGCAGATCCTGGCCTGGTTCAGCAGCCTGGGAACGGCCAGCAACATGGCGATCCAGCGCTACATGAACGCCAAGAAGGTGCCGCAGCTGTTCCTGCAAAGCGGCGCCAGCCAGTTCGACAACGCCAAGCAGTACCCCTGGACCACGCCCATGCTGGGCAGCTACCGTGGCGAGGGCAAGGTGTTCGCCAGCCACATCGCGGCCAACAAGCCCGGCGCCAAGGTCGCGATCCTGATGCAGAACGACGACCTGGGCCGCGAGATCCTGAAGGGCCTGCAGGAAGGTCTGGCCGGCAAGAATGCGAGCCTGGTGGCGCAGGCCACCTTCGAGGTGACCGACCCCACGGTGGACTCGCAGATCGTGCAGCTCAAGGCCTCAGGCGCCGACGTGCTGGTGCTGGCGTCCACGGCGCGCACCACGGCCCAGGCCCTGCGCAAGGCGGCCGAGATCGGCTGGACACCCGAGCGCTACGTGAACATCGCCGGCGCCTCGGTCAAGATGGCCATGGAGCCGGCCGGTGCCGACAAGGCCAAGGGCGCGATCACGCTGGCCTACACCAAGGACCCCGGCTCCAAGGCCTGGGACAACGACCCCGAGATGAAGGCCTACAAGGACCTGCTCAAGACCTACGCGCCCGGCGTGGACCCGCTCAACAGCTCGGGCGTGACGGGCTACGTGGCAGCCCAGCTCATGGCCCACGTGCTGCGCGAGTGCGGCGACAAGCTCACGCGCGAGAACATCCGCCGCATCGCGAGCAACCTCCAGAACCCCAAGGTGGAGCTGCTGCTGCCCGGCGTGACGATCGCCAACAGCGCCGAGGACCTGCATGCCGTGGCCGCCATGCAGCCGGTGCGCTACAACGGGGTGGACCTGGAGCCGATCGGGAAAGTGGAGAGCCTGAAGTAGTCAGCGCCCCACAAGCGTCAAGGCCGCGGTGACTGTGCGTGACCGCGGCCTCTTTTCATGGGCTGCCACGCCGGGCCGGCGCGGCATCGAAGCTCAGACCGGATCCCAGGTGAACACGTCGCCCGAGCGGTCCAGGTCGAAGTAGCTGGCCTTCATGGCCGGCAGCGCGTGGCTCAGCACGGACTCGGGCGTCCAGCCTTCGGAGCGGTGCACCGAGCGCACCGGACGCGGCTGGCTGATCAGGAAGATCTCGTTGTTGCGCACGGCGAAGATCTGGCCGTTGGTGTCCTTGGACGCATCGCTGCACAGCGCCACGGCCAGCGGGGCGATCTTGGCCGGCGTCATCTGCTTGATGCGTTCCACACGCGCCTTCTCGGCCTCGGTCTCGGTCGGGATGGAGCCGATCATGCGGCTCCAGGCGAACGGCGCGATGCAGTTGCTGCGCACGTTGAACTTCTGCATGTCCAGCGCGATGGACTTGGACAGCGCGGCCAGGCCCAGCTTGGCGGCCGCGTAGTTGGCCTGGCCGAAGTTGCCGATCAGGCCCGAAGTGCTGGTCATGTGCACGAACACGCCGGAGTTCTGCTCCTTGAAGTGCGTGGCGGCCGCGCGGCTCACGTGGTAGCTGCCGTACAGGTGGACCTTGATGACGGCGTCCCATTCCTCGTCGCTCATCTTGTGGAAGAAGCGGTCACGCAGGATGCCGGCGTTGTTCACGACGCCGTCGATGCGGCCGAAGCTGTCCAGCGCCGAGGTCACGATGCGCGCGCCGCCGCGTGCATCGGACACGCTGTCGGTGTTGGCCACGGCCTCGCCGCCCAGCGCCTTGATCTCGTCCACGACCTTCTGCGCGGGGCCGGCGTCGTTGCCTTCGCCGCTCACAGACGCGCCGATGTCGTTGACCACCACGCGTGCGCCGGATCGGGCCAGCGCCAGCGCGATGTCGCGGCCGATGCCGCCGCCCGCGCCCGTCACGACCACGACCTTGCCGGCCATCAAAGTTTGCTCGCTCATCTTGTGTGCTCCTTCGTCTTGGAAATCCATGTTCACAGCAGCGCGGTGACGCGCGGCCACTCGGCCATGCGCCACACGCGTTCGGCCACGCCGCGCGTTTCGTCCGCCGTGGCGCCGTTCGCATAGGCCGCCAGCTGCAGCGCCTTGGCTTCGATCTCGGCGCGGCTCAGCGTGTTGCCGGGGTCGCCCTTGGGCTCGTCCACGCGGCCGTGCAGCGTGCGGCCATCGGTGGTCCGCACCGTGACCTTGCCGATCCAGCGCCGAGGGTAGGCGCCGTCGACCTCGGGGTCGAGCACCATGGTGACTTTGTCGCGCAGCGCGACCACCTCGGGGCTGCGGAAATGCGCATCGAACTCGGCCAGGCCCGCGCGGTCGAACGCGCCGATCAGGCCCAGCACCGTGCCCATGGAGAACTTGCTCTGGTGCACCGTGCGCGGGTCGGTCACGGGGCCCAGCACGTCGATGGCGCCCTGGTGCACGTGGGTCGTGACCTGGGCGATGTCGGCGGGCTTGAGGCCATGCGCGCGCACCACCTGCTGCAGCGCGTCGGCCGCGGGGTGCGTATGGCGGCACGAGGCGTGGTACTTGAACGAGGTCTCGGCCAGCGTCCAGCGCGTGCCCAGGCCATCGGTCAGCTTGGCCGGGTCGGCGTCGGTGGACATGCCAGCGCCCATGCCCTGCGGGCCTTCGAGGATGCGCTGCGCACCCGTGAAACCGTCCTGCGCCAGGTAGGCGGCCAGCAGGCCGTCGCTGGCGGCCTTGGCCGTGTGCAGTTGCTTGCTGTCGGCCGCGTCGCGCAGGAACTCCCACAGGCCGGCGGCCTGGGTGCCGGCCGAGCCGAAGGCGTGCAGCATCTTCCCCGCGTCCAGGCCCAGCAGGCGGCCCACGGCGGCCGCGGCCGCCACGGTGCCGGCCGTGGCCGTGGTGTGGAAGATGCGGTAGTGCGAGCGGCCCAGGAACTCCCCGACGCGGATGCCGATCTCGTAGCCGGCCACCGAGGCCACGAGCAGGTCGCGGCCCGAGGCGCCGATGGCCTGGGCCACGGCCAGCGCGGGCGGGAACACCACGGCCGCGGGGTGGAACACCGAGCCGTTGTGCACGTCGTCCTGCTCGGCCACGTGCGAGGCCGCGGCGTTGACCATGGCGGCGAACAGCGGGCTGGAGCGCGTGCGCGAGATCAGCACCTCGCTTGCGCCGTCGCTCGGCCCCATGGCGCGCGCGACAGTGGCGATGGACTCGACCGCGCGCGAGCCCTTGCCGGCCAGCACCGAACCGAACCAGTCGAGGAAGAGGTCCTCGGTGCGGCGCAGCACGGGCGCGGGGATATCTTCGAACTGCAGGCCGGCGGCGAAGGCGGCCAGTTCCTTGCTGGGATGGTCACTCATGGCTGGCTCCCTCAGAACGAGCGCGGCAGGCCGAGGATGTGCTCGGCCACGTAGGAGAGGATCAGGTTGGTGGAGATCGGCGCGACCTGGTACAGCCGCGTCTCGCGGAACTTGCGTTCCACGTCGTATTCGCAGGCGAAGCCGAAGCCGCCGTGGAACTGGATGCAGGCGTTGGCCGCCTCCCAACTGGCCTTGGCCGCCAGGTACTTGGCCATGTTGGCCTGCGCGCCGCAGGGCTGGTGCGCGTCGAACAGCTCGCAGGCCTTCCAGCGCATGAGGCTGGCGGCCTCGACCTCGATGTAGGCCTCGGCGATGGGGAACTGCACGCCCTGGTTCTGGCCGATCGGGCGGCCGAACACGATGCGGTCCTTCACGTACTTGGAGACGCGGTCGATGAACCAGTAGCCGTCGCCGATGCACTCGGCCGCGATCAGCGTGCGCTCGGCGTTCAGGCCGTCCAGGATGTACTTGAAGCCCTGGCCTTCCTCGCCGATCAGGTTCTCGGCCGGGATCTCCAGGTTCTCGAAGAACAGCTCGTTGGTCTCGTGGTTGACCATGTTGAGGATGGGCCGCACGGTCATGCCGCTCTTCTCGGCCTGGCGCAGGTCGACCATGAAGATGGACAGGCCTTCGCTCTTCTTCTTCACGTCCGCCAGCGGCGTGGTGCGCGCCAGCAGGATCATGAAGTCGGAGTGCTGGATGCGGCTGATCCAGACCTTCTGGCCGTTGACGACGTAGCGGTCGCCCTTCTTCACCGCCGTGGTCTTGATCTTGGTGGTGTCCGTGCCCGTGGTGGGTTCGGTCACGCCCATGGACTGCAGCCGCCATTCGCCGCTGGCGATCTTGGGCAGGTAGAACTCCTTCTGCGCCTTGGAGCCATGGCGCAGCAGCGTGTTCATGTTGTACATCTGGCCGTGGCAGGCGCCGGAGTTGCCGCCGGCGCGGTTGACCTCCTCCATGATCACCGAGGCCTCGGTCAGGCCCAGGCCGGAGCCGCCGTACTCCTGCGGGATCAGCGCGGCCATCCAGCCGGCCTTGGTCAACGCATCGACGAATTCTTCGGGGTAGGCGCGCTTCTCGTCGACCTTGCGGAAGTACTCGTCGGGGTACTCGGCGCACAGGGCGCGCACGGCGTCGCGGATGTCCTGGTACTTGTCTTGGGTGGTGCTCATGGCAGGGTTCTCACAGGGTTTCGGCCAGGCCGAGGATGGCGGTGGCCTGGCTGGACAGCGTGCCGCCGTTGCCATGCGCGAGTGCCGTCTTGGCACCCGCGATCTGGCGGTCGCCGCAGTTGCCGCGCAGTTGCCGCACGCCTTCGATCAGCGCGAAGATGCCATACATGCCGGGGTGCACGCACGAGAGGCCGCCGCCGTTGGTGTTGACGGCCAGGCGCCCGCCCGGGGCGATGGCGCCGTTCTCCACGAAAGGACCGCCCTCGCCCTTCTTGCAAAAGCCCAGGTCCTCCAGGAACAGCAGCACGTTGATCGTGAAGGCGTCGTACAGCGCGAGCACGTCGATGTCCTTGGGCGCCAGGCCCGCCATCGCGAAGGCGGCAGCGCCCGAGTCCTTGGCCGCCGTCACGGTCACGTCGTGCATGGACGAGATCTGGCGGTTCCAGCAGGCCGTGCCGTTGCCCAGCACGTAGACGGGCTTGTTCGGCAGGTCCTTCGCGCGCTCGGCACGCACCAGCACGTAGGCGCCGCCGCCGTCGGTGACCAGGCAGGCGTCGCGCACCGACAGCGGATCGCTGACCATGCGGGCCTTCAGCACGTCCTCGATCGTGAGCGGGTCGCGCAGGAAGGCCTCGGGGTTCTTCTGCGCCCACTGGCGCGCGGCCACGGCGACCTCGGCCAGCTGGCGCCGCGTGGTGCCGTACTGGTGCATGTGGCGCGCCGCGGCGAGCGCATAGGCCGACAGCGGCATCATGGGCTCGTAGGGCATCTCGTAGGGCTGCGGGTCCAGGAACCTGCGGCTGGCCACGACCTCCTTGCGGCCGAAGGTGGCGGTGCGCTGCGTGCTGCCGTAGCAGACCAGCACCGCGTTGCACTGGCCCGATTCGAGCGCGTGCATGGCCGGCAACAGATGGGCGATGAAGCTGGAGCCACCGATCATCGTGGAGTCGATGTACGAAGGCCGGATGCCCAGGTGCTCGATGACGGGCATGGCCCACATGGTGGCGGCGGCACTGGCCGTGCACAGGCCATCGATGTCGCCCATTTTCAGGCCGGCATCGGCCACGGCCTGGCGGGCCGAGATGGCCAGCAGCTCCATGTCGGTGTAGCCCGGCGCTTCGCCGCAGCCGAAGGTGGCCACGCCGGCGATCGCGGCACGGCCGCGCAGTTGTTTCCAATCGCTCATCGCCTCACCCCTGCACCGCATCGAACACCACGAGCGCGTCCGCGCCCTCGCGCTGCAGCACGCGCGCCTGCACGCGCTGGCCGATGCGCACGTCGCTGGTTGGCATGCCTTCGACACGGCCCATCAGGCGCACGCCCTCGTCCAGGTCGATCAGCGAGACGTTGAGGTCGCCGCCGGCCTCGGGTTTGCGCCGCACCGTGGTCACGGAATAGACGGTGCCGGTGCCGGCCGGCGCGACGAACTGCAGCGCGCCGCTGCCGCAGTGCGGGCAGAGTTCGCGCGGGTAGTAGACGTGCTGGCTGCAGTCGTCGCAGCGCTGGATCAGGAAGCGGCCTTCCTTCAATGCGGCCTGGTGGCGCGCCTGGACGCCGCCCGCCGCATCGGGTGGGAGGATGGTGGTCATGGGAGGGGCTTGTCTCGCATCGGGTTTCGAACGGCCGCAAGCATGCCGCCCGGGGCCGGCTGGCGCCATCCGTATTTGGTGAACGGGGTGTTCGGGCCACTTCTAGAATGGCGCTCCCTCTCGGAGACACACCCATGAACGCTCCCGCCAGCACCGCCCAGCTGATTCCCGAATTCCACCCGCGCGAGGTGCCCGCGGTGCTGATCGAAGCGCTCAAGGCGCGCTTCGGCGAGAAGTGTTCCACGGCGCTCGTGGTGCGCGAGCAGCATGGGCGCGACGAGTCCTCGTTCACGGTGCCGCCGCCGGCGGCCGTGGTGTTCGCCGAAAGCACCGAGGACGTGGCCGAGGCCGTGCGCCTGGCCGCGGCGCACGCGGTGCCGGTGATCCCGTTCGGCGTGGGCTCCTCGCTCGAAGGCCATCTGCTGGCCGTCCAAGGCGGCATCAGCGTCGACGTGTCGCGCATGAACAAGGTGCTCTCGGTCAACGCCGAAGACCTCACGGTGACCGTGCAGCCCGGCGTCACGCGCAAGCAGCTCAACGAGGAGATCAAGAGCACCGGCCTGTTCTTCCCGATCGACCCGGGTGCGGACGCCTCCATCGGCGGCATGGCGGCCACGCGCGCGAGCGGCACCAACGCCGTGCGCTACGGCACCATGCGCGAGAACGTGTTGGCGCTGGAAGTGGTCACGGCCGCGGGCGAGGCCATCCGCACGGGCACGCGGGCCAAGAAGTCATCGGCCGGCTACGACCTCACGCGGTTGTTCGTGGGCAGCGAGGGCACGCTGGGCGTGATCACCGAGGTGACGCTGCGCATCTATCCGCTGCCCGAGGCGGTGTCGGCCGCGATCTGTTCGTTTCCCAGCATCGAGGCGGCCGTGCGCACGGTCATCCAGACCGTGCAGCTCGGCGTGCCGATCGCGCGCGTGGAACTGATCGATGCGAACACCGTGCGCATGGTCAACGCCTACGCCAAGCTCACGCTGCGCGAGGAGCCCATGCTGCTCATGGAGTTCCACGGTTCCCCGGCCAGCGTGAAGGAGCAGGCCGAGACGGTGCAGGAGATCGCGGCCGAATTCGGCGGCAACGCCTTCGAGTGGGCCAGCACGCCCGAGGAGCGCACGCGGCTGTGGACGGCGCGGCACAACGCCTACTTCGCGGCCGTGCAGTCGCGCCCGGGCTGCAAGGTGATCTCCACCGACACCTGCGTGCCGATTTCCCGCCTGGCGGACTGCCTGCTCGACTCCGTGGCCGAGGCCGACGCCAGCGGCATCCCCTACTTCCTGGTCGGCCACGTGGGCGACGGCAACTTCCACTTCGGCTACCTGCTCGACCCGAACCTGCCCGAAGAGCGCGTGAAGGCCGAGCAGCTCAACCACGACCTCGTGGCGCGCGCGCTGCGGCTGGAAGGCACCTGCACGGGCGAGCATGGCGTGGGGCTGCACAAGATGGGCTTCCTGGTCGACGAAACCGGCGCCGGCGCGGTGGAGATGATGCGCACGATCAAGCGGGCGCTGGATCCGCAGAACATCATGAATCCCGGCAAGATCTTTGCGCTGTAGGAGGTGCAGCCGGCGCCGCGGGGCGCTGGGCGGGCTCGGAGATTTCGTCAGAATTGGTTACCCTCCGACTTGACATGTGTGGATTTATTGCAAAGCCCGACCTAAAGTCGCCTCCTTTTCGATGAGATTGCCATGGTCCGATCGCTTTTGCCCCTTGCAGCCCTTGCGCTGGCCGCCTGCGTGCAGGCGCCGCCGGCCACACAGTCCGACCAAGTGCCCATGGTCCGCATCTGCGACGACAAGGGATGCTCCGACCGCCCGCGCAACAGCGCCAGCTTCGACGCCACGCGCGACACCAATCCCGAACAGACCCGCCGCATCGCCGCGCTGACCGCGCTTGCCGAAAAGGATCCGCGTGCCGCCTACGACCTGGGGCTGCGCTACTTCCGCGGCGACGGCGTGCCGCAGAACAGCTACCAGGCGCTGCAATGGATGCGCAGCGCGGGCGAGCGCGGCCATGCGCAGGCCCAGCTCGCGCTGGGCCGCTTGTACCTGTCGGGCCTGCAGGAAATGGGCGCCGATCCGGCCGAGGCCGAGCGGTGGTTGTCGATGGCCGCCGGCCGTGGCGACAAGGAGGCCGGCAAGTTGCTGGCCGAGGCCTCCGCTGCCAGGAAGAAGAACCAGGACGAGTACAAGGCCTGGCTGGACCTGAAGCGCCAGATCGAGCTCGAGTCCTGGCAGACCCGCTACACCTACTACTGGGTCTGGCAACCGACCGGCTGGTCGTCACGCTATTGAGCGCCCCGCATTTCTTTCCCTTTCCATCCTTCTGCAGAAAGCCAAGCCATGAACACCTCCTCCTTCCTGCGCCCCGCCGTGCTGGCCGCCTCCGTGCTGGCCCTGGCCGGCTGTGAAACGCCCGGCGGCGGCAAGATCACGACCGGCAGCGCCCCCACCGCCGTGACCGGCGGCGCGGCCGGCGGCACCAGCGCGGGTGCCAACCCCAACCTGGAGCGCTGCGATGCACCGCTAGGCACGCTGGCCGTGGACGACGGCCGGGGCAAGGAGTGGTACGCCAGCTTCGGCGCGGCCACCAAGGTCACCTCCATCGAGCCGCTGCTGCGCCTGGCCGTGCAGCAGTCCAACTGCTTCGTGATCACCTCGATCGGCAACAACCGCACCGAGAGCAAGCTGTCGGCCATCACCGACAAGCAGCGCAACTCGGGCGAGTTCCGTGCGGGCTCCAAGCAGGAGAAGGGCCAGCGCGTGGCGGCCGACTACTTCCTGGAGCCGGCCATCATCATCGACAACGACTCCACCGGCAAAGTGGCGGCCGGCCTGGGCGCTTTCCTGCCCGGTGGCTTCGGCGCGCTGGCCGGCAGCATGGAGAGCAAGGCCTCGGTCGTGACCATGACGCTGTTCGACATCCGCTCGGGCGTGCAGATCGGCATCTCCGAAGGCAATGCCACGGCCACCAACTTCGGTGCCGCCCTGGGGGCCTTCGGCGGCGGTGCGGCAGCCGGCCTGGGCGGCTTCTCGCGCACGCCCGAGGGCAAGGCCACGGTGGCGGCTTTCATCGACGCCTGGAACTCCATGGTCGTCTCGCTGCGCAACTACAAGGCGCAGGAAGTCAAGGGCGGCCTGGGCCGCGGCGGCGTGCTCAAGGTCGGCCAGTAAGCCGGCACTGCGCCTGGGAGGAACCGCCTTCGGGCGGTTTTTTCATGCCTTGTGGAACGGCATCTGGTACAGCCAGACCGGCCGGCCATCTGCGCCCTGCAGCCGGGCCGTGGGGCGCAGCGCCGTGGCCTCGAATTCCAGGCTGACCAGCCAGGCGCCCGGCGCGAGCTCGGCCTCGGCCTTGGCGACGGCGCGCGCCATGCTTTCGGGGCGTTGGAACAGGTAGACCAGCGCGTAGGGGCGCCAATCGGCGCGCCACATGTCACCTTGGCGAACGCGGGCCCAGGGGCAGCGCAGCGCGCAGACCAGACGCAGAGGCCAGCTCCACTCCACGCCGTGGAGCTGAACCTGTGGATATGTCCAGCGAAGTGCCTGCAGGCCATGGCCCAGGCCGCAGCCCGCGTCCAGCACCCGGGCGCCGGCAGAAAGTGGCGCGGCAGCGGCCAAGCCGTTCAATGCGGCGACCGGCGTCGGGAACAACGGCGCATCGCGCCAGGCGTTCAGAGGATAGACCATGGCCAGCAAGGCCAGCGGCAGCAGCCAGGCCCAGGCCGGCCAGTGGGCTGTCTGGCTCAGCAGCAAGGCCAGCGGAAAACCCAGCGCGATCAGTGCCCGGCGCCACCGTGTGCTGCCCAGCACGCTGGCCAGGGCGCCCGCGGCGCTGGCCGAGAGCAGCGCGGGCACCGGCGCCAGGCCCGCGCCCAGCAGCGCACGGAACAGGACCCAAGCCAGCGCCCAGGCCAGCACGGCGGGCAGCGGCCAGGGCAGGCGCGGCATCAGCGCGCGACCGTGGGCGACAGCTTCTCGATCAGGCCGTTGAGCTCTTCGAGCGAGCCGAACTGGATGCTGAGTTCACCGGCCTCCAGCACACGGCCGCCGCGCTTGACCCGCTTCTTGATGCGGATCTCGACGTCGGCGGCGAACAGGTCGGACAGCTCCTCTTCCACCCGCTTCAAATCGCGCGACTTTTCCTTCTTGGGCTTGTTGGGAGAGGTCAGCGTGAACTCGGCCGAGAGCTTCTTGGCCAGGCTTTCGGCCTCACGGACGGACAGCTTCTTGGCCGAGATCTGGTTGCCGGCCGTGATCTGCGTCGCCCGGTCCAGCGACAGGAGCGCGCGCGCATGGCCCATGTCGAGGTCGCCCGCCATGAGCATGGTCTGCACGGGCTCGGCCAGCTGCAGCAGGCGCAGCAGGTTGCTGGCAGCACTGCGCGAACGGCCGACGGCCTGGGCCGCCTGCTCGTGCGTCATGCCGAACTCGCGCACCAGGCGCTGCAGGCCCTGGGCCTCTTCGAGTGGGTTGAGGTCCTCGCGCTGGATGTTCTCGATCAGCGACATCGCGGCCGCGGACTCGTCGGGAACGTCGCGCACGAGCACGGGCACCTGGTCCAGGCCGGCCAGGCGCGCGGCGCGGAAGCGGCGCTCGCCCGCGATGATCTCGTACTTGCCGGCCTGCTCTCCCGCGGTCAGCTGGCGCACGAGGATGGGCTGCATGATGCCCTGGGCCTTGATGCTCTCCGCCAGCTCGTAGAGCGCGCCCTCGTCCATGCGCGTGCGCGGCTGGTACTGGCCCGGCACCATGGCGTCCAGGCTCAGCGTGCTGGGCTTGCCGTCGGCCGCGGCGCCGGCCTCGCTCACCGGGGTGTCGGCGACGGTGGGGCCCAGCAGGGCTTCGAGCCCGCGGCCCAGGCCCTTGGGGCGTTTGGTGACCATAGGAATCAGTCCTTCTTGAGTTCTTCGAGCAGCGCCCGTGCCACGGGCCAGTCGCCCAGGCCGGACTCGGCGTTCAGGTGGCCGCCGGCCCCCATGTCGTGGTAGGTGGAGCCCCAGTCCTCGGCCATGGTCCGGGCGCGCTCCTCGCTGCAAAAGGGGTCGTTGCGGCTGCCCAGCAGCACACTGGGAAACGGCAGCCGCCGGCGCACGATGGGTGCCCAGCCGGGCAGCAGCACGCGCAGGTCTTCGCGCTCGACGTCACCGGGCGCCACCAGCAGCGCTCCGCGCACGCGCGCCGTCAGGCGGCTATGGTCCGCCCAGGCCGCGACCTGGATGCAGCCCAGGCTGTGGGCGGCCAGCACCACGGGCTGGTCCGCCGGCAAGCCGAGCAGCACCTCGTCCAGGCGCGCCAGCCAGTCGCCGCGCAGCGGCCGCATCCAGTCGTGCTGTTCGACGCGGCGGTCGCCGTAACGCTGCTCCCAGAGGGTCTGCCAGTGGCAGGGGCCGGAGCTCTGCCAGCCCGGCAGCGTGAGCACCTGTACGCTCATCGTGCGCGCGCCACCATCTCGCGCGCGAAGCTCAGGTAGGCCTGGCTGCCGCGCGCGGCCGGGTCGAACACCACGCCCGGCAGGCCGTAGCTCGGGGCCTCGGCCAGGCGCACATTGCGCGGAATCACGGTGTCGAACACCTTGTCGCCGAAATGGCCCTTGAGCTGGTCGCTGACCTGCTGCTGCAGCGTGATGCGCGGATCGAACATGACGCGCAGCAAGCCGATGATCTTGAGGTCCTTGTTGAGGTTGGCATGCACCTGCTTGATGGTGTTGACGAGGTCCGTCAGCCCCTCCAGCGCGAAGTACTCGCATTGCATGGGAACGACCACGCCGTGTGCGGCGCACAAGCCGTTCAAGGTCAGCATCGACAGCGACGGCGGGCAGTCGATCAGCACGAAGTCGTAATCGCCCTGCACCGCTTCCAGGGCCTGTTTGAGCCGGCGTTCGCGCCGCTCGACGCTGACCATCTCGACCTCGGCACCAGCGAGTTCGCGGCTGGCACCGAGCACGTCGTAGCCGCACTTCTCGGACTTCACGCGGGCCTCGGCGATGCTGGCGGACTCCAGCAGCACGTCGTAGACCGAGAGCTCCAGCGCGCGCTTGTCCACGCCGGAACCCATGGTGGCGTTGCCTTGCGGGTCCAGATCGATCAGCAGCACGCGCTGGTCGGCGCGCACGAGGCCGGCGGCCAGGTTGACGGTGGTCGTGGTCTTGCCGACCCCGCCCTTTTGGTTGGCAATGCAGAAAACACGCGCCATCACTGCACCGCCAGCTTGATGCCGAAGCCGACCAGGAACATCCCGGCGATCTTCTCGAGTGCGCTGGAGATGCGGCGGTTGGCGCGCAGGCGCTCGGCCAGGCGGTGCGTCAACAGCACTGCGATCAGGCTGTAGGTGAAGCCCAACACGGCAATCGTGGCCGCCATCACGCCAAAGGTCAGCAGGCCCTGGTGCCGCGCCGGGTCGATGAACAGCGGGAAGAAGGCCATGTAAAAGACGATGGCCTTGGGGTTCAGCAAGGTGATCGTGAGCGCCTGGCGCAGGAAGTGGCGCGGCTGCATCTGCAGCACAGGTGCATCGCCCGGCTTGGCGCGCAGCATGCGCACCCCCATCCAGGCCAGATACGCCGCACCGAGCCATTGCACGGCATGGAAGGCGGCGGGATAGGCGGCCAGGACAGCGGCCACACCAGCCAGCGCCAGCCACAGCAGGATCTGGTCGCCCAGGATGATGCCAGCGGCGCAGGCCAGGCCGCCGCGCAGGCCACCCTTGCTGGTCGAGGTGATCAGCGCCAGGTTGCCCGGTCCGGGAATCATCAGAAACACGACGATGGCGGCGACGAATGCGCCGTAGTCAGCAATGCCGAACACGGGATCTCCTAGGGGAAGCAGGCCGCGAGTTTAAGCGGCAGCGGGTCGCATCCAGACGATGCAGCGCTCGGCGCCGAGGCCGGGAACCTGCAGATGTTCCACGTGAAACACCTGCACCTGCGGTGGCAGCGCGGCGATCTCCTCCAGGGGCTCCTTGCCTTTCATCGCCAGCCACACTGCGCCCGGTTTGAGCGCTGCGCGCGACCAGGTCGTGAAGTCGACCAACGAGGCGAAAGCCCGGCTGGAAACGATGTCGTAGCCCTGCCCCAGGCTTTCCACGCGCGCATGCAGTCCGCGCAGGTTAGGCAGCTTCAACTCCACCGCCACCTGTTGCACGAAGGCGGCCTTCTTGGCCACGGTGTCCACGCAGTGCACCTGCAGTTGCGGGTGCAGGATGGCGAAAACCACCCCAGGCAGACCGGCACCGGCGCCGACATCGAGCAGCGCAGGCGCGTCAGCGCCCTGCTCTTTCAGCACCCGCCGCAGCGGCGGCACGGCCGCCAGGCAGTCGACCAGGTGCTGCGTGAGCATCTGTTCCGGGTGGCGCACGGCCGTCAGGTTGTAGACCTTGTTCCACTTGGCGATCAGACCCTGGTAGGCCAGCAAGGCCTCCAGCTCGGCATCCGACAGCGCCAGGCCCAGTGCCTGCGCCGCGTCGATCAAGCGGCCCTTCACGCGCTGACGGCGCGGCCGCGCTTCTTGAGGTGCACCAGCAGCAGCGAGATCGCGGCCGGCGTCACGCCGGAGATGCGCGAGGCCTGGCCCAGCGTCTCGGGCCGCTGCTTCGCGAGCTTCTGCCGTACCTCGATGGACAGGGCCGGCACCGCCATGTAGTCGAAGTCTTCGGGCACGCGCAGCGTCTCGAGGTGTGCAGCGCGCTCGACCTCCTCCTTCTGCTTGCCGATGTAGCCGGCGTACTTGGCGGCGATCTCGATCTGCTCCACCTCGCCCTCGCCTAGCGGCTGCTCGGGCAGGAAGCGGCCGCCGTCCAAGGACATCAGGCCGGCGTAATCCACACCGGGGCGGCGCAGCAGGTCGGCCAGGTTGTATTCGTGCTCGATGGCCTTGCCCAGCACGCGCTCGGCCTCGGCGGTCGGCAGGTTGCGCGGGTTCACCCAGAGCGAACGCAGCCGCTGTGTTTCACGTGAAACAGCATCGCGCTTGCGGCTGAAGGCATCCCAGCGCGCATCGTCCACCAGGCCCATCTGGCGGCCGATCTCGGTCAACCGCATGTCGGCGTTGTCCTCGCGGAGTTGCAGTCGGAACTCGGCCCGGCTCGTGAACATGCGGTAGGGCTCGCTCACGCCCTGGGTCACGAGGTCGTCCACCAGCACGCCCAGATAGGCCTGGTCGCGCGCGGGCAACCAGGGCGCGCGGCCCAGGCATTGCAGCGCGGCATTGGCACCGGCGAACAGGCCCTGGGCTGCCGCCTCCTCGTAGCCTGTCGTGCCGTTGATTTGGCCCGCGAAGAACAGCCCCTGGATGGCGCGCGTTTCGAAGCTGCTCTTCAGCGCGCGCGGGTCGAAGTAGTCGTACTCGATGGCGTAGCCGGGCCGCAGGATGTGGGCATTCTCCAGACCGGGCATGGAGCGCACGAGTTCGTACTGGATGTCGAACGGCAGGCTGGTCGAGATGCCGTTGGGATAGAACTCGTTCGTCGTCAGGCCTTCGGGCTCCAGGAAGATCTGGTGGCTGTCCTTGTCGGCGAAGCGGTTGATCTTGTCTTCCACGCTGGGGCAGTAGCGCGGCCCCACCCCTTCGATCTTGCCCGTGAACATGGGGCTGCGGTCGAATCCGGAGCGGATGATCTCGTGCGTGCGCGCGTTCGTTTGCGTAACCCAGCAAGGCATCTGGCGCGGGTGCATGTCGGCCCGGCCCAGAAAGCTGAACACGGGCATGGCCGCGCGCTCGCCACCCGGCATGCCGTCGCCCGGCTGCTCGGTGCACTTGGAGAAGTCGATGCTGCGCCCGTCCAGCCGCGGCGGCGTGCCGGTCTTGAGCCGGCCCTGTGGCAACTTCAATTCCTTCAGGCGCGCGCTCAGCGACTGGGCCGGCGGATCGCCCGCGCGGCCGGCCGCGTAGTTGTTCAGGCCTACATGGATCTTGCCGTCCAGGAAGGTGCCGGCCGTCAGCACCACGGCGCGGCTGCGGAACGCGATGCCGACCTGGGTCACGGCACCGACCACGCGGTCGCCCTGCACCATGAGGTCGTCCACGGCCTGCTGGAACAGCCACAGGTTGGGCTGGTTCTCCAGCATGCGGCGGATCGCGGCCTTGTACAGCACGCGGTCGGCCTGGGCACGCGTGGCGCGCACGGCCGGGCCCTTGCTGGAGTTGAGGATGCGGAACTGGATGCCGCCCTCGTCGGTGGCCAGCGCCATGGCGCCGCCGAGCGCATCGACCTCCTTGACGAGGTGGCCCTTGCCGATCCCGCCGATGGATGGGTTGCAGCTCATCTGCCCCAGCGTCTCGATGTTGTGGGTCAGCAGCAGGGTCTTGCAGCCCATGCGGGCCGCGGCCAGCGCCGCCTCGGTGCCGGCATGGCCGCCGCCGACGACGATGACGTCGAATTCCTGGGGGTGGGTGTAGGGGGCGTTCATCTCAATTGACCTGCACGAGGAAGGTGGGGATGGCCAAGGCTTGCGCAGCCTGGGCCTGGCGCTTGTCGGCCGTCACGAACATGTCGACACCAGCGGCCTGGGCGGTCGCGATGTGCAGCGCATCCATGGCGCGCAGACGCGAGGCCGCCATCGCCTGGATCGACAGCGCCTCGATGCGCTCGTCCAGCGCCAGGACTTCGAAGCCTTCGAAATCCAGTGCCAGGGTCTGCAGGTCGGCATCGAATTCGGGGCGCGTCGTCGCGCCGTCGTACAGGTCGCGGCACAGGCTGGAGGCCACCTCCACGCGCGCATGGGCGGCCATCACGACCGCATCGGCACGCTCCAGCCACTGCTGCACCTGCTCATGGCCCTGCTCGTCGCGGTAGCGCTTGGCGATGGCCGAGGTGTCGAACAGGAGTCGCATCAGTACCTCGCCTGCTCACGTTCTTCGATGATGAGCTGGGCGATGGTCTTGCCATCCGCCCTCACCACCTTGCGCGGCGTGATGCGCTGTTTCCAGTGCGGCACCTGGCTCGGGGTGTCGGGACGCACCGGCACCAGGTCGGCCACAGGTTTGCCATGGCGCAGGATGCGCACGGTCTCGCCCTGCTCGACCAGGTCGAGCATGGCAGAGGCGTTGGCGCGGAATTCACTCAAGGGCAGGATCTGCATCTGTACAACTCTCAAGAATCTGTACATTTTATCGGCCGGGGCCAGACCGCGCCGACCGTGGCCGACAATCCCCGCATGCCGCACCCGGACGCCCCACCCTCTTGCCGCAGCGGCTGCGGCGCCTGCTGCACGGCACCTTCGATCAGCTCACCCATCCCGGGCATGCCCGCCGGCAAACCGGCCGGCGTGCCCTGCGTGCAGCTCGACGCGGACCAACGCTGCCGCATCTTCGGCTCGCCCGAACGGCCGGCGGTCTGCGCCGGCCTGCAACCCTCGCACGAGATGTGCGGCCGCGATGCGGTGGCCGCGATGGCCTGGCTCACGCGGCTGGAAACCGCGACGGCACCCGGCTCAATCGGGTGACGCAGGCGGCGCCACATAGGGCGCCAGCACCTCGGCCAACCAGTCCATGAACACGCGCAGCCGTGCCGGCAACTGGCGCCGGTGCGCGTACAGCACCGTCACCGGCAGGCTGGGCGCGCGCCATTGCGGCAGCACCTCGACCAGTTCGCCAGACGCCACATGGGGCCGCAGCGCGATGGTCGGCGCCTGGATCAGGCCCAGCCCCGCGAGGCAGGCCGCACCATAGGCCTCGGAGTTGTTGACGGTCACGCTGCCCTGCATGGGGATGCCCCGCACCACACCGCCCTCCTCCACCTCGAAGCCCGCGCTGCGCACACCCAGCCGCGTGGCGTAGTGCACGAGCCGGTGCCGGGCCAGGTCGTCCAGCGTCTGCGGCACGCCATGGGCGGCCAGGTACGCGCGGCTGGCCAGGTTGTGTTGCACCAGCATGCCCAGCGGCCGCGCCACCAGGTCGGAGGCGTCCAGCGGCCCCGTGCGCACCACGCAGTCGAAGCCGTCGGCCACGAGGTCGACGCGCCGGTCCGAACTGGACAGCTCGATCTCCAGCGCCGGGTGCAGGATCAGGAACTCAGGCAGGCGCGGCAGCACCACGCGGTGCGCCATGCCCAGCGACATGTCCACGCGCAAGCGGCCGCGCAGTGCCTCGCCCTGGCGGAACATGGCCTGCAGGTCGTCGAAGCTCGCCAGCATGTCCTTGCAGCGCTCATAGCAGGCCTGGCCATCGTGCGTGAGCACCACGCGCCGCGTGTTGCGGCGCAGCAGCTGCGTGCCCACGGCCTCCTCCAGCTGCTTGACCGACTTGGACACGCTGGCCTTGGGCAGGCCCAGGCTGTCGGCGGCCTGGGTGAAGCTGGACAGCTCGGCCACGCGGGTGAAGACCAGCAGCAGTTCGGGGCGGACCATGACGCGCTCACTGTTCGTTTTGGACGAACAAATCTATCACTTTGCGCGTCTTTTTCTCATTTCAGCACATCAATAAAGTCATGCCCATCGCAACCAACCGGAGTCCACCATGACCACCACCCGCACCGACACCCCCATCGCCCTCATCACCGGCGGCAGCCGCGGCCTGGGCCGCAACGCCGCGCTGGCCCTGGCCCGCCAGGGCACGGACGTGGTGCTGACCTACCAGCGCAACGCCGACGAGGCCGCCGGCGCCGTGGCCGACATCCAGGCCCTGGGCCGCCGCGCCGTGGCGCTGCAGCTGGACGTCGCCGAGGTGCGCAACTTCGCTGCCTTCGCGGCCGCGCTGCGCAGTGCGCTCGGCCAAACCTGGGGCCGCGAGCGCTTCGACTTCCTCGTCAACAACGCGGGCACCGGCGTGCACACCCCGTTCGCCGACACCACGGAGGACCAGTTCGACCAGATGGTCGACATCCACCTCAAGGGCGTGTTCTTCCTGACGCAGGCGCTACTGCCGTTGATCGCCGATGGCGGGCGCATCGTCAACGTGTCCTCGGGCCTGGCCCGTTTCGCGCTGCCGGGCTACGCGGCCTACGCGACGATGAAGGGCGGCGTGGAGACGCTCACGCGCTACCTGGCCAAGGAACTGGGCCCGCGCGGCATCCGCGTGAACGTGGTCGCACCGGGCGCCATCGCCACCGACTTCGGCGGCGGCGCCGTGCGCGACAACGCCCAACTCCACGCCTTCGTGGCTTCGCAGACGGCGCTGGGCCGCGTCGGCCAGCCGGACGACATCGGCCCCGTCATCGCCGCGCTGCTGGCCCCGGGCACGGGCTGGATCAACGCCCAGCGCGTGGAAGCCTCGGGCGGCATGTTCCTCTGAGGCAGCTCAGCCGCCCGGCGGCGCCGGTGTGTGCCGGCGCTGCGCCGCGGTGTTCCAGCAGGCGTCGTGCACCACGTTGCGCAGCACGGCCGGGTCCACCGGCTTGGCCAGGAAATGCGCAACGCCGCCGATGTTGATGGCATCGCGCAGCACCTGCGGGTCGTTGCTGGCCGTCATCAGCACGCGCGCGGTGTGCGGCATGCGCTTGCGGATCTCGCGCAGCAGCTCCAGGCCGCTGCTGCCCGGCAGCCAGTGGTCCACGAGGGCGATGGCGTAGTCGTGCTGGTGGAACATTTCCATCGCCTCTTCCGCACTCTCGGCGCTGGCCACGCGCACACCGAAGGACTGCAGCAGGTGCTCCAGCAGCTGGCGCGTGATCGCCTCGTCCTCCACCAGCAGCACCACCGGCAGGGCCTCGCGCTGCAGGAACATGGCCGGCTCCAGCAGCAAGGGTTGGTCGAACATCTTCTCGACCACGTCGGCCGACTGCGGACGCGCCATCCAATAGCCCTGGATCTCGTCCACGTCCAGCGCATAGAGCAGGATGGCCTCGTCCTCGCTCTCCACACCCTCGGCGATGGCGCGCATGTTCAGGTTGTGCGCGAGGCGCACCACGGCCGCGACGATGGCCCGGTCCTGCGGGCTCTTGAGCAGGCCGCGCACGAAGGACTGGTCGACCTTGAGCCGGTCCGCCGGGAAGCGCTTGAGGTAGCCCAGGTTGGAGTAGCCCGTGCCGAAGTCGTCCACCGAGAGCAGGATGCCAATCGCCTTGAGCTCGTGCATAAGCACCAGCGCCGCGTCCGGATCGCGCATCGCCAGGCTCTCGGTCACCTCCAGTTCCAGCACGCCGGGCGGGATGCCGTAGCGCGCCATGGCCCCCTGCAACTCGGTCTTGAACTGCGGGTCGGAGAACTTGGTGGCCGCCAGGTTCACGGCCGTCCGAATCCAGCCGTGGCCCTGCTGGTGCCATTGCTGCATCTGGCGGCAAGCGGCGTCGACCACGTAGGTGTCGATCGCGCCGATCAGGCCCGACTCCTCCGCCAGGCCGATGAACTTGCCCGGCATCAGGAAGCCGTAGTCGGGCGAGTCCCAGCGCACCAGCGCTTCCAGGCTCACGAGCGCGCCGGTCTCGAAGTCCACCTGCGGCTGGTAGTGCAGCACCAGTTCCCGGCGCGCGATGGCATCGCGCAGGCGCGCCTCCTTCTGCACGCGCACGTCGATCGCATCCTGCATTTCGCTGGAGAAGATGCTCACGCCGCCGTCGCTGCGGTTCTTGGACTGCACCATGGCCAGGTCGGCCCGTTTGACCAGCGTCTCCGGCTCGTCTCCATGGTCGGGAAACAGTGCCACGCCCACGCTGCCACCCAGCACCTGCGGTTCGCCGGCCAACAGCACCGGGGCCTGCAGCGCGGTCTGCAGGCGCGCGCCAAAGGGCTCGACCATGCTGCGCGGCAACCCCTCGCAGACCACGACGAACTCGTCCCCCGCCAACCGCGCCACCGTGTCGCCGCCACGCGCCTCGTCCTGCAGGCGCCGCGCCATCTCCGACAACACCTGGTCCCCTGCGCCGCGGCCCAGGCTGTCGTTGAGCTGCTTGAAGCGGTTGAGGTTGACAAAGTACACCGCCACCGGCCGCTGGCGGCTGCGGGCCCGCGCGATGGTGCGCGCCATGCGCTCCAGCAACAGGGTGCGGTTGGGCAGCTCGGTCAGCGCATCGTGCGTCGCGCGGTAGTGCAGCGCGTCCTCCTGGCGCCGCTGCTCGGTGATGTCCACGCAGACCGCGATGTAGCGCTCCACCTGGCCTGCCGCGTCCTTCTGCGGCACGATGGCCATGTCCACCCAATACAGTTCGTCCGCCGCATTGCGGTTGCATACGACATCGCGCCAGATCTCGCCGCGCTGGATCGTGGCCCACATGCGCTCGAAGAACGATGGGTCGTGGTAGCCCGACTTGAGCAGGCTGTGGTCCTGGCCCAGCAGCTCTTCGCGGCGGTGGCCGCTGGTCTGCACGAACTTGTCGTTGACGCGCAGGATGCGGCCGGCGGTATCGGTCACCGACACCAGCGCATGCTGGTCGATGCCCTGCATGTAGGTGGAGAGTTCCGCGAAGGCCTGCTCCACGCCCTGCTTGGCCAGCAGCAGCTCGTTGGCATCGCGGGCCTGCTGCTCCGAGTGCGCCAGCGCGCTCAGTGCCTTGCGCAGTTGCCCACGCTGCAGCCCCAGGCGCCGGTGCAGCCACAACACGACCAGCGCGCAGCCAAGCCCGAGCACGGCGACGAGCAACGCCACCGCGACCAAGACCACACCTGTGCCGTCGGACCCAGCCGGCATCGCCCGCCCTTTCCGCCATGTTCAGGGCGCCGAGCATCGCCTGCATGCGGCATGACCGCAAGGCGTGTTTTCCGCGGAACGGTGTAGGCGGATCAGAATGGGTAGTGGCGCTCCCCGGTCTGCACCGTCACCCACCGCAGATCGGTGAACTCTGCGATGCCCGCCTTGCCACCGAAGCGGCCCCAGCCGCTGCCCTTGACGCCGCCGAACGGCATCTGCGCCTCGTCGTGCACGGTGGGGCCGTTCACGTGGCAGATGCCGGACGCGATGCGCTGGGCCACCGTGATCGCGCGCGCCGTGTCGCGCCCGAACACCGCAGCAGACAGGCCATAGGCGTTGTCGTTGGCCACGCGGATGGCCTCGTCCACGCCGTTGACGCGCACGATGGCCTTCACGGGGCCGAAGGTTTCTTCGCCGTAGATCCGCATGGCCGGGGTCACATGGTCCAGCAGCGTGGCCGGCATCAGCGTGTTCTCGGCCTTGCCGCCGCACAGCAGCTTGGCGCCTTTGGCCAGCGCGTCGTCGATCAATGCGTTGCAGTGGCGCACGGTGCTGATGCCGACCACACTGCCCAGCACGACGGGGTCGGGGCCGCGCGGGTCGCCCAGCGGCAGCGCGCCGGCCTTGGCCGCGAACTTGGCGACGAAGGCGTCGGCGATGGCCGCGTCGACCACGATGCGTTCGGTGCTCATGCAGATTTGGCCCGAGTTCGCGAAGCTGCCGAAGGCTGCGCCGTCCACGGCCGCGTCGAGGTCGGCATCGTCCAGCACCACGAAGGGGGCCTTGCCGCCCAGCTCCAGCACCGCGGGCTTCAGGTGCTGGGCGCATTGCACGGCGATCAGCTTGCCCACGCGCGTGGAGCCCGTGAAGTTCACGCGGCGCACGGCCGGGTGGGCGATCATCGCGTCCACCACGGCGGCCGCATCGGCCGGCGCGTTGGTGATGTAGTTGACCACGCCGGGCGGGAAGCCCGCGTCGATGAAGGCCTGCGCGATGAGCTGGTGCGTGTGCGGGCACAGCTCCGAGCCCTTGAACACCACCGTGTTGCCGCAGGCCAGCGGCGTGGCGATCGCGCGCACGCCAAGGATCACGGGTGCGTTCCAGGGCGCGATGCCCAGCACCACACCGGCCGGCTGGCGCACGGCCAGGGCCAGGCTGCCCGGCACGTCGGACGGGATCACCTCGCCCGCGATCTGGGTGGTCAGCGCCGCGGCCTCGCGCAGCATGCCGGCTGCCAGGTGCACGTTGAAGCCGGTCCACATGGCCGTGGCGCCGGTCTCGCGTGGCAGCGTGGCGATGAAGTCCGGCGTCTTGGCCTCCAGCGCATCGGCGGCCTTGAGCAGCAGCGCGCGGCGCGCGTTGGGGCCGGTCTGGCTCCAGGCCGGGAAGGCAGCGGCCGCAGCCTCCACGGCGCGGATGGCATCGGCCGGGGTGGCTGCCGGCGCGCGCGTGGCCAGGCTCTCGTCGAGCGGGTTGCGGCGCTCGAACGTGGCGCCGTTCTCGGCGGCCACGGCTTGGCCATTGATGAGCATGAACAGGTCGGACATGGGTTCTCCTTTTCTCAAGCGGTGGCCACACCGAGGTAGGCGTGGCGGACGATGTCGGATTGCGCGATCTCGGCGGCCGGCCCGCCGGCCACGAGCGCACCGCGCTCCAGCACATGGGCGCGGTCGGCCACGGCCAGGGCCTTCTTCACGTTCTGCTCGACCAGCAGCACCGTGGTGCCGGCGTCGGCGATGCGGCGTGCGATGCCCAGCAGCTCGTCGACCATGCGCGGCGCCAGGCCCAGCGAGGGCTCGTCCAGCATCAGGAGGCGCGGCGCGCTCATCATGGCCCGCGCCACGGCCACCATCTGCTGTTCGCCGCCACTCATGGTGCCGGCCAGCTGCTGGGCGCGCTCGGCCAGGCGTGGGAAGTCGGCCAAGGCCTGGCGCAGGCGTTCGGCGCGCTGGGCCTTGGTGCTGAGCCAGCCGCCCAGCTCCAGGTTCTCGGTGACGGTCATCTGCGGGAACAGCTGGCGCCCCTCGGCCACCAGCGCCATGCCGCGGCGCACGGCCACGCCGCTCTGGCGCACGGGCAACAAGGTGTCGTCCAGCAGCACGGTGCCGGTGCGCGGGATCAGCCCGGCCAGGGCCTTGAGCAGCGTGGTCTTGCCGGCGCCGTTGGGGCCCAGGATCACCGTGAGGCCGGAGCCGACTTCCAGGTCGATGGACCGCAGCACGTTGAAGCCGCCGTAGCCGGCGCCCAGGCCTTGAATCTTGAGAGAGGCCGTCATGCCGCCACCTCGTCGCCCAGGTAGGCCTCGATGACCTCGGCGTTGCGCGTGACCTCGGCCGGCGTGCCGTCCGCGATCTTGCGGCCCTGGTGCAGCACCAGCACGCGCTCCACGTGGCGCAGCAGCGTGGTGACCGCATGCTCGATCCAGACCACCGCCAGGCCCAGCTCGCCGCGCAAGCGGCCGATCAGCCGGGCCATGGCCTCGACCTCGGCCTCGGTCAGCCCGGCCGCCACCTCGTCGAGCAGCAGCAGGCGGGGCCGCGTGGCCAGGGCCATGCCGATCTCCAGCAAGCGCTGCTGGGCCGGCGTGACGGCCGCAGCGGGCAGCTCCGCCTGGGCCGACAGGCCGATCAGCGCAAGAATGCTGGACGCATCGGCCAAGGCCGGCACGGCATGTCGGCCCCGGCCCGCGAACTGCAGGCCGAAGTCCACGTTCTCGCGCACGCGCAGGCCGCCGAACACGCGCGGCGTCTGGAAGGTGCGCGCCACACCCTGGGCCGCGAAGCGGTGCGGGCCCTGCCCTGCGAGGTCGTGCCCACCCAGCAGCAGCGCGCCACTGGTGGGTGGCTGCACGCCCGAGATCGCGTTGAAGAAGGTGGTCTTGCCCGCGCCGTTGGGGCCGATGATGCCGACCAGCTCTCCCGCGTCGAACGTGGCGTCCACCGCGTCCACGGCCGTCAGGCCGCCGAAGCGCACCGTGACGGCGCGGGCCTGCAGCAGTCGCTCAGCCATGGACATGCTCCCGGCGGAACCAGCCGCGCACCTGCGCCCAGCGCAGGCTGCCCAGGCCGTCGGGCAGGTACATGACCGACAGGATCAGCAGCAGTCCCAGCGCCACCATGTAGGCCTGCGGCAGCTGCAGCCGCAGCGTCTCGGCCAGCACGCTGAACACCACGGCCGCGACCAGCGGCCCCCACAGCGTGGCCGCGCCGCCGATCAACGCGATCAGCACGGTCTGGAAACCGATGAAGGGGTTGAAGACCGTGACCGGGTCGATGTAGGTCCAGCGCACGGCCATCGCCGCGCCGATGGCACCGGCGAAGGCGGCGGTCAGCGCGAAGCCCAGCGTCTTCACGAACCGCGTGTCCACGCCCAGCGTCTGCGCGCGCTGCTCGTCGAAGCCGATGCCCGTGAGCGCGAGGCCGAAGCGCCGCCGCCGCACCACGATGGCCGTGGCCACGGCGCTGGCGGCGATCCCCAGCACCGTGTAGTAGACCGTCGTCTCCTCGGGCACCACCACCAGCACGCGGCCCACCGTGCCCGTGACCTGCTTTTCGAAGTAGGTCACGGCATGGCGGATCAGCTCGGTCATGCCGAAGGTCAGCACTGCGAAGTAGGTGCCGCGCAGGTGCAGCACGGCCAGGCCCATCACCAGCGCGATGGCCGCCGCCACCAGCGCGCCCAGGCCCACGGCCGCGAGCCAGGGCAGGCTCTCCAGCACCAGGGCGCTGGTGTAGGCGCCGATGCCGAAGAAGGCCGCGGTCGCCAGCGAGAGGTAGCGCGTGCTGCCGCAGAACAGGCTCCAGCTCGAGGCCAGCGCCACGTACATGAGGCAGGTCAGCGCCAGCGAGAGCAGGAACGCGCTCGCGATGCCGGGCAGCAGCGCCGCGGCCAGCGTGAGCCCCGCCAGAAGAATCCAGTCGCGCTTCATCGTTTTGCAAACAGTCCGTTGGGTTTCCAGAGCAGCACGGCGATGAACACGCCGTACGACAGCAGCGACTTGAGCGAGGGGTTCGTGAAGTGCATGCCCAGGGCCTCGATCACGCCCAGCAGCAAGCCGCCCGCCAGCGCACCGCCCATGCTGCCGAAGCCCCCCAGCGTGATCACGATCAGCGCCGTCACCGTGTAGGGTTCGCCCATGGACGGCGTGATCGTGTAGGCCATGGACAGCAGGCAACCCGCCACGCCCGACAGCCCCAGGCCCACGCCGAACATCAGCGGGTGCAGCCGCCGGGTGTCGATGCCCACCAGCTGCGCGCCCGTGGGCGACTGCATCAGCGCGCGCACGCCCTTGCCCAGCAGCGTGAAGCGCAGCAGCGCCATCAGCGCCAGCGCGAACACGAGAGCCAGGCCGAACACCACGAGCTTGTTGGCCGCGAACTGCGCGCCGCCGATCGCCACCGGCGTGGTCAGGTAGTCGTAGCCGCGCAGGTCGCCGCCCCAGGCCCAGCTGGCGAAGTTCTGCACCAGGAACATCAGGCCGAAGGCCACCATGAGCCCGCGGGCCTCGAACACGTCCACGTTGGGCGCCTGCGCCGCAAGCTTGCGGAAGGTCAGGGCGTGCACCACCAGGCCCACCAGCAGCAGGCCCGCGAAGGCCAGCGGCAGCACGGCCAGCGGCGACCAGCCCAGGAGCGTGTGCGCCATCCAGGTCGCGTAGGCGCCCAGCATCAGGAACTCGCCATGCGCGATGTTCAGGATGCGCATGAGGCCGTACTGCAGGTTCAGCCCCAGGCCCACGAGCGCGTAGATGCCGCCCGTGATGAGGCCGCTGGCGATCAGTTCGAACCAGGCTGTCGACGACACGTCACTTCCACGCCGGCTTGTTCGGATTCAGCTTGGCCGTGGCCATGGACGCCGGCCACACCACCTCGAACTCGCCGTTCTGCCACTGGCCCACGCTGCCCGGCGTGGCGGTGTTCTCGCTGCCAGTGAACTTCACGTCGCCGATGATGGTCTTGTGCGTGGTGCCGGCCACGTAGTCGCGGATGGCCTTGCGGTCCAGCCCGGCCTTGGCCACAGCCGCCTGCAGGATCTCCAGCGCCGCCCAGCAATGGCCGCTGGCCCAGCGGTCCGGCTCCTTGCCCTCGAAGCGTTTGGTGTGCGCATCGAAGTAGGCCTTGGCGCCCGCGCTGGTCTTGCTGTTCCAAGAGCCCATGCCCAGCACGCCCTCGGCCCCCGGCGCCGTGATCACGTTGCGGTAGAGCTGGAACGCCGTGCCCACCGAGGCGTAGAAGAACTTCGGGTTGAAGCCCACCTCTTTGGCCTGCTTGCTTGCGAGGATGGTGTCGGGCGGGTAGGTGATGCCGATGAAGGCGTCGGGGTTCTGCTCCTTGATGCCGCGCAGCACGGGCGAGAGGTCCTTCACGCCCAGCGGGTAGCTCTTGCGCTCCAGCACCTGGATCGAGGTCTTCTTGAGCGCGTTGTTGAGCGCCGCGAAGTTCTCCAGCCCGAACAGGTCGTCCATGTAGACGATGGCGATGGTCTTCACGCCGCTGGCCACCAGCATGTCCACCAGCGCGCCCATCATGCGGTCGGGCTGCTGCAGGATGGAGAAGAAGAACGACAGGTTCATGTCGATCAGCTTGCGCGACAGCGCCGTGGGCGCCAGCATCGGGTAGCCGAACCGCTGCGCCAGCGGCGCGATCGCGAAGTTGGCGTTGCTGCCCCAGGGCGGCAGGATCAGGTCGACCTTGTCGCTGCCCATGAGCTTCTGGTAGCTGCGCACGCAGGTCTCGATGTCGCTGCGGTCGTCCACGCTCAGCAGCTCGACCGGGCGCTTGGTCCCCTTCACGTCCAGGCCGCCCGCGGCATTCACCTGCTCGGCCCACAGCAGGTAGTTGGGCTCTTGGCTGACCTGGGCACCGGGCGCCCAGGGGCCGGTGCGGGCCATGGCGTAGCCGATGCGCACGGGCGCGGATTGGGCGCGCAGCGCAGGCGCGAAGGCCGCGCTGGCGAGCGCGGCGGCCGCGCCTTGCAGCACGCGGCGGCGGGAGTGTGTGCTCATGGTCTCGTCTCCTCAGGATCGGTGCCCCGGATCGTAGGAAGACGCCCCCGCGCGCGCTGTGCGCAGCGTGCACGCGATGCTGACACCAGCGTGCACGGGCCCCAGGGTTAACCCGGGATCATGCCCGCATGCCGGGCCGCGCCGCCTATCATCGCGGCCCGTTCCCTTGCCGGAGAAGCCGATGACCCCGTCCCTGCTGCTGAGCACCGACGCGGTCGCCCCGCGCGACCGGGCGCCGCAATGGCGCGAATGGATCTGGCGCCATTTCGGCGGCCTGGACTCCGACCTCTACGGCGACAGCGATTTCGACGGCCGGCTGTCGGCCTCGCGCGCCGGCGACGTGGTGCTCACGCGGCTGGAGGCCGGCCGGCACCGTGTGTTGCGCACACCGCAGATGGCGCGCCGCGACGCCGCCGGCTACCTCAAGATCGTCGCCCCCTGGCAGGGCAGCGCCGAGGTCGAGCAGCAGGGCCGCAAGGCCCGCGCCCAGGCCGGCGGCTGGATCATCTACGACACCACGCACGGCTACGCCATCGACAACCCCGCGCCCACCGAGCACCTGATCGTGATGCTGCCCAAGCGGCAGATGGCCGAGCGCGGCGTGCGGCTCGATCCGCTCATGGCCCGGCATGTGGGCGGGGCCCACGGCATCTCGCGCGTGGCGCTGGAGACCATGCGCAACACCTACCTGGAGTTGCCCGCGATGAGCGAGACGGCCGCGCGCGGCGCGGGCGAACTCATCATGCAGCTGGTGCAGCTCTCGCTGCTCGAACTCGCAGGCCAGGGCACGGCCGTGACGCTCAAGGAGGCGCTGCGCGACCGCATCCGCGACCATGTGGCGCGCCACCTGCGCGACCCGCTGCTGTCCATCGAGCAGATCGCGGCCGCGCTCAACTGCAGCAAGCGCCATCTGCACAACGCCTTCGCCCAGGGCGACCAGACGCTGGCCAGCTACATCCAGCAGCAGCGGCTGCAGGCCTGCATCCAGGAGTTGCGGCAAAGCCCCGCGGCAGGCCGTTCGATCACCGACATCGCGCTGTCCTGGGGCTTCTCGAACATGTCGCACTTCGCGCGCGTGTTCCGCGAGCACGCGGGCATGAGCCCGAGCGCGTTCCGCCAGGCCGCGCGTGCGGCTGGCGGCTGATCAGGCCACGGCGCGCAGCAGCGGCTGGCCTGTCGGCGCGGCAGTGGCCCCGGCACTCTCGCGCACGACGATGTCCTTGCGCGTGAGGCTGGCCTTTCCGAACAGCGTGGCGAAGGCCACGTCCTTGGCGTCGCGGCCCGTGCCCACGCGCACCAGGCGTTCCACGGGCGCCATGCGCGTGGGATCGAACAGCACCCAGCGGCCATCCAGCCAGGCCTCGAAGACGGCGTGGAAATCCTGCGGCGGCTCGTCGAAGTAGACGTAGCCCGCCACCAGGCGCGCGGGGATGTTGAGCGCGCGGCAGAAGGTCACGCCCAGGTGGGCGAAATCGCGGCACACCCCCTGGCGCTGCACGAAGATCTGCTGCGCCGTGGTGGTCGCGTCGCTGGAGCCCGGCGTGTAGGCGATGTTGTCGTGGATCCAGTCGCTGATGGCCTGCACGCGCGCGAGGCCCGCCGGCGCCTTGCAGAACAGCTGCTGCGCGGCATTGCCCAGCAGGTCGGATTCGCAATAGCGCGTGGGCGACAGGAAGTGCAGCACCTCGTCGGGGATGCGGTTCACAGGGGACTCGCCCAGGTCCGGCGCCGGCAGCGCATAGTGCAGCTCGACCTCGGCCTGGTAATGCACGTGCACAGGCCCCTTGGGCGCATCGAAGCGCACGAAGCGGTTGCCCTTCACCGGATCGCGGTAGTCGTGCAAGGGCAGCGCAGGCTCCACCTGCAGGCGTTCCTCGCGCAGATGCTGGTCGGGATGGTCGGCCACCTGCAGGTGCAGGCACAAATGCGTGGGCTCTTCCACCTCGTAGACGAGCTGGACGTCGATGGACGACAGCATGGGAAGCTCAGGCGTGGCGGCGGCCGCGCAGCGTGCGCGCATGCTCGCGTTCACGGTGCGCGCGGGCCGCGCGCCCGGCGTCCTTGCGCGTCTGCGGCACCTGCCCGTCGGGCCACCAATCGGCAGCCGTCACGAGCAGGATGCGCTGCACGCGCTGCAGCGGGCTGTGCAGCCACTGCTGCAGCTGCGCGTAGCGCTGGTTGCCCAGGCCTTCGGGAACAGATTGCACGGCTCAGTCCAGGATCTTCTTGGCCGCGCCCACGCCCAGGGCGGCCAGCACGACGAACACCACGGCCAGGATCAGGAACAGGCCGAACAGCACCTTGGCGATGCCGGCCGCACCCGCAGCCACACCACCGAAACCCAAGCCCCCGGCAACCAATGCGATCAGCGCAAAGATGATGGCCCACTTCAACATGTCGACTCTCCTCGAATGGCGGCGGCGCCGCGCTTGGAGGCAATGTAGAAACACGGGCTTTGCGCCTGCATCAGCCTCCGTCAACGGGGGGTGTAGGACAATCGCGCGGCCCTTTTTCGGGCGCCGCCACGCGGTCTCCCGGTGCTGGCGGCACAACGCTTCCAAACCTTTCGGAAACACGCCATGAAGCTGTATTACTCCCCTGGTGCCTGCTCGCTGTCCCCGCACATCGTGCTGCGCGAAGCCGGCCTCGCGTTCGAAGCCGTGAAGGCCCCGACCAAGACGCACAAGCTCGACGACGGCACCGATTACTACACCATCAACCCGCTGGGCTATGTGCCGCTGCTGGAGCTGGACGACGGCACGCGCCTGGCCGAAGGCCCGGCCATCGTGCAATACATCGCCGACCAGGCCCCGCTCAAGAACCTGGCCCCGGCCAACGGCACGCTGGCACGCTACCGCCTGCAGTCGCTGCTGACCTTCATCGGCACCGAACTGCACAAGGGCTACAGCCCGCTCTTCTATCCCACGACGCCCGAGGAATACAAAACCACGGTGCGTGAGAAGCTGGTGTCCCGCTACAAGTGGGTCGACGAGCAGCTGGCCGGCAAGGACTACCTGACGGGCGAAAACTTCACGGTCGCCGACGCCTACCTGTTCACCGTCACCAACTGGGCCAAGCCCACCGGTGTGGACCTCTCGGCCTTCCCCAACGTGGCCGCCTTCATGGCCCGCGTCGCTGCGCGTCCCGCCGTGCAGGAAGCGCTCAAGGCCGAAGGCCTGGCCAAGTAAGTCGATGTAACGGGGCGGCCGCCATCTTGAAGATGGCGGCGCCGCCCCGATCTGCACGCCTCGTCCGCTCCGGCACTCTGGGGTGGCCAAGAATCAAATCCAACGGAGAGTGCATGTCTTCCTTGTTCGAGCCCACCCATGCGGGCAGCCTGGCGCTGGCCAACCGCATCGTCATGGCCCCGCTCACGCGCAACCGTTCCCCGCGCGCCGTTCCCGGCCCGCTGGCCGTGGAGTACTACCGCCAGCGCGCCAGCGCCGGCCTGATCGTCAGCGAGGGCACGGCCATCAGCCAGCAGGGCCAGGGCTATGCCGACGTGCCGGGCCTGTACGCGCCCGAGCAGTTGGAAGGCTGGCGCAAGGTCACGGCCGCCGTGCATGCCGCAGGCGGCAAGATCGTCACGCAGCTCTGGCATGTGGGCCGCGTCTCGCACACCGAACTGCAGGCCGACGGCCAGGCGCCCGTGGCGCCATCGGCCATCCCCGCCGCCACCAAGACCTACCTGATCCGCAATGGCCAGGGCGGCTTCGAGGCCACCTCCACGCCGCGCGCGCTGGCGGCCGAGGAATTGCCCGGCATCGTCGATGACTTCCGCAAGGCCGCGCGCGCTGCCCTGGACAGCGGCTTCGACGGCGTGGAGATCCACGGTGCCAACGGCTACCTGCTCGACCAGTTCATGAAGCTCGGTGCCAACCACCGCACCGACCACTACGGCGGCAGCATCGCCAACCGCATCCGCTTCCCGCTCGAGGTGGTGCGTGCGGTGGCGGCCGAGATCGGCGCCGGCCGCGTGGGCCTGCGCATCTCGCCCGTCACGCCGGCCAACGGCATTTCCGACCCCGATCCGCAACCGCTGTTCGAAGCCCTGTTGGCCGAGCTCGCGCCGCTGGGCCTGGCCTACATCCACGTGATCGAGGGCGCCACGGGCGGCCCGCGCGAGATCGACGACCGGCCCTTCGACTACCGCAAGCTCAAGGCCGCCTACCGGGCTGCAGGCGGCAAGGCCGCCTGGATGGTCAACAACGGCTACGACCGCCATCTCGCCGATGAGGCCCTGGCCGACGGCGCCGACCTCGTGGCCTTCGGCCGGCCCTTCATCGCCAACCCCGACCTGGTGCGCCGCCTGCGCGAGCGCGCCCCGCTGCAGGTGCCCGACCGCGCCACCATGTACGGCGGCGGTGCCGAAGGCTACACCGACTACCCCACGCTGCCGGCCTGACGCGGCCACCGCCCAACGAAAAACGCCGACCCGAGGGTCGGCGTTTGCCGTTGGAGAAGGCCGAGAAGATCAGGCCGCAGCCAGTGCCGGCTTGCTGCTCTTGGCAGCGCCCGCGCCGAAGCTGATCTCGCCCGAGATCTGGCCGCCTTCCTCGATCACGACCTTGCCGTAGCGGATCTTGCCGTTGACCTTGCCCGTGGCGTACACCACGAGCTTCTCGCGCACCACGAGGTCACCGTCGAAGGCGCCGCGGATCTCGGCCAGGTCGACCTCGGCCGAGCCCTTGAATGCGCCCTGCTCCGCGATCTGCATCATGCGCGAGTCCATCGTGGCCTCGACCGTGCCCTCGACCACCAGCGTGTCGCAGTCCGTGATCTCCACGCCCTTGAGCTTGATGTTGGGGCCGACGATGAGCTTGCTGCCGGGCTCCTGCGTGGCGGCGCTGACGGGGGCGCTGGCGCTGCTGCCGGGCGCCGACGGGGTGGTCGCGGAAGAGGCCATGTTGCTGCTGGACGAAGTGGTGGAAGAGGACGAGGGCTGCAACGCCGAGGTGTTGTTGAACGTGCTCGGCCGGGTGTTCAGGGGCTCGTTCTCACGCTTGCCGAAAAAGGGGGATTGCAGGGCCACTGGGCGTTCTCCGATCAAAACTCCATCCTAGGGGAAGCTGCCGGAGAAACCGCAAAAGACGCATGCAACTTCTGTAACCCGAAGAAAGCAGCACCAAGGCGGACAGCACGCACCAAGCGCGCGTGCGCTGGCGGCTTTGTACGCACTTCTTCGGGTGCTCTTTGTACGCATTTCGGTCCGGTCCTTGCGTACAAACATGGCATGGGCTTTGCGTACGGCCTGCCCATGCCTCCTGCCGCCCCCTCCCCCAGCAGCGCGCCCCGGCCCGTGGCCGTGGAACTCGTGGCCCTGACCAAGCGCTATGCGCAGGGGCAGCCCGCCGTGGACAGCATCGACCTGCGCATTGCCAGCGGCAGCTACTGCTGCCTGCTGGGGCCGTCGGGCTGCGGCAAGAGCACCACGCTGCGCATGATCGCGGGCCACGAAACCGTGAGCAGCGGCGACGTGCTGCTGGAGGACCGCAACATCACCGACCTGCCCGCGGCCGCACGCGGCACGGCCATGATGTTCCAGAGCTTCGCGCTGTTCCCGCACCTCACGGCGCTGGACAACGTGGCCTTCAGCCTCAAGATGAAGGGCGTGGCCAAGGCCGAGCGCCAGGCCAAGGCGCAGGACCTGCTGGAACGCGTGGCCATGGGCCACCTCGCGCAGCGCAAGCCCGGCGAACTCTCGGGCGGCCAGCAGCAGCGTGTGGCACTCGCACGTGCGCTGATCACCCAGCCCAAGGTGCTGCTGCTGGACGAGCCGCTCTCCGCGCTCGACCCCTTCCTGCGCATCCAGATGCGCGCCGAGCTGCGCCGCTGGCAGAAGGAGCTGGGCCTGACCTTCATCCACGTGACGCACTCGCAGGAAGAGGCGATGGCGCTGGCCGACACCATGGTCGTCATGAACCACGGCCTGATCGAGCAGGTCGGTTCACCGCACGAGGTCTACAACAAGCCGGCCACCGAATTCATCGCACGCTTCATGGGCGGGCACAACGTGCTGCAGACGCCGACCGGCAAGATCGCCGTGCGCAACGACCACATGCGCATCGAGGTCGATGGCGAGGGCATCGCTGCCACCGTCACCGATGTCGAGTACCAGGGCACCTACGTGCTGCTGGGCCTGGATGCCGAGAACGCCGACGCGCGCACCGGCGTCTCGGTGATGCTGCCCGAATCGGTCTTCGCCGACCGCCCCTACGCCCTGGGCGAACACGTGCGCCTGTCCTGGGCCACGTCGCACGCGCACGCACTCGCCGCCTGATTCCCCTTTCATCCACCCCCGCCATCGATTGGAGAGACGACCCATGTCCGAGAACACCACTTCCTGCGGCCTGCAGCGCCGCGCCCTGCTCAAGGGCACGGCCGGCATCCTGGCCACGGGCACCGCGCCCTTCGTGCACGCGCAGGAGCCCATCGTGCTGCGCTACCTGGGCACGGCCGTGAACCAGGACAAGGCCATCGCCGAGAAGTTCAAGGCCGACACCGGCATCACCATCCAGTACGTGGCCGTGACCACCGACGACGTGACCAAGCGCGCCGTCACCGCGCCCAACAGCTTCGACCTGATCGACACCGAGTACTTCTCGCTCAAGAAGATCGTGCCCACCGGCAACCTGAAGGGCATCGACACCAAGAAGATCAAGAACGCCGACAAGATCACCACGCTGTTCACCACCGGCACCGTGGGCGGCAAGGCCGTGGGCGACCAGGGCACGGCACCCAAGAAGGTGATCTTCCTGGAGGGCGAGAAGAGCAAGGTGTTCGCCAAGAGCCCCACGCAGTTCATGAGCCTGATCCCCACGGTCTACAACGCCGACACGCTGGGCATCCGACCCGACCTGATCAAGCGCCCGATCGACTCCTGGGCCGAACTGCTGAACCCCGAGTTCAAGGGCAAGGCCGCGATCCTGAACATCCCCTCCATCGGCATCATGGACGCGGCCATGGTGGTGGAGGCCAAGGGCCTGTACAAGTATCCCGACAAGGGCAACATGACCAAGAAGGAGATCGACCTCACGATCAAGACCTTGATCGAAGCCAAGAAGGCCGGCCAGTTCCGCGCGCTGTGGAAGGACTTCAACGAGTCGGTCAACCTGATGTCCTCGGGCGAGGTGGTGATCCAGTCCATGTGGAGTCCCGCCGTGACAGCCGTGCGCACCAAGGGCATCGCCTGCAACTTCCAGCCGCTCAAGGAAGGCTACCGCGCCTGGGCCGCCGGCTTCGGCCTGCCGTCCACGCTGTCGGGCAGGAAGCTCGACGGCGCCTACGAGTTCATCAACTGGTTCCTGGACGGCTGGGCCGGCGCCTACCTGAACCGCCAGGGCTACTACAGCGCCGTGCTCGACACCGCCAAGGCCAAGATGGAAGCCTACGAGTGGGCCTACTGGATGGAAGGCAAGCCAGCCGAGAAGGACATCAAGGCGCCCAACGGCGAACTGCTGGCCAAGGCCGGATCGGTGCGCGACGGTGGCTCCTACGAGCAGCGCATGGGCGGCATCGCCTGCTGGAACGCGCTCATGGACGAGAACACCTACATGGTCCAGAAGTGGAATGAATTCGTAGCCGCGTGACCCCATGAGCGCACCTGCCACCCCCTCCCACGGTGCCCCCGCGGCGGCGCCAGGCCGCGCGATCGCGGCCTGGTGGCAGGCTGCGCCGTTCACGCTGGTCTTCGCCCTGTTCTTCCTGGTCCCGCTGGCGCTGATCGGCATGGTCAGCCTGTGGGATTTCAACGAGTACGAGCTGATCCCGGACTTCACCTTCAAGAACTACGCCACCGTGTTCGAGGGCTGCCTGGCCAGCATGGCCGGCAGCGAGGACCTGTGCGTCACGCTCAAGACCTACCTCTCCACGCTCAAATTCTCGTTCCTGGTCTGGGCCATCACGCTGGTGCTGGGCTTCGCGGTCTCGTACTTCCTGGCCTTCCACGTGCGCAGCGCGGGCATGCAGACGGCGCTGTTCGTGCTGTGCACCATCCCGTTCTGGACCAGCAACGTGATCCGCATGATCTCGTGGGTGCCGCTGCTGGGCCGCAACGGCCTGGTCAACCAGGGCCTGCAGGGCATCGGCCTCATCGACCAGCCGCTCGAATGGCTGCTGTTCTCCGACTTCTCGGTCACGCTGGCCTTCGTGCACCTCTACACAATGTTCATGATCGTGCCCATCTTCAACAGCATGATGCGCATCGACCGCAGCCTGCTGGAGGCCGCCAGCGACAGCGGCGCCAACGCCTGGCAGACGCTGTGGAACGTGATCGTGCCGCTGTGCAAGACCGGCATCCTCATCGGCTCCATCTTCGTCATCACCATCGTGATGGGTGACTTCGTGACCATCGGCGTCATGGGCGGCCAGCAGATCGCCTCGGTCGGCAAGATCATCCAGGTGCAGACCTCCTACCTGCAGTTCCCGCTGGCCGCGGCCAACGCGGTGATCCTGCTGGCGGCCGTGCTCATGATCATCTGGGCGCTGACGCGCATGGTCGACATCCGCAAGGAACTGTGATGCAGGCAAGAATCTCCGATGCCCGCCCCGCCGGCTTCTGGCCGCTGGCCGCGGTCTTCGCCCTGTTCGTTCTGTTCATGTACGGCCCCATGGCCGTCATCGTGGCGCTGAGCTTCCAGGGCCCCGAGGGCGGCCTCACCTTCCCGATGCGCGGCCTCTCACTGCACTGGTTCCGCCAGCTGGCCGAAGGCCTGGGCGTGGTCGACATCGGCGCCGCGCTACGGCGCTCGCTGGGCCTGGGCGCGGCCGTGATGGTGTGCACCGTCGTGCTGTCGGTGCTGGCGGGCCTGGCCTTTCGCAAGAAGCTCAAGGGCGGCAACGCGCTGTTCTACATCGTCGTGGCAAGCCTCATCATGCCGTCCATCATCGTCTCGCTGGGCATCGGCCTGGAGTTCCGGCTGCTGGACACCGGCATCAAGTGGTTGCTCGGCGCGTTGGGCATGGAAGGCCTGCTGGAGAACTACGGCACGGCGCTGGGCCTGTTCACCTCGGCCCTGGGCGCGCACCTCACGTGGACGCTGCCCTTCGGTTTGCTGATCATGTTCGCCGTGTTCAACCGCTTCAACACCAGCTACGAGGAAGCCGCGCGCGACCTCGGTGCCACGCCCTGGCAGAGCTTCAGCCAGGTGGTGCTGCCGCTGATCGCGCCCTCGGTGGTGGGCATCGGCATGTTCGGCTTCACGCTGTCGTGGGACGAGATCGCGCGCACCTCGCAGGCCATCGGCGACGTGAACACCCTGCCGCTGGAGCTGCAGGGCCTGACCTCCACCGTCACCACGCCCGCCATCTATGCGCTGGGCACCGTGACCACGGTCGTGTCCTTCCTCGTGATGGGCCTGGCGATCGGATTGGCCCTGCTGCTGGCACGCCGGCGCAAGGGATAGAGTCGCGCCATGCCTGCCCCCGACACGGCGCCCACAGTCTCCGACAGCGAGATCTACGAGCGCATGGTTTCCGCCATCCTGGACCACAAGCTGTTGCCCGGCACCAAGCTCGTGGAAGACAAGATCGCCAGCGCCTTCGGCGTCTCGCGCACGCGCGTGCGGCCCGTGCTCGTGCGCCTGGCCAACGAGCAGATCGTCACACTCACGCCCAACCGCGGCGCCTCGGTGGCCCAGCCCACCGAGCAGGAGGCGCGCGAGGTGTTCGAGGTGCGCCGCCTGATCGAGCCCACGCTGGTGCAGCGCTTCATCGCGGTCGCGCAGCCGGCCGACATCCAGCGCCTGGCCGACTGCATCGCGGCCGAGGAAACCGCGCGCCACGCCGGCGACATGCGCCGTGCGATCCGCCAGGCCGGCGACTTCCACCTGCACATCGCGCAGGCGGCCGGCCACCAGACGCTGGGCCGCATCCTGCGCGAACTGGTCTCGCGCACCTCGCTCGTGCTCATGACCTTCAGCAGCCTGCATGCGCAGGAGCGCGAAGAAGCCACGGCCTGCGGCTGCCGCGAGCACCGCGTGCTGCTCGACGCGATCCGCCTGCGCGATGCGCGCGAGGCCAGCCGCTGCATGCGCAAGCACCTGGACCTGCTCGAGGCGCGGCTGGAGTTCACGCCACCCGTGGACGCGCCGATCGATCTCGCAGCCGTGCTCGCTGCCTGAGCACCATGCGCCAGCTGCTCGTCGTCAATCCCAACACCTCGGCCGCTGTCACGGCCTTGCTGCAGCAGCATGTGCAGCGCGAGGCCGGTTCCGGCGTGGCGGTGCGGAGCGTCACGGCGCGTCTGGGCGCACCCTACATCGCCTGCGAGGCCAGCTACGCCGTCGCCGCGCACGCCGCGCTCGATGCCTGGGCGGCGGCCCTGGCCGCGCCCGACGGCGCCGCGCCCGACGCGGTGCTGATCGGCTGCTTCGGCGACCCTGGCCTGTTCGCGCTGCGCGAGGCCAGCCCGGTGCCCGTCACGGGCCTGGCCGAGGCCGCGTTCGCCGAGGCCGCCGCGCATGGCCGCTTCGCCATCGTGACCGGCGGTGCGCGCTGGGTGCCCATGCTCGAACGCCTGGCGCTGGCGCTGGGCCACCAGAGCCTGGCCGGCATCCACACCGTGGCCCCCACGGGCGCGCAGCTCATGGCCGATCCCGCTGGGGCGCGGGCGCTGTTGGCGCGGGCCTGCCAGGAAGCCGCCGGGCGCTGGAACGCGCAGGCCGTGATCGTCGGTGGGGCCGGCCTGGCCGGCGTGGCCGCCGCCATCCAGGACCAGGTCGGCGTGCCGCTCGTCGACAGCGTGGGCGCCGGCACGCGCATGGCCTTGCGCCTGCAGCCGCAGCCCGGTGCGCGTGCCCAGCCCGGCTTCGACGTGGCCTGGCAGCAGGTGGCGGCGGAACTGCAGCAGCTGGGCCGGTGAAGCGTGCGCCCGCACAATGCGGGCGAAAGGAGCTTCCCCATGCACAGCATTCCCCTGCCGGGCACCGGCCCGGCCCTTCCCGCCCTGGGCCTGGGCACCTGGCGCATCGGCGAATCCAAGGTACGCCGCCCCTTGGAGGTCAAGGCCGTGCGCAGCGCGCTCGAGATGGGCTGGCGCCTCGTCGACACGGCCGAGATGTACGGCGAGGGCGGCTCCGAGGAAGTGATCGGCCTGGCCCTGGCCGAGGCCCAGCGCGGCGGTCTGCGGCGCGAAGAACTGTTCCTCGTCAGCAAGGTCTATCCGCACAACGCGAGCCGCCAGGGCACGGTGGCGGCCTGCGAGCGCAGCCTGCGCCGCCTGGGCGTGGACCGGCTCGACCTGTACCTGCTGCACTGGCGCGGCAGCGTGCCGCTGGCCGAGACCGTGCAGGCCCTGCAGGCGCTGGTCGCGGCCGGCCGCATCGCGCGCTGGGGCGTCAGCAACTTCGACGTGGACGACATGCAGGCGTTGTGGTCCGTCCCCGGCGGCGACACCTGCGCGGCCAACCAGGTCTACTACTCGATCACCGAGCGTGGCCCGGCCCACAGCCTGCTGCCCTGGCTGCGCGCGCACGGCGTGGCGCTGATGGCCTACAGCCCGCTGGACCAGGGCGCGCTGGCCGAGGATGCGGCATTGCAGGCCCTGGCCGAACGGCAGGGCTGCAGCACGGCGCAACTCGCACTGGCCTGGTTGCTCGCGCAGCCCGGCGTCAATGCACTCCCCAAGGCCGTGGGCGAGGCCCATCTGCGCGAGAACCTGGCCGCGGCTGAGATCGTTCTGACGGACGAGGTGAAGGCGGGCTTGGCGCAGCGCTACCCCGCACCCGCGCGCAAGCCCCCGCTGGCGATGATCTGACGCTCAGAACGGCGCGTCTTCCGTGTCCGGCTGCGCGGCCGGTGCCGCCGCTGCGGGCAGCGGCGTGTCCACCGCGGCCTTGAGCTCGATCTCGCCGCCCAGCGCCTCGAGCAGGCCCGGCAGCAGGCGGCCGATCTCGCCTGTGGAGATGGCAGCGTCGGCGTCGAAGCTGTCTTCCTTTTCCTGCGAGGTCTTCTCGAACACGCCGTCCTGGAACTGCAGCTTGCGCAGCTGCATGCTCTCGGTCAGCACGAAGGACACGCGCTCGTCCCAGGTCATGGCCAGCTTGGTCGGCAGCTTGCCCTCGGCGATGTGCTGGCGGATCTCCTCGATGTCCAGCGGGTGGTGGGCGTAGCGGATCGCAGCCTTGGACGCGTCGGTCGCCTTGAGCTCGCATTCGCGGTCGATCGTGAAACCGGCCGGCGGCTCCTGCGTGCTGAGCCATTCGGACATCGCGGCCGTGGCCGAGGTGGCCGTGTGCACCTCCTGCACCACGAAGCCGTCCAGCACCTTCACGAGCAGGCTGATGATCTCGTCCACACGGTTCTGGCTGCCCGCGTCGACCACGAAGCGGCGCGCCTGCGGGTCGATCCAGACCCAGGTGGCGCCGCGCTTGGAGAAGGCCACGGGCAGCAGCGCCTGCTTGGCTTCCTCGCGCAGGTCGCGGATCTCCTTCTTGCCGGGCTTGCGGCCGGTCGTGGCCTCGATCTGCTGGGCGCGTTCCTCGGCCTTGCGCTTGACCACCGAGGCCGGCACGGCCTTGCTCTCGACCATCAGGCGCAGCAGGTACTGGCCGCCCACGGACTCGACCAGCGGGCCGTGTTCCTCGCCGCGCGGCGGCACCCAGCCGGCCGAACGTTCCTGCGTCGGGCCGCATTCTTCGAAGCGCTGCGTGCCGAGCGCCTCCTCGATCTGCTCCCAGGTGGCGGTCCAGTCGCCACCGAGCTTGTAAACCATCACGTTCTTGAACACTGTTCGCTCTCGTTGCACGGAAAGCCGCGTATTGTCGTTGCAGGCCGGCACCGCATCGCGCAGCAAACTTCCTTGCGAGAACTTTACAAACAAGTGGACAAGCGGCACGGGGCCGATACATGCGCGTCCGACACTGGACCCACAGCAGAGCAACACGCCGCTGTGGTTCTCCGACAGAAAGGAAGTCTCGATGACCCGCTCTTCTCTCTTCTCCTTGCGCCGCATCGTGCTGGCCAGCAGCCTGGCCGCCCTGGGCGCCACCGCCATGGCGCAGACCCCGCCGGCCTCCCCGCCGCCCGCCGAGGCGCCCGCTCGCCATGCCGGCGAGCACGTGCGCCCCGACCCGGCCAAGCGCATGGAGCGCCGTGAAGCCCGGCTCAAGCAGGAGCTCAAGATCACGGCCGAACAGGAACCCGCCTGGAACCAGTTCACGGCCAGCATGCTGCCGCCCGGCCCGCCCAAGGAACGCATGGACCGCGAGGGCTGGCGCAAGCTGACCACGCCGCAGCGCATCGAGCGCATGCGCACCATGCACGCCGAGCGCTCGGCCGAGATGGAGCGCCGGGCCGAGGCCACGCTGCGCCTGTATGGCGCGTTGACGCCCGAGCAGCAGAAGGTGTTCGACGAGCGCATGGCCATGGGCCCGCGCCACGGCCCGCACCACGGTCCGCACCAGCACGGCATGCCGCCCAAGCCCGAACCGCGCGGCTGAGGAACCCGGGGGCGCCGGCCGGCTCTATCGGGTCTCGCAGACCCGGTGTCCGGCAGGCGTCCTACAACGCCGGGCTGGCCGGCTGCGGTACAACCACTACCCGTATCCGCGTCACCCCCGCAGCCATGTCGAACACCCCCGCCGACGGCACCGTCACCAAGCTCAAGGTCCTGACGGTCAACATCCACAAGGGCTTCACCTCGTTCAACCGCCGCTTCATGCTGCACGAGCTGCGCGAGGCCGTGCGCCATGTGCATGCCGACGTGGTGTTCCTGCAGGAGGTGCTGGGCACGCATGCGCGCCATGCGGCGCGCCATCCCGACTACCCCGAAGCGCCGCACTACGAATTCCTGGCCGACTCGATCTGGCCGCAGTTCGCCTACGGCAAGAACGCGGCCTACCCGCATGGTCACCACGGCAACGCCGTGCTGTCCAAGTTCCCCATCGTGCACCAGGAAAACCGCGACGTTTCGCTGCCCGGCCCGGAACGCCGCGGCCTGCTGCATTGCGCGCTGGCCATCCCCGGTCAGAAGCACCAGCTGCATGTGTTCTGCGTGCACCTGGGACTGCGCGAGTCGCACCGGCGCGAACAGCTGCGCCTGTTGGCCGAGATGATCAACAAGGAAGTGCCCACCGGTGCGCCCGTGGTGGTGGCCGGCGACTTCAACGATTGGCGCCGGCGTGCCCACGACATCCTGGAAGAGCTGGCCGGGCTGCGCGAGGTCTTCGTGCATGCCACGGGGCACTCGGCCAAGACCTTTCCGGCCAAGTTCCCGGTGCTGTCGCTGGACCGCATCTACGTGCGCAATGCCAGTGCGCATTCGCCCATCGTGCTGCCGGGCTCGCCCTGGAACAAGCTGTCCGACCACGCGCCGCTGGCCGCGGTCATCGATCTCTAGCCAAAAGAAAAGGGGCCTTGCGGCCCCTTCGGCGGTGGCACCACTGCGGCGCGCTCACATGCGGCCCAGGTCGTCGGCCTCGCCGCCGATGCGGTCGGTCTGGCCGCGCACCTGCGCCTGCACCTCGGCGCGCGTGCGATTGCGCGCCATGTAGCTGCCCAGCGCGTCGTTCTGCTCGCCCAGGTCGGCCGCCACCCGGCCACCCTTGTCGGCCTCGCCCGTGGCGTTGGCGCGGCGCGCCTCCTGGCGGATCTCGCCACGCGTGTGTTCGCTGGTGGCGTCGCGCGAGGGTGCCGGCTTGACCGGCATGCCCTCGATCACGGAAGGCGGCTGCTGTTGGGCCATCGCAGCGCCACCGGCGAAGACCGTGGCGGCAAGCAGGGCGGCGGCGGCGCGCAGAGACTTGTTCAGATGCATGGAAAACTCCTTTGTGTGGTTGGCGGGCTCTCGCGAGTCCCTGGCCACCAATCTAGAAGTCCCTGCATGTCGGCCCTGTCATCGGCGCCCAGACCTCTTTTGTAGGAAGCTGCGGCACCGGCCTGCCGGTCAAAGTGTGTAGCCGTAGCGCAGCTGGTAGAAGGTCTCGCCCGGGTTGGGGTCCTTCAAGCCGGCATTGGAGACGTGCTTGACGTACACGCCGATCTCGTGGCGTCCGAAGCTGTAGCCCACACCCAGGTGGTCGCTGAAGTTCCAGCGCGAGCCGAATTCCTTGGTGCGTGTGCGGTAGCCGTTCACGAGGTAGGACACGCCCACGCCGCCCTCGACGAACCAGGGCGAGCGCCCTTCGTCGAAGCGCCAGCGCAGCATGGGCACCAGGCCCAGCTGGGTGAACTTGTCGCGCTCGCCCGGCAGGGCGTCCGCATGCCAGCGGCTGGCATAGCCATCCACGGACAGGGCCAGCCTGCCGCTGAAGAAGCGCACATCGGTGGGCAGCCGCAGGCCCAGGGTCAGGGCCTCGGTGGATGCGCCGTCGTGCCGGGCCTGTCCGGCCTCCAGGTACAGGCCGGTGCCCTGGCGCTGCTGGGCATGGACGGCGGTGCCGAACGCCAGGCACAAGGCAGCCAGGGCGGTTGCGGTGGGGAAGCGCTGCATGGGAACTCTCGATGTGATGGGTTTGTTGCACATGCTACGCAGCTGTGACAAACCGGCCTGTAGGAAGCCGCCGCCTGCACGCGCACAAGCCTGTGGATCGTTCCAGCACAACCTCGTGCTTGTCCACAGAGCGCAGGCCGGAGCGGAAGTTGTTCGTCGCAGCACCGCGATTTCCCGGGCGGCGGCCCACATGGCTGTGCATCGCGCAAGCCCTTGATCGCGTTGGACAAAGCCGGGTTGCCCACAGGAACAAGTCGCCCTCTACTACTACGACTATTCAGATCATTCAGAAGATAGACAGGAGACAGCGGCGGCGGCGGGGGGCTGTTGCGTCAGCCACACAGGTCCCAGCAGCGTGGTGCCCTCAAGATCGCGCAGGGTCAGCTGCAGGCGCAGGCCCTGCCCGTCCGGCAGGCTGGCGACGAGCGTGAGCCGCGCGCTTTGCTCGCGCAGCACCGTCTGGCCGTCCGCCACGACGAGCCCGCTCCAGCGGCCCGTCAGCTCGGCCTGGCCATCGGCATCGAAGACCCAGCTGCCTTCGTGCACGAAGCGCTGGCAGGGCAGGCTCAGCTCCACACGCGCCGCGCTGACCGAGAGCACCAGCGCGCCGGTGCACCGGTCGCCGCAAGGCAGGGGCTGCATCGGCTGCAGGGCCGCGTCCAGCGTGGCGGCGTAGGTGCCTTCGGCGAGCGCGGCACCCGCGTTCGGGCCCGTGCCCGTGCCACCGGTGCCGGGGCCACAGGCCACCACAAGGCAGGCGACCCAGAGGCATGCGAGCAGCTCAGCGAATCGTTTCATGGTCGTCAGCGGCATGGAAGTAGCTGCCGAAGCGCACGCGCTGCGTGCGCTGCGCCGGGTCGGCATGGGCCTGGTCGTGGTCGAAGCGGGCCTGGGCCTCGCGCATGACCTGGCGGAAGGCCTGGCGCCAGACCCCGGCCGCCAGGGCGTGCAGTTCGGCGGCGGACGCCGGCGTCAGCTCGTCCACGAACACGGCCTGCTCCAGGAAGTTCTGCCCGCCGTCGACGTTGGCGCAGGCCGCCGCCAGGTGGTCGTGCACGTTGTCCCCGAGCAGCTGCACCATCTCGGCGAAACCCTGGCGCGGCACGAAGCCCGGCGCAAGCAGGCGCACGCCCTGCCCGCCCTCCTCGGCCAGGCCCAGGCGCAGCAGTTCGTCGAGCACGGCGCGCGGCCGCACATCGGTGCTGATGGCCGCGACCAGCGCGTCGAAGCTGGGGCCTTGGGACTGGCGCGGCAGCACCAGCGGCACGCCCTCGTCGTCGACGAAGGCTACGTCGCTGAGCCAGCGCGCCACCACCTGGCTGGCCATGTTCATGGCCGCGTGCGGCGCGGCCTCGCCGGCGGCGGCACGCAATTGCCGCACATCACGGCGGTGGACGCCCGACAGCAGGCTCAGTGCGCTGTCGGTGGGCTTTTGGCCGCTGGCGGCCAACTCGTCCTGAGCCGCCTGCAGGAACACCTGCTTGAGCGCTGCCGCGAAGCTGGGATAGGCCACGCCATGCCGCAGCAGCAGCCGCACCGCGGGCCGCAGCAGGCGCAGCACCGAAGCCAGCACGACGGCGGACCGGGAAGGGGCAGACATTTCGTGGGATATTATTCCACGCACATGAAGAGATGGACCCTGGAAAGCCCAGGTGCCGGCATCGCGCTGCACCTGCTGCTGCTCTCGCTCGTGGTGGCCGCTGTGCAGTACAGCGAGCACCGGGCCGCGTCCATCCCGGCCGCGGCACCCTCGCCGCCCCAGACGCGCCCGGAGCCCATGCGGGCGCAGCAGCAGGCGCGCGACCCCGCCGGGCAGGCCGTGCCCGTCGCCGAAGCGGCCCTGCCCCGCCATCCCGCCCCCTGAACTAACAACCGTGTGGATAGTTCCGGCACAAGCCGGTGCTTGTCCACAGTCGCGCGCCCGGCGCGCGACTTGTTCATGCCCGCGCGACAGCGCGAAAGCGCGCCCGCCCACAGCCACGGCGGTGCCGCAAGTGCGCGGCACGGCTGGAAAAAAGACGGTTGTCCACAGCCGCGGGCGCCCTCTACTACTACGACTATTGAGAGATAGAGAAGATAGAAAAGGGATAGGGACAAGCGGCGCGCCCATCCCCGCATAGGATGGACCGCCATGCAACGCGTCGCCACCGCCCCGAACCTCATGGTCGCCACCCTGTGGGCCGACATGCTGCGGCGCGACGGCATCTCCGCCACGGTCCAGCGCGCCTACGCCAGCAGCATCGCCGGCCAGATCCCACCGGACCAGGCCTTGCCCGAGATCTGGGTCGAGGAAGACCGGCACCTGGACCGGGCGCTGGCCATGCTCGAGCAGTTGCAGCATCCGCCGGAGCGGCGCTGGGGCTGCCCCGGTTGTGCCGAGATCGTGGAAGGGCCCTTCGAGCAGTGCTGGAACTGCGGCACGCTGCGCGAGTCAGCGGGGCCGGCCAGTTAGCATCGCGGCCCACCCGCGTCGTCAACAAAGGACTCCTGCGCCGTGCCGAACCGACTGAGCCACCTGCCCTTTCTGCATCCCTGGCGCCACGGCTTCGTGCGCCTGGCCGTGGCCGTGCCGCGCAACCGCGTGGCCGATCCTGTGTACAACGCCGCCGAGACCGTGCGCCTGTACGAGGACGCCGCCGACCAGGGCGCCTCGGTCGTGGCCTTCCCGGAGCTGGGCCTGTCGGCCTACACCTGCGACGACCTGTTCCACCAGGCTGCGCTGCTCGACCGTTGCATCGACGCGTTGCATGCCGTGGCGCAGGCCACGCGCGGCCGCGATGCCGTGGCCATCGTCGGCCTGCCGCTGCGCGTGGACCACCGGCTGTTCAACTGCGCGGCCATCGTCGCCGGTGGCCAGGTGCTGGGCCTGCAGTCCAAGACCTACCTGCCCAACTACGGCGAGTTCTACGAAGGCCGCCAGTTCGCGGCCGCCGATGCCGCCGTCTCGACCAGCGTGCAGCTGTTCGGCCAGGACGTGCCCTTCGGTACCGATCTCGTGTTCCGGGCCCGGCAGCAGCCTCTGCTGGCCCTGCACTGCGAGATCTGCGAGGACCTGTGGGTCCCCATCCCCCCTTCGAGCTACGCCGCCCTGGCGGGCGCCACCGTGCTGGTGAACCTGTCGGCTTCCAACATCACGATCGGCAAGGCCGCCTACCGGCACCGGCTGGCCAGCCTGCAGTCGGGCCGCTGCCTGGCGGCCTACCTTTATTCATCGGCCGGCATCGGCGAATCGACGACCGACCTGGCCTGGGACGGCCAGGCCCTGATCTACGAAGGCGGCGAGTTGCAGGCCGAGAGCGAGCGCTTTTCCAATGTCTCGCACACCATCTTTGCCGACGTGGACCTGGAGCGCCTGGTGCACGAGCGCATGCGGCAGAACAGCTTCGGCACCTCCGCCGCGCGCCACAAGGCCCAGCTGGCCGCCTGGCGCACCGTGGAATTCGACCTGGCGCCGCCGCAGGCGCCCGGCGCGCTGCGCCGCACGGTGGAGCGCTTTCCCTACGTGCCGGCCGATGCCGCCACGCGCGACGAGCGTTGCCGCGAGGTCTTCAACATCCAGGTGCAGTCGCTGGTGCAGCGGCTGGAGGCCGCGCGCATCGAGAAGGTGGTGATCGGCGTCTCGGGCGGGCTGGACTCCACCCACGCGCTGCTGGTGCTGGCCCAGGCCATGGACCGCCTCAACCGCCCGCGCAGCCACATCCTGGCCTACACCATGCCGGGCTTTGCCACCAGCACGCGCACGCTGGACCAGGCGCACCGGCTCATGGCCACGGTGGGCTGCACGTCCAAGGAGATCGACATCCGGCCCAGCTGCCGCCAGATGCTGGCCGACCTGGACCACCCGTTCGCGCGTGGCGAGCCGGTCTACGACATCACCTTCGAGAACGTGCAGGCCGGCGAGCGCACCAGCCACCTGTTCCGCCTGGCCAACCACCACGGCGCGATCGTGGCCGGTACCGGCGACCTCAGCGAACTGGCGCTGGGCTGGTGCACCTACGGGGTGGGCGACCACATGTCGCACTACAACGTGAACGCCAGCGTTCCCAAGACGCTGATCAAGCACATGGTGCACTGGGTGGCCGGGCAGAACCTGCTGGGCGATGCGGGCAGCGCCGTGCTGCGCGAGATCCTGGCCACCGAGGTCAGCCCCGAGCTTGTGCCGGCCGGCGCCGACGCGGATGGCAAGGACCAGCCCGGCCAGCGCACCGAAGACACCGTCGGCCCCTACGAGCTGCAGGACTTTCACCTCTACCACACCGTGCGCCACGGTTTCGGCCCGGCCAAGGTGGCCTTCCTCGCGCACGCGGCCTGGCACGACCGGGAACAAGGGCCCTGGCCCGACACGCTGCAGGGCGCGCGCAACCAGTACGGCCTGGCCGACATCAAGAAGCACCTGCGCACCTTCGTCTGGCGCTTCTTCCAGACCAGCCAGTTCAAGCGCAGCTGCGTGCCCAACGGACCCAAGGTCGGCTCGGGCGGTTCGCTCTCGCCGCGCGGTGACTGGCGCGCGCCCAGCGATTCCGAGGCGCGCGTGTGGATCGACGAAGTCGCGGCGATTCCGACGGAAGACGATTGAATTTCAGGGCCGCGGCGCCGGCCCGATCGATCCGCGGTCGGTGAACTGCAGCGGCACGCGCTCGCTGCGCCCCGGCTGGCCGGGGTCGGTCATACGGCTGTGCAGCAGCATGGCGATGCCTTCGGCCACGCGCTGGGCGTCCACGTTGAGCAGCGAGATGCTGGGCGAATGGTCGCGTGCGAAATCCGAGTCGCCGATGGTCACGACGGAAATGTCCTGCGGCACGCGCAGGCCGTTGGCCTCGATCGCGCGCAGCGTGCTGCCCAGCGTGTAGGTGCCCTGCGCGACGATGGCCGTGGGGCGGTCCGCCCGCTTGAGCAGCGCATCCACGTCCGCGAACACCGAGGCCGTGGCCGATGCGGCCTGCACCAGCATGTCGGGCGCGCGCAGCCCGGCGGCCTTGTAGGCGGCGCGGTAGCCCTCGATGCGCCGGCGCACGGGCCGGCTGCTGGCGCGCCACAGGGCCAGAGCGATGCGCTGGTGGCCCTGCGCGAACAGCTCGGCCATGGCGGCCTTCATGCCCGCGGCATGGTCGAACAGCAGCGCGTCGCAGCCGGGCGCGGCGATGTCGCGGTCCAGCACGACCACGGGCATGGCCAGCGCTTGGAGCGCGGCCAGCACCTGCGCATCGGTCTCGTTGCCGGGCGCTGCGATCACGCCGTCCATGCCACGCCGGGCGAACAGGGCCAGCGTTTCGGTCTCGCGCTGCGCGTCGTTCAGGCCATTGGCCAGCAGCAGCATGTAGCCGTCCTTGCGCAGCCGCTCCTCGAGCGAGCGGAACAGCCGCGCGTAGAGCGGGTTGGTCACGTCGGTGAACAGGCAGCCGATGGTCTTGCTCGAGCGCGAGCGCAGTGCCTGGGCCGTGTGGTTGGGCCGGTAATCGAGGATGGCGATCGCGCGCTCGACCTTGTCGCGGGTTTCTGGTGAAACGTTTTCAACACCATTGATCACGCGTGAGGCGCTGCCCACCGACACCCCGGCCAATGCCGCGACGTCGCGAATATCCACCTTGCCTTTGCCCATCGATCCGCTTTCTTCCGACGACCTGCGCCGCATGATAGCCAAGCCCCGAACGGGCTAGGGGTTAGCCCCATGTTGAAACGTTTCATCGGTGACCCTAGGATGCGCCTCAGCCACAGGAGACGCCATGCAACAGGGACCCGCGATCGATCCGCAGCGACAGTGCTTCGCACCGGCCATCGGCCAGCCATCCGACCAGCCGGCGCTGCGGCTGCACGGCCGCAAGGTGCTCGTGGTGGGGGCCGGCCAGCGCAGCATCGACGACCCGGACCCGCCGGTGGGCAACGGCCGCGCCATCAGCCTGCTGTTCGCCCGCCATGGCGCGGCCCTGACCTGCGTGGACCGCTCGGAGCCGGCGCTGCGCGCCACCTGCGAGCAGGTGGCGCGCGAAGGCGGCCGCGTGCATGCCGAGGTCGCCGACGTGGCCGATGCCGTGCAGATCGCGCCGCTCGTGCAGCGCGCCCATGCGCAGATGGGCGGGCTGGACGGCTTGGTGCTCGTGGTCGGCGTGGCCAGCGGCCTCCCCCTGGCACGCCAGACCGCGCAGGACTGGGACCATGAGCACGCCGTCAACGTGCGCAGCAACATGTTGTTCGCGCAGCAGGCGCTGCAGCACATGGCGCCGGGCGGCTCCATCTTGCTGGTCTCCTCGCTGGCGGCGCTGCGCAACAGTTCGGGCAATCCGGCGTACGAGACCACCAAGGCTGCCCAGGTGGCACTGGCGCGGGCCATCGCCATGGCGGGCCAGCCGCGGGGCATCCGCTGCAACAGCCTGCTGCCCGGATTGATGGACACGCCCATGGGCCGCGCCGCCACCCGCCGGCGGCCGGACCGCCTGGCCATGCCGCTGCCCTTCGGCCGCCAGGGCACGGGCTGGGAGGTGGCGCACGCGGCGCTGTTCCTCATCTCGCACGAGTCGTCCTATGTGAACGCGCACGCGCTGCTCGTCGATGGCGGCCTGGCGGCCGGCATCGCGCTGGCCGCTTCCTGACAACCCTGCTCCGGAGGATCCGACCATGCCCCAGGTTTCGCATGGCAGGCGGCGCGCTGCCGCCCTGCTCGCCTGTCCGGCCGCCTGGCTGGCCTTGGGCCGGCCAGCCCATGGCCAGCCGCAAGAGGACTACCCCAAGCGGCCGATCAAGATCGTGCTGGGCTTTCCGCCGGGTGGCTCCACCGACACCTCGGCCCGCCGCGTGGCCGACCAGTTGGCGCGGCAGATGGGCCAGCCCGTCATCGTGGAGAACCGGCCCGGCGCCTCCGGCAACATCGGCGCGACCTACGTGGCCAAGAGCGCGCCCGACGGCTACACGCTGCTGTACGGCACCAACACCACGCACGCCATGAATGTGAGCCTGTACCCCCGGCTGGAGTTCGACCCCGTCAAGGATTTCGAGCCGGTGGTGTTGCAGGGCAAGGTCTCCAACGTGTTCAGCGTCCATCCGTCCTTCGGCGCCACGACGCTGCAGGCCTTCATCGACCAGGCCAAGGCCAGGCCGGGCGCCATCAACGTGGCCTCCAACGGCAACTCCACCAGCACGCACATGGCGCTGGAGCTGCTCAAGAGCATGGCCGGCATCTCCTTCGTCCACGTGCCCTACAAGGGCAGCGCGCCGGCGCTCAACGACGTGCTGGGCGGCACGGTGCCAGCCATCATGGACAACCTGCCGGCCTCGCTGCCGCACATCAAGGCCGGCAAGCTGCGGCCGCTGGCCGTTACCGCGCGCAAGCGCCTGCCGCAGCTGCCCGAAGTGCCCACCTTCGACGAACTGGGCCTGCGCGGCTACGAGGTGGCGGGCTGGGGCGCGATCTGGGCGCCGGCCGGCACGCCGCGGCCCATCGTGGAGCGGCTCAACCGCGAGATCAACCTGGCACTCAGGGAGCCGCGCATCGTCGAGGTGATGTTCGAGACCGCGTCCGAGCCGCAGGGCGGCACGCCGGAGGAACTGGCCCGCTACGCCCGCGAGGAAACCATCAAGTGGCGCGAGGTGATCCGCAACGCCAACATCCGTCTCGACTGACCAGGACCCAAGCCATGGCACGCATTCCGTACTTCGATCTCGACCAGGCCTCGCCGACCATCCGCGAGATGGTGGCGTCCCGCCCGCCGCTCAACATCTACCGCATGGTGGCGCACGGCGGCCCCAGCGCCGAGGGCTTCCTGGCCCTGGGCAACGCGATCCTGCGGCGCTCGGAACTCGACCCAGTGCTGCGCGAACTCGTCATCCTGCGCGTGGGCGCGCTGTGCGGCTCGCACTACGAGGTGTTCCAGCACCGCCGCGTGGCGGCGCAGGCCGGTGTTTCCCCGGAAAAGATCGAGGCCGTGCTGCAGCGGCCCGAGGACGGCCCCCCGCCGGCGGCCTTCACCGCGCTCGAGCTGCAGGTGCTGCACTACACGGACGCCGTGGTGCGGCAGGTCAAGGCACCCGCCTCGTTGTTCGATGCGGTCGCGGCCAGTTTGCCGCACCGCCAGCTCGTCGAACTGACGATGGCGATCGGCTTCTACATGCTGGTCTGCCGCCTGCTGGAGAACTTCGAGGTCGACCTGGAAGCCGCCCCGCCCGCCGCTGCGCCAGGCCGCTGACGCCTTCGCTCAGCCGGACGCGCGGCGCCGCTCCTGGCGCCCGTCGCGGTAGAAGCGGGCCTTGGCGTCGAACATGGCCCGGTCGGCCGCGTGCAGTGCGTCCTCCACCTCCGAGGCGCGGCTGGCACTCGCGATGCCGATCGACAGGCTCAGCGCCTGCCCGGGATAGAACTGGTTGTTGAGCTCGATCATCGACTCGATGCGGCTCTTGAGTTCCTGCGCCGCGCGCTCGTCCGCGCCCGGCAGCAGGGCCACGAACTCGTCGCCGCCGATGCGCGCCATGCAGCCGGGCTGGCCCGCACTGGCGCTGGCCAGCACCTCGCCGGCACGGCGCAGCAAGGCGTCGCCGGCCACGTGGCCCTCGCTGTCGTTGATGCGCTTGAGTCCGTTCAGGTCCATCGCCAGGATGCCCAACGGCCACGGGCCTTTGCGCGAGATGCGGTTGAGCTCCTCCACGTAGAAGGCGCGGTTGCGCAGCCGGGTCAGCGAATCGTGCTTGCCCAGGTACTCGAGGTAGGCCTCGGCCTTCTTGCGCGCCGTGATGTCCACCAGCGAGACCAGCACCAGGCTCCAGTCGTCCATGTGGTCGGGCAGCACGGCGAACTGCATGTGGATGTTGATCAGCGCGCCGCCCAGGCCGTAGTTGACGACCTCGCGCACCTGCTCGGTCTTGCCGTTCCACAGGTCGATCAGCTGCTCGGCGAAGGTGTCGTGCATCTCGTCGCGGAACACCTTGCCCAGGTTGCCCAGCAGCTCCTCCTGGCTGGCGGCGCCGAACATCGTGAGCGTCTGGCGGTTGACCTCCAGCACGCGGATCTCCTCCATGCAGCGGCCCACGAACTCCGGGTGCACCGAGAGGAACACGCGGAAGTCCTGGATGCCCTGGGCCCGCACCTCCTCCAGCAGCTGCTTCACGCCGCTGAAGTCTTCCACCCACAGTGACACCGGCGAGTAGTGGAACAGGTCGCGCGCATGGCTTTCGCTGGCCGCCAGCTGCCGGCGCGTCTGCACGGCCGCGGTGGTGTCTTCCAGCGAGATCAGTACGCGGTCCCAGCGGTCTCGTGGCCGCGCAGCACGCGCACTCGGATCGCCACGTCGATGCGCCGGCCGTCCAGCGCGTAGTTGACGGTCTGGTTGCTGTAGTCGAGCCGGCCGTTCCACAGCGACAGCATCTCGGGCAGCATGGTCGTGAACATGTCGCCGCGGAACACGTCGGGCAGGCGCTGCTGCAACTCCTCGAGGCTGGCCGCGCCGAACAGCGCCAAGGTCTGCCGGTTGACCTGCAGGATGCGGATGCCCGCCGCGCACTGCTGCACGCGCGTGGGGTCGGCACGCAGGTGCGCCTCCAGGTCCGTCACGCCGGCGGCGCGCCAGCTGGCGAACAGATCCTTGAGCGCGCTGAAGTCCTCCAGCCAGAGCGAGATCGGGGCCCACTCGAACATCTGTTCGAAGTCGGCGGAATCGGTTGGTGTCATCGCCTGATTTTCCAGGACTTATGTGTTGGTTGGACCCGGCGCTGGCCGGGGCCCGCGGACCGAAGCAAGCGCGGTGCCTGCCCTGCCGCGCTCAACCGCCCGGCGGCTGGCCGTTGGAGGCCGTCACGCCGCCGTCCACCGGCAGGTTCACGCCGTTGATGAAGCGTGCGTCCTCGCTCGCAAGGAAGGCCACCACGGCCGCGATGTCGGCCGGCTCGGCCACGCGGCCCAGCGGCAGGCGTTCCATGAACTTGGCCACGAGCTCTGCGTCGGCCAGCATGTCCTCGGTCATGCCCGTGCGCGTGAGCGATGGGCACACGGCATTGCAGCGCACGCCCTGGCCGCCGTAGTCCAGCGCGATCGCCCGCGTGAGGTTCACCACTCCGCCCTTGGCCGCGTTGTAGGCGCACATGGCCCAGTCCGCGCCCAGGCCCGAGACCGAGGCCGTGTTGACGATGCAGCCGCGCGTCTTGAGCAGCTCGGGCAGCGCGGCGCGGCAGCCGTAGAACACGCCCGTGAGGTCCACGCGGATGGTCTGGTCCCAATCGTCCAGCGCCACGTCGCCGGCCTTGCCTTCGGAGGCCACGCCGGCGTTGTTGACCATCACGTCCAGGCGGCCGAAGCGCTCCACGGCCGCGCGCACCAAAGCCTGCACCTGGGTGTGGTCGCCCGTGTCGCAGCGCTGCACCAGCGTGCGCTCGGCGTCCAGGCCGGCGGACACCGTCTGCAGCTTGGCGGCTTCGATGTCGGCCAGCACCACGTTGGCGCCTTCCTGTGCGAAGCGTTCGGCCACGCCACGGCCGATGCCGGAGGCCGCGCCCGTGACGATGACGGCCTTGCCCTTGAAGCGTTGTTCCATGTGCACTCCCTGCTCAGAAAACCGCCATGGTGGGCGGCCGGCGCGGGGTGCGGCGTAGGACGGCGCACAGCCGCACGGGCAGGCAAGGCCGCGTGCGCGTGCGCGGCGCGCGCCAGGCGCGCCGTGGGTGGCTCAGACGCCTTCGACGATGCGGATCTCGCGCTCGGCGCCGTCGCCCAGCGCATCCAGCGCTGCGCCGTAGGCCGCGCTGTCGTGCGTGGCCACGGCCTGGGCCACGCTGTCGAACTCGATCAGCACGGTGCGCTGCTCCAGCCCGGCCTCGTAGACCTTGGCGGGCAGGCCGCGTGCGAGGAAGCGGCCGCCGCCGGCGGTGATGGCCGGGCCGGCCAGCTGGGCGTAGGCGGCGAGCTTGTCGGGGTTGCTGACCGCGCGGTAGGTCGAGATCCAATAGGCTTTGGGCATGTCGGTGTCCTGGGTTGGGGTGGGGCGTTGCAGGGCCGCAGGGCTGCGGCGGCGCGGCTACTCTAACCGCATATCGCCAGCCGGACGCACCGGTGCGCGCGCCTGGCGTTGTGGCTTAGCATGCGGCCGACACAGAACAAACAAGCGCGCACCCGCGAGACAAGCACCAACGATGAGCGCCGGCACCCACAGCCCTCCCTTCGGCACCCTGCACCGCATCGCCCGCATGATGCAACTCTCGCAGGCCATCGCCCTGGCCCTGCTGCTGGTGTTCGGTGCCCTGCTGTGGCGCAACATCGCCGACTTCCGCAACGCCGATGCGCTGGTCGACCACACGCACGAGGTGCAGGAAGAGATCGACCGCGTGCGCGCCAGCGTCATGCTGGGCGGGCTGGCGCTGCGCAACTACGCGATCTCGCCCAGGCCCGAGTTCCTGGAACGACTGGCCCGGACATCGGCCGAATCCCGCGATGCCACCGAGCGCCTGCAGGAGCTCGTGCAGGACAACCCCAGCCAGACCACCCGCGCCCGCGAAGTGCATTCGGAGACCACCGAGATCCTCGGCTGGTACGGCAGCTCCAGCGTGATCGCGCAGCGCGACGGTGCGGCCGCGCTGCAGGCCTCGCTGGCTGCACGCGTGAACATCGACGCGAGCCAGCGCCTGCGCGAGCTGCTGGACGTGATGGACACCGAGGAACGCACGCTGCTGGAGGCGCGGCGCGACGCCAGGGAGACGGGCTTTCAGTCCGTCAAGCGCTGGAGCGCGGCCATCGGCCTGGTGTTCGTGCTGTTCACGGCCGGCGCCATCGTGCATGCAGGCCGGCTCGTGGGCCTGGGCGAATCCAGGCTCAAGACCCTGCACGACGACGCCGAGAAGGACCCGCTCACCGGCCTGGCCAACCGCCGCGCCATCGACCGCGCCGCCCAGGCCCAGGCCGGCCGGCCCATGGCCGTGATCAGCTTCGACCTCGACCTGTTCAAGCCCGTCAACGACCGCCATGGCCATGCGGCGGGCGACCAGGTGCTGCGCACCGTGGCCGCGCGGCTGCAGCAGCAATCCCGCCACGGCGACACCGTGGCGCGCACGGGCGGCGACGAGTTCGTGATCCTGCTGCCGGGCCTGGCGGATGTGAAGGTGCTGGAGGGCATCGCGGCGCGCGTGCGCAGCACGGTGGGCGAGCCGATCGATTTCGACGGCGTGGCGCTGCGGGTGGGCGCCTCGGTGGGGTACGCGTGTTCGGACGGCAGCCAGCGCTTCGAGCAGCTGGCGGCGCAGGCGGATGCGATGTCTTACGAGGAGAAGAAGCGGGGGAAGGTGGGGCGGGTGTGAGGGGACACGTGCGGGCCGCGCATCAGGGCGCGCCGTGCTTGCGGCTGGTGCCGCGGGCGGTGGCCACGGGGTACTTGCGCGCGTTGACCTGGATCTTGGCCTGCGCCGCGGCAATGGGGTCGATGCCCAGCGCATCGGACAGCTGCACGAGGTAGAGCAGCACGTCGGCGATCTCGGCAGCCACGGCCTGCTTCTGCTCAGGCTGCAGCGCGCGGCTTTGTTCCTCGGTCATCCACTGGAATTGCTCCAGCAGTTCGCCGGCTTCGACGATGAGGGCGGATGCGAGGTTCTTGGGAGCGTGGAATTGCTGCCAGTCGCGTTCGGCGGCGAAGGCGGCGAGTTGGTGGCGGAGGGAGGTGAGGGAGTCGGGCATGAGGACTGAATGCTTTGCAGGCGCGAGACACTAGTTTGGATTGCATTCGATGGTGCCGGCGGCTTTGAAATTCCAGAAATTTCCGAACGCCGATTGCCACGCTCGCGCCCGCGGATCTGAAAAGCTGCCCCGCGCCCTCGCCAACATCGATCCCATAAAGCTGAACGTCAGCAGTGCAGCGGTTGCGGCCGGTCGATAGCCGAAGACTAGGGACAGCTTTGCAACGCATCGTCGACCCTTGAGCTCACCCTGCCGCGCGGAGCACCAGCGACTCCTTGGGCAGAATCGAGCACTTCGGGTGCTTACCTGACCCGGTTCCCTTGCCCATGGCCATCAAGAAATCCGACCTCTATTCGTCTTTGTGGGCATCGTGTGATGCCCTGCGCGGCGGCATGGATGCCAGCCAGTACAAGGACTATGTCCTGTTCATGCTGTTCATCAAGTACGTTTCAGACAAGTACGCCGATAGCCCAGACCTCCGCCCCGCCATCGTCATCCCGCAAGGCGCCAGCTTCAGAGACATGGTGGCGCTCAAGGGCAAGAGTGACATCGGCGACCGGATCAACACCGACATCATCCAGCCGCTGGTCGACGCCAACACCCGCTTGGCCCGTACCGACTTCCCGGACTTCAACGACCCCAACAAGCTCGGCGAAGGCAAGGACATGGTGGACACCTTGTCCAACCTGATCGGCATCTTTCAGAAGCCAGAACTCGACTTCTCGAACAACCGCGCCGAGCACGACGACATCCTCGGCGATGCCTACGAGTTCCTGATGCGGCACTTCGCCACCGATTCTGGCAAGTCGAAAGGGCAGTTCTATACCCCGTCGGAGGTGAGCCGCGTCATCGCGCAGGTGATCGGCGTCTCGCCCGAGAACGCGAAAGCCTCGACGACGGCGTACGACCCGACATGCGGCTCGGGCTCGCTGCTTCTGAAGGTGGCCGCCCAGGCAGGCAAGCGCATCACGCTCGAAGGGCAGGAGAAGGACGTGACCACCGCGGGTCTCGCCCGCATGAACATGATCCTGCACGACTTCCCCACGGCCAATATCCTCTCGGGGAACACCTTGGCCGCACCGAAGTTCAAAGGCACAGACGGTCAATTGCGCACCTACGACTATGTGGTGGCCAACCCGCCGTTTTCCGACAAGGCCTGGAGCACCGGCCTCGTGACGCCCCTGAAGGAGAACGACCCCTACAAGCGCTTCAGCTGGGGCGACCCACCGGCCAAGCAGGGCGACTATGCCTACCTGCTGCACATCATCAGGTCGATGAAGAGCACGGGCAAAGGCGCCTGCATCCTGCCCCACGGTGTGCTCTTCCGTGGCAACGCCGAGGCGGTGATCCGTGAGCAACTGGTTCTCTCTGGCATTCTGAAAGGCATCATTGGCCTGCCGGCCAACCTGTTCTACGGCACCGGCATTCCAGCCTGCATCGTGGTGCTCGACAAGCAGAACGCCTCGGCCCGCAGGGGCGTGTTCATGATCGATGCCTCCAAGGGCTACACCAAGGACGGCAACAAGAACCGCCTGCGCGAGCAGGACATCCACCGCATCGTCGACACCTTCACCCGCCAGGTGGACACGCCCCGCTACGCGCGCATGGTGCCACTGGCCGAGATTGCCGACCCGAAGAACGACTTCAACCTCAACCTGCCGCGCTACATCGACAGCAGCGAACCCGAAGACCTGCAGGACATCGACGGCCACCTGCGTGGGGGCATCCCCGAGCGCGATCTCGATGCCTTCGCTGCCGACTGGCAGGTGCTGCCCGGTGTGCGGCAAGCCCTGTTAGAGTCCGCCGGCCGCCCCGGCTACGCCCAACTGAAGCTGCCGCTGACCGAGGTGAAGTCCACCGTGCTCGGCCATCCGGAGTTCGCCGCGTTCACGAACAAGGTGAATACCTTGTTGGGCAAATGGCAGCAGGCGATCACGCCACGACTGATGGGTTTTGACCGGGGCGATCATCCCAAGGCCTTGATCGACACCGTGTCCGAAACCCTGCTCGCCGCCTTCCAGGCCGCCCCGCTGCTGGACGCGTATGACGTGTACCAGCATCTGATGGACTACTGGGCCGAGACCATGCAGGACGACGCCTACCTCGTGGCCGCCGACGGCTGGGTGAAGGGCGCGCAGCCGCGCGAGATCGTCAAGGTGCCCAACAAGGACAACAAGCTCGTCTGGCCCGAAGCGCACGACTACCTGCAGGGCAAGCGGCGCTTCAAGTCCGACCTGATCCCCAAGGCTTTGCTCGTGGCGCGCTATTTCGCCAAGGAGCAGACCGCCATCGACGCCACCCGCGCCGAACTGGAAGCACTGCAAGCGCAGCTCACCGAGCTGGAAGAAGAACATAGCGGTGAGGACGCTGTGTTCTCCGGCTTCGACAGCATCACCGCCGCGGCAGTGAAAGATCGCGTCCGGGAAATCAGCGAAGGCGGAGATGGTGACGACGCCGACGAGTTGGCGGTTCTAAAGCAATGGCAGCGCCTCGCCGACACGGTGGCTGCGCTGAAGAAGCAGCTGCGCGAGGCCGAGGCCGCGCTCGACACACTGGCCTTCCAGAAGTACCCCAAGTTGAAAGAAGCCGAGGTCAAGGCCCTGGTGATAGCCGACAAGTGGCTGGCCCGCCTGCACGCCGACGTGCAGGGCGAGCTGGACCGCATCTCGCAAACGCTGACCGGCCGCATCCGCGAGCTGGCCGAGCGCTATGCCACTCCGCTGCCACAGCTCACCGACGAGGTCGAAGCCCTGGCTCGCCGCGTTGACGAGCACCTCAAGAAGATGGGCTTCGCATGGCACTGAGCACCACACCGAGCGCCCCCCTAAACGCCAGCGACGGCTACCGCCAGCTGGTGCAGCAGATTTCCAACACCTACACCCAGGGGCGGGTGCAGGCGGTCCAAGCCGTCAACGCCCAGCTCGTGCAGACCTACTGGCAGGTGGGCCGCCACATCGTCGAGTTCGAGCAGGCCGGCCAGGTGCGCGCCGAGTACGGCAAGGCGCTCATCGACACCCTGGCGGCCGACCTGGGCCTGCGCCACGGCAAGGGTTTCAGCCGCAGCAACCTCATCCGCTTCCGCCAGTTCTACCTGGCCTACCCGGCCCTGGTCGAGAAAAGTGCGACGCCGTCGCACCAATTGACCTGGTCGCACATCGTCGAGCTGCTGAAGATCGACGACCCGCTGGAACGCGGTTTCTATGAGCAGCAGGCGCTGCGCGAGCGCTGGTCGGTGCGCGAGCTGGTGCGCCAGAAAGACAGCGCGCTCTTCCTGCGCCTGGCCGCCAGCCAGGACAAGGCGGGCATCCTGCAACTCGCAGCCCAAGGCCAGGTGGTCGAACAACCGGCCGACCTGCTGCGCGAGCCCTATGTGTTCGAGTTCCTGAAGATCCCCGAGCCCTACCAGGTGTCGGAAACGCAGCTCGAAACCCTGCTGTGCGACCACCTGCAGCCCTTCCTGCTGGAGCTGGGCAAGGGCTTCACCTTCGTCGGCCGGCAATACCGCGTCACGATCAACGGCACGCACCACCGGGTGGACCTGGTCTTCTACCACCGCATCCTGCGCTGCTTCGTGCTCATCGACCTGAAGCTGGGCGAGGTGCAGCACCACGACATCGGGCAGATGAACCTGTACCTGGGCTACTTCGCCGTTGAGGAGAACGTGGAAGGCGACAACCCGCCGGTCGGCATCATCCTCAGCCGGCAGAAGGACGAGCTGCTGGTGGAGTACGCGACTTATGGCATGAGCAGTCAGCTGTTTGTGCAGAAGTACCAGCTGTACCTGCCGGATCGGGAGGCGCTGCGGCGGGAACTGGAGGAGACGTTGCGGGAGGCGGGACAGTGACTCCAAAAGGATGGGAAGTTGCGTCGCTGAACGACTGCGTTCTGCCCAACGCTCCGATTTGCTATGGCATCCTGATGCCCGGGCAGCACTGTGCCGGTGGTGTGCCTGTTGTGAAGGTGAGAGATATCTTTGACGGACGCATAGACGAATCCGACTTGCTTTTCACCCATCCGTCGATTGATGGAGCGTACAAGCGATCTCGGTTGGCGGCAGGCGATCTGTTGATAACGATTCGAGGAACTACAGGGCGTGTCGCGTTTACGCCCTCCACGTTGGCCGGCGCAAACATTACCCAAGACACGGCTCGAATCAGAGTCAAGGGCGGCACATCGAGTGACTTCGTCTATTTCGCGCTCCAATCCGAACAAGCTCAACAACAGATCGCTCTTCACACGATTGGTCAAGCAGTCAAAGGCATCAACATTCGAGATGTACGACGGCTTACGTTCCCGATCCCGAAAAAGGAGGACGAGCAGCGTGCAATTGCTAGAGCACTGAGCGATGTAGACGCCGTGCTGGCTGGGCTGGATCGGCTCATCGCCAAGAAGCGCGACCTCAAACAGGCCGCCATGCAGCAACTCCTCACAGGCCAAACTCGCATGCCCGGTTTCACCGGCAAATGGAAAGTCATGAGCTTGGGCGAGCTCTTTGAGTTCAGCGGTGGCTACGCCGCGTCGCGCGATGAGCTGTCGAGCGAGGGGCACCGTTATCTTCACTACGGAGACATTCATGGCTCGTCGAAAACGTCCATTGATACAACCCTGGATGCCCAAGACATTCCAAGGTTGGACGTTTCATTGAAGCAAGTCTCGCCCGACTCTCTTCTTCACCACGGTGACGTTGTGTTCGTGGACGCCTCCGAAGACGACGAGGGGACGACGAAGCACGTTGTTGTCTCGAATCAAGAGGGGCACCCGTTCATCGCGGGCTTGCACACGATAGTTGCGAAGCCACGGACGGCCGACTTGACGCATGAGTACCGGCACTACTGTTTCCAGACGGAAGCCGTGCGGAAGCAGTTTCTTTTCTACGCTGTTGGAACGAAGGTTTCGGGCATCAGCAAGACGAACATCGCGAAGGTGTTCTTACCGATACCGTCAACGAATGAGCAGGTCGAAATTGCCTCCATGCTGACCGACATGGAAAGCGAACTCGCCGCACTCCACTCGCGCCGCGACAAGACCCGCGCACTCAAGCAAGCCATGATGCAAGAGCTGCTCACCGGCCGAATTCGATTGATCTGAATGGCCGAGCACTGAACAACAAAGCCTCAGGAGAAGCGTGATGCCCACCGTGCCGCCTCCATCGCCGCGTTCCGAACGCCGCACGCAGAACCGCGTGGCCGCGCTGTTCACCACGCCGGAGGCCGCCGGCGGCCTGGGCTACCGCCACCTCGGCGACTGGAGCAAGCGCCCCGACGCGAGCACACGCAACCGCCCCATCGAACCGGCGCTGCTGCGGGACAACCTCACTGCGCGCGGCTACTCACCCGCCCACATCGCCGCCGCGCTGCAGAAGCTGGAAACCGCCGCGGACAGCACCGGCATCACGCTCTACCAGGCCAACCTGCGCACCTACCAGTTGCTGCGCTACGGCGTGCCGGTGCAGGTGGCGCCCGGCAAACCGAACGAGACGTTGCACCTGATCGACTGGGCGCACCCCGAGCGCAACGACTTCGCGCTGGCCGAAGAGGTGACACTGAAGGGCGGTCACGAACGGCGACCCGACATCGTGCTCTACCTCAACGGCCTGGCCGTCGTGGTGATCGAGCTGAAGCGCAGCTCGGTGGAGGTGGCCGACGGCGTGCGCCAGCTCATCAGCAACCAGGAAGAGATCTTCAACAAGGGTTTCTTCAGCACCGTGCAACTGGTGCTGGCCGGCAGCGACTCGCAAGGGCTGCGTTACGGCACCGCCGACACGAAGGAGCAGTTCTTCGTGGAGTGGAAGGACGAGGCGCCCGCCGAAGCCGGTGCCGCGGCCGCGGAAGGCGCGTTGCTCGACCGGCCATTGGCCCAGCTGTGCCACAAGGCGCGGCTGCTCGACCTGATGCGCCACTTCGTGATCTTCGATGGCGGGCAGAAGAAGGTGCCACGCCAGCACCAGTACTTCGGCGTGAAGGCCGCCCAGGCGCGCATCGCACAGCAGGAAGGCGGTGTGATCTGGCACACCCAGGGCAGCGGCAAGAGCATCCTGATGGTGCTGCTGGCCAAGTGGCTGCTGGAGCACGACGCGCAGGCGCGCATCCTTGTCGTCACCGACCGCGACGAGCTGGACAAGCAGATCGAAGGCGTGATGAAGAACGCCGGGGTGATCGGCACTGACGCGCCCTCGCCCCGCACCACCTCGCGCGCCGACTTCATGCAGAAGCTGGGCACGGCCAATCCGCGCCTGCTGTGCGCGCTGATCCACAAGTTCGACGCGGCCGACCTGAAGGGCGAGCCACCCGCCGTACAGGGCCGCTTCTACGTGTTCGTGGACGAATGCCACCGCACCCAGGGCGGCGACATGAACAAGCAGATGAAGCGCTGGCTGGCCAGCGCCATCTTCATCGGCTTCACCGGCACGCCGCTGCTGCGCAAAGACAAGCTGATGACGCGCGATGTGTTCGGCACCTACATCCACACCTACAAGTTCCACCAGGCGGTGGCCGACAAGGTGGTGCTCGACCTGAAGTACGAAGCCCGCGACGTGCCGCAGCGGCTGACCTCGCAGCGCGCCATCGACCAGTGGTTCGAGCAGAAGACGCGCGGGCTCAACAACTTCCAGAAGTCGGTGCTGCGGCAGCGCTGGGCCACGATGGAAGAGCTGATGAGCGTCGAAGAGCGCAAAGCGCGCATCGCGGCCAGCATCATCCACGACTTCGCCGTGAAGCCTCGGCTGAACAACGAGCGCGGCACGGCCATCCTGGTGGCCCCCAGCATCTACGACGCCTGCCACTACTACCGCATCTTCCAGGCCAAGCCCTTCGGCCAATACTGCGGCATCGTCACGTCGTACGAGCCGAACCACAATGCGATCTCGCGTGAGCCGAAAGACAGCGACGAACGCTACAAGTTCGACACCTACACCAGGCACGTGCTGGCGAAGAACCAGACCACGAAGCAGTATGAAGACGAGGTGAAGCGCCGCTTCAAGGAGGAGCCGGCCAACCTGAAGCTGCTGATCGTGGTGAGCAAGCTGCTCACCGGCTTCGACGCACCGAGTTGCAGCTACATCTACCTCGACAACGAGCTGCGCGACCACAACCTGTTCCAGGCCATCTGCCGCACCAACCGGCTGGATGGCGATGACAAGGACTACGGCTACATCGTCGACTTCAAGGAGCTTTTCGGTGATGTGCAGCAGGCCATCGCGGTCTACAGCTCCGACGAGCTGGACATCGACAAAGGCAGCGGCGGCGAGAACAACGTGCACCTGAAAGACTGGCTGGCCGAAGGGCGGCACCAGCTCGACCAGGCCCGCGAGGCCCTGCACTACCTGTGCGAGCCCGTGCCGCTGCCGCGCGAGGTGGAACAGTTCCTGCACTATTTCTGCGGCGATGCGGCCGCGCCCGATGCCTTGCTCAAGACCGAGGCGCTGCGCATTTCGTTCTACAAGGCCGTGGCAGTCTTCGTGCGCGCCTTTGCCGCACTGGCGCAGCACCTGGGCGAAGCGGGCTACTCGGAAGCCGAAGCGGCCACGCTGCAGCGCGAGCTGGACTTCTACACCTTCACGCGGGCCAGCATAAAACGCCACTCGGGTGAGGAGCTGGACATCAAGCCCTACGAGGCGGACATGCGCCACCTCATCAACACCTACATCCAGGCCGATGCGGCCGAAGACCTGGGTGAGCTGGGCGAGATGTCGCTCACCGAGCTGATCATCGAGACAGGCATCCACGATGCGATCGCGAGAAAGCTCAACGCGAAGGGCAAGCTGTCGAAGAACGCGATTGCCGAAGGCATCATCAACAACGTCCGCAAGACGATCATCCGCGACCAGCTGACCGATCCGCGCTTCTACGAGCAGATGTCGAAGCTGCTGGACGATCTGATCCGGCAGAGCCGGGCCGATGCGGCCGCCTACGAAGAGTTTCTGCGCAAGGCCGAGGCGCTGGTGAGGCAGCTGGGCGCGAAGCGCGGTGAAGACGGCGTGCCGGCGGCCTTGCATGGCCGGCATGAGGCGGCGGTGATCTACAACAACCTGGGCTCGCTGCCAGCGACCACCTTCAAGTACCCGACGGCCGATGACGACAAGGCGGCGCTGGCGCTGAAGATCGACCTGACCGTGCGCGAGAACGCCCCGGCGGGCTGGTATGGCGACGACGCCCGCGAGGCGCAAGTCGTGAACGCGCTGTTCCCCATCCTGGAGCGCGACCGCACGGCCACCGAGGCAGTATTCGAGATCGTCAAGAACCAGCCGGGCTACCAATGACCGAGACCATTCGCCTGGGCGAGGTGTCGATCCGGGTGACCCGCAAGGACGTCAAGAACGTCCACCTGACGGTGCATCCGCCGAATGGGCGGGTGACGCTCACGGCGCCCGCTGCCACACGGCTCGATGTGGCCCGGGCCTATGCAATCTCGAAGCTGGGTTGGATCAGAGCTCAGCAATCGACGCTCACGGCGCAGGCCCGGGAAGCCCCTCGGCGTTTCGTCGGGCGCGAGAGCCACTACCTGTGGGGGCGCCGGTATCTGCTGAGCGTCGACTTTCAAGACGCCAAGCCCGCCGTGACGCTGGACCACAAGCGCATTCGTTTGACCGTTCGCCCGGGCAACGAGGAGAGTCAACGCGCGGCGGTGATACACGAGTGGCACAAGTCACTGCTGCACCACGTCGTGCCACCGCTGCTGCGCCACTGGGAACAGCGGCTCGGCGTCAAGGTCGAGCGCTACTTCCTTCAGAGGATGAGGACCAAGTGGGGCAGTTGCAACCCTGAGGCGGGGCACATCCGGCTCAATACCGAACTGGTGAAGAAGCCAAAGGACTTGCTGGAGTACGTGATCGTCCACGAGATGGTTCACCTGCTGGAGGCAAGCCACAACGATCGCTTCGTGACGATCCTGTCTGAGCATTGGCCGCAGTGGCGCGAAGCTCGGCAAGAGCTCAACGAATTACCGCTGGCCTCCGAAAAGTGGGGGCGATGACGCTCGCTTCTTGCAGGGCATTTGATGTCCGCCAATGCTGTCAGCAGTCATTCGAAGGAACTCGATTGAGCTTTCCCTTCAGTTCCGACCCGACGTTCGCCACCATGGAAGCAACGACAGCGGATGGCCGATTTGAGTCTTTGAGTTCGTCCTAGGAATTGCTCGGGGCCAATCAGCGCGAACAAAAAAAGCCATGAACGACTCGTCCGTGGCTTTTCATTGATGGCACCCAGCTTGAGCGCGGATGAGCCAGGTGATCTACTACGTCAAACGTCGATGTTGCCCGCCCGCAGCGCATTCGTCTCAATGAAATCCCGCCGCGGCTCCACCTCATCCCCCATCAGCATCGTGAACACCCGGTCCGCCTCGATCGCATCGTCGATCTGAACCTTCAGCAGGCGCCGCACCTCGGGGTCCATCGTGGTCTCCCACAGCTGCTCGGGGTTCATCTCGCCCAGCCCCTTGTAGCGCTGGCGGCTGGTGGCGCGTTCGGCTTCACCGATCAGCCAGCGCATGGCCTGGCGGAAGTCGCCGACCTTTTCTTCCTTCTGGCGCTCGCCCTCGCCGCGCATGACCTTGGCGCCTTCGCTGAGCAGGCCGCGGAAGGTGTTGGCGGCTTCGGCCAGCGCGGCGTAGTCGGCGCCGTGCACGAAGTCCTGCGTGATCACGCTGCTGCGCACGTTGCCGTGGTGGCGGCGGCTGATGCGCAGCACGGGCTTGTCGGTGCGCACATCGAATTCGCCGGCCACCTCGGCACCGCTGCCCAGCGCGCGCAGGCTGGCCTGCAGCGCCACGGCCGAGGCTTCGGCGTCGGCCACGGTGTCCAGGTTCAGCGTCACGCCGTCGGCGATGGAGCGCAGGGCCTCGGCGTCCATGAAGTTGGTCAGGCGGGCGATGACCGATTCGGCCACCTGGTGCTTGCGCGCCAGCTCGGCCAGCGTGTCGCCGCTGATGGTGGTGCCGTTCTCGCCGCCCGTGTAGACCGAGGCGTTGACGAGCGCGATGCGCAGCAGGAAGACGTCGAGCGCCGAGGCGTCCTTGAGGTAGAGCTCTTCCTTGCCGGCCTTGACCTTGTACAGCGGCGGCTGCGCGATGTAGATGTGGCCGCGCTCCACGAGCTCGGGCATCTGGCGGTAGAAGAAGGTCAGCAGCAGCGTGCGGATGTGGGCGCCGTCCACGTCCGCGTCGGTCATGATGATGATGCGGTGGTAGCGCAGCTTGGCCACGTCGAAGTCGTCGCCCCCGCCCGTGCCGCCGGCCTTGCCGATGCCGGTGCCCAGCGCCGTGATCAGCGTGAGGATTTCATTGCTGGTGAGCAGCTTCTCGTAGCGCGCCTTCTCCACGTTCAGGATCTTGCCGCGCAGCGGCAGGATCGCCTGGAACTTGCGGTCGCGGCCCTGCTTGGCCGAGCCACCGGCGGAGTCGCCCTCCACGATGTAGATCTCGCACAGCGCGGGGTCCTTCTCCTGGCAGTCGGCCAGCTTGCCGGGCAGGCCCATGCCGTCCAACACGCCCTTGCGGCGCGTCATCTCGCGGGCCTTGCGCGCGGCTTCGCGCGCCTTGGCCGCCTCGACGATCTTGCCGCAGATGATCTTGGCGTCGTTGGGGCGTTCCTGCAGGTAGTCGGTCAGCAGGCGGCCGACGATGTCTTCCACCGGCGCGCGCACCTCGCTGCTGACGAGCTTGTCCTTGGTCTGGCTGGAGAACTTGGGCTCGGGCACCTTCACGCTCAACACGCAGGTGAGGCCTTCGCGCATGTCGTCGCCGGTCACCTCGACCTTGGCCTTCTTGGCCAGCTCGTTCTCTTCGATGTACTTGTTGATCACGCGCGTCATCGCCGCGCGCAGGCCCGTGAGGTGGGTGCCGCCGTCGCGCTGCGGGATGTTGTTCGTGAAGCAGAGCACCTGCTCGTTGTAGCCGCTGTTCCACTGCATGGCGACTTCCACGCCGATGTGCGTGCCGGCGATGCCGCCGTAGGTCTCGGCCGGGCGCTCGCCCTCGGCGTGGAACACGTTGGGGTTCAGGACGGTCTTGCCCTTGTTGATGAAGTCGACGAAGCCCTTGACGCCGCCGGCGCCCGAGAAGTCGTCTTCCTTGCCGCTGCGCTCGTCCTTGAGCTTGATGTTGACGCCGTTGTTCAGGAAGGAGAGCTCGCGCAGCCGCTTCGAGAGGATCTCGTAGTGGAAGTCGTTGTTCTCCTTGAAGATCTCGGTGTCGGGCAGGAAGTGCACCTCGGTGCCGCGCTTCTCGGTCTCGCCGACGATCTTCATGGGCGAGATCTCGACGCCGTTGACCTGTTCGACGATGCGGTTCTGCACGAAGCCGCGCGAGAACTCCAGCGCATGCTGCTTGCCTTCGCGGCGCACGGTCAGGCGCAGCCACTTGGAGAGCGCGTTCACGCACGAGACGCCCACGCCGTGCAGGCCGCCCGAGACCTTGTAGCTGTTCTGGTTGAACTTGCCGCCGGCGTGCAGCTCGGTCAGCGCGATCTCGGCGGCCGAGCGCTTGGGCTCGTGCTTGTCGTCCATCTTCACGCCCGTGGGAATGCCGCGGCCGTTGTCGACGACGCTGATGGAGTTGTCGCTGTGGATGGTGACGAGGATCTCGTCGCAATGGCCGGCCAGCGCTTCGTCGATGGAGTTGTCGACCACCTCGAACACCAGGTGGTGCAGGCCGGTGCCGTCGGACGTGTCTCCGATGTACATGCCGGGGCGCTTGCGCACGGCCTCCAGGCCTTCGAGGATCTGGATGGCGCCTTCGCCATAGCCCTCGCTGGCACCGGCCTGGTGGGCGTCGATGCGTGGCGTCTCCGTGCCGTTGGTGGGCGTCGGAACGGGTTGGCTTTGGTCGGTCATGGCGTACTTTCTACAAACTCGAAAAGAGCGAACCCGCGCCGGGTGGACGCGGGCCGCAGCGGCAGCCGGAAGGGCTGCGCGCTCAGATGCGCATCGGCATCACGACGTACTTGAAGCTGGCGTTCTCGGGAATGGTCAGCAGCGCGGAGCTGTTGCCGTCGGACAGTTCGATCTTGACCATGTCCTGCTGCATGTTGGTCAGCGCATCGATGAGGTAGGTGACGTTGAAGCCGATCTCGATGCTGTCGCCGCCGTAGTCGATGTCCAGCTCGTCCTGGGCTTCTTCCTGCTCGGCGTTGCTGGAGGCCACGCGCAAGGTGCCGGGCTCCAGGTTCAGGCGCACGCCCTTGAACTTCTCGCTGGTCAGGATGGCGGTGCGCTGCAGGCTGGCCAAGAGGGCCTGGCGGCCCAGCGTGATCGCGTTCTTGTGGTTCTTGGGGATCACGCGGTTGTAGTCGGGGAACTTGCCCTCCACCAGCTTGGTGACGAACTCCATGCCGCCGAAACGGAAGCGCGCCTGGTTGTTGGCGAACTGCAGCTCGATCTGCGGGGCTTCGTCGCCGCCGGCATCGGAGAGCAGGCGCTGCAGCTCCAGCACGGTCTTGCGCGGCAGGATCACCTCCTGCTTGGGCACTTCCACCTCCAGCGTGGCCGAGGCGAAGGCCAGGCGGTGGCCGTCGGTGGCCACCAGGCTCAGCTGCTTGCCTTCGGCCACGAACAGGATGCCGTTGAGGTAGTAGCGGATGTCGTGCACGGCCATCGCGAAGGCGACCTGGCCGAGCAGCTCCTTGAGCGTCTTCTGCGGCACGCTGAAGGCGGGGCCGAACTCGGCCGATTCCTGCACCAGCGGGAAGTCTTCGGCCGGCAGCGTCTGCAGCGTGAAGCGGCTCTTGCCGCCCTTGAGCACCAGCTTGTTCTGGCTCGACTCGAGCGAGACGGTCTGGTCGGCCGGCATGGTGCGCAGGATGTCGATGAGCTTGCGCGCGCCCACGGTGGTGGTGAAGCCGCCGTCGTCGCCGCCCAGCTCGGCCGTGGTGCGGATCTGGATCTCCAGGTCGCTGGTGGTCAGCTGCACCTGGTTGCCGTTCTTGCGCAGCATCACGTTGGCCAGGATGGGCAGCGTGTGGCGCCGCTCCACGATCCCGGAGACCGATTGCAGAACCGCAAGCAGGGTGCTCTGGGGGGTCTTCAGGACGATCATGTCAACAACCTCTCGGTGAAATTCTTGTGGAGCTGGTGCAAAAGCTTCGCATTTTCGCCTGAATCCACGCCGCGATCTGCGACGGCCGTGGTGCACATGCAGGCGTGTGGCAAGGAGCCGGGCCTCATCCCTTCAGCGTCTGTTCCAGCACGTGCAGTTGCTGGTTCAGCTCGGCCAGCTGCTGGCGTTCGCCGCCGATCTTGCGCACGGCATGCAGCACGGTGGTGTGGTCGCGGCCGCCGAAGAGCTCGCCGATCTCGGGCAGGCTCTTCTGCGTGAGTTCCTTGGCCAGGTACATCGCGATCTGGCGCGGCCGCGCGATGCTGGCCGGGCGCTTCTTGCTGTACATGTCGGCGACCTTGATCTTGTAGTAGTCGGCCACCGTCTTCTGGATGTTCTCCACGCTGATCTGGCGGTTCTGGATCGACAGCAGGTCGCGCAGCGCCTCGCGGGCCAGCTGGATCGAGATCTCCTTCTGGTTGAAGCGCGAATAGGCCAGGATCTTGCGCAGCGCGCCTTCGAGCTCGCGCACGTTGGAGCGCACGTTCTTGGCGACGAAGAAGGCCACTTCCTCGGGCATCTCGGTGCCTTCGGAGATCGACTTGTTGATCAGGATGGCCACGCGCATCTCGAGCTCGGGCGGCTCGATGGCCACCGTGAGGCCGGAGTCGAAACGCGACACCAGGCGCTCGTGGATGTCCGGCAGACCCTTGGGATAGGTGTCCGAGGTCATCACGATGTGGCTCTTCTTGGCCAGCAGGGCCTCGAACGCGTTGAAGAACTCTTCCTGCGTGCGGTCCTTGTTGGCGAAGAACTGCACGTCGTCGATCAGCAGCAGATCGAGCGAGTGGTAGCGCTCCTTGAACTCGTCGAAGGTCTTGCGCTGGTAGGACTTGACCACATCCGAGACGAACTGCTCCGCATGGATGTAGAGAACTTTGGCGCCGGGCTTCTCCTCGAGCAGCCGGTTGCCCACGGCGTGCATCAAGTGCGTCTTGCCCAGGCCCACGCCGCCGTAGATGAACAAGGGGTTGTAGAGCTGGCCCGGCGAGCCCGCCACGTGCATGGCCGCCGCGCGCGCCATGCGGTTCGCCGTGCCCTCCACCAGGGTGGAAAACGTGAGGGCCGAATTGAGGCGGTTCTTGGGTGGACCAGGGGAGATTTCCTCGCCCAGATCGGCCGGCTCGGACTGCGCGCTGATCTCGCGCGCCAGCTGCAAAGGCGTAAGCCTGGCAACGTTTTCCCGCGGAGTGATGGCTAACTCGAGCTGGATGGGCTGGCCGTAGAGGTTCTCCAGCATCTGGGTGATACGGCCACTGTATTGCGCGCGGATCCAGTCGAGCTTGAAGCGGTTGGCCACGTACACCGTGACCTTGCTGAAATCACCCGTCACCTGGGCCGTCAAGGGCTTGATCCAGGTGTTGAACTGTTGTTCTGGAAGTTCCTGGGCAAGCTGCTCGATGCAGGCCTGCCACAGGCTGTCGCCGGCGGCACCGCTGGCATGGTTCCCCTCGATCATGCGCCGCCCAGCTCCTGTGGATAAATGTTTTTTTGAAGCACCCGGCATTCTAGGTGTGCGGGTAGTTGTCCACAAGCTGAAAGGGCATGTGGCGCGGCCGACACAGAAGTGCATTGAACCCTTGCCAAGCAGGCCCGTGCTTGTGGCAAAACGATTTTTGGCGATAATCGCCGGTTCCCCGAGGTTTGGCCCTGTCTGGCGTGTTCATGCACCCATGAGCGTCCAGCGTGGTGCCGCGGGTGCGGATCGGTCGGTCATCGCGCGTGCATGTCGCACGCATGCTGGTGCCGGCCTGGTTTCGGCACCGAACCTGTGGTCCGCATGCGGGCAACGCCAAGGCGCTGCCCGCCGAAACTGATTTCCAAGGAAGTGACATGAAACGCACCTACCAACCCTCCAAGATCCGCCGCGCGCGCGTCCACGGTTTCCTGGCCCGCATGAAGACCCGCGGCGGCCGCGCCGTCATCAACGCGCGCCGCGCCAAGGGCCGCAAGCGCCTGGCGGTCTGAGTCTCTTGCGGGTGGCCTGCTTCGCGTCGGCTCCCCGCATGGCTGTCTCCCCTTTCTCGGTGCCGCTGTGCAGCGACTCAAGACGCGCGCGCAGTTCCAGGCCGTGATGGCCGGCACCACCGTCTCGCGGACAGCCCACTTCGCCCTGCATCGCATCGCGCTGCCTGCTCCCCCTGTGGACGAGCAGGCCGGCGCGCGTCCGCTGTTCCCCGTCACTGACTGCTGGATCGGCGCCGTGCTGCCCAAGCGCTGGGCGCGCCGCGCCGTCACGCGCAACGCCATCCGCCGCCAGATCTATGCGGTCTGCGGCGAGCATGCGGCCGCCCTGCCCCAGGCCGTCCATGTGGTGCGGCTGCGCAGCGGCTTCGACCGCAAGCAGTTCATCAGCGCCACCTCCGTGCAGCTCAAGCAGGCGGTGCGCGGCGAGCTCGAGCAGCTCGTGCGCAGGGCCGCTTCGTGATGCAGCGCGCCCTCATCGCGCTGGTGCGCGGCTACAAGCTGCTGCTGAGCCCCTGGCTGGGCTCGGCCTGCCGGTTCGAACCCAGCTGCTCCACCTACGCCATCGGCGCGCTGGAGCAGCACGGTGCGGGAATGGGCAGCTACCTTACACTGCGCCGGCTCGCGCGTTGCCATCCCTGGTGCGATGGCGGACACGACCCGGTGCCCGCGCAGCGGCCCCGCCTCTTCGGCCGGCTGTTCCCGTCTTCCTCCGACTAGCCTTCCATGAACGATATCCGCCGAACCATCCTGTGGGTGATCCTTGGTTTCTCCCTGGTGATGCTGTGGGACAAATGGCAGATCCACAACGGTCGCCAGGCCACCTTCTTCCCGACGCCCACGGCCACCGCGCCGGCGGCCGCCTCGTCGGCGCCGGGCAGCGCGGCGGCGGCCGCATCCGCGCCCGACAGCGCCGTGCCCACGGCCGTCACGGCCGCGGCGCCGGCTGGCGCGGGCCAGGTGCCCGGCACGCCCGCCGCGCCGGCACCGGCGCGTGAGCGCGTGGAGGTCAGCACCGATGTGCTCAAGCTCAGCTTCGACACGGCCGGCGGTTCGCTGGTGCGCGCCGAACTGCTCAAGAACATCGACCTGCACGACCCCAGCCGCCACTTCGTGCTGTTGGACGAAAGCCCGGAGCGCGTCTACCTGGCCCAGACCGGCCTGATCGGCGCGCCCGGCCTGCCCAACCACACGACCGTGATGACGGCCGTGCCCGGCCCGCGCCAACTGGCCGACGGCAGCAACACGCTGGAAGTGCGCTTCGAGTCGCCCGAGAGCGGCGGCGTGAAGCTGGTCAAGACCTACACGCTCACGCGCGGCTCCTACGCCATCGGGGTCAAGCACGAGGTGGTCAACACCGGCACGGCGCCGGTCACGCCCCAGGTGTACCTGCAGCTCGTGCGCGACGGCAACAAGCTGCCCGGCGAGTCGAGCTTCTACTCCACCTTCACGGGCCCGGCGGTCTACACCGAAGCCAAGAAGTACCAGAAGGTCGAGTTCAAGGACATCGAGAAGAACGACGCCAAGTTCGAGACCAAGTCCGCCAACGGCTACGTGGCCATGGTGCAGCACTACTTTGCCAGCGCCTGGCTACTGGGCGACGGCATCGAGCGCGACATCTTCGCGCGCAAGGTCTCCAACAACCTGTACGCCGTGGGCATGATCAGCACACTGCCGGCCGTGGCGCCGGGTGCCAGCCAGGTCGCCGAGTCGCGCCTGTTCGTCGGCCCGCAGGAAGAGAAGATGCTGGAGTCGCTGACGCCGGGCCTGGAGCTGGTGAAGGACTACGGCTGGCTGACCATCCTGGCCAAGCCGCTGTACTGGCTGCTGGACAAGCTGCACAGCGTGCTGCAGAACTGGGGCTGGTCCATCGTGGCGCTGGTGTTCCTGCTCAAGCTCGCGTTCTACTGGCTCAACGCCAAGGCGTACGCGAGCATGGCCAAGATGAAGGCGGTGAACCCGCGCATCCAGGAGATGCGCGAGCGCCTGAAGGACAAGCCGCAGGAAATGCAGCAGGCCATGATGAAGATGTACAAGGAGGAGAAGATCAACCCCTTGGGCGGCTGCCTGCCCATCATGATCCAGATCCCCGTGTTCATCGCGCTGTACTGGGTGCTGCTGTCCAGCGTGGAAATGCGCGGCGCACCCTGGATCGGCTGGATCAAGGATTTGTCGGCACCCGATCCGTGGTTCCTGCTGCCCGTCATCATGACGCTGACCACGCTGCTGCAGACGGCCCTGAACCCGGCCCCGCCGGACCCGATGCAGGCCAAGCTGATGTGGTTCATGCCGCTGGCGTTCTCGGTGATGTTCTTCTTCTTCCCGTCCGGCCTGGTGCTGTACTGGATCACGAACAACATCCTGTCCATCGTGCAGCAGTGGGTCATCAACACCCGCATGGGCGTGCCGCCGCAGTTCAACCTGCCGAAGTTCAAGTAAGCCGGCAGACGATCTCCACCAGGGGCCGCGCAAGCGGCCCTTGTCTTTTGTACATTCCACAGCCCATGAGCGCCTCGCCCCGCGACCCCATCGTTGCCATCGCCAGCGCACCCGGCCGCGGCGCGGTGGGCATCGTGCGCGCCTCGGGCCGCGACCTCGCGCTGCTCGTGGCGGCCCTGTGCGGCCGCACGCTCAGGCCCCGCGAGGCCACCTACCTGCCCTTCCGCGACGCGGACGGCAGCGCCATCGACCATGGCCTGGCCCTGCACTTTCCGGCGCCGCACAGCTACACGGGCGAAGAGGTGCTGGAGCTGCAGGCCCACGGCGGCCCGGTGGTCATGCAGCTGCTGCTGGCGCGCTGCCTGCAGGCTGGTGCCGGCATCGGCCTGCGCGCGGCCGAGCCCGGCGAATTCACGCAGCGCGCCTTCCTCAACGACAAGCTCGACCTGGCGCAGGCCGAGGCCGTGGCCGACCTCATCGACGCGAGCACCGAGGCGGCCGCACGCAGCGCCAGCCGCTCGCTGGCGGGCGAGTTCTCGCAGGAGGTGGACGCACTGCGCGAACGCCTGATCCACCTGCGCATGCTGGTCGAAGCGACGCTGGACTTCCCCGAGGAAGACATCGACTTCCTGCGCAAGGCCGACGCCCAGGGCCAGCTCGACGGCCTGCAGCAGCAGTTACAGGCCGTGCTCGCGCGCACGCGCCAGGGTGCGCTGCTGCGCGAGGGCATCACGGTGGTGATCGCCGGGCAGCCCAACGCGGGCAAGTCGTCCCTGCTCAACGCGCTGGCCGGCGCCGAGCTGGCCATCGTCACGCCGATCGCGGGCACCACGCGCGACAAGGTCGAGCAGTCCATCCAGATCGAGGGCGTGCCGCTGCACGTGGTCGATACGGCCGGCCTGCGCGACAGCGACGATCCGGTCGAGCGCATCGGCATCGAGCGCGCCTGGGGCGCCATCGCCAAGGCCGACGCCGTGCTGTTCCTGCACGACCTGCTGCGCCGGGACGACCCGGTCGCGCAGCAGGCCGATGCGGACATCGCGCAGCGCCTGCCCGCTGGCGTGCCCGTGCTGCAGGTCTGGAACAAGCGCGATGCCGCAGGCGACGGTCCGCTGCCGCAGGGCCTGCACCTGTCGGCCAAGACCGGCGCGGGGCTGGCCGAACTGCGCGCCGCGCTGCTGCAGATCGCGGGCTGGCAAGCGCTGCCCGAAGGCGTGTACCTGGCGCGCGCGCGCCACGTGCAGGCGCTCGGCCGGGTGCAGGAACACCTCGACGCCGTGGGGCTGCACCTGGCCGATGGGCGGACGCTGGACCTCATGGCCGAGGAACTGCGGCTGGCGCAAAATGCCCTGAACGAAATCACCGGCGCCTTCGGATCGGACGATCTGCTGGGCGTCATCTTCTCCCGGTTCTGCATCGGCAAATAGCCGCAGGAGCACGCCCCCCCGCCATGAACGCCATGCCGCCCCCCGCCCGTTTCGACATCCAGGACCTGATCCAGGCCATCGCGGCCGCCAAGGTCGACGACCAGCTGTTGCTGCAGCTGACGCCCGCGCAATGGGAGGTGCTGGCGCCCTACCTGCAACCGCTGGCGCTGGCGGCCGGACAGGTGCTGTTCAAGCAGGGCGCGGCCGACCGCACGCTGTACTTCGTCGAGAGCGGCAACCTGAGCGTGCACTACGAGGACGAGCAGGGCGAGGTGCGGCTGGCCATCATCAGCGCCGGCTCGGCCGTGGGCGAAGGCAGCTTCTTCTCGCGCGCGCCGCGCAGCGCCACGGTGCAGGCCGGCATGCCGGCGCGGCTGTGGAGCCTGTCGCCGCTGCGCTTCGGCGAACTGACCAACCGCCGGCCGGAACTCGCGCTGGCCGTGGCCATGGCAGCCGGCGCCGTGGTGTCCAGGCGCATGGTGAACCGGCGCCGCCGCGACGCAGTGACTTGAGATGACGGTGTTGGACGACAGCGCACTGGCCGGCCTGGACCCGGCCGCGGTGCGCAAGGTGGAACGCGCGGACCGCCGCGCACAGCTGTTCGCCGTGGTGCGCGAGGCCATGGCGCAATGCGGCTTTCCGGCCGAGGGCTACCGCTTCAAGGTGGTGGCGCTCGATGCCGATGGCTGGCGCTACCTGGTGCTGGTCGACCTCGCGCCGGCACTGGAGGCCAGCGAGGCCGACCCCGGCCCGGTGCAGGGCCTGGTGGCCGTGGCGGCCAAGATGCGGGCCGACATCGTCGTCGAGGGCGTGTACTGGCGGCCCGCGGCGGCCGAGCCGGGCGCCGCCGCGCCGGCCGCCGGCGGCTGATCAGCCGCGCAGCAGACGGCCCTCGGCCAGGGCCAGGGCTTCGGCCCGGCCCGACAGCACGACCGTGTCGCCATCCTGCAGCACGGCCTCGTCGTTGACGGGCACCGCGGCGCCGCCCATGCGGCGCAGCTGCACCACGCGGGCGCCCAGCGCGTGCAGTGCCAGATGGCCCAGCGGCTTGCCGAGCGAGCGCGAGGCCAGCGTCAGCGACACCGTGGCCAGCCGCTCGTGGTCCAGCTCGTCCTGGCCGTCGTCGTCTGCGCCGTGGAAGTAGCCGCGCAGCAGGTCGTAGCGCGCATCGCGCTGGTCCTGCACCAGCCGCAGCACGCGGCGCATCGGCACGCCCACCAGCGCCAGCGCGTGGCTGGCCAGCATCAGCGAGCCTTCGATGGCCTCGGGCACGACCTCGGTCGCGCCGGCCTGCTGCAGGCGTTCGAGGTCGCGGTCGTCCTGCGTGCGCACGATCACGGGCACCTGTGGCGCGTGGGCGCGCACATGCGCCAGCACCTTCAGCACGCCGGGCACGTCCAGGTAGGTCAGCACCACGGCGCTGGCCCGCGCCAGGCCTGCGGCCATCAGCGCCTGCAGCCGCGCGGCGTCGCCGAACACCACCGAATCGCCGGCCGCGGCGGCCAGGCGCACGCGGTCGGGGTCCAGGTCCAGCGCCATGTAGGGGATGGACTCGCGCTCCAGCATGCGCGCCAGGTTCTGGCCGCAGCGGCCGTAGCCGCAGATGATCACGTGCTTGTTGGCGTTGATGGAGCGCCGCGCGATGCTGGTCATCTGCAGCGACTGCTGCAGCCAGTCGCTGCTGACGAAGCGCGTCACGATGGCGTTGCTGTACATCACCATGAAGGGCGTGGCCAGCATCGAGAGCACCATGCTGGCCAGGATGGGGTTGAGCAGCGTGGGCGGCACCAGGCCGCGGTTGTTGGCCAGGGTCAGCAGCACGAAGCCGAACTCGCCGGCCTGCGCGAGGTACAGGCCGGTGCGCAGCGAGACCCCGGCCGAAGCGCCCAGGCCGCGCGCCAGCGCCGTGATCAGCGCGAGCTTGAACAGCACCGGCAACGAGATCAGCAGCAGCAGCAAAGGCCAGCGCTCCAGCACGATGCGCCAGTCCAGCATCATGCCGATGGTGATGAAGAACAGGCCCAGCAGCACGTCGTGGAAGGGCCGGATGTCGGTCTCCACCTGGTGCTTGAACTCGGTCTCGGAGATCAGCATGCCGGCGATGAAGGCGCCCAGCGCGAGCGACAGGCCGGCCAGCTCGGTCAGCCAGGCCAGGCCCAGCGTGATCAGCAGCAGGTTCAGCACGAACAGGTCTTCGCTCTTGCGCCGCGCCACCAGCGTGAGCCACCAGCGCATCACGCGCTGCCCGCCCGTCAGCAGCAGCGTGATCAGCAGCACCGCCTTGACCATGGCCAGTCCCAGCGCGAACAGCATCTGCTCCGCCGAGGCGCCCAGCGCGGGGATCAGCACGAGCAGCGGCACCACGGCCAGATCCTGAAACAGCAGCACGCCCATCACGCGCTTGCCGTGCTCGGACTCGAGCTCGATGCGGTCGGCCATGAGCTTGACCACGATGGCCGTGCTGCTCATGGCCAGCGCACCCGACAGTGCCACCGCCGTCTGCCAGGGCATGCCCCACCAGCGCGGCGCCGCAGCAGCCAGCGCGAGGGAGGCGCCCGTACCCACGAGGATGGTCAGCACCACCTGCCACAGCCCCAGCCCGAACACATGCCGGCGCATGGCGCGCAGCTTGGGCAGGTTGAATTCCAGCCCGATCACGAACATCAGGAACACCACGCCGAATTCGCCCAGGTGCTTCACGCTCTCCGAGTTCTGCGCGAGGGCCAGAGCGTTCGGCCCGATCAGCACGCCCACCGTCAGGTAGCCCAGCATGGGCGGCAGCTTCAGCGTGCGGAACAGCACCACGCCCAGCACCGCAGCCAACAGATAGACCAGCGTGAGTTCGAGCGAGGACATGGTGCGCGCATGCTAGCGTGTTGCCCGTGCCAGGCCGCGGGCTCTGGACGGCGCCACAGGGGGCGCTCGATAGAATTCGCGCCATGACATCACCGCGCGAACGCGTCCAGACGCTGGACACGGCACAGGTCATCGGCCTGGCGCAAACCACCTTCGACATCGAGGCCGCGGCCGTGCTGGGGCTCAAGGCCCGCGTGGGCGAGAGCTTCGTGCGCGCCGTGCAGCGCATCCTGCACCTGAGCGGCCGCGTGGTCGTGATGGGCATGGGCAAGAGCGGCCACGTCGGCCGCAAGATCGCCGCCACGCTGGCGTCCACGGGCACGCCCGCGCTGTTCGTGCACCCGGGCGAGGCCAGCCATGGCGACCTGGGCATGGTGACCGCGCAGGACCTCGTCATCGCGATTTCCAACAGCGGCGAGAGCGCCGAGCTCAACCTGATCCTGCCCGTGCTCAAGCGCCAGGGCGTGCCGCTCGTGGCCATCACGGGCGGGCTGCAGTCCACGCTGGCGCGCCATGCCGACGAGGTGCTGGACAGCGGCGTCGAGAAGGAAGCCTGTCCGCTCAACCTGGCACCCACGGCCAGCAGCACGGCCCAGCTGGTGATGGGCGACGCACTGGCCGTGGCCCTGCTCGAGCTGCGCGGCTTCAAGGCCGAAGACTTCGCGCGCTCGCACCCCGGCGGTGCGCTGGGCCGGCGCCTGCTGACCCATGTCAGCGACGTGATGCGCAGCGGCGCCGAGATGCCCACCGTGGCCGCGGACACGCCGCTGGCCGAGATGATGCGCGAGATGAGCGCCAAGGGCGGGCTGGCCGCCATCGTCGACGACGCACTGCGCGTGCAGGGCGTGTTCACCGACGGCGACCTGCGCCGCCTGGTCGAAAAGGGCAGCGACCTGCGCGCCGTGCGTGCCGGCGAGGTCATGCACGCCAAGCCGCGCACCATCCGCGCCGATGCGCTGGCGGCCGAGGCCGTCGAGCTCATGGAGCAGCACCGCATCACCGCCGTGCTGGTGGTCGACGCGGCCGGCACGCTGGTCGGCGTGGTGCACATCGGCGACCTCATGCGGGCCAAGGTGATCTGATGGCGCGCGCCCCGGTGCTGAGCCATCCGCCCGAGCTGCTGCTGCGCGGCCAGGACGTGCGCGTGGCCTTCTTCGACGTCGACGGCGTGCTGACCGACGGCAGCCTGTACTTCACCGAGCTGCCCGATGGCGACGCGCGCGGCGCGGCCGAGACCATCAAGCGCTTCCACACGCTGGACGGCATGGGCATCAAGCTGCTGCAGGCCGCCGGCATCACGCCGGCCGTGGTGACGGGGCGCGATTCCGTGGCGCTGCGCGCGCGGCTGAAGGCCCTGGGCGTGGTCCATGCCCGCTTCGGCACGGAAGACAAGCGCCCCGCTGCCGAAGCCATCCTGGCCGAACTGGGCCTGGAATGGAGCGCGGCCGGCGCCATCGGCGACGACTGGCCCGACCTTCCCGTGCTCAACCGCGCCGCGCTGGCGGCCGCCCCGCCGCATGCGCACCCCGAGGTGCTGGCTGCGGCCCACTACGTCACGCGCATGGCCGGCGGCCAGGGCGCCGCGCGCGAGTTCTGCGACCTGCTGCTGATGGCGCGCGGCCGCTACGCCGAGCTGCTGGCGCCCTACCAGGCATGAAGATGTTCGCCCTGCTGCGCGATGCCTGGGAGCGCCTGTCCATCTACCTGCCGCTGGTGCTCATGGTGCTGCTGGCGCTGGGCACCTACTGGCTGGTGCGCAACGCGCCCACGCTGGCGCAGCCCGCCGTGGCCCGGCCCGTGAACCACGAGCCCGACTACTTCATGCGCAATTTCTCGGTCAAGACCTTCGACGCCAGTGGCCGGCTGCGCAGCGACATCCGCGGCGAGCAGGCCTGGCATTACCCGGACACCGACACGCTGGAGATCGCCAACGCCAACATCCGCTCGCTCAACGAGCAAGGCCATGTGACGGTGTCCACGGCCAAGCGCGCGCTCTCGAATGCCGACGGCTCCGAGGTGCAGCTGTTCGGCGACGCCGTGGTGGTGCGCGAGTCCGTCAAGGGCGCCGATGGCCGCATGCTGCCGCGCCTGGAGCTGCGCAGCGAGTTCCTGCACGCCTACACCAATGTGGAGCGCGTGCGTTCGCACCTGCCGGTGGAACTGCTGCGCAACGGCGACCGCTTCACGGCCGACCGCATGGACTACGACAACCTGGACCGTTTGCTGCAGCTCGATGGCCGCGTGCGCGGCACCGTCACGGGCCGCAAGCCCTGACACCATGGCGGCACCGCTGGCCTTCATCACAGGCGCGTCCAGCGGCATCGGTCAGGCGCTGGCGCTGCGCTACCACCAGGCCGGCTACGCGCTGGCGCTGGTGGCACGTCGCACCGACGAGATCGAGCGCTGGCGCAGCGAGCAAGGCCTGGATCCAGCGCGCGTCGCGGTCTACGGCGCCGACGTGGCCGAGGCCGACAGCATCATCGCCGCCGCGCAGCTGTGTCTGCAACACCAGGGCCTGCCCGACGTGGTGATCGCCAATGCCGGCATCAGCATCGGTGTGGACACGGCCGAGCGGGAAGACCTGGCGGTGTTCGCGCGCATCCTGGCCGTCAACAACCTGGGCATGGCCGCCACCTTCCACCCCTTCATCGCGCCCATGCGGGCGCGCGGCAGCGGCACGCTGGTGGGCATCGCCAGCGTGGCCGGCATCCGCGGCCTGCCCGGCCACGGGGGCTACTGCGCGAGCAAGGCCGGCGTCATCTCCTACTGCGAAAGCCTGCGCGGCGAACTGCGCCCGTCCGGCGTGAAGGTCGTGACCATCACACCGGGCTACATCGACACGCCGCTCACGCGCCGCAACCGCTACGGCATGCCGTTCCTGATGACGGCCGAACGCTTTGCCGACAAGGCCTATGCGGCGATCGAGGGCGGGGTCAGTTACCGCGTGATCCCCTGGCAGATGGGCGTGGTCGCCAAACTCATGCGCGCGCTGCCCAATGCCTGGTTCGACAGACTGCTGGTCGGCCGTGCGCGCAAGCCGCGCCAGGGCGCAGGCGGCTGAGACCGCAGCAACAACACGCGCCCAGCAAAAAGGCTCCCGAAGGAGCCTTGTTCTGCCGTCGCCGGTGCAGCGATCAGTAGTTGTTGTTGTTGCCGCCACGGCCGCCGCCGCGCGGGCCGGAGCCGTAGGGGCTGCGGAAACCGCCGTCGCCACCACCGCCGCCGCTGCGGCCACCACCGCCGTAGCTGTCGCCACCGCGGCCACCGCCACCGTAGCTGTCGCCACCACGGCCGCCACCGCCGTAGCCGCCGCCACCGCTGCGGCCACCGCCGTAGCCGCCGCCACCACCACCGTAGCCGCCACCACCGCCACCGCCGTAGCCGCCGCCGCCGCCGTAGCCGCCGCTGCGCGGGGGACGCGCTTCCATGGGGCGTGCTTCGTTGACGACACAGCTGCGGCCGCCCAGCGACTGACCGTTCATGCCGTTGATGGCGGCCTGTGCTTCCGCGTCAGAGCTCATTTCGACGAAGCCGAAACCCTTGGAACGGCCGGTGTCGCGCTCCATCATGACCTTGGCGCTGGTCACGGTGCCGAATTGGCTGAAGGACTGCTCCAGGTCGCTGTCGCGAACCGAGTAAGGCAGGTTGCCAACGTACAGTTTGTTGCCCATTGAAGGGACTCCTCAAAAACACAAAGAAAAAGCGATGGAGTCCCGAAAACGCAATCTGCAGAACTCAAGGACGCGGAACTGGCCGACACCGCAAGCCGCATGTACGCAGGGCACACGCTCTACCATCATATGCCTTCAGATCGGAAAGAAACACCAATCACGTGAAAATTTTCAACGTGAAAAGCACCAATCCGTGGTGAGAACCCCGAAACCGTCTCAGTAGCGGCTGCGTTCGCCGCCAAAGCCACCGCTGCGCGGCGGGCGGGGCTCCAGCGGGCGCGCTTCATTGACCACCAGGGCCCGGCCGCCGACGCTCTGGCCGTGCAGGCCTTCGATGGCTGCCTGGGCTTCTGCTGCGCTCGACATCTCGACGAAACCGAAGCCCTTGGAGCGACCGGTGTCGCGCTCCATCATGACCTTGGCGCTGGCGATGTTGCCGAACGGGCTGAATGCCTGGTGCATGTCGTCGTCGCGGAAGGAATAGGGCAGGTTGCCCACATACAGTCTGTTGCCCACGCAGGACTCCTTGGAAATCGAATCTCGAAACGCACGCGATGGGGGAGCCGCCCGCTGACCGAACTGACCGAACACCGCAACTGCATGCGCCTCGCAGGCGCATGAATTGACCATTATGCGAGCACTTGTTCGGTTTGCGAACGAGTGTGGCTAGGGATAAACGCGAATACTGAAACGGGCCCCTGGTCGGCCCGAGGCTACAATCGCGCCCGTCTTGGGGGAGTAGCCAACCTTCGCTTCGCGCGAGAGGGGTTTGCGTCAACAGACTTGTTCGTGCCGCGCCTGCGGCCGACATGGCGCAAACGAACCACCGACGGCGGGCCTGCAACGGGCCAGCGACCACGGGGTTTCAGCGAGACCTTTGACTGCGCAGCTTCTCGTGCCGGGAAAGCTGTCGTCAGTCATTGGTGTCGCATCCCGGCCGGAGTGTTTTCTTGGAAGCCTTTCTGATCTCCACCGGCATCGTCGCGCTCGCCGAAATGGGCGACAAGACGCAGTTGCTGGCCCTGCTGCTGGCCGCGCGGTTCCGCAAGCCCTGGCCCATCGTCGCCGGCATCCTGGTGGCCACGCTGGCCAACCACGCCGCGGCAGGCGCCGTCGGCGCCTGGATCCAGTCCATGGTCAGCCCATCCACCCTGCGCATCGTCCTGGGTGTGTCCTTCCTGGCCATGGCCGTCTGGATGCTGATCCCCGACAAGATCGACGACGACGCGGGCGACAAGGCGCCGCGCCTGGGCGTGTTCGGCACCACGGTGGTCCTGTTCTTCCTGGCCGAGATCGGCGACAAGACGCAGATCGCCACCGTCATGCTGGCCGCGCGCTACGAGGCCGCGCTGGCCTGGGTGGTCGCCGGCACCACGCTGGGCATGATGCTCGCCAACGCGCCGGCCGTCTGGCTGGGCGACAAGCTGGTGCGGCGCGTGCCGGTGCGCGCGGTGCACCTGGTCTCTGCCGTGATCTTCCTGGTGCTGGGCCTCATCGCGCTGCTCGGCGCCTGACCCATGGCGGGGCGCCATGCCCTGCCGGCGTGCGCCGCCGCCCCGATTCGGCGCCCCGTCTCTGCCATCAGGCGGGCAGCGGCGCCAGCCGCCGGTACTGGCGTTCCGTGTAGTAGAGGCCGCCCTGCGCCGAGGCCCCGTGCGCGACGGCCAGCACCTCGCAGAACAGCACATCGTGCGTGCCCATGCCCAGGCTGTGCGCGATGCGGCAATCGAAGGCCACGCGCGCGTCTGCCAGCACCGGCGCACCGGTGGCCAGCTGCGCCCAGTCGGCCGCCGCACGCCGCGTGTCCATCGGCGTCTTGCCTCCGAAGAGGGCCGACAAGGCCTGGTGGTCGGCCTCCAGTGTGTTCACGCACAGCACGCCGTTGCCGGTGACGGCGGCGTGGGCCGACGAGTCGCGCCGCAGGCACACCAGCAGCGTCGGCGGATCGTCGGTGACGCTGCAGACGGCCGAGGCCGCGAAGCCGGCCCAGCCCTGCGGACCATCGCTGGTCACCAGGTGCACGGCACCGCCCATGCGGGCCATGCCGTCGCGGAAGTCCCGGGCATTCAAAGGTGAGCTTTCGGGCGCCGGGCTGCAGGAGGCCGGCAAGGTGGTTTCGGAGGTCATGCGCATGGTGTGGCTTCGAGAAATATCCAGATTCGAGCAATTTGCATACCCATCTGTGGGACGCGTGTCCGAGAAGTGGAACTTTGGTGTGCACGTGGCATGGCTGTTGCTTTTCTCGGGGCATGAAGCCACGTCACACCTTCGGAGCAGCGCGATGAGCGGGCCGATTTCCACCCCTGCGGGCCCCCTGCTCGAGATGCGCAACATCCACAAGACCTTCGGGCCGGTGCAGGCCGTGGCCGGCCTGGACGTGGCGATCGCGCCAGGCGAACTGGTCACCGTGGTCGGCCCCAGCGGTTGCGGCAAGAGCACGCTGTTCAACATGGTGGCCGGCCTGGACGAGCCCGATGCCGGCGGCGTGCTGCGCTTCGAGGACCGCTCGGTGCACGCGCACGAGCTGCTGGGCCGCGTGTCCTTCATGCCGCAGCGCGACCTGCTGCTGCCCTGGCGCACCGTGATCGACAACGCCATCCTGGCCATCGAGATCGAAGGCATGCCACGTGCCGAGGCCCGCGCACTGGCGCTGCGCATGCTGCCGGAGTTCGGCCTGGCCGGTTTCGAGAACCAGTACCCGCACCAGCTCTCCGGCGGCATGCGTCAGCGCGTGGCGCTGATGCGCACCTTTATGTTCAAGCGCGACCTGATGCTGCTGGACGAGCCCTTCGGCGCGCTCGACGCACTCACGCGCACCATGATGCAGCGCTGGCTGCTGGACGTGTGGCAGCAGCACAAGCGCACCATCCTTTTCATCACGCACGACGTGGACGAGGCCCTGTTCCTGGGCGACCGCGTGCTGGCCATGACGGCGCGGCCCGGCCGCATCAAGCTCGAGCTGAAGGTCGACCTGCCGCGCCCGCGCAAGCCCGAGCTGCTGACCGACCCCGCATTCATCCGCCAAAAGCGCATCCTGCTCGACGCCATCGAGGAGGAAAGCATGAAGTCCTTCCAGGCGACGGCAGCGCGCCCCGCCCACGCCTGAGCCCGCGATGTCCAGCCCCCCCCTCTCCGCACCTGCGGGCATGACCGTCGCACGCGCCGCCAGCGCGCCGCCGCGCCCCGCCACGAACGGCGCCTTGCGCCGCGCGGCGCGCGTGGCGCTGGCCCTGCTCGCGGTCGGCATCGTCTGGGAAGCGGCCGTCGTGCTGCTGTCGGTCCAACCGCACTACCTGCCGCGCCTGAGCCTCGTGCTGCAGGCCATCGTCGCCACGCCCGACGCGTACTGGAGCGGCTTCGTGCGCACGCTGAGCGAGGCACTGATGGGCTTTTCGGCCGGCGCCGTGTTCGGCATCGGCATCGGTGTCCTGTTCTACCGTGCGCCGGTGCTGCGCGACATGGTGTTCCCGCTGTTCATCGTGTCGCAGACGATTCCGGTCATCGCCTTCGGTGCCCTGGTCGTGCTCTGGTTCGGCAACACCATGCTGGCCAAGGCCATCATCGCGTTCTACGTGACCTTCTTCCCGGTCACGGTCAACACGCTGGTCGGCCTGCGTTCGGTGGACCCACGCCAGGTGGATCTGATGCGCAGCTTCGGCGCCACCCGCGGCCAGCTCATGCGCCAGCTGCAGTTCCCGACCGCGCTGCCGCAGATCTTCGTGGCCTTGCGCCTGGGCGCCTCGCTGAGCCTGGTCGGCGCCATCGTCGGCGAGTGGTTCGGCGACACCACGGGCCTCGGGGTGCTGCTGCTGCAGGCGATGTTCAACGAGAACGCGGTGGGCCTGTGGGCCGCGCTGCTGTGCTGCGCGCTGCTGGGCACGCTGTTCTACGGCGTGGTGGCCTTCATTGAACGCCGCCTCGTGTTCTGGGGAGCCGAGCAATGAGGCCGATGGTTCCGCTCGCCGCGCAACGCGGCATCCTGGGCGCCGTGCTGCTGGTCGCGTTGTGGGAGGGCGTGGCGCGCGGCTTCCAGCTGCCGGCGTACACGCTGCCGGCCATCAGCCAGATCTTCGGTTCGATCTGGGACATGCGCACGGTGCTGACGCGCGCCGCCGGCGTCACCGTCACCGAGGCCCTGGTCGGCTACGCGCTGGGCGCGCTGATCGGCATCGGCGGCGCCATCTGGGTCACCATGGTGCCGCGCGTGCGCGGTGCCGTGCTGCCGGCTGCCACGGCCTTCAACTCCGTGCCCGTGATCGCCTGGTCGCCACTCGTGCTGCTGTGGTTCGGCATGGGCATGTCGTCCAAGTACGTCATGGTGGCGCTGGCCATCGCGTTCACGCTGTTCCTGTCCACGCTGTCGGGCCTGGACCGCGTGGACCGCCGCAGCGTGGACCTCATGCGCAGCTTCGGCGCCAGCCGCCTGGCCATCCTGTGGCGGCTGCGGCTGCCTACGGCGCTGCCGCTCATGTTCGCGGGCCTGCGCGTGGCCACCGCGCGCAGCGTGCTGATCGCCGTGGTCACCGAGATGCTGGGTGCGCAGGCCGGGCTGGGCCTCTTGATCTACCAGGCCGTGGTGCAGGTGGACTTCGTGCAGGTCTGGGCCGCGGTCTTCGTGGCATCGGCCGCCAGCCTGCTCTTCTTCGGCATCGTGAGCTTCATCGAACGCAGGACGGTTTTCTGGAAATGACACGACGACAGATGCATCTCGGCCTGTTCCTGCTGGGAACGGGCAGCCACACCGCCGGCTGGCGCATGCCGGGCGCGGTCGACAGCTTCCAGGACTTCGCCGCCATCCAGAAGATCGGGCAGACCGCGGAACGCGGCTGCTTCGACCTGATCTTCATGGGCGACAACCTGTACGCCGACCCCAAGGCCCATCCGTCGTACACGCTGCGGCTGGAGCCGCTGACCATGCTGTCGGCGCTGGCCATGTCCACGCGCCACATCGGGCTGGGGGCCACGGTGTCCACGACCTACAGCGACCCTTACACCGTGGCGCGCATGTTCGCCTCGCTCGACCACATCAGCGGCGGCCGTGCGGCGTGGAACGCGGTCACCACCTCGCACGCGGGCACCGCCGCCAACTTCGGCAAGGTCCACCCGGACCATGCGCGCCGCTACGAGATGGCCGGCGAGTTCGTCGACGTGGTCAAGGGCCTGTGGGACGGCTGGACCGACGAGGCCATCGTGGCCGACCGCGCGAGCGGCCTGTACATCGACCCGGCGCAGGTGCGCGCGCTGAACCACGATGGTGCCTTCTTCAAGGTGCAGGGCCCGCTGAACATCGGCCGCACGCCGCAGGGCCGGCCCGTGGTGCTGCAGGCCGGCGGCTCCGCGCCCGGCCTGGACCTGGCCGCACGCACGGCCGACGTCGTGTTCTCCGTGGTGCAGGACTTCGACGAGGCGCGCGCCGCCTATGCATCGCTCAAGGACCGCCTGCCGCGCTTCGGCCGCACGGCCAGCGAGGTGATGGTGCTGCCCGGCGTGATGCCGGTGGTCGGCCGCACCGACCGCGAGGCGCGCGACAAGCTCAATGCGCTGCAGGAATTCATCGGCAGCGGCAGTGCGCTGGCCGTGCTGTCCGAACGCTTCGGCCACGACTTCTCGGCGTACGACCTCGACGGCCCGGTGCCCGAGCTCGCCCTGCCCGACACCTACCACGCGTTCACGCGCGTGCTGCTGTCCAAGGCGCGGCGCGACAACATGAGCCTGCGCGACCTCTACAGCCTGACGGCGGCCGCGCGCGGCCACTGGGTGCTGTGCGGTTCGCCCGAAACCATCGCCGACACCTTGCAGCAGTGGTTCGAGGGCGGCGCGGCCGATGGCTTCAACGTGATGCCTCCGTACTTCCACGAAGGTTTCGACGACTTCGTCGACCTGGTGGTGCCGGTGCTGCAGGAGCGCGGGCTGTTCCGCCGTGCGTACGAGGGCGACACGCTGCGCGCGCTGCTGGGCCTGCGCCGCCCGACCTTGCAGGCGGCCTGAACCGAAGAGAAGGCGACCGCAGCCCGGCGGTCGCGTGGTGTCAGACCGGCGCGAAGCCCATGGTGCGCGCCCGGTAGTGAAACTGCCCGTCCTGCACGATCAGGAACAGGGCCCGCCGCGTGGCAGCGCCGTTGTGGTGCGAATGCGGTGCGCCGGGCGGCGTGACCATGGTGGTCCAGCGCTCCCAGCCAATGCGTTCGCCACCCACCATGGAGTGGCAGTCCTCCCCGTCCACGATCAGCGTGATGGCGGCCGAGTTGTGCCGGTGCGCGGCCTGGCTCTCGCCGGGCGGCAGCGTGTTGAGCGACAGCGTCATCGTGCGGTGGATGTTGTGGCTGGCCTCGAGGCCCTCGGACGAGAAGATCAGCGCGCGGCCCGAGGTGTCGGGCTCGGGCTCGGCCGCGTACACCAGCGCGAGCTGGCGCGCGATCTCGGCCGCCGGGTAGTGCACCACGCCCTCGTCGGTCGCGCGCGCCGCGAGGCCCCCTTCGGCCAGCATCGGCTCGTCGGTCACGACCCACAGCGTCGCACCCTCGGGGCCGGCGGTGTGGCGCAGATCGCGCGTGCCGGGCACATGGAACACGTCGCCGGCCGACCAGGCCAGCAGCGCGCAAGCGCCCTCCTGTGTGCAGCCGCTGCCGGCGATCACGTACCAGATGGCGCCCGTGGCCACGAAGTGCGAAGCCAGCGTCTCGCCCGGCGCGATGTGCGCATAGCGCGCCAGCATCAGCGGCGTGGTGGCAGGGTTGCCGCTGCCCATGGCCTGCGATTGGTCGCAGGGCTGCCAGCCGGTGGGCGCCTGCGGATCCATGGCGCGCCGCGCCTCGGCCGCGAAGCTGTGCGCGGGCACGGGCGGCAACCGGATGTTGAAGGCGTTGGCCGAGTTGAAGAAGCGCGCGCGCGCCTGCGCCGCATCGGCCGGCGCGGCGTGGCGTTGCGGCCCCATGGCCGCCATGCGCATGGCGGCCGGCATCAAGGCTTGCGCTGCTCGGCCGTCAGCGACTTCAGGAAGCTGTCGTCGAAGGCCACCGCCACATCCACCGGCTTGGTCAGCACCTTGTTGGCCAGCAGAAAGTCGTGCGCGCTCTTGAGCGCGGTCGGGTCGATCGTGAACAGGCCTTCGGTCTTGCCCTTGCCGGCCGTCATGAGCTTGTAGGCCTCGGTCAGCATGGACTCCTGCTGCGCGCGGTTCAGTGTCGGCGCTACCTTCATGACGATGTCCACGGCCTCCTTGGGGTTGGCCGCGGCCTCGCGCCAGCCCTTGATCGAGGCGCGCAGGAAGGCCTTCACGAGCTCGGGGTTCTTCTGCGCCGTGTCCTTGGAGACGATCAGCGTGTCGCGTGGGAAGGTGATGCCGCTGTCTTCCGCGCGGAAGGTGCGGATCTTGTCGCCGAGCTTGTCCTTCACGACCCACATCTCGTTGTAGACCGTGGCCGTGGCCACGTCGGTGTCGCCGTTGATGAAGGGCGTCATGCTGACCTGCTGCGGCTGGATGTCGACCTTGGTGCGGTCGATGCCGGCCTGGCCCAGCATGCCGAACAGCACGTAGTTGGCGCCCGTGAACCAGGTCGTGACCTTCTTGCCCTCGAAGTCCTTGAGCGTCTTGATGGGGCTGTCGGCCTTGGTCACGAACACGAAGGGCGTGATCTGGTGCGCCACGCCGATGGAGACGATGGGCAGGCCCTTGTCCACGCCGGCCATCACGCTGTCCGAGCCACCGGACAGGCCGAAGGTGTCGGCGCCCGTGGCCACCAGGTTTTCGGTCAGCAGGTTGGGCCCGCCCGGGTTGATCGTGAGGTCGATGCCCTCGTCCTTGTAGTAGCCCTTGGCCTGGGCGTAGTAGAAGCCCGCGAACTGGGTCTGCGTGAGCCACTTCAGGCGCAGGCTGGCCTTCACGGGCTCTTTGGTCTGGGCCTGGGCGAGGGGGGCGAGGGCGGCCAGCGCGACGGCGGCGGCCACGGTGCGGAGGAAATGACGCGTCTTCATGGGGGAACCTCTCGGGAACGAAGGGGGGGATGGAAAGGGAGATTCAGTCGTCGTGGGCCGGCGTGCCGGGCGGTGTGTCGCGCCGCAGCTTGCGCATGAGGCCCGGCCACTCGCGTTCGCCCGCGACCAGGATGTCGCCGTGCTGCTCCCAGAACTGGCGCGCCGCGTGTTCGCACACCGCGTGCGGGGGCGCGACGATGGGGCCGGCGCCGCCGGCCGCTGCGGCCTGCATCTGCAGCTGGATGCGCGCGGCACGCTCGAAGTAGTACAGCAGCATGAAGGCCTCGCCCACCGTGCGGCCCACGGTCAGCAGGCCGTGGTTGCGCAGCAGCATGACCGGGTGCTGGGCGAAGTCGCGCACCAGGCGGGTCTGCTCGTCCAGGTCGATGGCCACGCCCTCGTAGCCATGGAAGGCCTGGCGCTGGTAGAAGCGCATCGCGAACTGCGACAGCGGCAGCAGGCCCTCGGCCTGGGCCGACACCGCCACGCTGGCGTCCGAGTGCGTGTGCAGCACGCACAGAGCGTCGTGCCGGCTCTCGTGGATGGCGCCGTGGATCACGAAGGCCGCGGCATTCACGTCATAAGGCGTGTCTTCCAGCTTGCGGCCTTGCAGGTCGATGCGCACCAGGCTGGAGGCCGTGATCTCCTCGAACAGCAGGCCGTAGGGGTTCAGCAGGAACTCCCCTGGCCGGCCCGGCACGCGCATCGAGATGTGGTTGTAGACCATGTCGTCCAGGCCGAGCCGGGCGACCAGGCGGTAGCACGCGGCAAGGTCGACGCGGGCCTGCCATTCGGCGTCGTCGATGTGGGACGGTCTAGTCATTGGCGAGCTCCAGCAAGAGATCGGCCAGCACGCGGGTGCCGGCGGCCAGGTCCGAGGGCGTGGCCGACTCGGCTTCGTTGTGGGTGAGCCCCAAGTGGCAGGGCACGAACAGCATGGCCGTGGGCGTGACCGCGTGCAGGTAGCGCGCGTCGTGGCCCGCGGCCGAGGGCAGGTCGCGCCAGGGCGTGGCGAGCCGGTCGGCCACCGCGCGTGCGCGCTGGCGCAGCGCCTCGGGAAATTCCAACGAGTCGGCGGCCGACAGGCGTTGCACGTTCACCGCGCAGGGCCCGCGCGCGGCCGCGCACAGGTGCTCGACCTGCGCGCTCATGGCGCGCAGCCGGGCCGTGTCGGGGTGGCGCAGATCGATCGAGAAGACCACCCTGGCGGCCACCACGGAAGGCGCGTTGGGCAGCACCTCGAAGCGGCCGATCGTGAACTTGGTGATGTCCTCCACGTCGTGGAAGGCCGCGGCCAGCGATTGCACCATGGCGGTGGCGGCCAGCAGCGCGTCCTTGCGCTCGCTGCGCTGCGAGGTGCCGGCATGTGCGGCCTCGCCGGTCACCTCCACGCGGAAGGTGTGCTTGCCCTGGATGCCGCTCACGATGCCCACCGGATAGCCCTCGCGCTCGAGCACCGGGCCCTGCTCGATGTGGGCCTCCACGAAGGCATGCACGGCGCCGCCCAACGGGCGCAGCGGCACGTGGGCCAGGCTTTGCTGCTGCACGGCCAGGGCCTCGCCCACGCGCACGCCCTGCGCGTCCTGCGCGGCCAGGACGGCGTCGAGCGGGCGGTCGCCCGCGAACACGGCCGAGCCCATCATGCCGGGCGCGAAGCGCGAGCCCTCCTCGTTCATCCAGGCCACCACGTCGATGGCGCGGCGCGGCACCACACCGGCCGCACGGATGGCACGCGCGGCCTCGAAGGCGGCCAGCACGCCGTAGGCGCCGTCGAATTTTCCGCCCGTGGGTTGGCTGTCCAGGTGCGAGCCGCTCAGCACGGGCGAGGCGCTCGCGTCGCTGCCAGGCAGGCGCAGGAACAGGTTGCCGGCCGCGTCGCGGCTGGCCAGCATGCCGGTGGCTTGGCCCCAGCGCACCAGCTCGGCCTGGGCCGCCGTGTCTTCGGCGGACAGGGCCTGGCGGTTCACGCCGCCCGCGGCCGTGGCACCGAAGCGCGCCATGGCCTGCAGGCTGTCCCACAGCCGCTGCGCGCTGACGAAGGAGGACGGTGCGGCCATCACGACGTCTTCATGATTTCGGCCGGCACCGAGCGCGGGTCGCGCGGCAGCCACTTGTTCTGCTCCACCGTGGCGAGGAAGTCCGACACGAACTGGTTGAACAGTGCGGGCTCGTCGATGTTGAGCGTGTGGCCGGTCTTGGGCAGCACGAGCAGACCGCTGGCGGGCACCGTGCGCTTGAGGAACAGGCCGGGCTGCAGGCAGTGGTCGTCCTCGTCGCCGACCACGACCAGCGTGGGCACCTGCATTTGCTTGAGCTCGGCTTCCAGGTCGTAGATGGAGGGTCGGCGCGCCTGCACGCCCTGCATGGTGCGGGCCGAGCCCACGGCCGAATGCTCGGCGAGCTGGGTCGCGAATTCCTGCCAGCCGCGCGGATCCTTCTGCTGGAACACGATGCGCGAGGCCGCCGTCGAGTAGATCTTGGCGAACTCCACCGCGCCCAGTTCCTCGAACCTGCGCGCCACTTCCAGCGACACATTGCGGAAGTAGTCCTCGTACTGCTTCTCGGCGCCGTAGCCGGCACCAGCCACCACCAGCGACAGCGCGCGCTCGGGATAGCGCAGGCCGAAATGCAGCGTGGCGAAGCCGCCCATGGACAGGCCGACGATGTGCGCCTTCGCGATGCCCAGGGCCGTCATCACGTCGGCGATGTCGTCGGTGGCGATGGCCTGCGAGTAGCGCTCCACATCGGTGGGCACGTCCGATGGCGGGTAGCCGCGCGCGCCGTAGGTGATGCAGCGGTAGCGCCGCGTGAAGTAGCGCATCTGCGGCTCCCAGCTGCGGTGGTCGCCGCCGAACTCGTGCACGAACACGATGGGCGTGCCGGAGCCGGCTTCCTCGACATGCAGACGCGTGCCGTCGCGGGTGGTGATCATGGGCATCTCTTTCTCCAACGATTCGTCGTGCCGCGCACCAACTGCAGGACACAAGGCCGGGTCGCAAGCAAAGGTTCAAGTGGCCGCGGAGACGGCCATGCCAGCGGACGCCGCGGAACGGGCTCTGCCCGGCCGCTGGCGGCGCCCCTGGAGGGGGATGGGATGTCTACACGAAGTGAGACATCCAAACGGGGTGGATTCATTTAGAACAGGGCGGTGGAGACGGGCATGCGGCGGGCCTTCTCGACCATGGCCGGCAACAGTTCGCAGAAGTGCGCGGCCCAGGCCTCGGGCACGCTCAGGCTGACCTTGACGAAGCGGTCGCCGAAGCGCTTGGTGTGGTAGGTGCCCTGGCGGATCATCACGCCCTCCTGCTGGTAGGCCTCCACCAGCGCCTCGGGGCGGATGCCGGCGTCCACGGTTTCGATCACGAGCAGGTTGGCGTTGGACGGGTAGACCGGGATGTGCAGGCCGGGGATGCGCTGCACCGCCTCGTACACGGCCTTCTGGTTGGCGCGCAGCCGGGCCAGCACGGCGGGGAACCATTCGGCCTTGCTTTGCAGGCCGGCAATGGCGGCGCGCTGCGACACCACGTTGCTGCCCAGGTTGTTCGGCGGGGCCGTGGCCAGCAATTCGATGATGTCCGGGTTGGCGACCACCGCGCCCAGGCGCATGCCGGCCAGGCCCAGCCACTTGGAAAAGCTGTAGGTCAGGATCGCCTTCTCCGGGTAGTAGCGCAGCGCGGGGCTGAAGCCCTCGGCGAACTGCGAATACGTGGCGTCGTGGATGAAGTAGGCGCCGACGGAACGCGCGATGTCGCAGAAGGCCTCGATCTCGGCCGCCGTGTGGCAGGTGCCCAGCGGGTTGTTCGGGTCCACGAGGTAGACCACGCGGGTCTGGTCGGTCACGGCCGCGCGCAGCTGCTCGGGCGTGAGCTTGTAGCCCTGCGCTGCGTCGTAGATCGGCAGCTCCACCACGCGGGCGCCGGCCTTGCGCGCGAAGTGCATGGGCCAGGCCCAGCTCGGGTCGGTGGTGACGAAGTCGGTGCCCGGTACGCAGACGTTGCTGCACACGTTGTAGAGCGCTTCCACGGCGCCGTCGGTCACGAAGGCCGACATGCCCGGCACGCCCACGTCGTCCACGATGAGCTGGCGCAGCGCCTCGAAGCCGCAAGGCGGCGCGTAGGCGTGGAAGCTGCCGTCCTGCAGCGCGGCGACGGCGGCCTCGAGCACCGAGGGATGGGGGTCGAAGTGGTTGGTGTTCTGGCCCAGCCACATCAGGCCGGGGGTGTTGCAAAGCCGGTCGAAATACGCGTTGCGCAGTTCGAAGGGGCGCGGGGTGGTGCTGGTGTTGGCGGTCATCGGCGAGGGCAAAGCAGATGCCATGCCATGCATTCGTGGCCCTTTTTTCGCCGACGCTCCCTGTTTGGGTGCACAGCGCAGGCATTCGGTGCATCCAAAAACGGCGTTTTTGTATTTTCGATTTGCACGAGCACCAAGATCGGCAGTGCAGCGGCGCGTCAGTGGGGTGCTGCGCGTGGCATGGATACTGCTTTTGCGGAACCGTATATGTCGATGGCCACCGCAGTGCAGCGGGTGCCAGCGCCACCGTCCACCCCTGTCCAAGAACGACATGACGACCGTAGACACCAACGACAAGAAGAGCCGCGGCAAGGCGCGCAAGGCGCCGGCTTCGACGCCGCGCGAACGCGCCCGGGACAAGTCCGTCACGCTGGCCGACGAACTGCAGGAAACGCTGGAGGGCCTGATCGTTAGCGGCGCGCTCAAGCCCGGCACGCGGCTGGACGAGGCCGAGCTCGTCGAGCGCTTCCAGGTCTCGCGCACGCCGCTGCGCGAGGCGCTCAAGTCGCTGGCCGGCAATGGCCTCGTGGACATGCGCGGCCACCAGGGCGTGTGCGTGGCGACGATCTCGGTGCCCGTGCTGATCGAGATGTTCCAGATGATGGCCGTCAGCGAAGGCCTGTGCGCCAAGTACGCGGCGCGCCGCGCCACGCCGGCCCAGCGCGCCAACCTGGTCGCCATCCACAAGCGCCTGGTGGAGCTGCTGGAGATCGGCGACCACGAAAGCTTCTACGAGGTCAACCGCGAGTTCCACGAGGCGCTGTACGACGCCTCCAACACCAGCTATCTCTCCGAGCAGACGCACCGCCTGCGCAAGCGCGTGGGCGTGTACCGCCGGCACGTGACCTTCCAGCCCGGCCGCATGGCGGCCACCATCGGCGAGCACCAGGCCATCCTGGACGCGCTCGACCGCAACGATCCCGACGCCGCGTTCGCCGCGGCCGTCGACCACGTGACGCTGCTGCAGGACGACATGGTCGACCTGATCGCAGCGATTTCCACGCACCTCCCCGGCCTGTGAGCCTCCCGTTTCTCTCGTTCCCCTTCACCTCATGATCACTCTCGACCTCAGCGGACAGACCGCACTCATCACGGGCGCCTCCAAGGGCATCGGCCTGGCCGCCGCGCACAGCTTTGCCGAAGCCGGCTGCCACCTGCATCTGGCCGCGCGCGACGGCGCGGCCCTGGCCGCCGCACGCGAGGCCATCATGGCCGCGCACGACGTGCGCGTGACCATCCACCCGATGGACCTGGCCGCGCCCGGCGCCATGCGCCAGCTGGACGAAGCCGTGGGCGATGTCGACATCCTCGTCAACAACGCCGGCGACATTCCCTCGGGCCCGATCGAGTCGCTGGACTTCGAGGTGGTGCGCCGCGGCTTCGCGCTCAAGGTGCTGGGCTACATGGAGCTCACGCAGCTGGTCTATGCGCGCATGAAGCGCCAAGGCCACGGCGTGATCGTCAACGACATCGGCAACTCGGGCGAGAACTGGGACGCCAACTACATCGCCGGCTCCACCGGCAACGCGGCCGTGATGGCCTTCACCAAGGCGCTGGGCGGCGTGAGCCTGGACGACGGCATCCGCGTGGTCGGCGTCAACCCCGGTCCGGTGGCCACCGACCGCATGGTCAAGCTCATGAAGCGCCGCGCGCTCGACAACCTGGGCGACGAGGGCCGCTGGGAAGAGCTGTTCCTGCAGTACCCGGGCGGCCGCCCGGCCGAGGCCAAGGAAGTGGCCGAACTCATGCTGTTCCTGGCCTCCAAGCACGCGGCCTACATCACCGGCACCATCGTGACCATCGACGGCGGCATCGCCGCACGCGGCTCCATCATCAAGACCAGCAAGAAGGCGATGGAGCTGGCGGCGGCGCAGCAGAAGTAGCCCTTGCCTGCATGCCAGCGGCGGCCGGGGAGGCCGCGCCGGCTTGGCCTATACTGGCCGCCCTGCGCCGATTTGTTCCAGATTGCGGGCGCCGGAACCTCCGAGTTCCGAAATGCTGCTAAACACGGACGCCCCCAACCCGGCTTCGTTGTTCAGCGAGCCGGGTTTTTTGTTTTTGCGTCCATGCCACTCATCGCGCATCCCCAGTCCATGCCGTTCAGCCAGCCGCTGCCGTTGCAAAGCGGCGCGGCCATCCGCGACTACGCGCTCAGCTACGAGACCTACGGCCAGCTCAACGCGGACAAGAGCAACGCCGTGCTGATCTGCCATGCGCTGAACGCCTCGCACCATGTCGCGGGCGTCTACGAAGGCCAGCCCAGGTCCGAAGGCTGGTGGGACAACATGATCGGCCCGGGCAAGCCCGTGGACACCGACCGCTTCTTCGTGGTCGGCGTGAACAACCTGGGCTCGTGCTTCGGCTCTACCGGCCCCATGCACGTGAACCCGGACACCGGCCGCGTCTACGGCGCCGACTTCCCGGTCGTCACGGTGGAGGACTGGGTCGACGCCCAGGCCCGGCTGCTCGACGCGCTGGGCATCCGCCAGCTGGCGGCCGTGATGGGCGGCAGCCTGGGCGGCATGCAGGCGCTGTGCTGGAGTCTGCGCTACCCCGAGCGCGTGCGCCACGCCGTGGTGGTGGCCAGCGCGCCCAACCTGACGGCCGAGAACATCGCCTTCAACGAGGTGGCACGCCGCGCCATCGTGACCGACCCCGATTTCCACGGCGGCCACTTCTACGCCCACGGCGTGGTGCCCAAGCGCGGCCTGCGCATCGCGCGCATGATCGGCCACATCACCTACCTCAGCGACGACGTCATGAACGAGAAGTTCGGACGGCAGCTGCGCGAGGGCATCGACCCGAACGTTCCGCCGCCGGGCCGCCCCAAGGCGGAAGGCGCCCCCTCGGGGGGCAGTGAGGACACGCCGGTGCCGAGCGTGGGGGCCTACAAGTACTCCACGCAGGATGTCGAGTTCCAGATCGAGAGCTACCTGCGCTACCAGGGCGACAAGTTCAGCGAGTACTTCGACGCCAACACCTATCTGCTGATCACGCGTGCGCTCGACTACTTCGACCCGGCCCGTGCCCACGGCGGCAGCCTGCAGCAGGCGCTGGCGCAGACCCAGGCCAGGTTCCTGCTCGTGAGCTTCACGACCGACTGGCGCTTCGCGCCCGCGCGCAGCCGCGAGATCGTGCAGGCCCTGCTCGACAACAAGCGCGCCGTGAGCTACGCGGAGATCGATGCGCCGCACGGACACGACGCCTTCCTGCTCGACGATGCGCGCTACCTGAACGTGGTGCGCGCCTACTTCGCGCGCATCGCCGCCGAAGGAGCCGCCGCATGAGCGACCAGTCCACCATGGAGACCATCGCACGCCTCGTGCCGCAGGGCGCGCGCGTGCTCGACCTGGGCTGCGGCGACGGCGCCCTGCTCGCCCACCTGCAGGCCACGCGCGGCTGCACGGGCTACGGCATCGAGATCGCCGACGCCAACGTGCTGGCCTGCGTGCAGCGCGGCGTCGACGTGATCCAGCTCAACCTCGAGGAGGGCCTGGCGATGTTCGACGACGCCAGCTTCGACGTGGTGCTGCAGATCGACACGCTGCAGCACCTGCGCAATGCCGAGACCATGCTGCGCGAGACCGCGCGCGTGGGCCGCCGCGGCATCGTCGCCTTCCCCAACTTCGCCCACTGGCCGAACCGGCTGTCGGTGCTGCGCGGGCGCATGCCGGTCACGCGCCGCCTGCCCTACCAGTGGTACGACACGCCCAACATCCGCGTCGGTACCTTCAAGGACTTCGAGGCGCTGGCGCGCAAGAACGGCCTGAAGATCCTGGACGCCTTCGGCCTGCAGGCGGGCCTGGAGATCCGCGCGTTCCCGAACGCGCGGGCCTCCACCGCCCTGTTCCACTTCGAACGCGGCTGAGCCCCAAGAAAAAGGGCCCGAAGGCCCTTTCTGCTGTGCCGCGTGCCGCTCAGGCCACTTCGCCCAGCGCGTCCGACACCGCGTTGACGAGACGGTCGATCTCGGCCTTCTCGCTGATGAAGGGCGGGGCCAGCTGGATGGTGTCGCCGCCGTAGCGCACGTAGAAGCCCTTCTTCCACATCGCCATGGCGATCTCGTAGGGCCGCTTGGCCGGCTCGCCCGGCACCGGGGCGATGGTGATGCCCGCGGCCAGGCCGAAGTTGCGGATGTCGGCCACGTGCCTGGCGCCCTTGAGGCTGTGCACGGCGTTCTCGAAGTGGGGCGCCAGCGCCTTCACGCGGCCCACGCCGTCCTCGGCCTGCAGCAGCTCCAGCGCGGCCAGGCCGGCGGCGCAGGCCACCGGGTGCGCGGAGTAGGTGTAGCCGTGCGGGAACTCCACCATGTACTCGGGGCCGCCGGCCGCCATGAAGGTGTCGTAGATCTCCTTGCTGGCGACCACGGCGCCCAGCGGCTGCGTGCCGTTGGTCACCTGCTTGGCGACGTTCATGATGTCCGGCGTGACGCCGAAGGCCTCGGCGCCGGTCATCGCGCCGCAGCGGCCGAAACCGGTGATGACCTCGTCGAAGATCAGCAGGATGTTGTTCGCCGTGCAGATGTCGCGCAGGCGCTGCAGGTAGCCCTTGGGCGGGATCACCACGCCGGCCGAACCCGAGAACGGTTCCACGATCACGGCCGCGATGGTCGAGGCGTCGTGCAGGGCGATGATGTCCAGCAGCCGGTCGGCCAGCTCGGCGCCGTTCTCCGGCATGCCGCGCGTGAAGGCGTTGGCGGCCAGCTGCGTGTGCGGCAGGTGGTCGGCCTCGATGCCCTGGCCGAAGGTCTTGCGGTTGCCCACGATGCCGCCGACCGAGATGCCGCCGAAGTTCACGCCGTGGTAGCCCTTCTCGCGGCCGATCAGGCGCGTTTTGCCGGCCTGGCCTTTGGTGCGCCAGTAGGCGCGCGCCATCTTGAGCGAGGTGTCGGCGGCTTCCGAGCCCGAGCCCGTGAAGAACACGTAGTCCAGGCCCGCGGGCGTCAGTTCCCGGATCTTGTTGGCCAGCGCGAACGAACCTGGGTGGCCGAACTGGAAGGCCGGCGCGTAGTCCAGTTGGGCGACCTGGCGGGCCACGGCCTCGCTGATCTCCGCGCGGCCATGGCCCAGGCCCGTGCACCACAGGCCTGACAGGCCGTCGAAGATCTTGCGGCCGTCGGCGTCGGTGAAGTAGGCGCCCTTGGCGCTGACGACCATGCGCGGGTCGGCCTTGAAGTTGCGGTTGCCGGTGAACGGCATCCAGTGCGCGTCCAGCCAAGCGGCGTCGCGTTGGGTGGCTTGGGTCTGCGGGGCGGACAGCACGGTCATGGCGGCTCCGGGAAAGGGTAGAAAAGCGCGCATTGTTCGGCAGCGCCATCTCTTGGACAATGTTGATGTATCAAACTTCAGTTGACGATCTGTGAAAGTAAAGACGCGCGCCGTGCTGGGCCAGCTCGACGACATGGACCTGCGCCTGCTCAAGGTCTTTCGCAGCGTGGTGCAGTGCGGCGGCATGACGGCAGCGGAACTCGAGCTCAACATCGGCACCTCGACGATCAGCCGCCACATCAAGGACCTGGAGATCCGCCTGGGCCTGGTGCTGTGCCGGCGCGGCCGGGCCGGCTTCGCGCTGACCGAAGAAGGCCAGCGCGTCTACGACGAAACCCAGCGCCTGCTGGCTTCGGTCGACGTGTTCCGCAGCGGCATCGACGACATCCACGGCCGCATGGGCGGCGCGCTGGAACTGGCCGTGTTCGACAAGACCGCCACCAATCCGCAGGCGCGCATCGCCGAAGCCATCGCGCTGTTCTGCGCGCAGGCGCCCGAGGTGCAGCCCAGCCTGCACGTGGCCTCGATCAACGAGATCGAGCGCGGCGTGATCGACGGCCGCTTCGCGCTGGGCATCATCCCCGCGCACCGCGCCTCGCGCAGCCTGCGCTACACCGAGCTGTTCGGCGAAACCATGCTGCTGTACTGCGGTCGCACGCACGCGCTGTTCGGCGCGGCGCACGCAGGCCTGAGCTGGGCGCGGCTGCGCCAGTACCCGTTCGCGGGCCTGGGCTACCACTCGCCCAATATGGAACTGAGCCACCAGGAGCGGCTGGTGCGCCGGGCCAGCGGCTACGACCAGGAGGCCATCGCCACGCTGGTGCTGTCGGGTTGCTTCCTGGGTTTCCTGCCCGACCACTACGCGGCCGGCTTCGTGGCCCAGGGCCTCATGCAAACCGTGGCGCCTGAGCGCTTTTCCTACGCCTGCCAGTTCGTGAGCCTGTTGCGGCGCTCACCCCAGCCCTCGCGCGCGGCGTTGCTGTTCCAGGATTGCCTGAACACGGTCCATGCCCGCGCTCAGTAATGCGGCGGCAGTTCGTCGCGCAGGCTGCGGAAGGCACCGGCCGTGGGGTCGGACTGCTGCACGCGCAGTGCCTCGAGCTGGCGCAGCAGCGCATCGATCTGCTGCTGCTGGCGGTACACGGTCAGGTTCAGCTCGTCCAGCAGGTCCTCGGCCTCGCAGGCCTTGAGTTCCAGCGCATCGAGCCGCCGCAAAAGGGCGTCTTGGGCATCCATGGCGGGGATTGGACACCATGGCCGGCACAGGCCTGCGCACTCGTACTAGAATCCGCCCGCCGTGGGGGGGTAGCTCAGCTGGGAGAGCGCCGCGTTCGCAATGCGGAGGTCGGGAGTTCGATCCTCCTCCTCTCCACCACCGGTTCAGTCTGCCCGTGAAATGCCATCGCGGCGTCGGCAGCCAGCCGGCCGGGAATGCCGCCCAGCTGGTCCGTGCAGGAGCTGCAAACCCATCGGTTTCAGCAGCTCCGCCACCCCATCACATCATTTGGCGGGTCCGGTGGACTTCATCTCGCCCACCCCGCCCTTCTTGTCGGCCTTCTCGCCGTTGGCTTCTGCAGCGGGCGTCGGAGCGCCCTTGCGGTCGCCGGTCGATGCCCGTCCCGACGTGTCGGCCGATCCGGTCGCAGGTCGACGCTCCGCCGGCATGCGCGCTTTTTCGCCGGTGGTCTCGGTCGTCGGGGCAGGCGCCATGCCGGCACGCGGCGTGCCGCTGCTGTTGCCCGAAGCGCTGCCACCGGCCATGTCGGGCCTCGGCCCCGCAGGTGCCGTGCCCTTTTCGCCGTTGGCCTGCGCGGTCGGGGTCGACGTGCCCATCGCTCCGCCCGTCGTGTTCTGTGCAAACGCGCTGATGCAGGCTGCTTGTGCGATCACGATGCCCGTTGCCAAAAGAAGCTTTTTCATTTCATGTCCTCGATGGTGATCCGCTGCGCCGGATGGCGCTGCCTGGAACAGCCACAGCGTAGGGACACGCCGGCCCCCCACTGGTAGGACAGCACGCAGTCGGGGCGCAAGCGCTCGCTCAACAACGGCGTGCAGCTGCCAGTTGCGCGGCTGAAGCGGGTCGACTGCAGCTGTGCCGTCGATCGCAGCCGCAGCCGCGCAGGCGGCCTCAGCAAAGGCTTCTAAGGGTTTCTAAGGCGCGAGTCTCAGCTCGGCATCGAGCGGTGCGCTTCGGCCGCGATAACAGGCCATGAGCGCCGATTCGAGCGCCCCATCGAGCGCCTCTGCCGCGACGAGTTCGGTGGGCGTTGGCTCGTGCAGGGGCGCCAGGCCGCTGTCGCCCCACGTCGCCCGCGCGGCATCGCCTGCGAATGCTTCTTCGGGTGTCACGCCTGCCCGCGATAGAAACAACGAAGCCGCAGCAAGGCCGCGCTCCGCGGCCTCCTGCGAAGCACCAGGAGCATGGAACTGCAAGCGCTGCCTGCTCATCGGTCCGCCCGCTCGCCCAGGGCGAGGATGTCCAAGGAGGCATGCCGTTGCAGGATGCATTCGGCACATCCGTCCACATGGCCGACGGACACGCGTGCGACACGCAGCGGCGGCCCGTCTCGGCCGCCGTCCCGGTGAAAGGCGTGGTGACCGCGGAGGGGGTCAGGCATCGTGACAGAGAACTGCGCCATGCTCGGAAACTTCTGTGCAAAACGCAAGTTTTCCAGGCCGGGCCGCCGCCGAACCGGCCATCCGGTACCAGTAGTCGGTCCGTCGATGACGGCCGTCGGCGCGTGAGCAACGCAGCGCTGTCGACCGCGGCCGCCTGGATCGATCGCGCGCGGTGAAGCTCGGCCCGTATTCCCACGGCATGGAGGCCTGATGGACCACGTGCCCCGGCCCCCCATCCCCGCGAACCTGGAGGCGACCAAATGACTGCAGGAAGGTGTGGTGTTCCCGTGTATGTTTCCCTGGATGTGCCCATGTTCCACTGCGTCGAAGGCTTTGTGCGCGTCGCCGCTGCTGTCGATGAACCGGGCGTCATGCACGTGGAGGTGTTCGGCAGCGAAGCCTGCATCCACGCCATCCACCTGGTCTTGCTTGAGGGCCCGATCGATGCGGAGCTGGACGGACGGACGATCCGCATGGTCCATTTCGCCGTGCGCAACGACGCAGACAAGCGCCGCATCGCCATGACGGTCCGCTTCCAGGAGTCGCCCCGGCACCGCTGACGGCGGGCTCTCGTACCGGAACTTCTGGGTGTCTGTCCTACCCGCGGCCAGCAGGTCCGGTGACGGCGTCCCGTTGCAGGGCTTCCTACCTTGTTCCTGAGCATGCCGCTCGAACAACCGGAGGCCACCATGACCAAGGCGCAGAACGAACCGAACCTGCAAGCTCAGCCGGAGCAGTCCCGTCCTGCTGCGATCAACCCTGCGAGTGCCCAGGGGGGACAAGGCGACATGCTGCCGAGCATCGACGACGTCGACACGACCCGGACAGCCGGCGCCGTCGCGACACAGATGGACCGTGAAGGGCGGACCCTGGGTTCGGACGCACGGGCCGCCGACCATGGCACGCTGGACAAGGGCCTGGGGCCCGCCCAGGTGGAGGGCCGGCAGAAGCCTTCGCCTCGGAACTGACATGGCGCCGCGCCGCTTGGGGACCGACTGCCCCCGCATCCCCCGGGGGTGCGCTCCGACCACATGCAGACCACAGCGCAGCCTATGAGGCCAAGCGGCGGCGTCCTACCGCTCAAGGCCTTGCCATGTTCGAAAGTCATTTCGCCGGTGGATGTGATGAGGACAGCAGCCGGCAGACCAACAAACACAGCAACGTCTCACTTCTGAAGGACACCCTATGAAAAAGCATCTTCTTTGGATCGCCCTGGCTGGCAGCGTCTTCGCCGCGACTGGCGCGAACGCGATGACCAAGGACGAGTACAACGTCGCCAAGGAGAAGATCTCGGCCGACTACAAGGTGGCCAAAGCCAAGTGCGACACCTTCAAGGACAACGCCAAGGACGTGTGCGAGAAGGAAGCCAAGGGCACGGAGAACGTGGCCAAGGCCGAGCTCGAGCAGCGCTACAAGCCCTCGAACGACCATGCCAAGAAGGTCGCCGAAGCCAAGGCCGAAATGGCCTACGAAGTCGCCAAGGAAAAGTGCGACGACATGAACGGCAATGCCAAGGACGCGTGCGAAAAGGACGCCAAGGCGCAGCACGAAGCCGCCAAGGCCGAAATCAAGCGCATGAAGGGCTGATCGACGCTGCAGGCCCGCGCACAGCGCATCTTCCTACGCCAGCGCGGGCCCCTCGATCACCCATCGCCACCGCGCGCGGCGTAGCCTGAAGGCTGGGCTTGTCGCTCACCATCCAGGAGACCGAAAGAATGGGAAACGAAGACATCAGCTTTGCACCGAATGCAACGGGCGCCGATCGCATCGACACCGGCTCCGACGAGGCTGTGCGCGTGTGGGCGCAACGCCTGAACGTCAGCCCCGACCAGATCCGGGAGGCCGTCGACAAGGTCGGCGACCGCGCCAGCGATGTGGAGCTGCACCTCAAGGGCAGCCGCAGCACGACCAACGACGACCGCGTGGAAGCGGCGGAGTAGATCCAGGACGGGTGCCCCCAGCGTGGTCGGCGGGTGCAGCAGTGTCAGTTCTGCATGCCGGCGCGTCGCACCGTGGCGCGCATGCGCGGCAACTCTTCCTCGATGCGCGCCGCCACCGCCTCGCCGGGCTCATAGGCCGGCTGCAGGCCGTTGTTGACCAGCCCTTTCTGCAGTTCGGCCGAAGCGGCGGTGTCGGCGATCGCCTTGTGCAGCGCGCCGCGTACCGCGGCCGGCAAGCCACGCGGCGCGACCACGGCCAGCCAGGAGTCCGCTGCAAAACCGGGGTAGCCGCTCTCGGCGATGGTCGGCACCTGGGGTAGTTGCGGCGCCCGGCTCTCGCCCAGCACCGCGATGGCCTTGACCTTGCCGGCCTTGAGCTGGGGCAGCGCAGCCGCCACGGTGTCCACACTCAGCGGAATCTGGCCGCCGATGAGGTCGGTCATCGCCGGTGCGCTGCCCTTGTAGGGGATGTGCGTGAGCTTGACGCCGGCGCGCTCCCACAGCATCTCGCCCGCGAAATGCCCGGTCGTGCCGTTGCCGAAGCTGCCATAGACGAACTTGTCGGGCGCGGCGCGCACGGCGGCGAGCAGCTGGCCAAAGTCCTTGGCCGGCACCGCAGGATGGGCCAGCAGGATCAGCGGCACCCGCGCCGTCATGCCCAACGGCTCGAAGCTCTTGAGCGCGTCGTAAGGCAGCTTGTCATTGAGGGCCGGGTTGATCGTGAAAGTCGAGCCCGAGCTGATCAACAGCGTGTAGCCGTCGGGCGCGGCGTTGGCTGCCGCGACCGCTCCCACCACCGTGCCGGCGCCGGCACGGTTGTCGGCCACCACGGGCTGGCCCAGGCGCTCGCCGAGGCTCTTGGCCACCAGCCGGCCCACCACGTCCACGGCCCCGCCGGGCGGGAACGGGATCACGAGCTGGACCGGCTTGGCCGGCCAGGCCTGCGCCCATCCGGGCGCAGGGGCCGCAAAGGCCGTGGCCAGGGCCATGCTTGCAACGAGGTACTTCATGCTTTCTCCTTGGGGCTGGGGTTGAAAAATGGCGATCGCGCCGGCGCAGGGCGCAGGCATCCCCGCGCCGGTCCCGCGGGGTCGGCGAACAGAGGGCGTAGAGGTGGGCGGCCCGGGCGGACGCGCGGCTAGGAAGGCGGCGGGGGCTGGGCGCTGCAGTGCATGGCCGGCTCGCTCAGATCGGCAACTGCGTGGTCGACAGCACCTGCTTGAGCACCATGAACGTGCGCACCTGGCGCACGCCCGGCAGGTACAGCAGTTGCTCGGCGTGCAGGCGGTTGAAGCTGTCGTTGTCCTTGGTGCGCAGCATCATCATGTAGTCGAACTCGCCCGTGACCACATGGCATTCCAGGCAGCCGGAGACCTTCTGCGCGGCCTTCTCGAAGTCGGTGAAGGACTCGGGCGTGGAGCGGTCCAGCACCACGCCGATGATGACCAGCATGCCCGCGTTGAGCGGCCGCGGATCCAGCAGGGCCACGATGCCCCGGATGAAGCCCTCCGCCTTGAGCCGTTCCACGCGGCGCAGACAGGCCGGCGCGCTCAGGTTGACCTTGGCCGCCAGCGCCACGTTGGAGATGGAAGCGTCGCGCTGCAGCGCGCGCAGGATGGCGCGGTCGATGCGGTCGATGCCGGCCACCGGCGCCTCGGCCTCGGGCGCGCTGCGGCTGCGCGTGCGCACGGCCTTCATGCCGCAACGCCTGCGGCCGTGCGCCGTTGCGCGGCGATGGCCGGGCCTTGCTCCGCGAGATCCCAGAACAGGCCAGCCATGAGCTGCAGGCCCTCGCGCGCCACGCTGCCCAGCAGGTGCTCGTCGGGCGCGTGCTGGCTGCACGCCGGGTAGGAGTGCGGCACCCACAGCGTGGGCAGGCCCAGCAGGTCGGCGAACACGTCGTTGGGCAGCGAGCCACCGAAGTTGGGCAGCAGCGCGGGCGCCTTGCCGGTGCTGCGGCGCATGGAGTCCAGCGCCCAGTGCACCCAGGGGTCGTCGGGGTCCAGCCGCGTGGCGCCCATGGCCTCGCCGTCGGGCTCGACGGCCACATCGTCGAACCCCTGCTGGTCAAGGTGCGCGCGCAGGTGCTCGACGAAACGCGCGCTGTCGCTGCCGACCACGAAGCGGATCTGGCACAGCGCGAAGGCCTCGCCCGGGATCGCGCCCACCGGCGCCTCGGGGTTGCCGGTCTTGAAGGCCAGCACCTCGAGGGTGTTCCAGGCGTAGACGCGCTCGGTCGGCGTCAGGCCCGGCTCGCCCCAGTCGGGGTCGATCGGCGGGTCGGCCGGCCCGCCGCCGACCTCGATGGTCGACAGCGCCTGGCGCACGTTGGCCGGCAACGCGTCGGGCAGCAGGCCGGGCACCAGCACACGGCCGCGCGCATCGACCAGGCTCGCGATGGCATGGGCCAGCCGCGTGCCGGCATTGCGCAGCAGGCCGCCCCAGTTGCCCGAATGGTGGCCGCCCGGCCGCAGCCGCACGCGCAGCCGGAAGTTGAAGAAGCCGCGCGAGCCCAGGAACAGCGTGGGCCGCGGCGCCGCCACGCGCGGCCCGTCCGAGGCGATGAAGAGGTCGGCCGCCAGCGCTGCGCGGTGCAGCGCGCAGAAGGCGCGCAGGCCGGGCGAGCCGATCTCCTCGCCCGTCTCCAGCACGAGCTTGAGGTCGTAGCCCAGCCGGCCGCCGCGGGCCTGGAGCACCAGCGCCAGCGCCGCGAGGTTGATGCTGTGCTGGCCCTTGTTGTCGGCGCTGCCGCGGCCGTACCAGCGGTCGCCCTCCACCGTCACGCGCCAGGGCGACAGGCCTTCGCGCCATTGCGCATCCTGGCCGCGCACCACGTCGGCATGGCCGTAGCTCAGCACGCAAAAGCTCGCGCCGGGCTCGCTGCGCTCGGCGACCAAGAAGGGGCCGCCGCCGGCCACGGGGTTGTCGAGAATGCGGCAGGCGAAGCCCATGGCCTGCAGTTCGGGCGTGATGTCCTCGGCCAGGTAGGCGTGCAGCGCCGGCCCGCCCGCGGGGTTCTGGCTCTCGGTGCGCTGCGCCACGCGGCGCGACAAAGTGTTGAAGAAGTGCCCCTGGTCGAAGTGGGCCGCCGCGGCGGCCAGGGCGTGTTCTCTGCGCATTCGGAAGTCTCCTGGTGGTGTCGGTGGATGGGGACGAAGGACCGGGACGAGCGCATGGTAGGCAGCACGCTGGCTTGCGAGAAGCAGAAAATTCAGAAGCTCCGTTTGCCAAAATGGCAAACCGTCTGACTCCCGGAACCCGCCATGGCCTTGTCGCACCGGCTCCAGAGCACCGCCCTGCGCTACTTCCTCGAGGTGGTGCGCTGCGGTTCGATCAGCGAGGCCGCGCTGCGCGTCAACGTGGCCGGCTCGGCCGTGAGCCGGCAGATCGCCGGGCTCGAGCAGGCGCTGGGCCTGGCCCTGTTCGAGCGCCGGCCGCGCGGCATGACGCTGAGCCCGGCCGGCGAGCTGCTGGCCGAGCATGCGCGCAAGTCCGGGGCCGACGCCGAGCGCATCGTCGCCAGCATGCAGGCCTTGCAGGGCCTGGGCAGCGGCCATGTGCGCGTCGCGAGCTCCGAGGGCTTCGCGCTGCAGTTCCTGCCCACGCTGATCGACGAGTTCCTGGCCCGGCACCGCGGCGTCACCGTGCACCTGGGCGTGGCGGCGCCGGCCGAGGTCACGCAGCGCGTGCGCCAGGCGGCCTGCGACATCGGCGTCGTGTTCAGCTACAGCCGCGTGGGCTACACCGACGTCAAGGTCGCACACCGCCAGCCCGCGCCCGGCATGGCCGTGATGCGCACGGGGCACCCGCTGGCGCAGCACAAGCAGATCACGCTGGCGCAGCTGCAAGGCCATCCGATGGCGCTGCCCGGCACGGACACCACGCTGCGCCAGCTGTTCGACATCGCCTGCATCAAGCAGCGCGTGTCCGTCGACACGGTGTTCACGAGCAACTACGTGGGCGCGCTGCTGCGCTTCGTGCGGCTGCGCGATGCGGTCACGCTGGCCAGCGAGATCTCGGTGCTGGGCCTGCTGGCCGAGGAAGGCCTCTGCGCCGTGCCCATCCGCGACCGCACCTTGAGCGGGCGCGACATCGAGGTGCAGATGCGGCCCGAGCGCGCGCATCCCGAACTCGTGCGCGTGTTCCGCGATTTCCTGATCGCGCAGCTGGCCGCGCCGCGTGGCAGCGGCCGGCCGGCGGGCAGGAGCAGGAGCGCCAGGGGCTGACATTCTTGGATTGAAATTTTGTTGCGTGCCGCGCCTACGGCGCGCATGCAAACGCCGAAAGCGCGTGCAATGCCGAAACTCGAACGGCATCGCACCGCCTGATTTCGCAACCCTGTTTCGCGGCATGCCTCCTATGCTTTGGGCCATCGACCACCCGCCCACCAGGAGCCCGCATGAACCTGCAGAAGTTTCCCCGCCACCCGCTGACCTTCGGCCCCACCCCCATCCAGCCGCTCCAGCGCCTGAGCGCCCATCTGGGCGGCGAGGTGCAGCTCTACGCCAAGCGCGAGGACTGCAACAGCGGCCTGGCCTTCGGCGGCAACAAGACGCGCAAGCTCGAGTACCTGATCCCCGAGGCCATCGAGGGCGGCTACGACACGCTGGTGTCCATCGGCGGCATCCAGTCCAACCAGACGCGCCAGGTCGCCGCCGTGGCTGCGCACCTGGGCATGCAATGCGTGCTGGTGCAGGAGAACTGGGTCAACTACGCCGATGCCGTGTACGACCGCGTGGGCAACATCGAGCTCTCGCGCATCATGGGTGCCGACGTGCGGCTGGACGCCTCGGGCTTCGACATCGGCATCCGCAAGAGCTGGGAAGAGGCGATGGACAGCGTGCGCCGCGCCGGCGGCAAGCCCTTCCCGATCCCGGCTGGCTGCTCCGAGCATCCCCGGGGCGGCCTGGGCTTCGTCGGCTTCGCCGAAGAGGTGCGCCAGCAGGAAAAGGAGTTGGGCTTCCAGTTCGACTACATCGTCGTCTGCTCGGTCACGGGCAGCACGCAGGCCGGCATGGTGGTGGGCTTCGCAGCCGACGGCCGGACCGACCGCGTGATCGGCATCGACGCCTCGGCCAAGCCGCAGCAGACCTTCGACCAGATCCTGCGCATCGCCAAGAACACCGCCCACCTCGTGGAGCTGGGCCGCGACATCACCGCCAAGGACATCGTGCTGGACACGCGCTTCGGCGGCCCCGAGTACGGCCTGCCCAGCGAAGGCACGCTGGAGGCCATCCGCCTGTGCGCGCGCCAGGAAGGCATGCTGACCGACCCGGTGTACGAGGGCAAGTCCATGCACGGCATGATCGAGATGGTGCGCCAGCGCGAGTTCCCGTCCGGCTCGCGCGTGCTGTACGCCCACCTGGGCGGCGTGCCCGCGCTGAGCGCCTACAGCTACCTCTTCCGCAACGGCTGAGCCCATGCGCCAGCCGCCCGCCATGCAATGGATCTGCGCGCGTGGCGTGCTGGGCGCCGCGCAGGCGGCCGCCGCGGCCTTCGCGCGCGAACACGGGCTCGCGGTGGAACTGCGCGACCTGGCCGAGGGCGCCGCGCAGCTGGAGGCCAGCATCGCCTGCGAGACCCACTGGCGGCGCGGCCTGCGCGAGCGCGTGGACAGTCCGCTGGAAAGCTGGATCGCCCGCGTGCCCGGCCCCGTGCTGTGCATCGCCGAAGGCGGGCGCGCGCAGGCCGAATCGCTGCGCGCCTTCGTGCCCGCGGGCCGCGCCTACCTGGGGCTGTGGGGCGAGGAGGCGCTGCAGCCCCAAGCCATTGCGCTGGCGGCCCGGCAGCTGCTGCAGGCCGGCGCCGCGCGCGCGCTCATGCCGGCGGTGGACTGAGCCGCCGTCCGTTCGTTCAGAGCGGAATGTCGCCGGTCGGGCGGCCGAGCCATTTGTTGGAGAGGCGGTCCGCTTCGCCGGACTTGCGCGCCTCGGTCACGATGTCGTTGATCCTGGTGCGCAGCTTGTCCTCGCCCTTCGGGATTCCGATGAAGTTCGGGCTCTGGCTCAGCAGCAGCTTGTACTCCAGCCCGAGCTGCGGCTGCGTCTGCATGAGCCGGGACACCGCCGGCTGGCTGCTGCCGACCGCGGGCACCTGGCCGGAGCCCAGCGCGGCGATGGTCGCGGCATGGTCCTCGAAGCGCATCAGCGTGGTGCCCTGGGGCGCGACCTTGGTCAGCTCCTGGTCCTCGATCGTGCCGCGCGTCACGGCCACCGACTTGCCGTCGAGGTCGGCGAAGCTCGTGATCGTGACGGACTTGGGCGCGTAGATGCCGCTGACGAAGGGCGAGTACGCGGCGCTCGTGAAGTCCACGACCTTCTCGCGCTCGGCATTGCGCGCCAGCGTGGAGACCACGATGTCGACCTTGCGCGTCTGCAGGTAGGGCACGCGGTTGGTGCTGGTCACCGGCACCAGCTCGGCGCGCACGCCCAGCTTGGCGGCGATGTAGTTGGCCATGTCCACGTCCAGGCCCTGGGGCTTCATGTCGACGCCGACGAAGCCGTAGGGCGGATAGTCGGTCGGCACCGCGGCGCGGATCACGCCGGCCTTGACGATGTCGTCCAGCGCGTTCTGGGCGAGCGCGCCCATGCTGGTCAGAACGCATGCGGCGCAGACGATGGTGCGGCGAAGAAGAGGCATGGCAGAACTCCGGTGCGGTTGGAAAAACGGGGTGTTCAGAGGGCGGAACCGTCGGCCAGGCGCTTGGCGAACAGCTGGCCATAGCCGGGCCGCGCGCCGGCGACCTGCAGCGTCTCCAGGCAGTGCCAGAACGAGGCCTGCACGGCCGAGATGACGGGCTTGCCCAGCGCCTGCTCGAGCGCCTCGATGGCCCCGACCGAGCGGAAGTTGGTGCAGCTGATGAAGATCGCGCTGGCCTCGGGGTGGTCCACCGAGCGGACCAGGTCGTAGACCTTCTCGAGCGGCACCTCCGCCAGCGCACGGTCCTCGTCGATGCGCAGGTTGGCGTGCCGCACGACCTGGTGCCCGTTCTCTTCCAGGAAGCGGATGGCCTTGGCATGCACGGCATCCACGTAGGGCGAGGCCAGCGCCACCTTGCCCGCCCCCACTTCCTTCAGCGCCGCCAGCGTCGCGGTGGACGCGGTGTTGACGCGCACGCCGGGCACCCATTGCTGCATCTTCGCGATCAGCGCGTGGTCGTAGGCCGTGCCGTGCAGGAACGACGCACTCGTCCCGCCGAAGCACATCAGGTCGATCGGCGCCGAGCCCACCAGCCGGGCCGACTGCGCCAGCTCCGGCGAATTCATCATCTCCTCGATGCCCTCCACCGTGACCTTGGGCAGCTTGATGCGCGTGGTGTGCACGGAGACGCCGGGCGCCGCCATCGCCGACCACTCGGCATCCATGACGATGCTGGAGGCGATGTAGATCAGGCCGAGCCTGCAGAGATGGCCGGAGCCGTCGTAGCGGAAGACCGGTGGGGGCGTTGTGTTGGGATGCATGGATTGCGACAGGCCGAAGGCAGCTCAGTGCCCCTCGATGTTGAGAATCTTCCCGAGGCCCAGGAAGTAGTGGGCGAAGGCCAGCACGGTGGCCGTCACCGCGATGTAGACCACCGAGAGCGCGGCCAGCGTCGGGTCGGCGAACTCGCGCACGTAGTTGTACATGGCCACCGGCAGCGTCTGCGTGTCCTGCGTGGTCACGAACAGCGAGGCCGTGAACTCGCTGAACGACATGATGGCCGCGAACAGCCAGCCGCCGAACAGGCCCGGTGCCAGCAGCGGCACCGTCACGGTCAGCAGCACCTTGCGCGGCGAGGCGCCCAGGCTGGCCGCGGCCTGCTCCAGGCGTTCATCCAGGTTCTCCATGGACACGTAGACGCTGCGCATCACGAAGGGCAGCACCAGCATGACGTGGCACAGGATGGCGATGCCGTAGCCGCGCTGCACCGAGGCCTGCGAGACCAGGATCAGCAGCCCCAGCCCCAGCGTGAAGTGCGGCACCACCAGCGGCGAATGCAGGATGGCCAGCAGCGTCGCCTTGCCCTTGAAGTCCAGCCGCTTCACGGCGATCGACAGCCCGGTGCCGATCACCAGCGCCAGGAACGAGGACCAGCCCGTGATGACCAGGCTGGCGCGGAAGCCGTGCTGGAAGTCCGGGTAGCTGAAGACGCGCCCGAACCACTTCAGCGAATACGCGCTGGGCGGGAACGCGAGGATGGCCTTCTCGTTGAAGGCGGCGATGGTGACCACCACCACCGGCAGCAGCACGAAGGCCAGCAGGATGGCGATCAGCACGGGGCCGGCGATGCGCAGCGGCAGCGGCAGGGCGCTCTGGATCTTCATGGTGTCAGTGGCCGCCGATCGTCTTCAGGCGCCGGGTCAGCTGGGCCAGCGCCAGCAGCGCGGCGGCGGTCAGCAGCAGACCCACCACGCTCAGGCTCGCGGCCAGCGGGAAGTTCATGGACGAGAAGCCGAGCTGGTAGACCAGCGTGGACACGGTGGGCACGCGGCCGCCGCCGATCATCTGCGGCGTGGCGAAGGCGCTGAAGGTCCAGGCGAAGGCGGTGGTGATGCTGGCCAGGATGCCGGGCATGGACAGCGGCAGCGTGACCGTGAGGAAGGTCTTGACCGGGCCCGCGCCCAGGCTTTGCGCGGCCTTCTCGTAGTCGCGGTCGATGTGCGAGATGGCCGTGGCCAGCATCAGCACCACCACCGGAATGGTCACGTGCACGAGTGCCACCAGCACGCCCAGGTGCGTGAACATGAGTTCGAGCGGCCACTCGATCAGGCCGAGATGGCGCAGCACGCCGTTGATGAAACCGTTGCTGCCCAGCACCGCGATCCACGAGTAGGTGCGCACGATCTCGCCCAGGAACAGCGGCGTGATGGACACCACCAGGATGAAGGACTTGAGCGCGCGGTGGCGCACGCGCACCAGCGCATAGGCCAGCGGGTAGGCCACCAGCAGCGAGAACACCGTCGTCTCCAGGCTCAACAGCAAGGTGTTGGCGAACGCGCTGAGGTAGATCGACTTGGTCAGCCCGCTGAAGTTCTCCAGCGTGAAGCCGCCCACGTCCAGCGAGCCCGGCACGAAGGCCCGGAAGCTGAACTGCAGCACGGCCAGCAGGGACACGGCGATGCACGCCGCAACGATGACGGCCGGAGACACCAGCCAGGCGCGTAGATCGGAACGCATGCCCACCCTTCTCGAAACCCAGTTGCCCGATGTCGCGGGGAGATCAGTTCATGATGTTTTCGGTGAACCACTTGCGCCACTCCGCGGTCTTCTCGGCGCGCAGCTTGTTGTCGATCACGATGGTCTGGGTGTCCCACTGCTCCTTGGTCGTGAACACGCCGGGCAGCTTGGCGTCCTCGGCCGACACCTTGGCGTTGCCGACGACCGGGCTGGCCTTCTTGGACGCGACGATCCGGGACTGCACGTCGGCCGACAGCGCGATGTTCAGGAACTTGTAGGCCAGGTCGGCCTTGGTCGTGCCCTTCATGATGGCCATGGTGTCCACGCCCAGCACGGCGCCTTCCTTGGGCATCACGACCTTGATCGGCACGCCCTGGCTGGCCATGTGGTACGCGTTCATCGACAGGATCACCTCCACCGGCGTCTCGCCCGTGGCGATCAGCTGCTGCGCGTTGGCGTCGTTGGTGTAGAAGGCCTTGAAGTTGGGTTTGAGCGCCTTGAGCTTGTCCTGGCCCTTCTCCCAGCTCGCGGCATCGCCGCCCGACAGCATGGCCGACACCGCGATGATGTGGCTGGGGTCGAAGTCGGGCGCGCTGAGCTTGCCCTTGAGCGCCGGGTTCCACAGGTCGTTCCAGCTCTCCAGCTTGATGCTCGCGGGCACCAGGTCCGGGCGGTAGCCGATGGAGTAGACGTACGCCCAGCTGCCGATGTGGAAGGGGCTGATCTTGGCGCGGTCGACCAGGTGCGCGTAGTTCGGCAGCTTGGCGGTGTCGATCTGCTCGAACAGGTTGCTGCCCACGTACAGCCAGCCCACGTGCGAGGTCGTGAAGGTGATGTCGCTCTCGGGCTTGGTCGCGAGCTTGGCCTTGTTCAGGCGGTCGATGGTGCCGCCCGTCACGTACTTCACGGGCACGCCGGTCTGGCGCGTGAATTCCTTGCCGATGTTCTCGTCGATGAGGTCGCGGAAGCTGCCGCCCCAGGTGCTCACCACGAGCGCGTTGTCCTGTGCCCAGGCGGTGGTGCCGCCCAGCGTGGCCGAGAGCGCGCACAGAGTCAGAAGCTTGCGAATCATTGATTGACCTCGATCGTGAAAGTGAAAGATCTGCCGGTACCGGCCATGCCCGGGTGCCGCCGCCGCGCCACCCCGCACCACGGACCGGATCATGGGAAGCCCGGCCGGCACGGCCAAGTCGCCTTTTACGTAGAGGTGCCTCAAATTTTCCGAGGGGGCCGGCGCCCCGTCCGGCTCGGAAATTCCTAAACGGTCGCCCGGAAAAAACAAATGGCGTCCCGGGCCGGTGCGGATGACCATGGCGCTCCCGACGCCCGCGGCGTCATCCGCCACCCGCCCTGCAGCGACCATGAAGCACACCCGCATCCGCCCTTTCAACACCAAGGTCACCTATCCGGAACAGAAGCTGGACAATGACCTCTGCCAGGCCGTCGTCGCCCGCGGCCGCACCGTTTTCCTGCGCGGGCAGATCGGCCAGAACCTGGACACCTCCGAGAGCGTGTGCATCGGCGACGCGGGCGGGCAGGCCGAGCAGGCCATGGCCAACATCGCCATGCTGCTCGAGGAGGCCGGCGGCGAGCTGCAGGACATCTGCAAGATCACCATCTACCTCACCGACCCGCGCTACCGCGAGGCCGTCTACCTCGTGGTCGGCCGCTGGCTCAAGGGTGTGTTCCCGGTGTCCACCGGCATCGTGGTCTCGGTCCTGGCCCGGCCCGAATGGCTGGTGGAGATCGACGCCACGGCTGTCATTCCTGATTGAGCGCGATGACGTTCTCCATCGTTGCGCGCTGCCCTGCCACCGGCCAGTTCGGCGCGGCCGTGGCCTCGTCCTCGCCCGCCGTGGCGGCGCGCTGCGTGCGCGGCCGCAAGGGCGTGGGCGCCGCCGCCAGCCAGAACATCACCGACCCCGACCTGGGCCCGCTGCTGCTCGATCGGATGGCCGCCGGCAAAACGCCCGAGCAGGCCGTGGCCGAACTGCGCCAGCGCCCCTTCATCGACTACCGCCAGCTCATGGCCATCGACGCGCACAACCCGCCGGTGGTGTTCACGGGCGCCAACGCGCTGGGCACCCTGGCCAGCGTGGTGGGCACGCATGCGGCCTGCGCCGGCAACATGCTGCACGACCACGGCGTGCCGGCCGCCATGCTGGCCGCCTTCGAGCAGGCCGAGGGCGCGCTGGCCGAACGCCTGATGCAGGCCATGCTGGCCGGCCAGGCGGCCGGTGGCGAGGAAGGCCCCTTGCACTCGGCCGGCCTGCTGGTCTACGGGGCGCAGAACTGGCCCATCGTGGACCTGCGGCTGGACTGGGTCGAGGCCGATCCGGTGCAGGCGCTGTACGCCACCTGGAAGGTCTACGAGCCGCAGCTGCTGGCCTACGTCACGCGGGCGCTGGACCCGCGCGCGGCGCCCAGTTTCGGCGTGCCGGGAGACCTCTGAAGGGCGCGTCGCTACACTGGCCCGTTGCCTTTTCGCGCCGCGCCCGGGCGCCCTTCTGACCGACATGCTCAACCGCGTTTCCCTGCGCCAGATGGAGTACTTCGTCGCGACGGCCAAGCACGGCAGCATTGCCGCGGCCTCCGCGCAGATCCACATCTCCTCGCCCTCGATCTCCGCGGCCATCGCCCACATCGAGAGCGAACTCAACGTGCAGCTGTTCGTGCGCCATCCGTCCAAGGGGCTCGGGCTGACGGCCATCGGCACGCTGGTGCTGAACCAGTGCGAGGACGTGCTCGAACGCTCCTCGCGCCTGTACGAGATCGCATCGGACGCGGGCGACGTGATGCAGGGCCCGCTGCGCGTGGGCAGCTTCCAGTCCCTGACGGCCATGATCGCGCCGGAGGTCATCTACGGCTTCGCCCGCGCGTTCGAGAAGGTCGAGATGCAGATGGTGGAGGGCGACCAGGAAGTCCTCATGAACAAGCTGCGCGCGCTGGAGATCGACCTGGCGCTGACCTACGACCTGCGGCTGGACGAGGACATCGCCTTCGAGAGCCTGGCCACGCTGCCGCCCTATGTGCTCGTGAGCGAGCTGCACCCGCTGGCGCAGCAGAAGGCCGTGACCTTCGAGGAACTGGCGCCGCAGCCCTTCGTGCTGCTGGACCTGCCCATGAGCCGCGAGTACTTCACCTCGCTGTTCGCCAGTGCCGGCGTGACGCCCAACATCGTGGCGCGCTCGCGCTCGGAGGAGGTGGTGCGCTCCATGGCCGCCAACGGCATCGGCTATGCGCTGTTCAACGTGCGGCCCAAATCCAACCTGGCGCTGGACGGCAAGCGCCTGGTGCGCGTGCGCCTGGCCGGCAAGCACCGTCCCATGCTGCTGGGCCTGGCCACCTACAAGCCCATGAAGCAGTCCCGGCTGACCCGGGCCTTCATGGACCGCTGCCGTGCCTACATCTCGGACCAGTACATCCCGGGCATGAGCGCGGCGAGTTTCTTCGACCCCCATCTCGTGGTGCCCGAGGCGCCACCGGCACCACCCACATGACCCCTGCCCGCTCCGCCAGCGTCGCCCTGCTGGAGACGCTGATCGCCTTTCCCTCGGTCTCGCTGCGGCCCAACGACGGACTCATCGCCGCGGTGCAGGAGATCCTGGCCCGGGCCGGCATCGATTCCACGCGCGCGCCCGACCCCGAGGACCCGCGCCGCACCAACCTGTTCGCCTCGGTCGGCCCCGCGGGCGTGCCGGGCGTGCTGCTGTCCGGCCACACCGACGTGGTGCCCGTGGACGGCCAGCCCTGGACCTCGCCGCCCTTCGAGGCCACGCACCGGGACGGCCGCATCTACGGGCGCGGCGCGGCCGACATGAAGGGCTTCGTCGCCTGCGCGGTCACGGCCATGGTGGCGGCGGCCGGCCGGCCGCTGCGGCGCCCGCTGCAGCTCGCGCTGTCCTTCGACGAGGAGATCGGCTGCGTCGGCGTGCGCCACCTGCTGCGCCGGCTCGAAGGCCATTTGCCGGCGCCCGAGCTGTGCATCGTCGGCGAGCCCACGCTGATGCGCATCGGCACCGGCCACAAGGGCAAGGCCGCCTACCGGGCGGTCTGCTGCGGCCAGGCCGGCCACTCGGGCCTGGCGCCGCAGTTCGTCAACGCCATCCACATGGCCGCCGACCTCGTGGCCTCGGCGCGCGCGGTGCAGCGCGCGCTGGCCGAGAGCGGCCCGCGCGAGGACGGCTACGGCGTGCCCTACTCCACCGTGCACGTGGGCACCATCCAGGGCGGCCGCGCGCTCAACATCGTGCCGAGCGAATGCACGGTCGACTTCGAGATCCGCAACGTGGCGCAGGACGAACCCGCACAGATCCTCGCGCGCATCCTGCAGGACCTGGCCGCGCGCGTGCAGCGCGAGGCCCAGCATGCCGACGCGCCGCTGCCCGAGATCATGCTGCGCAACAGCTACCCCAGCCTGTCCACACCCGACGACGCGCCGGCCGTCGGCCTGCTGCGCACGCTGCTGCCCGAGGGCACGCCCACCACCCGGGTCGACTACGGCAGCGAGGGCGGCCTGTTCAAGCAGTGCTGGGAGCAGACGCCCGTGCTGGTCTGCGGCCCCGGCAGCATCACCGTGGCGCACAAGGCCGACGAGTACGTGGAGCTGGCCCAGCTGGACGCCTGCGACCGCATGCTGGCCGGGCTTGTCGACTTCCTCTGCCGCTGATCGGCCCGGCCGCAGCATGCTGCGGTCCACGGACCCGCGGCCGCTGCTGCACGCCTGCGCGCGCTCAGCTCTTCTCGTAGGACAGGTAGCCCTGCTGCAGAAGAATGTGGTCGGCGATGTACTTGGCGTCGTGCCACACGCCGTAGATGAACGACGAGGCGCGGTTCACGAGGTTCGGCAGCCCCAGGAAGTAGATGCCGCTTTCGGCCGAGATGCCGCGCTTGTGGTACGGCTCGCCGTTCTCGTGGAAGGCATTGACCTTGAGCCAGCTGAAGTCGAACTGAAAGCCCGTGGCCCACAGCACCGTGGTGATGCCGGCCTGTTGCAGGTCCAGGCGCAGGATGGGCTCCGTCAAACAGCGCGGGTCGGGCAGCAGCTCCCAGGCCTCGGGCTCGGGCGGCAGCGCCAGGCCGTTCTCGGCGATGTAGGCATCGGCGTCGCGCAGCACGTCGAAGTAGGCCTGGTCGCCCTCGGCCACGTTCCTGGCCAGGCCCTCGGCGAAGCGCATCACGCCGTTCTCGTAGGACTCGGTCAGGCCCACCAGCTCGATGCCGGCATGCGCCAGGCGCCGGAAGTCCACCGTCTTGCCGCCCTCGTAGCCGCTCACGGCGAAGGCCACGTGCTTCTTCTTGGGCTTGACGCGCACCTCGTCCCACAGGCCCAGCGCGCCCAGCCACCAGCAGTAGTCGCGGCCCCGGTAGGAGCGCGGCGGGCGGTAGTGCTCGCCGACCGACAGGTAGACCTTGCGGCCGGCCTGGCGCAGCTCCTCGGCGATCTGCGAGCCCGAGGCGCCCGCGCCCACGACCAGCACCGCGCCGTCGGCCAGCTGGCCGGGATTCTTGTAGGCCGAGGAATGCAGCTGCGCAACGGGCGCATCGGCCGGCACGATGGCGGGATAGGACGGCACCTGGAACGGGCCGGTGGCGGCCACCACGTTCATGGCCTCGATCACGCCCTCGGAGGTGCTCACCTTGAAGCCCGGGCGGCCGCGGTGGCGCTCGACCTGCAACACCTCCACGCCGGTGCGCACGGGCGCCCTCAGCATGGCCGCGTAGTCCTCGAAGTACTGGGCCATGCGCTCCTTGGGCGGAAAGGCCTCGGGCGACACGCCCTCGAACGCCAGGCCCGGAAAACGGTCGTGCCAGGCCGGGCCGTTGGCCACCAGCGAATCCCAGCGCTCCGTGCGCCAGCGCTCCGCGATGCGCTTGCGCTCCAGCACCAGGTGCGGCACACCCATGGCGGCCAGGTGCTCGCTCATCGCGATGCCGGCCTGGCCTGCGCCTACCACCAGCGTGTTGATTTTCTCCACTGACTCCACTGCCATTTGGTATTCCTCAGAAGCATCGACGCTGGTGGTTTCGGCCGGGCGAGCCGGCGCTGCCAGACACCGATGGGGGCCGAGTCTGATGAAGCGGGCCCTGTTTGAGAACCACGTTTTTCAGACGCAAGGCTTAGGAAAAAGCGAAGCGGCGCGGCCTCGCTCGCGGGGCGCGCCACGCCCCAGGGGGGAGGCGTCCGTTTCGTTTTTTCCGAGGGGCAGCCTCAATTTCTGCAAAGGCCCGCGGGCGGCCGATTGGCTTATCGTCCCCGGCATGCATCCAGTCCCATCCGAGCCCGGCCCGGCCGCGGCCGACACGGCCGTCAGCCTCGAGGGCGTGGTCAAGAAGTACCGCGACCAGACCGTGCTGCGCGAGGTCTCGCTGAAGATCCGGCGCGGCGAGTTCCTGACCCTGCTGGGCCCGTCCGGCTGCGGCAAGACCACGCTGCTGAACCTGATCGCCGGCTTCGCCGAGGCCGACCGCGGCGAGGTCTTCATCGACGGCCGGCCCGTGACCAGCGAGCCGCCGCACCGGCGCCGGATCGGCCTGGTGTTCCAGAACTACGCGCTGTTCCCGCACATGACGGTGGAGCGCAACATCGGCTACGGCCTGCGCATGCAGGGCGTGCCCCCGGCCGAAGCGGACCGGCGCATCCGCGACGCGATGGCCATGGTCAAGCTGGACGGCCTGGGCCACCGCAAGCCGCGCGAGCTGTCCGGTGGCCAGCAGCAGCGCGTGGCGCTGGCCCGCGCGCTCGTGATCCAGCCCAAGGTGCTGCTGCTCGACGAGCCCTTCTCGGCCCTGGACAAGAGCCTGCGCGGTTCCATGCAGGTGGAGATTCGCGAGATCCAGCGCCGCCTGGGCCTGACCACGGTGTTCGTCACGCACGACCAGGGCGAGGCGCTGGCCATGTCCGACCGCATTGCGGTGATGTCGGGCGGCGTGATCCGCCAGATCGCGCCGCCGGCAGAGCTTTACCAGAACCCGCAGGACCCCTTCGTCGCCTCCTTCCTGGGCGACGTGAACATCCTGCCCGCCCACTACCACGGGCGCGGCGCGGGCGACGTGCAGCTGCGCCTGGGCTCGGGCCTCATCAGCCTGTCGCAGGACCGGCTCGTGCATGCCTCCCACGAGGGCGCGCGGCTGGACGTCTACGTGCGGCCCGAGCACCTGCGGCTTGAGAACCTGCACCCGGCCTCGGTGCTGAGCGGCACGGTGGTGAACCATGTGTTCCAGGGCGACCACATCAACACCTTCGTCGACGTGGACCTGCCGATGACGGCGCGCCAGATCGTCACCGTGCGCAGCCCGGGCCTGGCGGCCATGCAGCAATGGCCCGTGGGCGCGGTCGCGGGCCTGGCCCTTGCAGACGAAGGCGTGAGCGTCTTCAGCCCGCAGCCATGAGCGCAGCGCTGCCCTCCACCATGCAGGCCATCGTCGCCCGCGCCCCGGGCGATGCCAGCGTGCTCGTGCTGGCCGAGCGGCCCGTGCCCGAGCCCGCCGCTGGCGAGGTGCTGCTGCGCGTGCGGGCCGCCGGCATCAACCGGCCCGACATCATGCAGCGCCAGGGCATCGCCAAGCCCGCGCCCGGTGTCACCGACGTGCTGGGCCTGGAGGTCTGCGGCGAGGTCGTCGCCTGCGGCCCCGGCGTGGCCCCTGCATTGCTGGGCCAGCGCCGCATGGCCCTGGTGCCGGGTGGCGGCTACGCGCCCTGGTGCGTGGCGGCGGTCGCGCACGCGTTCGCGGTGCCGGAGCGGCTCTCCGACGCCGAGGCCGCGGCCCTGCCCGAAGGCCTGTTCACGGTCTGGCACAACCTGTTCGAGCTGGGCCGGCTGGCCATGGGCGAGACCGTGCTCATCCACGGCGCGGCCGGCGGCATCGGCACGCTGGCCGTGCAGCTGGCGCATGCGGCCGGCTGCAGCGTGGTCGCGACCGCCAGCGACACGGCCCGCTTCGCCGAGCTGCAGGCCCTGGGCGCCGACCGCGTGGTCTGCTGGCCCACCACCGACTTCGTGCAGGCCTGCCTGGATTTCACCGGCGGCCGCGGCGTGGACGTGGTGCTGGACATGGTCGGCGGCGACTACGTGCGCCGCAACCTGCAGGCCCTGGCCTTCGGCGGCCGGCATGTGAGCCTGTCCTTCCTGCAGGGCTCGGCCGTGACGGTGGAGCTGCTCACGCTGATGCAGCGCCAGCTCAGCCTGCATTCTTCGACCATGCGCCCGCAGACCCATGCCGAGAAGGCGCGCATGGCGCAGGCGATCGCGCGCCATGTGCTGCCGCTGCTGGCCAGCGGGCGCATCGCGCCGCGCCTGCATGCGCGCTTGCCGCTGGCCGAGGCGGCGCAGGCCCATGCGCTGCTGGAAAGCGGCCAGGTGTTCGGAAAACTCGTGTTGGAGCCGTCATGACACCACCCCGTCTGGACTTCTTCACTGCGTGTGGAAGTCCAATACCCCTCAAGGGGCGCACCCAGCGGTCCGGCAGAGCCGGCCCCGCGGGTGCCCTGGCATGACCTGCTCCGCGGTCTTCGGAGCCTTTGCGTGCAACCCACGCTGTGCCGTGCGGATGGCGCGCGCAGCAACCGAGCCCATGACATGAAGCTTCTATATGCCCCCACCTCGCCCTTCGTGCGCAAGGTCATGGTCTGCGCCCACCTGAGCGGCCAGGCCGAGCGCATCGCGTGGCTGGACAGTGCCGCCCACCCGGTGCGCCGCGACGAACGCATCGCGGCGCACAACCCGCTCGCCAAGGTGCCGACCCTGGTGCTGGACGACGGCCAGTCGCTCTACGACAGCCGCGTCATCTGCGAGTACATCGACAGCCTGGGCAGCGCCGGCATCTTCCCGGCGGCGGGCCCGGCACGCTGGACGGCGCTGACGCGCCAGGCCCTGGGCGACGGCCTGCTCGACGCCGCGCTGCTCGCGCGCTACGAGCACACCGCGCGGCCGGCCGAACTGCAGTGGCCGGTCTGGCGCGAGTCGCTGCTGACCAAGGTCGCGGCCTGCCTGCAGTCCATCGAGGCGATCGCGCCCGCACTGGCCACGGCCCGCCCGACGATCGGCGAGATCGCCCTGGGCTGCGGCCTGGGCTACCTGGACTTCCGCTTCCCCGAACTGGACTGGCGCGCCGGCCATCCCGCCGCCGCGCGCTGGTACGCCGGCTTCGCGCAACTGCCGGCCATGCAGGCCACCCTTCCCCACGACGCTTGAAAGCACCCATGCCCGACACCGCCACGCCCTCCCTCACGGTCTGGTTCCTGAACGGCCCCAACGCCAACCTCTACGGCCTGGACGCCAACAAGACCTACGGCAGCGACAGCTTCCCGCAGCTGCAGTCGCGCTGCGAGCACAAGGCCGCGTCGCTCGGCGTGCAGCTGCGCTTCCTGCAGTCCAACCACGAGGGCCAGTTGATCGACTGGATCCAGGAGGCCCGCGGCGTGGCCGACGGCATCGTCATCAACGCGGCCGGCCTGACCTACACCTCGATCGCCATCCTCGACGCGCTGCTGGCCTTCCCGGGCAAGATCATCGAGGCCCACATGAGCAACATCTGGAAGCGCGAGCCCTTCCGCCACCACTCCTTCATCTCCAAGGCGGCCGATGGCGTGATCGCGGGCCTGGGTGGCGACGGCTACGAATTCGCCATCGAGGCCGTGGCGCGCCTGGTGCGCAAGAGCCGCCAGGGCAGCTGACGATGGCAGCGCCCCTCGGCACCCTGGTCTTCTACAGCGACTTCGACGACTTCGGCACCTGGAAGGACGCGCTGCAGGCGCAGCTGCCGCAGCTGCAGGTGCTGCCTGCCTGCGCCGTGGAGCGGCCCGAAGACGTGCACTACGCGATGGCCTGGAAGCCGCCCGCCGGCTTCTTCCAGCAGATGCCGAACCTGCGCCTCATCGTCAACCTGGGGGCGGGCGTCGACGCGCTGGTGGGCCGCGCCGACCTGCCGGCCGGCGTTCCCATCACGCGCATCACCGACCCGCAGATGGCGCGCATGATGGCCGGCTACGTGCTGTTCGCCGTGCTGCGCCATGCGCGCGACATTCCGCATTTCGAGCAGGCCCAGCGGCGCGGGGAATGGGCCTACCGCCACCCCCGCTCCCCGCAGGAAACCTCCGTGGCCGTGCTGGGCCTGGGCCAGCTCGGCGCCACGGCCGCGCACGAGGTGCAGCGCCAGGGCTTCCGCACGCTGGGCTGGTCGCGCAGCCCGCGCCAGATCGACGGCGTGGCGTGCTTCTCGGGCGCAGAGACGCTGGACGGCGTGCTCGGCCAGGCCGACATCGTGGTGCTGATGCTGCCGCTCACGCCTGAGACCCACGGCCTGTTCGACCGCGCGCGGCTGCAGCGGCTGAAGCCGGGCGCCGCGTTCGTCAACGTGGCCCGGGGCGCGCTGGTCGACCAGGGCGCGCTGACGGCGCTGCTCGCCGATGGGCACATCGGCAGCGCCACGCTGGACGTGTTCGCGCGCGAACCGCTGCCGGCCGACGACCCGCTCTGGGCCATGCCCCAGGTGCTCGTCACGCCGCACCTGGCTTCGGTGGCGATCCCGTCCTCGTCGGCCCGGCAGATCGCGGCCAACATCCTGCGCGTGGCGGCCGGCGAGCCGCCGGACAACCGCATCGATCCGGCGCGCGGGTACTGAGCGTCCGCGGCGCAGGGCGCTGCACCGCGTCTGTCAGACAAGACCGCGACCTGCCGTCCAGGGGCGTACGGCCCATGGCGCCGTGGCTATAGTCGGTCGCTGCTTTGCCCATGACTTCCCCGGCCGCCCCACCACTGCAGTTGTCCCAGCTCGGGGAGGAGATGCGCTACCGCCTGCTGGTGGAGGCGGTCACCGACTACGCGATCTTCATGCTGGACGCCGAGGGCCGGGTCGTGAGCTGGAACCCGGGCGCACAGCGGCTCAAGGGCTACACGCCCGCGCAGATCCTGGGCCAGAGCTTCTCCAGCTTCTATACCGAGGCCGACCGGCTCGCCGGCCTGCCGGCCCGCGCGCTCGTGACGGCGGCCACGCAGGGCCGCTTCGAGGCCGAGGGCTGGCGCGTGCGCAAGGACGGCAGCCGCTTCTGGGCCCTGGTGGTGATCGAGCCGATCCGCGGCGAGGACGGTGCCATCGTCGGCTATGCCAAGGTCACGCGCGACCTGACCGAACGCCGCGCCGCCGAAGAGAACCTGCGCCGCAGCGAGCAGCAGTTCCGCGTGCTCGTGCAGGGCGTGACCGACTACGCCATCTACATGCTGGATACGCAGGGCCTGATCGCCAACTGGAATGCCGGTGCGCAGCGCATCAAGGGCTACAGCGCGGCGGAGGTCGTGGGCACGCATTTCTCGCGCTTCTACCGTGCCGAGGACCGTGCCCGCAACGAGCCCGCCAAGGCCCTGGCCACCGCCGCGCGCGAGGGCCGCTTCGAGGCCGAGGGTTGGCGCGTGCGCAAGGACGGCAGCGAGTTCCGCGCCAACGTGGTGATCGACGCCATCCGCGACGACGACGGCCGCATCGTCGGCTTCGCCAAGATCACGCGCGACGTGACGGCCCAGCGCGCCGCCCAGCAGGCGCTGGAGCGCGCGCGCGAGGCCTTGTTCCAGTCGCAGAAGCTGGACGCCATCGGCCAGCTCACGGGCGGCGTGGCGCACGATTTCAACAACCTGCTGATGGTGGTGATGTCCAGCCTGAGCCTGGCCCGGCGGCGCCTGCCCGACGATCCCAAGCTGGTTCAGCTGATCGACAACGCGCTCAACGGCGCGCGCCGCGGCGCCGCGTTGACGCAGCGCATGCTGGCGTTCGCGCGGCGCCAGGACCTCAAGCCCACGGTGGTGCATCTGCCCGCGCTGGTCGAGGGCATGGCCGAGCTGCTCACGCGCACGCTGGGCAGCACGGTGCAGGTGCAGACCGCCTTCGCGCCGGACCTGCCCCCGGTGCTGGTGGACGCCAACCAGCTCGAGCTGGCGCTGCTGAACCTGGCGGTCAACGCCCGCGACGCCATGCCCGATGGCGGGCGCTTGTCGCTCAGCGCGCAAGAGGAGACGCTGGCACAGGCCGGTCCTGCCGCGCCGGGCCGCTATGTGCGGCTGGCCGTGGCCGACAGTGGCAGCGGCATGGACGCGGCCACGCTGGCGCGCGCGACCGAGCCCTTTTTCACCACCAAGGGGGCCGGCAAGGGCACGGGCCTGGGCCTGGCCATGGTCCATGGCCTGGCGGGGCAGTCGGGCGGCGGCTTCATGCTGCAGAGCCAGCCCGGCCAGGGCACCACGGCCACGCTGTGGCTGCCGGTGGCCCAGGACGACGCACCGGCCACCGCGCAGGCGCGGGCCGCCGTTCCAGCGCCCGCTGCGTCGGCGCTGCGCGTGCTCGCCGTGGACGACGACCCCCTGGTCCTCACCAACACCGTGGCCCTGCTCGAAGAGCTGGGCCACACCGCTCTGCAGGCGGCCACGGCCGACGAGGCCCTGCGGCTGCTGCGCGCCGATGCGACCATCGCGCTGCTGGTCAGCGACCATGTGATGCCGCACATGACCGGCGCGCAGCTGATCGCCACCGTGCGCCACGAACGCCCGCAACTGCCCGTCGTGCTGGCCACGGGCTATGCGGAACTGCCGGCCGGACTGCCGCCGCGCACCGTGCGCCTGGCCAAGCCCTTCGACCAGGCCGCACTGGCGCTGGCCATCGCCGAAGCGCTGGCCGACCGTTGAAGGACGCGCAACGCCGTCCGGCGGCGTCCTACGCGCATCTGCGCCCTCGCGCGGCTGCTCTGACCGGCGCGGGCCCGCACCATACCAGGATGAACCGTCCCGCCTCGCCGCTCGTCGTCTTCCTCGTCGAAGACAACGCCTTGATCCGCGACAACCTCATCGTGGCCCTGGAGGAACTCGTGGACATGCGCGTGGTGGCCTGGGCCGAATCGGAGGAGGCCGCCGCCGAATGGCTGCGCGAGCACCCGGACGGCTGGCAGCTGGCGGTGATCGACCTGTTCCTGCGCGACGGTTCGGGCCTGGGCGTGCTGCAGGCCTGCCGTTCGCGCGATCCGCGCCAGCGCGCCGTGGTGCTGACCAACTACGCCGACGTCGACATCCGCGCCCAGTGCCTGGCGCTGGGGGCCGATGCGGTGTTCGACAAGTCCACCGAACTCGACGCTTTCCTCGAGTTCTGCGAACGCTGAAACCTCAACGCCGGCGCGCGAACTGGCGCTGCGCGAAGGCCCAGACCAGCCGCGAGGCGTCCGGCCCGTCCGGATCGCCGTAGGCCTGCGTGGCCGCGCCGCCGCTCCAGGCGTGGCCCAGCGCCGGAATCTCCACCAGCGTGGCCATGGTGCGCTGGCGCACGCGGTAGTCGGTCACCCGCATGGCGTGGCGCTTGCCGCGCTGCACCGCCCGCGCCTCGCCGGGCAGCGCCTGCGCGGCCTGGGCCCAGGCCAGGGCCGCAGCCGCGCCGTTGCGCGGTGCGACCACGCGGTCCTGGCCGCCCTGGATCACGAGCAGTGCGGGCCAGTGCGCCAGCATGGCGTCGGGCGTCGCGGCCAGCGCATCCGTCGCGCCGTGGCCGGCCATGGCGCGCAGGGCCGAGGCCGTGCTGTGGGCCGTTCCCGGCGGCACCCCCGAATGCATGGCGACGGCCTGGAAGCGCTCCGGATAGCGTGCCGCGACCAGCGCCGCCATGCCGGCCCCGGCCGAAAGACCGGCGATGGCCACGCGCGTGCGGTCGCCGCCGTACAGCGTGCAGACTTGCTCGACCGCCTGCAGCACCAGGGCGGCCTCGGCAAAGGCACGCTGGGTGCGCGTTTCGTACCAGTTCCAGCAGCCGTTGGGGTTGGCCAGGCGGTCCTGCTCGGGGTAGAGCACGGCGAAGCCGGCGCGCGCGGCGATCAGGTGCATGCGCGTGCTGGCTGCAAAGCGCGCGGCGTTCTGGTCGCAGCCGTGCAGCATCACCACCACCGGGATGCGCTGGCCCGGCAGGCGGCCCGCCGGCAGGAACAGCCGGTAGCGCCGCTTGCCGGCCGGCGCCACCGCCACGCCCCAGAGCCAGCGCCCGCCCGACGACCTGGCCGGCGCGGTCTTGGCCCGCGTGCGCACGCGCTGGGCTGCGGGGAGTGCCTTGGCCGGGCTGGCCTTGCTGCGGCGCGGCCTGGATGGCATCAAGGGCGCCAGACTGCTCGTGAACAGCCGCGTGAGGTTCTTCAGGGTCTTGCGTCGGAGCATGGAGGCGGAAGCGGCCGAAGAGAGGGCTCAGAGGGTGTTTCCGAAATCAATAGGCCGACGTGTGGCCCCAGGGCGCGGCCAATCAAGGCGCAAGGCGCCGTGCGGGCTGTCTGCCCGCACAAGCCTTGCAACGCCGAGTGGGCGTGCCCTGGGGCCGCACCCTTCGGGCCGGGGCGCCCTGCGGCCATGGGCTGCGTTGCGCCACTTGGCCGGGCTGCAGCACGGCCTGCGTGTCGCGCCTTGCCCATGACCGCAGGGCACCCCGGCGTGGGCCTATTCATTTCGGAAACACCCTCTGAGACAGCTTGCACCGAGTGTGCCAGCGCCGCATGTCACACGCTGCGGCGCCCGGTGGCCAGCGCGATGCCGGCCAGCACCGCGACCAGTCCCCAGAATTCTCCGCCCATGTCCTGGTCTCCCAGGCCACAGCCTACGCGATGCAGGCCCTGGCCCGGCGCCCGAATCGGCCTGCGCCTACACCGCCGGCCGAGCTGCCGGGCCGAGCATGGGGCCTTGTCCAACGACACACAGGAGCAGCCAATGTCCAAGAAGCCCTCTCCCACCCGCAGCGACATGGACGGCGACCCGCAGGCCCAGGCCCACGGCAAGGTCGCCAACGACCGCAACCAGCCCACGCCGGGCGGCGCCACGCAGATCCACCAGTCGCAGCGCTCTCCGGCCAGCCGGAACGACCGCGAATCGCAGATCGGCTCGGGCAACCAGGTGCGCAGCCGCCAGGGCGGCACGGGGCGCTGAGCCGCGCGGCACCGCATGCAGGCCGCCAGCGCGGCCTTAAGTTCCCCCTAAGTCTGGGGCCGGAGAATTCTCACCGGCAGCCCGCACTTCTCCCCCTCCTCCCTCAGGGCTGCCTTTGACCCGCTTTCGCGGGTTTCTCTTTTTCTGTTTCACGATGAGGCCCCCGGGTGCGAACCGACCTGGGCGGGGCGCCACAGCCGCCATTGGTCCCCTGTTTCGTGCCCTGCGGGTGCGCCCACGGCGCGAGGCAGCGCCCTCGTGCGGGAGTCGTCTGCCACCGTGGCATTGACCGCGCTCAATGACCATGGGGCGTCGTCGGCACATCATGGTGCAGGAGAGAAGCATGCGATGAAACGACGAGATGTGCTCATCGGGGCAGGCGGCGCAGTCCTGCTTGGCGGGGCTGGCGCATTCGCTTGGCGTCAGGCGACCGGTTCGATGGACGCGTACGAGACCTTTGTCCATCGACTGCGGGCGCCCCTGCCCGCATCGCCCGGAATCGGGGATCTCATCCGCTATGCGACCCTCGCCGCCAACGGCCACAACACCCAGCCCTGGCGGTTCCGCGCCGGGCAGAACTGGATCGACATCCTTCCTGACCTGTCCCGTGCCACGCCCGTCGTCGATCCGGATGCGCACCATCTGTTCGTCAGCCTTGGTTGCGCGGCCGAAAACCTCGCCATCGCGGGCGTGGCCGCCGGGCGGCCCGGCACGATGGAGGTGGGGGCGGACGGCGGCATCCGCTACGCCTTCGAGACGGGCCGGCCACAGGACGATCCTCTGCTGGCCGCCATCGCGCGGCGGCAATCCACCCGCGCCGTCTATGACGGCCGCCCCGTCGCACCGGCGGACATCGACATGTTGCGGCGGGCGGCCGAAAGGCCTGGGGTGCGCGTCATTTTCCTGACGGAGCGTTCCCGGATCGACAGCTTGCGGGACCTCGTCGTCGCCGGCAACGGTGCGCAGATGGCCGATCCGGCCTTCATGGCGGAGCTGAAGCACTGGCTCCGGTTCAGTCCTCGCCACGCCACGGCGTCCGGTGACGGCTTGTTCTCGGGTTCGAGCGGCAATCCTGCGCTGCCCGATGCCGTCGGCAGCCGCGCCTTCGACCTGTTCTTCACCGCTAAGGCCGAAAACGACAAATACGCCCGCCAGATCGATTCCTCGGCTGGGATCGCGGTCTTCCTCACCGAGCACCAGGACCAGGCCCACTGGATCGCGGCCGGCCGCGCCTGCCAACGCTTTGCGCTGACGGCGACCGCACTCGGGCTGAAGCATGCGTTCGTGAACCAGCCCGTCGAGGTGGTGCGGCTGCGCCCGGAGCTGGCGGCGCTGGTGGGCGAGCCTGGCTTGCGGCCCGACATCGTGATGCGCTTCGGCCGCGGGCCTGCGCTGCCGTTCTCGCTCCGGCGCCCCGTTGCAGCCGTGACGGCCTAGCCGTGCCGTCCGCACAGCTTGTCGACAAGATCTCGCGTCTGGGGCTGCAGCTGATCGCAGCGCTGGCCTTGCATGGTCCCGCCAAATGGATGCGCGACCTCCCGGGTTGGTCCGCTGCAACCGGTCCGGCAGGATGCGGCAAGAAGGCATGAGCACGGGCGTGCCTCCGAAACCTGGCAGACGATGCACGCTCCCGCCGGCGGCCGTTCCTCGATCGCGCATCCCCACCCGCGCTCAGCGCGGCACGGGCTGGGGCGCCTGCAGGTCCGGGTGCGCGCGCAGCGCATCGGCCAGGTAGTCGGCGAACACGCGCACCTTGGCCGGCACGTGCTGGCGGTCGCGGTAGCACAGGAAGAACTCCAGCGGCTCGGGCGCGATGCGCGGCACTTTTCTGCCGCGCGGGGCCTGCACGAAGAGCGGCTCCAGCAGGCCCTGCGCCACCAGCGGCCTGGCGATGAACCAACCCAGCCGCGTGATGCCTGCGCCGTGCACGGCCAGCATGGCCAGCGTGTCGACGTCGTTGGCCACGGCCGCGGCCTTGAGCTCAGGCACCACGCGCGTGCCCTCGCGCAGGTAGGGCCAGGGCATGACCCTGCCATCCGCCTCCATGCGGTAGAGCAGGCAGTCGTGCTGCGCCAGGTCCTCGGGCGTGGCGGGCCGCCCGCGGCGCGCCAGGTAGGACGGCGCGGCACAGAACACCATGGGCACGGCCGCGATGCGCCGCACCACCATGCCGGGCTCCAGCGCATTGCGGTAGCGGATGCTGATGTCCACGTCTTCCTTGAGCGCGTCGATGGGCCGGTCGGCGATGACGAGCTCCACCGCCACGCGCGGATGGGCCGCGATGAAGGGCGGCAGCAGCGGCGCCAGCATGTTGCGGCCGAAGGCGGCCGCGCAGGAGATGCGCAGCCGGCCCTGCGGCTGGCCCTCCAGGTCGGCGATGTCGGACTCGGCCATTTCCAGCTGCGCGAGCACGGGCGCCACGCGCGCCCGGTACAGCGCGCCCGCGTTGGTCAGCGCGAGCGAGCGCGTCGTGCGCGTGAGCAGCCGTGTGCCCAGGGCCTGCTCGAGCCGTGCGATGTTCTGGCTCGCCGCCGCGGGCGTGATGCCGAGCTGGCGTGCGGCCGCCGCGATGCTGCCGCCCTCGACGGCCTTGAGGAAGGTTTCGATGCCGCGCAGTTGGAGCATGGGAACGGCCTGTGGGTGGGCATGTCGATTCGATAGTCTAGCCATCGACTGCAACAGGCGATCCGGGTCTACCGCCGATGGCTGCAAGTCCCTAGAGTGCGGTCCGCAAGCTTGCGTCCACCCCTGTGTCGTCTCCCTTCAGAACATGTCTTCCCAAAACGTTTCTCCCCGCACCTGGAAGCTTCCCAAGCGCATGGCCCCCGTGGCCTTCGCGTTCTACATGGCCGGCATCATGGCCTTCCTCATGAGCATGGTGATCGTGGCCGCCAATGGCGGCGCGGACGCGCGCTTCCTCGAGCGCGTGCTGGCGTCCTATGCGCTGGCCATGCCGGCGGCCTTCGCCAGCGTGATGCTGGTGCGTCCCGTGGTTCTGCGCCTGGTCGGCTGGACCGTGCGCGCCTGATCAGAGCCGCTGCTGCGTCTCCGCGTCGAACAGGTGCACGCGCTCTGGCGCGATGGCCAGGCTGATCATGTCGCCGGGCTTGACCAGCAGGCGGTCGTGCACCAGGGCCTGCACGGCCTGGCCGTGCGAAGCGCAGGCCAGCAGCGTGTCGGCGCCGCTGAACTCCACGACCTTGACCTCGCAGGCGATGCCGGGCGTGCCGTCGCTCTGCACGCGCAGGTGCTCGGGGCGCAGGCCCAGCAGCACTTGGCGGCCTTCCAGGTCCTGGCGCGGCCCGGGCAAGGGCACGGCACCGCCCAGCGTGCCGGCGCTGCCGCCCTGCACCGTGGCCGGCAGCAGGTTCATCGAAGGCGAGCCGATGAAGGTCGCCACGAAGGCATTGCCGGGCCGGTCGTACAGCTCCACGGGCGTGCCGACCTGCTCGACCCGCCCATCGCGCAGCACCACGATGCGGTCGGCCATGGTCATGGCCTCGACCTGGTCGTGCGTGACGTAGATGGACGTGGTCTTCAGGCGCTGGTGCAGCGCGCGGATCTCGGTGCGCATCTGCACGCGCAGCTTGGCGTCCAGGTTGGACAGCGGCTCGTCGAACAGGAAGACCTTGGGGTCGCGCACCATGGCGCGGCCCATGGCCACGCGCTGGCGCTGGCCGCCCGAGAGCTGCTTGGGCAGGCGGTCCAGCAAGGCATCCAGGCCCAGCATGCGCGCGGCGCCGGCCACCTTGCTGCCGATCGCATCGGCCGCGGTGCCGGCGATCATGAGGCCGAAGCCCATGTTCTCGCGCACCGTCATGTGCGGGTACAGCGCATAGGTCTGGAGCACCATGGAGACCTCGCGCTGCTTGGGCGGCAGGTCGTTGACCACGGTGTCGCCGATGCGGATCTCGCCCGTGCTGGGTGCGTCCAGGCCCGCGATCATGCGCAACAGCGTGGACTTGCCGCAGCCGCTGGGGCCGACGAAGACCGCGAACTCGCCGTCGCCGATGGCGATGTCCACGCCCTTGATGACCTTCGTGTCTCCAAAGCTCTTGGTGATGTTCGACAGGGTGACCGATGCCATGGTTCTTATCCGCCTTTGACGCCGCCGGCCGTCAGGCCGCCGACAATTTCTTTCTGAATCACCAGCGTGAGCACCAGCACCGGCAGCGTGACCAGGAGCGCCGCGGCCGCCAGCGGCCCCCAGGCGATCTGCTCGAAGGTCAGCACGTTGTAGATGGCGACGGGCAGGGTGCGCGTCTCGCGCCCGGCCAGCACGGCGCCGAAGATGAAGTTGTTCCACGAGAAGATGAAGGCCAGGATGGCCGCCACCGTGATGCCGGGCCGCGCCAGCGGCAGCGCGATGTGCCGAAAGCGCTGCCAGGGCGAGCAGCCGTCCATCACCGCGGCCTCGTCGAGTTCGAGCGGCAGCGTCTCGAAGTAGCCGGCCACGATGTAGACCATGATGGGCACCGTGATCACGAGGTGCGTGATGACCACGGGCGCCAGCGTGCCCGTGAGGCCCAGCGCCTGGAACAGCGTGAACAGCGGGATCAGAAAGCTGATGGCCGGCGTCATGCGCGCGACGAGGATGGTCAGCAGCAGCTTCCTGGCCTTCAGCCGCGCGATGCCGTAGCCGGCCGGCACGCCGATCAACAGCGCCACCAGCGTGGCCAGGCCGGAGACCGTGACGCTGTTGAGGAAGTACTGGAAGAAGGGCCCGCTGTCGAACACCTTGCGGAAGTTGTCCAGAGTGGGCGGGCTCGGGATGAACACCGGCGGGTAGGCCAGGTTGTCGACCTCGTTCTTGAAAGCCAGCGACAGCATCCAGAGGAAGAAGCCGATGGCCGGCGAGACGAGAAGGAACACGCACAGCGCGAGCAGCGCCTTGTCGATGAGCTTACGCGTCATAGCGGGACCGTTCCTTGAGCCAGAACAGCAGCAGGCTCAAGGCCACCACGAGCACGAAGAACACCACGACCACGGCCGAGGCCTTGCCGATCTGGTAGAACGAAAACGCCTGCAGGTACAGATACAGGTTGATGGTTTCCGACGAGGTGCCGGGCCCGCCCTGCGTGATCACGTAGATGGTGTCGAAGGTCTTGAGCGCGTCGATGAGCCGCACCACGGCCGCGACCATGATGAAGGGCATCAGCAGCGGCAAGGTCACGTAGCGCAGCGTCTGCCAGCGCGTGGCGCCTTCCATGTGCGCGGCCTCGAACGGGTCGGTCGGCAGCGAGGCCAGGCCGCCCAGCACGATCAGCATCACGAGCGGCGTCCACTGCCAGATGTCGACCAGCACCAGGCAGGGAATCGCCAGCATGGGCGAGTAGACCCATTCGCTGGGCGGGATGCCGACCAGCGACAGCAGGTAGTTCAGTACGCCCTGCTGCGGGTGGAACATCATGACCCAGACCAGCGCGATGGCCACCGGCGTGGCCATCATGGGCAGCACGAAGGCGCCGCGCCAAAAGCCGCGGCCCGCGAACTTCTGGTGGAAGACCAGCGCGGCCGCCGTGCCCAGCACCAGCGGCGCGATGACCGCCAGCGCCGTGAACACCAGCGTGTGCAGGATGGAGACCAGGAAACGCGTGTTCGTCGCCAGCTCTGCGTAGTTCGCGAGGCCCACGAACTGCGCCTTGGAGCCGATCTTCCAGTCGAACAGGCTCATCCACAGCGTGAACATCCAGGGAAAGACGATCACGGCCAGCACCACCAGCACGGCCGGCAGCACGAACCACAGGAAGGGCGAGACGCGCTTGCGCATCAGCTCTCGGACTTGGCCAGCACGGGCGCGAACTCGGCCGTGGCCTTCTTGAGTTCGGCCGCCACGTCGGCGCCGGTCAGCATGTTGTTGAGCGCGATGCCGTAGACGTCGCGGAACTCGGTCACGGGCTCGATGATGGGCAGGCCGGGCTTGGCGATGCGCAGCGATTCGGCCACGGCCGTGAGCCAGGCGGCAGGCACCTTGAGGTTGGCGATCGCCTCCTTGTCGCCGTAGGCCGACAGCCGCACCGGCGCGCCCGAGCCCGTGGCCAGCATGCGCGCCTGCATGGCCTTGCCCGTCGCCCAGACGATGTACAGGAAGGCCGCACCCTTCTTCTGCGAGAAGGACGAGACGCCGATGCCGTCGCCGAAGGTGGCCGAGACCTGGGCCTTGGGCCCGGGCGGCATCACGCCGTAGCCGACCTTGCCGACCACCTTGGACTTGGTGGGATCCTCCAGCGGCGGTGCGAAGCCCGAGCCGTCGATCCACATCGCGGCCTTGCCCTGCAGGAACAGGCTCTGCGCCTCGTTCCAGTTGTAGCCCGCGATGCCGGCCGGCCCCGTGGTCTTGAGCAGGTCGCGGTACAGCGTGGCCGAGGCGACGGCCTCGGGCGTCTCGGTCGCCAGCTTGCCGTTGGCGTCGAAGAACTGGCCGCCCCAGCCCAGGAAGAAGCCGGTCCACAGCGGCACGTTGGCGTTCTTGAGGCCGCGGCCGACGAAGCCGGCGACGCCGTTGGCCGGGTCGTGCAGCTTCTTCGCGGCCTCCAGGATCTCGGCGTAGGTCTTGGGGTAGGCCACGCCCTTGGCCGCGAACAGCTCCTTGTTGTAGTACAGGATCCAGGGGTCCAGGTTCAGCGGCAGGCTGTCGATGCGGCCATCGCTTTGCGTGGCGTAGAACATGCCGCCGGCGGAGTAATCCTTCTGGTCGAAGTCCGGCGGCGCGGCGCTGGCGAACAGCGGGCGCAGGTCTTCCATCCACTTGCCCTTGGCGAACTGGCGCTTTTGCACGTGGTAGGACAGGTGCACCACGTCGAAGCTCGTGCGGCCCGAGTTGAACTCGATCACGGTCTTCTGGCGCGACTGCTGCTCGGGCATCTGCTCGGCGCCGACCTTGATGCCGGTGAGCTCCTCGAACTCCTTCTGGTGGCGCTGCAGCAGCTCGCCGCGCGGGCTCTTGATCAGGTGCACCTCGATGCTGGTGCCGGCGTGGCGCTTCCAGTCGAAATTGCCCTGGGCGAAGGCGGCAGGCAGGCTGCCGATGGCGGTGGCGCCGGCGGCGGCCTGCAGCAGGTCGCGGCGCTTGAAGGCGGGGTGGTGCATGGCTGTTGTCTCCGTGGTGGTGTCTACAGGGTGGCGAAATCGCAGCCCAGCGTGCGGTAGGCGGCGCGCACGGCCTCTTCCTCGTCGGGCGCCAGGCGTGAGAGCGGGGCGCGCACATGCAGCCAGCCGTCGTCGCCCGTCTGCTCGGCCAGCGCGGTCTTGTAGGCGCTCACGAAGGGCATGTGGGGCCGCAGACTCAGCAGGGCCAGCAGGCCCTGCATCAGGGCCTGGTCGGCGGCCGAGACCGCGGCGGGGTGCGACACCACGCGGCGCATCAGGTGCGGTGCCAGGTTGGCCAGGCCGTTGACCGAGCCGGCGCCGCCGGCCCGCATCACCGGCGCGACATCGGGCTCGGCACCGACCAGCGTGCCCAGTTGCGGGAAGGCCTTGACCAGGCCCAGAGAATGCGCGCGGTCGCCCGTGCTGTCCTTGATGCCGACCACCACGCCCGGGTGCGCATCGGCCAGCGTGGCGATGGCCGCATGGCTGAAGCCCACGTTGCTGAGCGCGGGGAACTGGTACAGCAGCACGCGCAGCGCGTCGCTGCCGATGCCGCGCACCATCTGCGTCACCGCCTCCACCACGCCCGCGTCGCGCGGGTGGTTGAAGTAGAAGGCCGGCATGTAGAGCTGGCGCGTGCAGCCCAGCGCGACGGCATGGCGGCCCAGCGTGACGGCATCGCCCAGGGCGCAGGCCGTGGTGCAGACGATGGTCTGTTCGGGCCGGATGCCGTCGGCCAGCGCGGCTTCGAGCAGCGCCTGGCGTTCGGCCACGGTCAGGGCCGGCCCCTCACCCGTGGTGCCGAACAGCGTGATGCCCTCGCTGCCGGCGGCCAGCATGCGGTGCGCCTGGGCCAGCGTGCGGCCGGTGTCGACGGCGCCGCTGGCCGTGAAGGCCGTGGCCAGCGCAGGCCACAGGCCGGTGATGGCATGCGTCATCGCGTGCGTCTCCTCGGGGTGTTGTTGGGGGGAACGAAGGCAGGCAGCGACACGGCGCCGGGGCCGGTCAGCGCGTGCTGGAGCGCGCTGTCCATGTGGGCGTCGAGCAGGCGCACGGCGGCCTCGGCGTCGCGGCGCGCCAAGGCCGCGACGAACGCGAGGTGCTCCTGCATCGCGGGGATCAGCCGGGCCGGCGTGATGACCGCCTGCTCCAGCCGGATCAGCCGGATGCGCAGGCTGTTCACGCGGTAGATCTCCGACAGGATCTCGTTGCCCAGCGCATCGACCATGCGGTCGTGCAGGCCCCAGTCCACGGCCTGGGCGTCGTCGAGCAGCGCGGCGTCGGCGCGGCCGGTGCTGGCGCGGTCGATGATGTCCTGGTGCGCGGCGGTGAGCGCCGCCAGTTCCTCGGCCGTGACCACGGCCGCGAAGTGGCGCACGGCTTCGCGCTCGATCATCGCGCGCAGCTGGAAGGCGTTGCGCACGAGCTTGAGGTCCACATGCGCGATCTGCAGGCCGCGCTGCGGCACGGTCTTGACCAGGCCGGCCGCTTCCAGGCGCGGGATCATCTCGCGCACCGCGCCCAGCGGCATGTCCAGCAGCGTCATGAGTTCGCGCTGCGAGACGAACTGGCCGGGCTTGATGCCGCCTTCCAGGATCTGCTGCGTGAAGCCCTGGTAGGCGCGCGCGCGCTGGCTGGTCGCCTCGGGGGCGACCACGGCCAGGCGGCGACGCGAAGCGGCGTTCATGCCGCCGGGCCGCCCCAAGGCATGAAGCGCCCCCCCGGGGGGCAGCGAAGGACACGCAGTGCCGGGCGTGGGGGCCTCGTGCTCGTGCTCACTTCAACACACCTTTCTTGAGGAGGATGTTGGCGTAGGTGCGCGTGTCCCCGGTCGCCACCACGGCGAAGGCCTTGGCCGCGCGCTCGTAGAAGGCGTAGCGGTCCAGCGCGCCCGGCGCGGCCTCGCCATGGCGGGCCAGCACCTCGGTGAACTGCGCGACGGCCGGCGGCACTTCGTCGGCCCGGCCCACCACCTGCATGGTGCAGGCCGGCTGCGGCACGAAGTCGTCCAGCGGCAGCAGCGAGAGGACGGCGTCGAGCACCGCGTCGGCCGGGATGCCGGGCAGGCGGATCAGCCGCTGCGCGTGCGTGGCGGCCGGGAAGAAGCCATCGGCCAGCACGATCTCGTCGCCATGGCCCATGGACGCCAGCGCGTGCAACAGGTCGGGCGAGAGCAGGGGAGACAGGTTCTTGAGCATGGGCCGCGCATGGTGCCCAGCGCGCCTGCCTTCTCCCATCGGCAGATGCCCTGTTGACGAACTGACATGTTAGTCATACGGTCAGCGGCATTTTTTCGAAGGAGACGGATTGATGCCGAACCAGCGCGCGATGCGCTTTCCCGCCTGCACCGACGGCGCGCGCCTGGGCCTGGGTGGCGCGCCGCTGGGCAACCTGTTCCGCGCCGTGACCGAGGCCGATGCCCAGTCCGTGCTGGCCGCCGCGCTGGCCGACGGCTGCCGCAGCTTCGACACCGCGCCGCACTACGGCAACGGCCTGTCCGAGCAGCGCTTCGGCCAGGCGCTGCGCGCGCTGCCGCGCGAGCGCTTCGTGCTGTCGAGCAAGGTCGGCCGTGTGCTGCGGCCCGATGCCGGCGCCGCGCGCGCGCAGAACGGCTATGTGGACGTGCTGCCGTTCACGCAGCGCTGGGACTACTCGGCCGCCGGCACGCGCCGCAGCGTGGAGGACAGCCTGCAGCGCCTGGGCCTGGCGCGGCTGGACGTGGCCTATGTGCACGACTGCGACGCCGCCACGCACGGCGATGCGCATCCGCAGGTGCTGGCCCAGGTGCTGGGCGAGACCCTGCCCACGCTGCGCGCACTGCAGCGCGAGGGCCTGGTCGGTGCGGTCGGCCTGGGTGTCAACGACGTGCAGGTCTGCCTGGACGTGCTGGCGCAGGCCGAGCTCGACGCGCTGCTGCTGGCCGGCCGCTACAGTCTGCTCGACCACAGCGCGCTGGCGGCCCTGCTGCCGCTGTGCGTGCAGCGCGGCGTGCGCATCGCGCTGGGCGGCGCGTTCAACTCCGGCATCCTGGCCACGGGCGTGCTGGGCAGTGCCGAGCCGCGCTTCAACTACGCGCGCGCGCCGCAGGCCTGGGTGGACCGCACGGCCGCCATCGAGCGCGTCTGTGCCGAGCATGGCGTGCCGCTGCGCGCGGCGGCGCTGCAGTTCCCGCTCGCGCACCCGGCCGTGGACATCGTGGTGGCCGGTGCACAGGATGTCGCCCAATGGCGGGACAGCCGCGCCATGCTGGCCCAGCCGATTCCTGCTGCGTTCTGGCAGGCGCTGCGGGACCAGGGCCTCTTGCCGGCCGAGGCCCCCACATCATGAAGCCCCCACGCTCATCGCTTCGCGTATCGCTGCCCCCCAAGGGGGCGCGTCAGCCGCTTCGGGCGGCCGGGCGCTGCTGACATGATCGACGCCCACTTCCACATCTGGCGGCTGGACCGCGGCGACTACGGCTGGCTCACACCCGCGCTGGGCCCCATCCACCGCGACGTGCAGCTGTCCGACTGGCGCGCCGTGAGCGCACCCTGCGGCGTGCAGGGCGGCGTGCTCGTGCAGGCCGCCCCGACCGAGGCCGAGACCGCGTTCCTGCTGCACGAGGCCGCCCAGGCGCCCGAGGTGCTGGGCGTGGTCGGCTGGGTCGACCTGCTGGCAGCGGAGGCGCCCGCGCGCATCGAAGCCCTCGCGCGCCAGCCCAAGCTCAAGGGCCTGCGGCCCATGCTGCAGGACCTCGCCGACCCGGACTGGATCCTGCAAGGCGCGCTGCGGCCCGCGTTGGCCGCCATGGCACGTTGCGGCCTGGTGTTCGACGCGCTGGTCCAACCCCGGCACCTGCCGCGCATCCTGCGCCTGGCCGAACGCCATCCGGACCTGCGCATCGTGGTCGACCATGGCGCCAAGCCTGCGATTCCGGGCGATGCCACGGGCTGGGCCGAATGGACCCAAGGCCTGCAGGCGCTCGCCGACGAGACCCCCGTCTTCTGCAAGCTCTCCGGCCTGTGGACGGAGGCCGCCCGGGGCGCGCCGGTGGATGCCCTGGAACGCCATGCGCGCTGGCTGCTGGCCACGTTCGGCCCGCAGCGCTGCCTGTGGGGCAGCGACTGGCCCGTGCTGGAGCTGGCGGGGGGCTATGGCGCGTGGCTGGCCGCGGCCCGGCGGTGGGTGGCGCCGCAGGACCAGGCCGCCGTGTTTGGCGGCACGGCACGGCAGGCCTACCGGCTGGGCGCCTGACCGCCATGGCCCGGTCGGGCGGCGCAGATGCCGCTGGCCGCGGGCCGCGCCGAATCTAGGGCCTGCCGCTGCCTGCGAACCGCCGCCGTGCGCAAAGATGCGTTGCAGAAACGGCGGCGCCGGGCGGCGCGTGCGTTCCTACACTGCACCGCGATCCGGCCGCCACGGCCACCAGAACCGAGGGAGACAAAGGCAATGAGAGCAGCAGTCCTGGAAGAGTTCGGCCAGCCGCTGGTGTTGCGCGACCTGGCCGTCGCCGACCCGGGACCGCACGAGGTGCTGCTGCACACGGCGGCGGTCGGCCTGTGCCACAGCGATCTGCACTACATGCAGGGCATGCGCAAGATCCCGCTGCCGGGCGTGCTGGGGCATGAGGTCTCCGGTGTGGTCGCTGCCGTGGGTGCGCAGGTCAGGGATCTGCAGCCGGGCGACCACGTGGTGGGTGCGCTGTCGGTCTTTTGCGGCATGTGCCACCAGTGCCTGGGCGGCCGCTTCGCGCTGTGCATGGACACCGAGGTCAAGCAGCCGCCCGGGCAGGCACGCCGCCTGGCCCATGGCGGCCGGCCGGTGAGCCAGGTGTTCAACCTTTCGGGTTTTGCCGCGCAGATGCTGGTGCACCGCAACGCGCTGGTCCGCATCCGCAAGGACATGCCGCTGGACCGCGCCGCGCTGCTGGGCTGCGCCGTCATCACCGGCACCGGTGCAGTGTTCCGCAATGCGCAGGTCCCGGCCGGTGCGTCGGTCGCGGTCGTCGGATGTGGCGGCGTCGGGCTGGCGGCGGTCAATGGTGCCGCCATCGCCGGCGCCGCGCGCATCGTCGCGATCGACAACGTGCCGGCCAAGCTGGCGCTGGCACGCCGCTTCGGCGCCACCGAGACGCTGCTGGCCAGCGAGGGCGACGTGGTGGCGCGGGTCCAGGAACTCACGCAGGGCGGCGTGGAGTATTCGTTCGAGTGCATCGGCCTGCCCGCCACCTTGGAGCAGTGCTTTCGCATGCTGCAACCGGGCGGCACGGCCACCATCGTCGGCCTGTTCGGCCCGGGGGTGAAGGCGAGCATCGAGGGCAGCGAGTTCTTCCTGGAGAAGAAGATCCGCGGGTCGGCGCTGGGGTCGGCGCGCATCCGCGAGGACATTCCGCGCCTCGTGGAGCTGTACCTCCAGGGCCGCTTGAACCTGGACGACATGGTGTCGCGGCGCATCCGGCTGGACGACATCAACGAAGGCTTTGCCGCGATGGCGCGGGGCGAAGTCGCGCGCAGCGTGGTCGTGTTCGACGGTGTGGGTGCGTAGGCGCCCCACCGGACAGCCGCGGCGCGTGCCGCGTTCGACAGGCGTTCCTGCCTCATCACCCCTGGAGACCTGCATGACCGACACCGTCCTGTCCCGTCGCACCGCCGCCGCATCCGTGCTGGCGCTGCTGGCCGCACCGGCCCTCGCCCAAAGCGGCGATTGGCCCAGCAAGCCCATCCGCCTGGTGGCGCCGGGTGCCGCCGGCGACGGCGTGGACATCTTCGCGCGCATGATCGCGGCGCAGTTGCAGACCGTGCTCAAGCAGGCCGTCTACGTGGAGAACAAGGTCGGCGCCAACAGCGTCATCGGCAACGACTTCGTGGCCAAGGCAGCGCCGGACGGCTACACCCTGCTGCTGTCGCCATCGTCGTCGATCGCCATCAGCCCGCTCGTGATCCCCAAGATGCCCTACGACACGCAAAAGGACCTGCTGCCCGTGGCGCAGGTGGGGGCCAGCGGCGTGCTGCTGATCGCCAACCCGGCCAGCGGCTTCGCGAACCTGGACGACATGGTGCGCCATGCGCGCGCCAACCCCGGCAAGCTGTCCTACGGTTCCTGGGGGACGGGCTCGACCGGCCACCTGGCGATGGAGGGCATCAAGGCGCATTACGGGCTGGACATGCCGCATGTGCCCTACAAGGGCACGGCGACCGAGCTCAACGATCTGCTGGCCAACAACATCAGCGTGGGCTTTCTGGACATCGCCTCGCCGGTGCCGCACGTCCACAGTGGCAAGCTGGTGGCCCTGGGCGTCACGGGAACCGGCCGGGGGCCGGCGCTGCCGCAGGTGCCCACGCTCACGCAGCAGGGGTACAAGTTCGATGTGGACGGCTGGTACGGCCTGTTCGCGCCGGCCGGAACGCCGCCCCAGATCGTGCGCCGGCTGAACGCGGAGATCAACCGCATCCTGGCCACGCCAGCCGCCCGCGAGCATTTCGCCAAGCTCAACATGCCCGCGCCACCGCTCAAGGACGCCGACGCGTTCGCGGCCACCGTCAGGAACGACATTGCCACCTGGCAGGCGCTGGCCCGGGCAGCCCGGCTGACCAGCGGTTGAGCGCGCGGGCGCCGGGGGGGCGCTTGCGCGGCCGCGCCTCGCAGCCGGCATCGGTGACCGCGAACGCCGCTAGGATTGGCCCTCCAAGCTCTTCGGGACCTTCCATGCTGATCACCACCACACCGGCCATCGAGGGCAAGCGCATCACCCGCTACTGCGGCGTGGTCGCGGGCGAGGCCATCCTCGGCGCCAATGTCTTCAAGGACATGTTCGCCGGCATCCGCGATCTGGTCGGCGGCCGTTCGGCCACCTACGAGCGCGAGTTGCAACGCGCGCGCGACATCGCCATGCGCGAGCTGCAGGAGCGCGCGCAGGAAGCCGGCGCCAACGCCGTGGTCGGCGTGGACCTGGACTACGAGGTGCTGGGGCGGGACAACGGCATGCTGATGGTCTCGGCCAGCGGCACGGCCGTGGTCGTCGAGTAGGGCGCCCGCGCGCCCATGCCCGCGTTCGACGACGAGGCGATCACGCTGCGCCAGCTGCAGGTGCTGCTGGCCTTCATGGAAACCGGCAACCTCGCGCGCGCGGCCGAGCGGCTGCAGACCAGCGCCGTCAGCGTGCACCGGGCGCTGCACGCGCTGGAGGAGGCGCTGCGCTGCGTGCTGTTCCGCCAGGAGGGCCGCAACCTGGTGCCCACGGCCGCGGCCCAGCGCCTGGCCGAGATGGCGCGCGACATGGACCGGCTGCTGGCCGACGGCGTGCGCGCCACGCGCGAGATCGCCGGCTACGCGGCCGACCGCATCCGCATGGGCTCCATGTACTCGCTGACCAGCCGCGCCGTGCCGGCCCTGGTGCTGGGCATGAAGCAGCGCAAGCCTGCCGTGCAGACCGAACTCGTGCTGGGCTCCAACGCCGACCTGCTGGCGCGGCTGCGCGAAGGCACGCTCGATGCGGCGCTGATGGCCGTGCCGCGCGGCGCGGCCGACGTGGAGTCCGAGCCGCTGTTCGAGGACGAGACCTTCTTCGCCGCGCCGGCGCAGTCGCCCCACGCGCAGCGCACCGAGGTCGACCTGGGCGCCTGCGCCGACGAGCGCTTCGTGAGCCTGGCCGAGGGCTTCGCCACGCACGACAGCTTCACCGAGGCCTTCCGCATCGCCGGCTTCGCGCCGCAGATCGCGATGCAGACGGGCGACATCTACTCGCTCATGAACCTCGTGGACGGTGGCGTGGGCTGCACGCTGCTGCCGGGCCGCATGCGCCACGTGCTGCCGGCCAACGTGCGGCTGGTGCCGCTGCAGGCGCGCTTTCGCGTGCGCCAGACCATCGCGCTGAACTTCCTGCGCTCGCGCGAGCGGGATCCGAACCTGCTGGCGCTGCTCGCGGTCAGCCGCACGCTCAAGGCCTCGCTGCGCTGAGCGCGGGTTAACCCGCGATCCTTCCGCGCGGCGGAAGCTTCGACTCCGCCTTGTGATTGATGGCAGTCCCATGGCTGCCTATGGTCGGCGCTGTCCGGACGCCGCACGCACTCCCGCTGCCGCGCCGCGGGCGCCAAGAACGAGGAGACCACCGTGAGACCATGGATCGGACTGGCGGCCGTGCCGCTCTTGTTGCTGGGTTGCGCCAGCGGTGGCGACAGCCACAAGGACCGGCGCGCCGGGCAGGTGGAGCGCTTCGAGACCGTGTCCAGCGTCGACGCCTACAACGGCGCCACGCCGGCCGGTGCCGCCGGTCCCTACACCGTGGTGACGGGCATCGTGCACGGCAAGCTCGACCCGACCCACCCCGACAACGCCGGCATCGTCGACCTGGACAAGGCGCCGCGCGAGGCCGACGGCCAGGTGCGCTACACGACCGACGTGGTCATCCTGCGGCCCAAGAACGCGGCCCAGGCCCGGCGCGTGCTGTTCTACGACGTGGTCAACCGTGGCCGCAAGCTGGGGCAGGGTCTGTTCGTCGGCGGCGGCGCGCTGGCCACCGGCGCCGCGCCGGGCGCGGACTACCCCTCGCTGCTGCGCCAGGGCTACACCGTGGTCTGGAGCGGCTGGCAGGGCGACCTGGCCCAGTCGGGCAATGGCGCGGCGGCCGACCTCGGCACCGCGTTCCCGACCGCCCGCAACGCGGACGGCAGCGCCATCACCGGCCTGGTGCGCGAGGAGTACGTGCCCGACTTCGCGGGCGTGCCCAACCTGCCGCTGAATTACCCGCCCGCCTCGCTGACGGACCGCTCCGAAGTGGTGTTCACGGCGCGGCAGACCTACTACAACGCAGCCGGCCAGCAGACCTACGATGCACCCGCTGCGCCCGTGACCGACTGGGAGTACGTGACGAACGCCAACGGCTCGGTGTCGGTGCGCTTCACCGCGCCGGCCAGCGTGCCCGATGCCCAGGGCGGCAGCCAGCCACCGGATGCCGGCACCATCTACAACTTCACCTACCGGGCCAAGGACCCCAAGGTGCTGGGCATCGGCTTCGCGGCGGTGCGCGACCTCGTGAGCTTCCTCAGGCACGACGCGGCCGATGCGCAGGGCCACCCCAATCCCGTGGCCGACCTCAAGGCCGCGGCCTGTGCGGCCGGCAGCAACTGCCCGGCCAATCCTTCCGGCCATTTCGACCTGGCCCTGGGCGAGGGCCTCTCGCAGTCGGGCCGCTTCCTGCGCGACTTCCTGTACCAGGGCTTCAACAAGGACAGCGCGGGCCAACCGGTGTTCGACGGCATGATGGCGCTGATCCCGGCCGCCCGGCGCACCTGGATCAACGCGCGCTTCGCGCAGCCCGGGCGCTGGTCCAAGCAGCATGAAGACCACTTCATGGTGGGCGACCAGTTCCCGTTCGCCTACAACGTGACCACCGACCCGGTCAGCGGCGCGACCGACGGTCTGCTGCGCCGCTGCCAGCAGAGCAGCACCTGCCCCAAGATCATGCAGCTGGACGGCAGCTACGAGTGGTGGGGCGGTCGGGCCTCGCTGGTCGTGACCGATGGCGCGGGCCGCGACCTCACGCTGCCCGACAACGTGCGCTACTACCTGGTGCTGGGCACCGGCCACGGCGGCGGCGCCGGCGTTACCACGGGCGTGCTCACGCAGCCCGCTGCGGGCGCGACCTGCCGCTTCGCCAACAGCCCGGTCTCCATGGGCCAGACGCAGCGGGCGCTGGTGCCGGCGCTGGAAGCCTGGGTGCTGCGCAACACGCCGCCGCCGCCGTCCAGCCATCCCACCGTCGCGGCCGGCACGGCCGTGGCGCCCACCGCTGCGGCCATGGGCTGGCCCGATCTGTCGGCCATCAGCGTGCCCAACGGCGCCGCCGCCACGCCGCTGGCGCTGTCAGTGCCGCTGGCGCGCCACAGCCAGCTGTTCGTGACCGACTACCGCGCGCCTGCACCCGCGGTCGACCTGGCCAGGGGCTACGCCGTGCTGGTGCCGCGGGTGGACGCCAACGGCAACGAGGTCGGTGGCCTGCGCATGCCCGAGCTGGCGGTGCCGCTCGCCACCTACACGGGCTGGAACGTGCGCGGCGCGGGCCATGCGGCCGGCGAGAGCTGCGCCTCCTCGGGCAGCGCGCTGCCGCTGGCCGTGACGGCCGCCACCCGGGCGCCGGGCGACCCGCGCGCGCCGCTGTCGGCGCTGTACGCCGGGCGGGCCGACTACCTGGCCAAGTTCGGTGCCGCGGCCGACGCGCTCGTGGCCGGCGGCTACTACACCGCGCTGGAGGCCGGCAACGCCAAGGCCGCGGCGGCCGCCGTCTCGGCCGCGCTGCTGCCGGCGCCCTGAGATGAACCGCGCGCCGACCGTTCCTCCGTGCGTAACGGTCGCGGTCCGCGCTTGATTGATGGGCCGGCAGTGCGCGCGTACCGTCGCTCCACCCTGGCAGGAAGAGCTCGATGAAACCCACCGACTGGAACACCCGCGCGCAGCAGCGCACCGCCCGCCTGGCGCGTGCCGCGCAGGCGCTGGGCCCGCAATTGCGCGGCAAGGTGGTGGCGGCGGACGCCGTCACCACGCTGCTGCAGGCCGTGCTGGAGCCCGGCGACCGGGTCTGCCTGGAAGGCAACAACCAGAAGCAGGCCGATTTCCTGGCCAAGGCCCTGGTACAGGTCGATCCCGCGCAAGTGCACGGCCTGCACATGGTGCAATCGGTGCTGGCGCTGCCCGAGCACCTGGACCTGTTCGAGAACGGCATCGCCAGCCGGCTCGACTTCAGCTTCTCGGGCCCGCAGGGCGCGCGGCTGGCGCGGCTGGCCTCCGGCGGGCGCATCGCCATCGGCGCGATCCACACCTACCTGGAACTGTTCGCGCGCTACTTCGTCGACCTCACCCCGCAGGTGGCGCTGGTGGCCGCGCACGCGGCCGATGCCCAGGGCAACCTCTACACCGGCCCGAACACCGAGGACACGCCGGCCATCGTCGAGGCCACGGCCTTCTCGGGCGGCATCGTGGTCGCGCAGGTCAACGAACTGGTCGACGGCGCGACGACGACATTGCCGCGCATCGACATCCCGGCCGACTGGGTCGGCTTCGTCGTGCAGGCGCCCACGCCCAACTTCATCGAGCCGCTGTTCACGCGCGACCCGGCGCAGATCAGCGAGATCCAGGTGCTGATGGCCATGATGGCGATCAAGGGTATCTACGCCGAGTACGGCGTGCAGCGGCTCAACCACGGCATCGGCTTCGACACGGCGGCCATCGAGCTGCTGCTGCCCACCTACGGCGAGCAGCTGGGCCTGAAGGGCAAGATCTGCCAACACTGGGCGCTGAACCCGCACCCGGCGCTGATCCCGGCCATCGAGGCAGGCTGGGTGCAGTCGGTGCACTCCTTCGGCTCCGAGCTGGGCATGGAGGACTACATCCGTGCCCGCTCCGACGTGTTCTTCACGGGGCCGGACGGCAGCCTGCGCAGCAACCGCGCCTTCTGCCAGGCGGCCGGCCACTACGCCTGCGACCTGTTCATCGGCTCCACGCTGCAGATGGACCTGGAAGGCAACAGCTCCACGGCCACGCTGGGCCGCATCGCGGGCTTCGGCGGCGCGCCCAACATGGGGGCGGATGCGCGCGGCCGGCGCCATGCCAGCCCGGCCTGGCTGAAGGCCGGGGCGCAGGCGCGCACGGGCCAGCGCGGCGCGGCCGGCACGCCGCGCGGGCAGAAGCTGGTCGTGCAGATGGTGGAAACCTTCCGCGAGCACATGCAGCCGGCCTTCGTCGACCGCCTGGACGCCTGGACGCTGCAGGAGCAGGCCGGCATGGCCCTGCCGCCCATCATGGTCTACGGCGAGGACGTGACGCACGTGCTGACCGAGGAAGGCATCGCGAACCTGCTGCTGTGCCGCAGCGACGAGGAACGTGAACAGGCCATCCGCGGCGTGGCCGGCTACACGCCCGTGGGCCTGGGCCGCGACAAGCGCATGGTGGAGAACCTGCGCGACCGCAAGATCGTCCAGCGTCCGCAGGACTTGGGGCTGGACCCCCGCGAAGCCACGCGCAAGCTGCTGGCCGCGCGCAGCATGCGCGACCTGGTGCGCGCATCCGGTGGGCTGTACCAGCCGCCCAAGCGGTTCCGGAACTGGTAGGGAGAGGCAGACCATGAGCGACGTTCCTGCGGGCCTCGAAACCCTGGATTTCTCCTACACCGGCGGCCGGCCCGCGGGTGCCTTCGCCCCGGTGCTGGTCGGCGTGGTCGGCTCGGGCAACCTGGAGGTGATGCTGGAGGCCACGCCCAACGACGACTGCAGCGTGCGCGTGGAAACCTCGGCACGCGGCTTTGCGCCGATCTGGCAGGCCGTGGTGGACGATTTCCAGGCGCGGCATGGCCTGGCCGGCGTGCGCGTGTCCATCAACGACATGGGTGCCACGCCCGCCGTCGTGAGCCTGCGGCTGGACCAGGCCGTGGCCGCCCTGCCCAAGGAGGTTTCATGACCAGCTACGCCGAATGCTCGGCGCGCGAGCGCCTGGACCTGCTGCTGGACGCCGGCAGCTTCCACGAATGGCTGCCGCCGGCCGAGCGCCTGACCAGCCCGCACCTGGCGCAGCTGGGCGTGCCCTCGGCCTTCGACGACGGCGTGGCCATCGGCCGCGCCCTGCTCGATGGCCAGACGGTCTTCGTCGCCGCGCAGGAGGGCGCGTTCATGGGCGGCGGTGTCGGCGAGGTGCATGGCGCCAAGCTCGTGGGCCTGCTGCGCCGTGCGCTGCGCGACCGGCCGGCCGCGGTGCTGCTGCTGGCCGAATCGGGCGGTGTGCGCCTGCACGAAGCCAACGCCGGGCTGATCGCGGTGTCCGAGGTCATGCGCGCCGTGCTCGACGTGCGCGCCGCCGGCCTCCCGGTGGTGGTGCTGATCGGCGGCGCCAACGGCTGCTTCGGCGGCATGGGCATCGTGGCGCGCTGTGCCGACCAGATCGTCATGAGCGACGTGGGCCGGCTGGCCATGTCCGGGCCGGAGGTCATCGAGGCCTCGCATGGCGTGGACGAGTACGACGCACGCGACCGCGCGCTGGTCTGGCGCACGAGCGGCGGCAAGCACCGCTGGCTGACCGGCGACTGCGATGTGCTGGTGGAGGACGACGTGGCGGCCTTCCGTGCCGCCGCCATCGCGGCGCTGAGCGCGGCACGTCCCGTGAGCCTGCAGGCCCTGGAAGACGAGCATGCGCTGCTGGCCGGGCGCCTGGCCGCCGTGCCCGAAGCGCAATGGAACGACGGCGTGCACGACGACGCCACCCGGCTGTGGGAGCGCCTGGGCGTGCCCGATGCGCGGCGCGTGCCCGCCCTCGACGTGGCGGCGCTGCTGGCGCTGCGCACCCTGCACGGCACCACCGCCGCCTGATTTCACAACGACCGGAGACAAGACCATGCACCATTTCCTCGACCGCCGCAGCCTGCTGCGCGCCGGCGCCGCCGGCCTCGCGCTGAGCGCCCTGGGCGCGCGCGCCCAGTCCGGCTGGCCCACCAAGCCCGTCACGCTGATCGTGCCGTTCCCGGCCGGCGGCGGCACGGATGCGTTTGCGCGCCCGCTGTCGGCCCAATTCGCCAAGCAGACCGGCAAGCAGCTCATCGTGGACAACCGCGGCGGTGCCGGTGGCACGCTGGGCGCGACCATCGCCGCGCGCGCCCAGCCCGATGGCTACACGCTGTTCATGGGCGCGATCCACCATGCCATCGCGCCCTCGGTCTACCCCAAGCTCGAGTACGACCTGCAGCGCGACTTCGTGCCGCTGGCGCTGCTGGCCGAGGTGCCGCAGGTGCTGGTGGTCAATCCCAAGCGCGTGACGGCGCCGGACTTCAAGACCTTCCTCGCGGAACTCAAGAAGAACCCCGGCAAGCTCAACTACGCCTCGGCCGGCGGCGGCACCTCGCACCACCTGGCGGGCGAGCTGTTCAAGCTGCAGACGGGCACCTTCATCACCCACATCCCCTACCGCGGCGCGGGCCCGGCGCTGCAGGACCTGATCTCGGGCAACGTCGACATGATGTTCGACGGCCTGGGCTCCTCGGCCGCGCACATCAAGGGCGGTCGCATCAAGGCCCTGATGGTGGCCGGCGCCCAGCGCAACGCTTCGCTGCCGGACGTGCCATGCGCGGCCGAGCTCGGGCTGCCCGACTACAAGGTGACGACCTGGTACGGCCTGTGGGCGCCCAAGGGCACGCCGGCCGAAGCCCAGGCGCGCATGGTCGAGGAGGTCAAAAAGGCCGGTGCGGCCGACGAGATCCGCGCGGTGTGGGCCAGCAACGGCGCGCAGTTCGGCAACCTGACGCCCGCACAGTTCGGCGACTACGTGCAGGCCGAGATCGCGCGCTGGGCCGGCGTCGTCAAGGCCGCCAACATCAAGCTCGACTGAACCCTGCATCTGGAGCCCGCCATGCCGCTCGCCTGGAACGATCTCGCCACCCAACTGTTCGGCCCCGACCATGGCATCCAGGCCGAGGGCGAGTTCCTGCACGGCACGGCGCGGTTCGATGGCATGCCGATCACCGTGGTCGGCACAACGGGCCACGCGCCCATCGGCGTGGCGCTCGCGCTGGCCCAGGCGCGCGTGGTGCTGGACACCATGGCCCGGCACCCGGGCCGGCCGCTGCTGCTGTTGATCGACACCCAGGGCCAGCAATTGCGCCGGCGCGACGAGCTGCTGGGCATCAACCGCGCGATGGCGCATTTGGGGTCGGCGATCGACCTGGCGCGCCGCCGCGGCCACCGCGTGCTGGGCCTGGTCTACGACCAGGCGCTGTCGGGCGGTTTCATCACCTCGGGCCTGATCGCCGATGCCTGCTATGCGCTGCCCGAGGCCGAGATCCGTGTCATGCGCATCCCGGCCATGGCGCGCGTGACCAAGCTGCCCGAGGCCCTGCTGACCGAGCTCTCCAAGGCCAACCCGGTGTTCGCGCCCGGCGTGGACAACTACGTGGCCATGGGCGGGGTGCGCGCGCTCTGGCAGGGCGACCTGCGGGCTGCGTTGCGCGCGGCGATGGCCGAGACGCCGGTGGCGGATCTGCGTGCGCAGGACGGCGCAGCGCGCGGCGGGCGCCAGCTGGCCGCGGCCGTGGTGCAGAAGGTGCTGGACGCGGCATGACGGTGCTGCACCGCCACCAGCTCGTGCGCCTGACCGGTGCCGGTTGGCAGCGCGTGCTGGACGGTGCCTGGGACGCACAGGCGCAGGACTGTCTTGCGCACTGGGCACGGCAGCGGCTGCCGCTGGTCGTCACGCGGCAGCGGCCGCAGGCCCGGGGGGCCGTCGGCCTGGGCCTGCCCGCGCCGCACCGTTGGGAGCGCCGGCGCATTGCGCTGGCCGTACCGGCGGCGCACATCGCGCGCCGGGAATCCTTTCCCCCCGCCTGTGCACTGGCTCCGCTGCTCAGCGCCGCCCAACGCCGGCCTTGGCGCGCGCTGTGCGGCGGGCTGAACGCCCTCGGCGTCACCGCGCGCGTCTACGGCAGCCACGGCTGGCAGTTGCTGACCGGCTTGGACCACCTGCGCCCGGGTTCGGACATCGACCTGTGCATCGCCGTCGATGGCCCCGCGCAGGCCGACGCCGTGGCCGTGCTGCTGCAGTCCTGGTCGGACGGGCTGCGGCTGGACGGTGAACTGGTCTTCGCGGGCGACCGGGCCGTCGCCTGGCGCGAATGGCTGGCCTGGCGCGCGGGCCGCACGGCCAGGGTACTGGTCAAGCGGCTGGACGGCGTGGCGCTGATCGATGCGCCGTTCTGGCTGGCCGAGGAGACGGCATGACGGTGCAGGCGCGCCGGTGCGCCGTGCGGGCCGGCGCCACGCCGCAGGCCATCGGGCGTGCGGCCACGCTGGCGCTGTACGACGAACTCGCGCTGAGCCCCAAGCCCGGCCTCGTGACACTGGTGGACAACGGCAGCCACGCCGACATGGACGCCCGCAGCTTCGTGCGCAGCCTGTTCGCGCTGCGCGGCTACTTTCCGCGCATCGCCGCACTGGGTCAGGTTGGTGCGGGCTTCGCGGCGCTGGAGCAGTGCGGCGTCGCGGCCGAGGCGCGCATGCTGGCGGCCACGGGCGGCGTCAACACGCACCGCGGCGCGGTCTTCCAGCTCGGCCTGTTGTGTGCCGCGGCCGGTGCCGTGGCGCAACAGGGTGCGCCGCTGCGCCCCGCAGCCGTGCGTGCGGCCCTGGTCGCGCATTGGGGCGCGGCTCTGGCCCTGCGCGCCCAGCGCGCGCCCATACTGCCCGGTGGCCGGGTGGCGCGGCGCCTGGGCCTGCGCGGCGCCGCGCACGAAGCCGCAGCCGGCTTTCCGGTGCTGTTCGACACCGCGCTGCCTGCCCTGGTGGCCGCGCAGGCGCGCGGCCTGGCGCCGCGGCTGGCCCGGCTCGACGCGCTGTTCCATGTGATCGCCGTGCTCGACGACAGCAACCTCGCGCTGCGCGGCGGCCTCGCGGGCCTGCGCCATGCCCAGGCCGTGGCGCGCGGCTTCCTGGCCGCGGGCGGTGCGGCGCAGCCCGATGCGCTGGCGCGGGCGGCCGCCATCGGCCGCGATTTCGTGGCGCGCCGCCTGTCGCCCGGCGGCGCGGCCGACACGCTGGCCGCGGCCTGCTGGCTGCAGCGCCTGGCCGATCTCTGACATGGCCTGGGGCCTCGTGTTCTCGGGCCAGGGCGGTCAGCATCCGGGCATGCTGCCCTGGCTGGCCGAGGACGGGCTCACGCGCAGCGTCGCCGCGCGGCTGGGCGTGGCCGACTGGCGCACGGCCCTGGCCGACGCCGCGTGGGGCGCACGCAATGCCCACGCCCAGTGCCTGCTGACCGGGCTGGCACTGGCGGCCTGGTCACAGCTGGCGCCGCGGGTGCCGGCGCCCGCAGCCATTGCCGGCTACAGCGTGGGCGAGCTGGCGGCCTTCAGCGCAGCCGGCGTGTTCGATGCCGCCACGGCGCTGGACCTGGCGCAGACGCGGGCTGCCGCGATGGACCGCTGTGCCGCCTCAACACCGGGGGGGCTGCTGGGCTTGAGCCAGTGCGCACCGGCCCTGCTGGAGCGGCTGCTGGCTGCGGGCGGCCTGGCCATCGCGATCCGCAACGGCATCGACAGCGTGGTGCTGGGCGGCCCGCCCGCCGCGCTCGCGTGGGCCGAGGCGGCGGCCCAGGCGGCTGGCGCGCACGCCACGCTGTTGCGCGTGGCAGTGGCCTCGCACACGCCGGCCATGCAGCCCGCGGCCGCAGAATTCGCCGAGCATCTGGCGGGCCTGGCGCTGGCGCGCCCGCACACGCCGCTGTTCAGCAACGCGGCCGACCGCGTCGCCAGCGCCGCGCAGGCCCGCCAGGCGCTGGCCGCGCAGATCGCCACCACGGTGCGCTGGGACGAGTGCATGGACAACCTGCAGGCGCGTGGTGTCGACCGCGTGCTGGAGATCGGCGCCGGCCAGGCGCTGGCGCGGCTGTGGAACCAGCGCCACCCCGGCGTGCCGGCGCGCGCGGCCGACGAGTTCCGCAGTGCCCAGGCCATCGCCGCATGGCTCACGCGGGTCTGAGTCCTGCTGCCTGACACCGCGCCGGCCTTGTGGTGCAATGCCCTCTTTGCGCCTGGAGTGCCCCGCCATGAACGCCCGTGTTCCCGCCAACGTGCTCGATGCCAGCGCCGCGCTGACCCATGCCACGCGTGCCTGGGACGATGACATCGTCCGCCAGCTGACCGACTACATCGCCATTCCCGCCAAGTCGCCGTCCTTCGACCCGGACTGGGCCCGGCATGGCCACCTGGACACCGTGCTGCGCAACGCCGCGGCCTGGGTCGAGGGGCAGAAGGTGCCGGGCCTGCAGCTCGAGATCGTGCGCCTGGAAGGCCGCACGCCGGTGCTGTTCTTCGAGATCCCGGCCAGCGGAACGGCCGCCACACAGACCGTGCTGATGTACGGCCACCTGGACAAGCAGCCCGAGTTCAACGGCTGGCGCCGCGACCTCGGCCCCTGGACGCCCAAGTACGAGGACGGCAAGCTCTACGGCCGCGGCGGTGCCGACGACGGCTACGCGGTCTACGCCAGCATCGCCGCCGTGCAGGCGCTCAAGGCGCAGAACGCGCCGCACCCGCGCATCGTGGGCCTGATCGAGACCTGCGAGGAAAGCGGCTCGCACGACCTCCTGCCCTACGTGGACGCGCTGCGATCGCGCCTGGGCGACGTGGCGCTCGTGGTCTGCCTGGATTCGGGCGCCGGCAACTACGACCAGCTCTGGCTCACGACCAGCCTGCGCGGCATGGCCAGCGGCGTGCTCAAGGTCGAGATCCTGACCGAGGGCGTGCATTCGGGCGACGCCTCGGGCCTCGTGCCCTCGAGCTTTCGCATCATGCGCCAGGTGCTGGACCGGCTGGAGGACAGCGCCACCGGCCGCCTGCTGCCGGCCAGCTTCCACTGCGAGGTGCCGGCCGAGCGCCTGGCCCAGGCGCAGGCCACGGCCGCCATCCTGGGCGACGAGATCTACAAGCGCTTTCCCTGGGCGCACTACGACTGCGGCGGCGCCGTGCAGACCGCGCTGCCCACCACCACCGACCCGGTGCAGGCGCTGCTCAACCGCACCTGGATGCCCACGCTGTCGGTGACGGGTGCCGAGGGCTTCCCCGAACTGCGCAACGCCGGCAACGTGCTGCGGCCCTACACCGCGTTCAAGCTCTCGCTGCGGCTGCCGCCGCTGGTCGATGCCGCCGCAGCGGTGCAGGAACTCAAGGCGCTGCTCGAAGACAACGCACCCTACCAGGCCCGCGTGACCTTCCAGGGCGAGGGTGGCGCCACGGGCTGGAACGCGCCGGCCACGGCGCCCTGGTTCGAGAACGCGCTGAATGCGGCTTCGCAGGCCCATTTCGGCGCGCCTTGCGGCTACATCGGCCAGGGCGGCACGATCCCGCTCATGAACATGCTGTCGGCAGGATTTCCCACGGCGCAGATGATGGTCTGCGGGGTGCTGGGCCCCAGGAGCAATGCCCACGGGCCCAACGAGTTCCTGCATGTGCCCTACGCCAAGAAGCTCACGGCGGCGGTGGCACAGGTGATCGCGGCCTTCCCGGCCGCATAAGCCGCTTCAGCGGCGCTGGCCGAAGGCTTCGAGCATCCCGAACAGGCCTTCGTTGCCGCCGCCCTCGCCGCCTTGCGGCAGTTGGCCCTGGGGCGTCATCTGATCGACCAGGCCGGGCAGGATCTGCGAGAGCTGGCTGGCCAGGTCGCCGCCACCCATGCCCAGTTGCGCGCCGAGCTCGGAGAGACGGTCCTGGCCGAACACCTGGCCCAGCTGGTCGGCCGACACGGGGCGGTTCTGGCCCGTGCCGATCCACGAGCCCAGCACGTCGCCCAGGCCGGCCTGGTTGAACTGCTCGACCAGCCCGCCCAGCGGGCCGCCCTGGGCCTGGGCCGAGCGGCCCTGGCCGCCCATCAGCAGGCCCATGATGACCTGCAGCAGCTGAGGATTGCTGGCCAGCGCGCCGAGCAGGCCGCCCAGGCCGCCTTCGGTGTTCGCACCGGGCTGTTGGGGTGAAGACTGGCCGCCGTTCAGGACGGAACCGAGCACGGAATCGAGAAGGCCCATGGTTGCCTCGCAGATGGTGAACAAGGGGTGGGCATTGTGCGGCTGTGCCGTGTATACATGTGCAACTATTTCACGCTGGCCGGGCGCCGGCGCGCGGCCAGCCAGACCAGGCCGGCGGCCGTGAGCGCCACCGGCACCAGCGAGCCGTAGTTCAGCAGCGTCCAGCCGCGCGTGGTGACCAGCAGACCCGAGGCGAACGAGGTCAGCGCGAGCGTGGCGAACATGCAGAAGTTCAGCACCGCCTGCGCCTTGTCCTTCTCCTCGGCGGTGTAGGCCTGCAGCGACAAGGTCGTGGCGCCCGTGAACAGGAAGTTCCAGCCCACGCCGAGCGCGAACAGCGCGACCAGGAAATGGTGCAGTTCCACCCCCGACAGCGCCATGGCGATGCAGGCCAGGTTCAGCGCCAGGCCCGCGGCCATGACGGGCAGCGCGCCGAAGCGCTTGATCAGGTGGCCCGTGAAGAAGCCCGGCGCGAACATGCCGATGACATGCCACTCCAGCACCAGCGCGGCCGCGGAGAACGGCAGCCCGCATTGCTGCATGGCGATGGGCGTGGCCGCCATCAGCAGGTTCATGACGCCGTAGCCCAGCGAGCCGGCCAGCGCCGCGACGATGAACACGGGCTGGCGCACGATCTCGGCGAGCGGCCGCCCGCCGGCGCCGCCCTGCTGCGCCGCGGGCACGGGCGGAAAGCGGATGAAGGCCAGCAGCAGGGCCGACAGCAGGGCCGCCACGGCCAGCGCCACATAGGCCCCCGCGAAGGGCACGGCGAACCATTCGCGCGTGGCATTGGCCAGGTTCGGCCCGACGATGCCGCCCAGCAGGCCACCGGCCATGACCAGCGACACGGCCTTCTCGCGCTGCGGCGCGGCCGCCAGTTCGGCCGCGGCGAAGCGGTACAGGCTGGCGTTGGCGTTGTAGTAGCCGGCCACGACGGTGGCGCCGCACAGCAGCCAGAAATCGCGCGCCAGCACCGCGTACAGGCACAGCAGCGCCGAAGCGCAGGCGACCGCCAGGCCGAGCAGGAAGGAGCGCTTGCGGCCCCAGCGCCGCTGCGTGCGCGCGACCAGGCCGGTGCTCAGCGCGCCGCCGACCACGTAGCCCATCACGGGCAGGGTCGCCATCCAGCCCAGCGGCGCCAGCGACCAGCCGACCAGGCCGTTGATGGCGATGAAGGTCACGTTGTTGACCAGGAACAGCGCCTGGCACAGGGCGAGCAGCCAGAGGTTGCGGTTCACGGCCGGCCCCCCTTCAGCCCTGCAATGCCGCGAGTGCGGCCAGCGGCGCGGTTTCGGCGCGCAGCACGCGCGGGCCCAGCGTCAGCGCGGCGAAGCCGGCGGCGGTGGCCAGGTCTTCCTCCTCGGCCGTGAGGCCGCCTTCGGGCCCGTTGAGCAGGGTGACGGCGCCGGCCGGCGCCAGCTGGCGCAGCGTGCGCGCACCGTCGCGCAGCGACAGCAGCAGCCGCTGGCCGGCATCGGCGGCCGGTGGACGCGCGAGCCAGGGCGCCAGTTCGGCCACCGGATGCACTGTCGGTACGCGGTTGCGCCCGCATTGCTCGCAGGCCGCCACGGCCACGGCCTGCCAGTGCGCGGCCTTCTTGGCCGCGCGCTCGCCCTGCAGGCGCAACACGCTGCGCGCGGAGACCAGGGGCTGCACGCTGGCGGCGCCGAGTTCGGCGGCCTTTTCGACCAGCCAGTCCATGCGGTCGTTGGCCGGCATCACGACGGCGAGGTGCACGGCCTGGGGCATCTCCCGCTCGATGGCATGGTGGGTGCCCACGGCGACCTGCACCTCGCTGCGGCCCATCTGGGTGACGGTGGCCTCGAATTCACCGCCTTCGCCGTTGAACAGCGTCAGTGCATCGCCGGGCTGCAGGCGCAGCACCTGCACGTGGCGCGCGGCGCCGGCGGGCAGGGCCAGCGACAGGCCGCTGGCCAGCGCACAGGCACAGTGGATGCGCGGCATGGCTGCCGGCTACATCCGGCCGTAGGCGAAGCCCGTGACGGGCTCGGTGCCTTCGATCTGGTCGACGAGGCGCAGCAGCGGCGCGAGCTCGCGGTAGCGCCCGGCCGTCGCGCGGATGTAGCCGATGAAGCGCGGCGTGTCCGCCAGGTACTGCGGCTTGCCGTCGCGCAAGGTGAGCCGCGCGAAGATGCCGGCCACCTTGAGGTGGCGCTGCAGGCCCATCCATTCCACGGCGCGGTAGAAGGCGCCGAAGTCGTCGCCCCAGCCCGAGGCGCTGCGCTCGCCCAGCAGACCGGCCTTCTTCGCCTCCTGCCAGTAGCGCACGGTGATGTCGAGCACGAAGTCCTCGTCCCAGCTCAGGAAGGCATCGCGCATGAGGCAGGCGATGTCGTAGGTGATGGGGCCGTACAACGCGTCCTGGAAGTCCAGCACGCCCAGGCGCGTGGCGTCGCCGGGCAGCAGCATGAGGTTGCGCGGCATGAAGTCGCGGTGCACGTAGACGCTGGGCGCGGCGAGGTTCTCGGCCACGATGGCGGTGAAGGCCTGCTCCAGCGTGGCGCGCTGGGCGTCGTCCAGCACCACGCCGCGGTGCCGGGCCAAGTACCAGTCGGGAAACAGCGCGAGTTCGCGGCGCAGCACGGCGTCGTCGTAGGCCGGCAGCACGTCGGGACGCGAGGCCAGCTGCCAGGCGATCAGCGCGTCGATGGCCTGGCGGTAGCGGCCCGCATTGGCGGCGGCGCTGGCCTGGTCCATGCCCTGCAGCATGGTCTGGGTGCCGAGGTCGGACAGCAGCAGGAAGCCTGAGGCCTGGTCCCATTCCTGCACCTCGGGCACGGTGAGGCCGGCCTCGCGCATCAGCGCGGCGATGCGCACGAAGGGTTCGCTGTTCTCCTTCTCAGGCGGCGCGTCCATGACGATGCGGCTGCCGCCGCCGTCGGTCGCGATGCGCAGGTAACGGCGAAAGCTCGCGTCGGCGGAGGCCGGTTGCAGCGTGGCGGGGAGGAGGCGGTGGCGCGGCGCGATGGCGGCCAGCCAGCCATGGAACGCAGCTTCGCGCTGCGGGTCGGACCAGGCCACGGCTGGCGCCGTCTGCGGGCCTGGAACGCCGGTTGGTTCGGTCTTCTGGCTCATGGATAATCGATTCTACAAACCGGCTTGCCGGCAAGCCCCGGGGCTGGTGGCGGCTTCAGGCCCGCCCCTTCGTCCAACGCTAGACTGCCCCGGATGCCCGGACCGTCCCTGACTTCTTCGATGCCTCCCGTCCCTACCGTCCTGCCCGAGCGTTCTCCTGTCGGTGGTTTCGCCCTGTGCCATGCGGCCGGCGCGGTGGCTGCGCTGGTGTTGCTGCTGGCCGCCGACGGCGCGCGCGCGCAGGCGGCCGCGGACACGGCGCCGCTGCAGCTCAAGCCCAGCGAGCGGCTGGCCGAACAGGTGCCGGCCGAACTGCGCGACCAGCTGCCGACCTTCTTTTCCGGCCAGCGCACCTCGGGCCGGCCCAACCTGGAGACCGTGATCGAGGGCGACGCCATGATGCGGCGCGGCGACACCATGATCCAGGCCGACCGGCTCGAATACGACCAGGCCTCGGACCAGGCCAAGGCCCAGGGCCATGTGCGCATCAACCGCGCCGGCGATGTCTACGAAGGCCCGGCACTGGAACTCAAGGTCGATGCCTTCGAGGGCTTCTTCCAGAGCCCGCGCTACCAGCTGCTGCGTGCCGGCGCGCATGGGCAGGCCAGCCGCGCCGACTTCCTGGACGACAAGCGCTCGGTGCTGCACGACGCCACCTACACCACCTGCAAGCGCCAGCCCGGCCCGAGCTGGCTGCCCGATTGGGTGCTGACGGCCACCACCATGCACCTGGACACCGAGCAGGACGTGGGCGAAGCCCAGGGCGGCGTGCTGCGCTTCATGGACGTGCCGATACTGGCGCTGCCGACCTTCACCTTCCCGCTCAGCGACGCGCGCAAGTCGGGCTTCCTGCCGCCCACGGTGGCGCTGGACAACCTCAACGGCGTCGAGCTGCTGGTGCCCTACTACTGGAACATCGCACCCAACCGCGATGCCACGCTCTACCCCTCGGTCATGAGCAAACGCGGCGTCATGATGGGCGGCGAGTTCCGCTACCTGGAGCCGACCTACGCAGGCCAGCTGCGGCTGGACTACATGCCCAGCGACAAGCTGCGCGACCGCGACCGCTGGTCCTACGAGGCCAAGCATTCGGGCGTGATCCAGACCGGCATCAAGGGCCTCGGCAACCTGGCCTTCTCGCTGGACGCCAACCGCGTCAGCGACAACGACTACTGGCGCGATTTCCCGAGCACCACGACCTCGCTGACCGAGCGCCTGCGCACCACCGACGCCAACCTGCGCTGGGCGCAGGGCGACTTCTCGGCCGGTCTGCGCGCGCTCAAGTACCAGACGCTGCAGGACGTCAGCGCTCCCATCACGCCGCCGTACGATCGGTTGCCGCAGATCACGGGCCGCTATGGCCGTTACGACGTGGGCGGTTTCGACTTCTCGGTCGACGCCGACTACACGCAGTTCTCGGCCGACCGCACTTACACCCTGCAGCCCAATGCCAAGCGCGGTTTCCTGCTGGGCCAGATCAGCCGGCCCTGGGTGCGGCCGGGCTGGTTCTTCACGCCCAAGCTGCAGGTGCACGCTGCCAAGTACGAGTTCGACGCGCCGCTGGCCACCGGCGCCACCACGGCCACCCGCACCGTGCCGACCTTCAGCATCGACAGCGGCCTGGTGTTCGAACGCGACGCCAATTTCTTCGGCCGGGCCTGGCGCCAGACGCTGGAGCCGCGCGCGTTCTACGTGAACACGCCGTACCGTGAGCAGAACAGCCTGCCCATCTACGACACCAGCGCGACCGACTTCAATTTCGCGACGATCTACAGCGAGAACGCCTTCACCGGCAACGACCGCATCTCCGACAGCAACGTGCTCACGCTGGGCGTGGACACCCGCTTCCTCCAGCCGGACACGGGCGCGCAGGTGGCGCGCTTCGGCGTGGCGCAGCGCCTGCGTTTCAAGGACCAGCGCGTGTTCCTGCCGGGCGGTGCCGTCGTCGACGACCGCGTCAGCGACTTCCTGGCCGGCGCTTCGGTGAATTGGGATCCGCTGTGGTCGACCGACGCCACGGTGCAGTACAACCCCGACACGCGGCGCTCGGAGCGCTTCACGGTGTCCGGCAAGTACAGCCCGGGCAACTACCGCGTCGTCAGCACGGCCTACCGCATGCAGCGCGCCAGCAGCGGCCTGCCGGAGAGCGAGCAGGTCGACGTCGGCTGGCAATGGCCGCTCAACGACCTCTGGGGCGACCGCGGCCAGGACCTGGGACCGGGCCGCGGCCTGGGTTCGGGCCGCTGGTACAGCGTCGGCCGGCTCGCCTACAGCCTGCAGGACCGCCAGTTCGTGGACTCCATCATGGGCCTGGAGTACGACGGCGACTGCTGGATCGGCCGCGTCGTGGTCGAGCGCATCCAGCGCTCCAACGCCGCGGCCAACAACAAGATCATGTTCCAGATCGAGTTCGTCGGTCTGGCGCGCCTGGGCTCCAGCCCGCTCAAGACCCTGCGCGACAACATTCCCCGCTACCAGTTCCTGCGCGAGCAGGTGACCACATCGAGCCGGTTCGGCTCCTACGAGTGATGCAACAGTCCAAGCGCCGCACGGCGCCCGCTACCTTCCTGACCGCGCTGGCATTGGCCGCGGCCTGCTGGACCGCGCTGCCCAGCGCGGCGCAGGCCCAGGGCGCGGCGCGCGCGTCCGACTTCATCGTGGCCGTGGTCAATTCCGAGCCCATCACCAACCTGGAGGTGCAGCGCCGCGTCGCGCGCCTCAACATGCAACTGCGCCAGCAGGGCGGGCGCATGCCCTCCCAGGCGGAGCTGTCGCGCCAGGCACTGGAAAGCCTGGTCGTGGAGCGCGCGCAGTTGCAGCAGGCGCGCGAGATGGGCTTGAAGGTCGACGAGGCCGCCATCAACCTGGCCGAGCAGAACGTGGCGCGGCAGAACCAGATCGACGTGGCCGAGCTGCGCCGGCGCATCGTGCAGGACGGGATGACGACCGCGCAGTTCCGCAACGACCTGCGCGACCAGATCCTGATGTCGCGCCTGCGCGACCGCGAGCTCGATTCGCGCGTGCGCGTGAGCGATGCCGAAGTCGAGCAATACCTGCGCGAGCAGACGGATGCCGCCACGCCGGCGGCACCCACCGAGCTGAACCTGGCCCAGGTGCTGGTGGCCGTGCCCGAGAACGCCACGGCGGAGCAGGTTGCCGAGCGGCAGGCACGGGCGCAGGAGGTGGAAAAGCGCGCGCGTGCCGGCGAGGACTTCGCGGCGCTGGCGCGCAGCTTCTCCGACGCGCCGGACGCACGGGCCTCCGGTGGCGAGATGGGCCTGCGCAGCCCCGACCGCTATCCCGAGCTGTTCCTGCAGGCCACGGCCCAGCTGCCGGCAGGCGGCATCACGGCGCCGGTGCGCTCCGGCGCGGGCTTTCACATCCTCAAGGTGCTCGACAAGCGCCAGGGTGGCCTGCTGCAGAGCATCACCCAGCAGCACGCGCGCCACATCCTGCTGCGCGTCGATGCGCAGCAGACGGAGGCCAACGCGCGCGAGCGGCTGGCCACCATGCGCCGGCGCATCGAGGCCGGCCAGGCCGACTTCGCCGCGCTGGCCCAGGCCAGCTCGCAGGACGGCAGCGCGGCGCAGGGCGGCGACCTCGGCTGGTCCAACCCCGGCCAGTTCGTGCCCGAATTCGAGGAGGTGCTCGATGCGCTGCGCCCGGGCGAAATCTCCGAGCCCATCGTCTCGCGCTTCGGCGTGCACCTGATCCAGTTGCTGGAGCGCCGCCAGTACCAGCTCAACCCACGCGAGCAGCGCGAGGTGGCGCGCAACATGGTGCGTGAACGCAAGATGGACGAGGCCTACCGCAGTTGGCTGCAGGAATTGCGCGGCCGCGCCTACGTCGAGCTGCGCCAGGCACCGCAGTGAAGCACATCGCGCGCAAGCGCTTCGGCCAGCACTTCCTGTCCGACACCGGCATCATCGACGCCATCGTGCGCGCCATCGCGCCGCAGCCGGGCGATCCCATGGTGGAGATCGGGCCCGGCCTGGCGGCGCTGACCCAGCCGCTGGTCGAGCGCGTGGGCCGGCTCACCGTCATCGAGCTCGACCGTGACCTCGCTGAGCGCCTGCGCAGCCATCCCCAGCTCGCGGTGGTCGAGTCGGACGTGCTCAAGGTGGACTTCGCCGCGCTGGCCGCTGCCGCCGGGCGCAAGCTGCGCGTGGTCGGCAACCTGCCCTACAACATTTCCACGCCCATCCTGTTCCACTTGCTGGAGCACGTGGCGCATGTGCGCGACCAGCATTTCATGCTGCAGAAGGAAGTCATCGACCGCATGGTCGCCGCGCCGGCGACGGCCGCCTACGGTCGGCTCAGCGTGATGCTGCAGTGGCGTTACGCGATGGAGGACGTGCTGTTCGTGCCGCCCGAGAGCTTCGATCCGCCGCCGAAGGTCGACAGCGCGGTGGTGCGCATGGAACCGCTCGCGCAGCCGCCGGACGTGGATGTGGCGCTGCTCAGCGAACTCGTGCAGGTGGCCTTCAGCCAGCGCCGCAAGCTGCTGCGCCACAGCCTGGGCCGCTGGCTCGAGGCGCGCCAGTTCGGCGGCAGCTTCGACCTGCAGCGCCGCGGCGAGGAAGTGCCCGTGCCCGAGTACCTCGCCCTGGCGCAGGCGCTCCAATGAAAAACGCCCGTCGTTCGACGGGCGTTCTCTGTGGACGACGCGGTGCGTCTCAGGCCGCTGCCAGCCAGTAGCCCGCGTTGAAGGGGCTGCTCATGCGCAGCGCCAGGGGCGAGACGTCGACCAGTTTGTCGGTGGGCATCTTCTCGCCCGATTCCGTCGTCGTGTCGGTGAGGGCGATGCCGGTGACGGCGCCGTCCTGCTGAGCCTCGTTCGCCCGTTCCGCTTGGCTGTTTTGTGCGGAACGGGCTACAGAAAAGAATAGAAACACCGGAACGGGATCTTGCGGTCGCCCCAGTAATCCGCGGCGTCGCGGAAGATGTCCAGCAGTTGCTCGCGCGCTTCCTTGTCGAACTTGGCGTTCGCGGGAATCTGTTCCAGCACGACGATGAAGCCGGGCTGCGGGCCGGACTTGTGCAGCGGATCCGTCATGCAGTCGTACAGCGCGTCGAAGTTCTTGCCGAAGTGCGTCGGGAAGGTGAACTGCTGCGCGATCAGGTCCAGCACGTCCTGCTTGCTCTGGGCGTTGGCCAGGTTGGCATAGAGGAAATGGTGGCCCATGGACTGGGCGGCCTCTTGCAGGTCGGCAACGCGAAACGCCCGGATCGACTGGACGATGTTGGTTCGCACGGTACGCAGAGGCTGGTCCAGCTCCGCTTTAACGTTGGTCATCAAAATACCTCGGTCTCACAAAAACAAGAATCGCCCGCCCTTCACGGCGCGATCTTGCGAAAACTCGCATAGTGGTCGCTGGTGTAGTAGCAACCATCCGGTGTCGTCGGACGCAGGCCCCCGCAGACGATGCGGCGCGCACCCCGGCTGCGTGCACCTTCCCTGGCCACGGTGTATTCGCGGTAGTAGCCGCGCTTCGCCACGGGCAATTGGCGCTCCCGGTTGAAGAACACCGTCCCGTCCTTCTCGTACGGAAATGGCCCGCCTTGCAGGATCCGCTGGTAGGTCGCCTGGCCCTCTCGGGGCAGGGCGTCCAGCGCCACGGTGGCGTCATCTGCCGAGGTCCGCGCCTGCACCGAAACAGTGCAGGCTGCCAGCGCCACCGCCAGCAGGCCGCGCCAAAGCGAACGGCTGGAGGTGGGACGGATCGTGGACAACATGGAAAGAAGCTGGGCGCACAGACCGCACGGCACAGATGCACTGATTGGTGCGCGGGCTCCGGGTTAACCCCCGGATCGAAGCGCGCTAGTGTGCACTAAGGCCCCAGGAAAGGCAAGGCCCATGCCCAAAAAACAGGCACGGGCCGCAAGGGCTTGGCGTTGCACCAAGTTAGTGCTTGCTCGGCCCGCGAGGGTCAGCGCTGGGCGTTCGCGTCGGCGACGGTCAGTGCCGTCATGTTGACGATGCGGCGCACGGTGGCGCTGGCCGTCAGGATGTGCACCGGTTTGGCCGCACCCAGCAGCACCGGGCCGATGGCGATGTTGCCGCCGGCTGCCGTCTTGAGCAGGTTGTAGGAAATGTTGGCCGCGTCGATGTTGGGCAGCACCAACAGGTTGGCATCACCGGCCAAGGTGGAGTGCGGCATGATGCCCGCGCGCTGCTTGCCGTCCAGTGCCACGTCGCCGTGCATTTCGCCGTCGACCTCGAGCCACGGCGCCTGGGTGCGCAGCAGCTCCAACGTGCGGCGCATCTTGACGGCGCTCGGGTGCTGGCTGGTGCCGAAGTTGGAGTGCGACAGCAGCGCGGCCTTGGGCTTGAGGCCGAAGCGCATCATCTCCTCGGCCGCCATGGTCGTGATCTCCGCGAGTTCCTCGGCCGTGGGGTCGTAGTTCACATGCGTGTCGACCAGGAACACCTGGCGTCCCGGCAGCATCAGCCCGTTCATGCAGGCGTAGATCGGCACGTCCTGCGGCGTGCTCGCGCAGCCGCCCGGGCGCTTGCCGATGACCTGGTCGATGTAGTGCAGGTGGTTGTGCGTCGTGCCCCAGGTGCCGCAGATCAGGCCATCGACCTCGCCCTTGTGCACCAGCATCGCGCCGATCAGCGTCAGGCGCCGGCGCATCTCGATCTTGGCGACCTGCTGCGTCACGCCCTGGCGTTCGGTCATGCGGTGGTAGGTCTGCCAGAAGTCGCGGTAGCGGTGGTCCTGCTCGACGTTGACGATGTCGTAGTCCAGTTCCTCGCGCAGGCGCAGGCCGAACTTCTGGATGCGCTGGGCGATGATGGCCGGGCGGCCGATCAGCGTGGGCCGGGCGATGCCCTCGTCCACCACGATCTGCGCCGCGCGCAGCACACGCTCCTCTTCACCTTCCGAGTAGGCCACGCGCTTCTTGGCGGCGTTCTTGGCCGCCGTGAAGATGGGCTTCATGGTCGTGCCCGAGGCGTAGACGAAGCTCTGCAGCCGGTCGCGGTAGGCGTCCATGTCCTGGATCGGCCGCAGCGCCACGCCGCAGTCTGCCGCTGCCTGGGCCACGGCCGGCGCGATCTTCATCATCAGGCGCGGGTCGAAGGGCTTGGGGATCAGGTACTCGGGGCCGAAGCTCAGCTTTTCGCCCACGTAGGCCGCCGCCACCACCTCGCTCTGCTCGGCCTGGGCCAGGTCGGCGATGGCGTGCACCGCGGCGATCTCCATCTCGTCGGTGATGGTGGTCGCACCGCAGTCCAGCGCGCCGCGGAAGATGTAGGGGAAGCACAGGACGTTGTTGACCTGGTTCGGGTAATCCGTGCGGCCCGTAGCCATGACCACGTCGTCGCGCACCGAGCGTGCATCTTCGGGCGTGATCTCGGGGTTGGGGTTGGCCAGCGCGAAGATCACGGGCCGGGCCGCCATCTTGGCGACCATGGCGGGCTTGAGCACGCCGCCGGCCGACAGGCCCAGGAACACGTCGGCCCCGTCCATCACCTCGTTCAGCGTGCGCAGCTCGGTGGCCTGGGCGAACTGGGCCTTGTCCTCGTCCATGAGCTCGGTGCGGCCCTTGTAGACCACGCCGGCCAGGTCGGTCACCCACACGTTCTCGCGCTTGAGGCCGACCTTGAGCAGCAGGTTCAGGCAGGCCAGCGCCGCTGCGCCCGCGCCCGAGGCCACGAGCTTGACCTCGGCGATGTTCTTGCCGACGACCTTCAGGCCGTTCAGCATGGCCGCCGCCACCGTGATGGCGGTGCCGTGCTGGTCGTCGTGGAACACCGGGATCTTCATGCGCTTGCGCAGCTCGCGCTCGACGAAGAAGCAGTCGGGCGCCTTGATGTCTTCCAGGTTGATCGCGCCGAAGGTCGGCTCCAGCGCGGCGATCACGTCGACCAGCTTTTGCGGATCCTTCTCGTCGATCTCGATGTCGAACACATCCACGCCGGCGAACTTCTTGAACAGCACGCCCTTGCCTTCCATGACCGGCTTGGAGGCCAGCGGGCCGATGTCGCCCAAGCCCAGCACGGCCGTCCCGTTGGAGATCACGGCCACGAGGTTGCCGCGGGCGGTGTACTTGAAGGCGGCGTTGGGGTCCTTGACGATCTCCTCGCAGGGCGCGGCGACGCCGGGCGAGTAAGCCAGTGCCAGATCGCGCTGGTTGGTGAGCTGTTTGGTCGGGGCGACCGAGATCTTGCCGGGCGTCGGGATCTCGTGGTACTCGAGCGCTGCGCGGCGCAGCTCGGCGCGTTTGTCTTCGGTGCTCACCGGATTCGAAGGGTTTGCCATCCTGGCGTCTCCTCAGCGGCGAGCTGTGCGGACCTCTTTCGCCCGGCAGAACCCGCCTGACGTGTTCAAGGGGAGCGCGATTGTAGACCTCGTAAAAAGGCCCATGAATGGCATGCACGGGTCACGCAGTTGTGACTTTTCGGAAGCGAATCGGAGGTCCGATTGCGCGGGAAAACCCGCTGGTTGCCACCGGTGCGAATGCCAACAATCCGATTGTCCGACAAACAATCCGCGTCGTGCGGGGCAAGGAGACCTGGCTTGACTGGCAGCACCGATGCGCCGCGCCGCGGGGCCGTCGCAGCGTCCGACATCCGGGGCCGCGCGCCTGCGCGGCCGCGCGAGGACGCTTCCATGTTCAGTCGGCTGCAGTTGGCGCCGGCCTACAAGCAGGTGTCGACCGAGATCGAGCGCTCCATCCTGTCGGGCCAGCTGCGTCCCGGCATGCCACTGCCCACCGAGCAAAGCCTGGCCGAGCGCTTCGGCGTGCACCGCTCCACCGTGCGCGAGGCCATCCGCCAAGTCGAGCAGGAGGGCCTGGTGCAGCGCCGCGAGGGCCGCCGCCTGTTCGTGGCCTTGCCCGGCCTGTACGACCTGGCGCCGCGCACGGCGCGTCTCCTGATGCTGCAGCAGACCACCTTCGCCGAGCTCTGGCAGGTGGCCGTGACGCTGGAGCCGCTGGCTTCGCAGCTGGCGGCACAGAACGCCGAGCCGGCCGACCTGGACGAGCTCGCGCGCAACACCGAGCTCACGGCCGCGCTGCAGGCCGAGGGCCGCAACACACTGGAGGACGACCAGCGCCTGGTCGAACTCGACGTGGAGTTCCACGCCCTGGTCGGCCGCGCCAGCCGCAACCGGCCGCTCATGCTGGCGCGCGAGCCCATCAGCCTGCTCTACAACCCCACGCTGCTGCAGATCCACCAGCGGCTGCCGCAGTCCAAGGCGCGCAACCTGGCCGCGCACCGGGGCATCCTGGATGCGCTGCAGCGCCGTGACGGTGCCGCCGCCGCCGAGTGGACGCGCAAGCACATGGTCGATTTCAAGAAGGGCTTCGAGATGACCGGCCTGGACATGGCCGCGCCCATCGCTGCACCGCCTTAGCCGTTCCCCGTTCCCGTTCCATCACCACAAGAGGAGACAAGCATGCAACGCAAGAAGATGGTCCCGCGCGCCGCCCGCCTGGCCGGCCTGTTCGCTCTGACGGCCCTGGCCGCCGCGGCCCAGGCCCAGGAGACGTTCAAGATCGGCGTCGTGAGCTTCCTCTCGGGCCAGGCGGCCGAGAGTTTCGGCATCCCGGCCGTCAACGGTGCCAAGGTGCTGGTCGAGGCCTTCAACAAGGGCGAAGCCCCGGCCCCCTACAACAAGGCCGGCATCGGCGGCATGAAGATCGAGGCCGTCTACGTCGACGAGAACGGCGGCGCCACCAAGCAGGTGCAGGAGTTGCGCAACCTGTACGACCGCGAGAAGGTCGATGCCGTGGTCGGCTACGTGAGCTCGGGCGACTGCCTGGCCGTGGCGCCCGTGGCCGAGGAGCTCAAGAAGTTCCTGATCCTGTACGACTGCGGCACGCCGCGCGTGTTCGAGGATGGCAAGTACAACTACGTCTTTCGCACCGCCTCGCACGGCACCATGGACAACGTGGCGCTGGCCCGCTATCTCAAGGCACGCAACATCAAGGCCGAGAGTTACAACCTCATCAACCAGGACTACGCCTGGGGCCACGACTCGCGCGCGGACTTCAAGGCCGCCATGGCGCAGCTGTACCCGCAGGCCAAGGTCGGCGAAGACCTGCTGCCCAAGTTCGGCGCCGGGCAGTACGGCACCGAGATCTCGGCGCTGACCTCCAAGCGCGCCGACATCACGCACTCCAGCCTGTGGGGTGGCGACCTGCAGGCCTTCGTGCTCCAGGCCGGCCCGCGCGGCCTGTTCAAGCGCTCGCAGGTCGTGTTGTCGGCGGCCGACCATGTGCTCACGCCGCTGGGCGACAAGATGCCCGATGGCACCATCCTCGGCGCGCGCGGCGCCTACGGCCTGCTGGCGCCCAAGAGCCCGCTCAACGACTGGTGGTGGAGCCTGTACGAGAAGGGCTACAACACCTACCCCGCCCAGGCGCCCTATCGGATGGCCCAGGCCCTCATGGGCCTCAAGCTGGCGGCCGAGAAGGCCATGGCCGCCAACGGCGGCAAGAAGCCCACCCCCGAGCAACTGGCCGCTGCGCTGAAGGGCAGCGAGTGGGACGCGCCCGGCGGCCGCATCCGCATGACGCTGGGCGACGGCCACCAGGCCACGCAGCCCACGGCCATCGGCAAGACGCGTTTCGATGCGGGCAAGAAGATGGTGGTGCTGGAAGACATCCAGCGCTTCCCGGCCGAGTGCGTGAATCCGCCGGCCGGCGTGAAGTCCGAAGACTGGATCAAGGGCGGCATGGCCGGTGCGAAATGTGAGTGATCGGCGGCGCTAGCCGCAGACGTCCCCGGTCAGTCCAGCGCGGCTGGCCGGAGCCCGCCTTCTTTTCACCGGACTGGCCATGACCACCGCCATCACCATCCTCGTCGACGGCCTGAGCTATGCCTCCTGGCTGTTCATCGTCGCGCTCGGGCTCACGCTCGTGTTCGGCGTGCTCAAGATCCTCAACATCGCGCACGGCAGCTTCTATGCGCTGGGCGCCTACGCGGCCGCCAGCTTCGTCGGCTGGTTCGCCACGCTCAAGCTGGCGCCGGAATGGTCGCTGGTCGCCATGCTGTTCGCGGCGGTGGCCGTGGCCGCGCTGGTCGCACCATTGACCGAGCGCGGCCTGCTGCGCTTCTTCTACGGCCGCGACGAGGTGCTGCTCGTGCTCGTCACCTACGCGCTGTTCCTGATGCTCGAAGACATCACCAAGCTGGTCTGGGGCGCCAATCCCTACTACGTGTCCGAGCCCTACGCCATGTTCGGCAACATCGAGATCGGCGAGCAGATCTACGTGGGCTACGACTTCATGCTCATGGGGCTGGCGGCCGTGGTCGGCATCGCGGTCTGGTGGGGCCTGAACCGCACGCGCCAGGGCAAGATCGTGCTGGCCGTGATCCACAGCGAGGAAGTGGCCTCCAGCATGGGCGTCAACGTCTCGCGCGTGTACATGCTGGCGTTCGCCGTCGGCATCTTCCTGGCCTGCATCGGCGGGGCCTTCACGGCGCCGCTGATCTCGGTGCAGCCCGGCATCTCGGTGGGCGTGATCATCGTCTCGTTCGCCGTGGTCATCATCGGCGGGCTCGGCAGCATCGAGGGCGCGGCCATCGGCGCGCTGATCGTCGGCCTGGCCCGCGCGGCCGCCGTGCACCTGGCGCCGCAAGTCGAGCTGTTCGCGATCTACGTGGTCATGGCGCTGGTGCTGGTGTTCCGTCCCGAAGGCCTCTTTCAACGCATCCAGGCAAGGAAGATCTGATGAAGAGCGCAGTCCTTCCCATTTCCTCCGTCGCACCCCCGGCCGCCGCCCCGCGCGGCCGCACCGTGCTCTGGGGCGGCCTCGCCCTGATGGTGGCGCTGGTCGGCGCCGGCGCCTTCCTGCCGCGCTGGCTGGTGTTCCTGCTGACCATGGCGGCCTCGCACGGCCTGGTCTCGCTGGGCATCGTGCTGCTGATGCGCAGCGGCGTCGTGTCCTTCGGCCAGGGCCTGGTGTTCGCGGTCGGCGGCTACGCCGGCGCACTGTGCTTCAACCACCTGGGCATCACCGACGCGCTCGTGCTCACGCTGCTCGGCGGCCTGGCGGCCATGCTGGTGGCGCTGCCGTTCGCGCCGCTCTTGGCGCGCTACCGCGGCATCTTCTTCGCGATGCTGACGCTGGCGCTGTCCATGGTCTGCTACGGCGTGCTGGTCAAGACCAACAGCCTGGGCGGCTCGGACGGGTTCAACATGGGCCGGCCCACGCTCTTGGGCCAGAGCCTGTCGGACGAGCGCGTGGCCTATGCGCTGTACGCGGTCACCATCGCGGTGTCCGGTGTGCTCGCGCTGCTGGCCCGTGTGTACTTCGACTCCACGCGCGGTCTGATTGCCCAGGCCGTGCGCGAGAACGAGCTGCGCGTGGAGTACCTGGGCGGCTCGGTGCGCCAGGCCGTGGCGCTGAACTTCGGCATGGCCGCCTTCGCGGGCGGCTGCGGCGGGGCGCTGACGGTGATGTCGCTGGGCCACATCGACCCCAACTTCAGCTACTGGACCACCTCGGGCGAGTTCGTGTTCGTCGCCATCTTGGCGGGCTCGCAGAGCGTGCTGGCCGTGTTCGTGGCCTCCACGCTGCTGGAGGTCGTGCGCTCCTTCTCCAACCTCTACTTCCCCAACACCTGGCAGCTCTCGCTGGGCCTGTTCCTCTTGCTGATGATCCGCTTCCTGCCGGGCGGCATCGGCTCACTCTGGACGAAGAAGAAATGAGCGACGACATCCTGCTGCGCGCCCGCGCCATCGAGAAGCGCTTCGGCGCGGTGGTCGCTGCCAGCGCCATCAGCATCGACATCGCCGCCGGCCAGCGCGTGAGCCTGATCGGCAGCAACGGCGCGGGCAAGACCACCTTCGTCAACATGGTGACGGGCTACCTCAAGCCCGACACCGGCAGCATCGAACTGGGCGGTCGCGACATCACGCGGCTGGACCCCCGCGCGATCACGCACCTGGGTGTGGCGCGCTCGTTCCAGATCCCGCAGCTGTTCGCCGAACTCACGGTGCTGGAGAACATGCTCGTGGCCACGGCCTGCCATGGCCGGCGCCTGTCGTTCTGGCAGTCCGCGCGCGGCGACGAGGCTGTGGCGCGTGCCGATGCGTTGCTGCAGCGCTTCACGCTCAGCGAGCACCGCGACCGCCGCGTGGCCGAGCTGCCGGGCGGCGTGCGCAAGCTGCTGGACATCGCGATGGCGCTGACCGGCCAGCCGCGGTTGCTGCTGCTCGACGAGCCCACGAGCGGCGTGGCCGCCGAGGAGAAGTTCCCGATGATGGACATCATCATGACCGCGCTGGGCCAGGAGGCCATGACCGTGCTGTTCGTGGAGCACGACATGGACATCGTTGCGCGCTACGCCGACCGCGTGGTGGCCTTCTACGCGGGCCGCATCATCGCCGACGATACGCCCGCCGTAGCGTTGGCCGCCGACGACGTGCGCCGCTACGTGACCGGCACCTTGCATTAGGAGGCAGCGATGCTCACCGTCGAATCCGTCCACGTGTCCATCGGCACGGTTCAGGTGCTGCGCAGTCTGCGGCTGGCCGTGCCCGCGCAGTCCATGGTAGGCCTGATCGGCCGCAACGGCGCGGGCAAGACCACGCTGCTGCGCACCGTCATGGGCCACCTCACGCCCAGCCAGGGCCGCATCACGTTCGAGGGCCAGGACCTGGCGAGCGTGCCGCGCCATGCGCGTGCGGCGATGGGCATCGGCTACATGCCGGAGGACCGCGGCCTGGTGCCCGAACTCAGCGTGGAGGAGAACATCCTCGTGCCGCTGTGGGCCACGGGCGCGCGCAACCAGCGCGAGCGGCTGGAGTTCATCTACGGCGTGCTGCCCGAACTCGCGCAGATGCGCGAGCGGCGCGCGCTGCTGCTCTCGGGCGGGCAGCAGAAGCTCGTCGCGCTGGCGCGCGCGCTGGGGGTGGGCACGCGGCTGCTGCTGCTCGACGAGCCCTTCGAGGGCGTGGCACCGGCGCTGTCGATGCGCCTGGGCGAGGTCATCGCGGGCTTGCGTGGCGGGTCGCTGTCGGTGCTGATCGCGCAGTCTGACCTCAACCATTCGCGCAAGCTCGTGGATGGCGAGGTGGTGATCGAGCGCGGGGCGAACGTGGTGGCGGAGGCCGCAGCATGACGACATGGCACAGCGTTGAACTCCCGGCCACGCGCGAGGAAGCCGTCTACGGCGACCGCGTCGTGCGCTGCTTTGTCGAACGCCCGCCCAGCATGCACGCGCTGCTGGAGCGTGCCTTGGCCCGCTACCCGGACCAGGACGCCGTGGTTCACCACGGCCAGCGCTGGAGCTTCCGCCAGCTCGACGCCGAGGTCGCGCGCATTGCGGGCGGCCTGGCCGCACTGGGCGTGCAGGCCGGGGAACGCGTCGTGCTGTTCATGGGAAACCAGCCAGAGTTCATGTCCGTGCTGTTCGCCGTGCAGCGGCTGGGCGCCATCGCCGTGCCCATCGGCGAGCGCGAGCAGCGGCCGGGCCTGGCCTATATGCTGCAGCAGTGCGGCGCCTGCGCCATCGTGTTCGACCAGGCGCTGGCCGAGCGCATCCCCGCGCCCGACGAGGTGCCCGGCCTGCGGCTGCGCCTGGTCGTGGGCGAGGCGCCCGGCGCCCTGCCGCTGGCCGGTCTGCGCGGGAGCGTCCAGGAGGCCGCCCCCGTCCGCGAGCAGGACACCGCCCTGCTCCTGTACACCTCGGGCACCACGGGCCGCCCCAAGGGCGCCATGCTCACGCACCTCAACGTCGCGCATTCGGTGCGCCACTACGAGCTGTGCATGGGCCTGCGCCCGGGCGACCGTTCCGCGCTGGCCGTGCCGGCCAGCCATGTCACGGGGCTGATCGCCATCATCGCCGCCATGGTCCACATCGGGGGCGCGGTGGTGATGCTGTCGGAATTCAGGGCCCCGGCATTCCTGCAGCTGCTGGAGGCCGAGCGCGTGACGCACACGCTGATGGTGCCGGCCATGTACCAGCTGTGCCTGCTGCAGCCGGCGTTCGACCGCGCGCGGCTGGCCCACTGGCGCATCGGCGGCTATGGCGGTGCGCCCATGCCGGTCTCGGCCATCGACGCCATGGCCGAGCGCCTGCCCGGCCTCACGCTCATCAACGCCTACGGCGCGACCGAGACCACCTCGCCCACCACCATGATGCCGGCCGGCCTCACGCGCGCGCATGCCGACAGCGTGGGCGTCCCCCTGCCGTGCGCGCATGTGCGCGTGGTGGACGACGAGGGCCACGAGCTGCCGCCCGGCGAAAGCGGCGAGCTCTGGATCGGCGGCCCCATGGTCGTGCCCGGCTACTGGGACAACCCCGAGGCCACGGCTGCCAACTTCACCGCCGGCTACTGGCATTCGGGCGACCTGGGCAGCATCGACGCCGACGGCTTCGTGCGCCTGTTCGACCGCAAGAAGGACATGCTCAACCGCGGCGGCTTCAAGATCTACTCGGTCGAGGTCGAGCATTGCCTGGTGGCGCTGCCGGGCGTGGTCGAGGCCGCCATCGTCGGGCGCTCCTGTCCGGTGCTGGGCGAGCGCGTGCACGCCTTCCTGTATGCGCCCGACCTGGCCCGCGACGACGAGGCCGTGCGCGCCCATTGCCGCGCGCGCCTGACCGACTACAAGGTGCCCGAGACCATCACCTGGTCCGACACCCCGCTGCCGCGCAACGCGGGCGGCAAGCTGCTCAAGCGGCTGCTGCGCGAGCAGCTTTCCTGAGCGAAAGCCGTTGCCAGGCCTTTTCGTGGAAGAAGAACGCGAAGGCCTGCACCGTTGGCTCCAGCAGGCTCAGCGTGAGCGACATGAGCAGGTTGCCCGTGACCGCATAGGCCACGGCGGCCGCCACCAGGATGTGCATCACGTAGTAGCTGCCGGTCTTCTTCAAGGTCGGGAGGTTGTTGCGGGCAAAGGCGGCCATGGTGTAGTCCTGGAGAGAGAAACGACGATGAATGGATGGTAGATGCGAGCGATTCGCAATGCCAATCGGTTTCGTCTAACGCGCCCATAGCGCCACGGCAAGGAAAACCCCGAAGCGCAGGGCCGTCGCGCACACGACCATTGGGCTCCAACTGTTCTTGCCGTCGCCATGTCCCACACCGCACCGCTCTCCCGCCGCCAGCTGCTTGCGCTCGGCACTACCCTTCCCTGCGCCGGCTGGGCCCAGCCCACCTGGCCCAGCAAGCCGCTGCGCCTGGTCGTTCCGTTCGCGCCGGGCGGCAGCTCGGAGATCGTGGCCCGCTCGGTCGCAGGCGAGATGGCCAAGACCATCGGCCAGAACGTGTTCGTCGACAACAAACCGGGCGCGGCCGGCAACATCGCGATGCAGGAGGTCGCCGCGAGCGAAGATGGCCACACGCTGATCCTGGGCCACATCGGCACGCTGGCCGTGAATCCCTACATCTTCAGCAAGCTGCCCTACGACGCCGAGCGCGACTTCGTGCCCGTCACGCTGCTGTCCAAGGTGCCCAGCCTGTACGTGGTCCACCCCGACCTGCCGGTCAAGGACTTGAAGGAGTTCGTCGCCTATGCCAAGGGCAAGCCGGGCCAGCTCAACTACGGCTCGGCCGGCAACGGCAGCGCCGGCCACCTGGCCTTCGAATACCTCAAGATGGTGAGCGGCACCTTCGTCGTGCACGTGCCCTACCGCGGCACCGGGCCGATGCTGACCGATTTGATGTCGGGCCGGTTGCAGGCCGCCTCGGTCGGCGCGCCTGCGCTGCTGCCCTTCATCAAGGCCGGCCGGCTGCGCTGCATCGCCACGGGCACGACGGAGCGGCTGCCGCAGCTGCCCGACGTGCCCACCGTGGCGGCCCAGGGCTATCCGGGCTTCGAGATGACGCAGTGGTACGGCCTGCTGGCGCCGGCCAAGTGGCCGCGTGCCAACGTCGCGAAGCTGGAGGCGGAGGCCGTCCGCGCGGCCAAGGGCAGCATCGTCAAGGACAAGCTCTCGGCGGACACGGCGCTGGCCGTGGGCAGCAGCGCGGCCGAGTTCGGCGCCTTCATCCGCAGCGAGCAGGCGCGCTGGAAGCCCGTGATCGCGCGGGCGCAGATCAAGCCGGAAGGCGCGTAGCGCTCGCATCCGCAGAAGAAGGCCTTCCGGCCGTGGCGCTGCACGTGATGCCCCACGCGCGCCACGCGCGGAAAACTGCTGGCGACCTGGGCCGCGATGTCCTTGCGGCCGGGTTGCACATGGTGCGCACCTCTTCGTCGGCTTGCCCACATGCCGGCCTGACGCCAGAGGGTGCCGATGCCTCCGGGGGTGTGCGAACATGCCCGCCCCATGGAAACGCCTCTTCTGGAGATCACCGGCGCCAGCGCCACCATCACCCTGCGCCGCCCCGAACAGGCCAACCGGCTGGAGCCGCAGGACCTGGACATGCTGGCTGCCCACATCGCCACCGTCAACGCGCGTTCCGAGGTGCTGGTGCTGCGCCTGGCGTCCACGGGCCGCTACTTCTGCAGCGGCTTCGACATCGGCCAGATGGACCCGCAGAAGCCCCAGGCCTTCGAGGAGTTGGCGAACGCGCTCGAAGATGCGCGCCCGGTCACGCTCGCGCTGTTGCAGGGCGGTGTGTACGGCGGCGCGACCGACCTCGCGCTGGCCTGCGACTTCCGGCTCGGCGTGCAGGGCATCGACATGTTCATGCCCGCCGCGCGGCTGGGCCTGCATTTCTATCCACGCGGGCTGGAGCGTTATGTGAGCCGGCTCGGCCTGGACCAGGCCAAGCGCCTGTTCCTGACAGCCGAGCGCATCGGGGCCGATGAGATGCGCGCGATCGGCTTCCTGACCCAGCTGGTCGCGCCCGAGGCGCTGGCGGCCGAAGCCGATGCGCTGACGCAGCGCCTGGCGGCCATGGCGCCGCTGGCCCTGTTGGGCATGAAAAAGCATCTGAACCGCATCGCGCGCGGTGCGCTCGACAGGGACGCACTGCAGCACGACATCGCGCGGGCCGCCCATTCGGCGGACTTGCAGGAAGGCCGTGCCGCCTGGGCCGCCAAGCGCGCGCCGCGGTTCACCGGCGCCTGAGGCCATGGCCGCGGCAGGCTTCACCCAGCACACCATCTCCATCGTGCACGTGCACCGCGTGCTGCTCGGTGCGCGGCGGCGTGCGATCGACGTAGAGCGCCTGCTCGCGCGCGCTGGCATCTCGCCCGCGCTGCTGGCCTCGCCGCTCTCGCGGGTGAGCCAGGACCAGTACGCCCGCCTTCTGGCCGGCCTGCGCCGTGGGCTGCGCGACGAGCTCTGGGGCCTGTGCCCCACGCCTTTGCCGCTGGGCAGCTTCACGCAGGGCTGCCGGCTCATGTTGGGTGGCCGCACGCTGGGCGCTGCGCTGGCGCTGGGCCTGCGCCACTACCGTCTGCTGTTGCGCGACCTGGTGCCGCGGCTGACCGTGCACGACGGCGCGGCCCACTTGTCCGTCGCGCCGCGCGTCCCGGTGGATCTAGCGCTGGCCTATGCGCAGCGAACCTTCATCTTCTTCGCCCACGGCCTGGCCTCCTGGCTCGTGGCGCGGCGCTTGCCGCTGCTGGGCTTGGAGTACCCGGCCGTCGTGGCAGCCGAGTTCCCCGACGCCGGCGAGGTGCTGCGCGCACCCGTGCGCGGCACACCGGGTGGCGCGGGCTGGTACATGGACGGGCGCTGGCTCGAACTGCCCGTGGTGCAGACCGAAGACAGCCTGGGCGAATTCCTGCGCCATGCGCCGGCCAATTTGCTGGTGCGCTACCGCGAATCGTCGAGCACCACCGAGCGCATCCGCCGCATCCTGCGCGGCCACCTGGCCGGCGAGCTGCCCTCGCTGGCGGATATCGGCCGCGAACTGGCCATGACGCCGCAGACCCTGCGTCGCCGGCTGCGCGAGGAAGGCCAGGGCTACCGTGGCATCAAGGAAGGCCTGCGCCGCGATGCTGCCATCGAGTACCTCGCCCGGCCCGAACTCACGCTGCCCGAGATCGCCGAACGCCTGGGCTTCTCGGAATCCAGCACCTTCCAGCGCGCGTTCAAGCAGTGGACCGGCGTGGCGCCGGGCGAATACCGCCAGGCCCGCATCACGCGCGCTTGAGCGCCAATGGTCGGTGTTGCGCGCTGCGCACGCAGCGCGTGCTTGGGCGCCGTTCCGCCCGCTGGTGCGTGGAACGCCTCGCGCAGTGGCATCCAGGTGCGGGCGCGCCGTCGCTTTGTCGATGGAGGTCGCGATCAACTGGTCGCCGCGCAGGTCGCGGCACCGCGGCGCCGCGCCTCGGAGCGCGTGTGCACGCAGGCCAGACTGACCTGAATGTCCAGCTGCGGTCTGGATCTGCGAGGAGTGCCCACGCCGTAATTGCCGTCGTTGCGCTTCCAGGGTCAGATTGGCCTGCGCGACGACGTCCTTCCGCATTGCTCCTGGAGCGACGCCGGCGCAAAAAAACCGAACCACTTGCTCCCTGCTCCGCATGTGTTGTATAGTCGTGGGCTTCGCTGATCGCAGTGCTTGAAGTGCAGTGATCAGCCGTCCGGATCGGATGATCCTGGTG
>NZ_BMYK01000007.1 GCF_014652235.1 Pseudorhodoferax aquiterrae
AAGTACCCACCAAAGAAAATGCCAGTCAGCGCTTAACTGACTGGCATTGGGCCGGTGGCCCCCTTGCGGTGCGCGGCGCCTGCCGCCGAATGTCACTGCAGCTTGAACAGCGCGGCCTTCTTGCTCACCTCGATCTGCTTGGGGCTGCGCGCCCACAGCTCCAGCATGTTGGCCGTGGTGCCGACGGCGTAGCGGCCCTGGCCGCTGGCATCGCAGTGCTTGTCCGCCGAGGTCTGCGCAGAGCAGTAGATGATGGTTTTGCGCGCCGTGCTGGCCACGCCCGCAGTGTCATTGAAGCGTGCGCCGTTCTGGCCCGCGGTGGTGCTGCCGAATGGCGCACGGCCCAGGATGCCGATGGAGGTCGGTGCCAGCGCTCCCGACGGGACGGTCCAGGCATCGCCGCCGGCGTCGGTGTCGATGTAGGCCACCTCGGGGGTGTCGAACAGCGCGTAGCCGTTGGCCTGTGACTGCGCGACGAGCTCGGTGCGCAACGTGGGCGTCAGCTCCGCGAACACGCGGCCGGTGCGGATCTCTCCGATGGTCTCGGCCCGGCGCACCGTGCGGTAGTACTGCACGACGTTGGGCACGCTGCTGTCCGCATGGAAGAACTCGATGGTCCAGACGCCGTTGTTGCCCAGCGCGGCGATCTGCGCCTCGGTGTACTGCGGCGTGGTGTAGACCAGGTTCTCCTTGTCCTGCGGATTGCCGGCCAGTGCGGTGTCGCGGTAGGCGCCGGCCAGCCGCAGCACGGGCGAGCCGGTGGGCGTGACGCCGTCCGGTGCGATCGTGAGGTAGGACAGTCCGGGCTGCGGCAGCATGGTCAGCGTCAAGCCGAGCGGCGAGGTCACCATCACCTTGCTGAAGATGGACACGCCATTGGCGGTACGGTTGTCGACCTGGATGTTGTAGCCCGTGGTGTAGTAGCTGAATGCCGGCGTGTTGAGCAGGTCGCGGTCTTCCGAGAAAGGCCGGATCGTCACCGGGTAGGTGTTGCTGTTGCCCACCAGGCGCAGCGTGCCGTCGGCATCGGCATGCGCGGCGAGCAGGTCGAAGTCCTGGTTGCCGACCGTGTCGACCCACTTGTAGCTGATGACCATGTCGCCGTTGGCGCGGAAAAACTCCACCTCGCCGGGCGTCCACTGCAGGCCCGTGGCGCCGTAGCGGAACAGGCTCGCGAAGGCGCCGCCGTTGTTGGCGTTGCGGCCCACGCCGACCTTGTTGGAGAGGAAGGTGGCCGGGTCGCTGTTCTGGAACAGCCCACGGCAGACCGCGGCCTTCACGTTGCTGGCAGTGCCGATGGCGCTGGTCGTGTCGCTGGTCGCGCTGTCGACCCGCTGCGTGAGCGGCAGCGCGTAGCAGTCGTTCAGCCGCTTGAAGAGGTCGGCCACCCTGGACGGCGCGGGTACTGGCGCCAGCGCCGCCACGACGGCGCTGGAGACCGTCGGGAGCGTCGCGTCGCTGCTGCTGAACTTCAGTGGTTCGGGCTGCGCGCCCGCGTCCGTCGGGACGGTCTTGACCGTCACCTCGATGTTGGCGGCCGTGCCGCTGGGCTGCACGGTCACCGAGATGCTGTCGAGCAGCTTGTCCTGCCCGGTGCCGTCGGCCGTGAGTGCACCGGCGATGGGGTCGATCGTGAGGCCCAGCGCGGTGAGCAGCGGCTGCAGCGCGGCCAGCAGCGCGCTGGACTGGGCCTGCAGTGCAGCTGCCGTGACCGACTGGGGCGCGGCGGCCAGCTTGGAGGGATCGCCGTTGGGCGCCAGCCGCGCGGCGATGATGGTCGTCAGCGGCGTGACGTTGGCACGTGTGTCGCCCGTGGCCGCCGTGGCGCTGTAGAGCATCTGGTCGTCCCTGGCCGCGCGCAGCACGAGCGGCCGTGCTGCGGTGGGCGCCAGCGTGCAGCTGAAGCTGCCGTCGGCGGCGGTGGTGGTCTCGCAGACGCTTGCGCCGCTGGCATCGGTCACCTGCAGCGCCGCACCGGCGAACGGTGCCCCGGTGGCGGCCGTGCCGGTCAGCGTCGTGGCGACCGGTGCAGGCGGTTCGGGTTCCGGCTCCGGATCGTCGCCGCTTCCACCGCCGCCGCAGGCGACCAGCGCCGCTGCTGCGCCGAGGCTGGTCAAGGCCCAGCGCAGGCGGCCGGGGAAGGGGCTGCGCTGCGCAGCTTCTCGGGATACACCGTTCGTCATGGTCACTCCTCCTCGCATGGTTGTTGCAAAGCGTGAAGAAGTGTGCGCGGTGCCATCCCCCGGTCGCATCATCCAAATGAACGATGGCGAGGCGGCCGCGTTCAGTCCAGCGCAATGCCCTCGGACTGGATCACGGCGCCCCAGGCCGGCACCTCGGCCGCGATGCGTTTGGCGAACGCAGCCGGGTCGCGCATCGTGAGCTCGCCCTGCGCACTCAGCGCTGCCTTGGCCTTCCCATCGGTCAGCAGGCCCTGGGCCGCGCTGTTGAGCCGGGCGACGGTCTGCGGCGGCGTGCCGGCGGGAACCAGCAGGCCGATCCAGAAGGCCACGTTGAAGTCCGGGATGCCGGCCTGCTCCATGGTCGGCACCTCGGGCAGCAGCGCGATGCGCTGCGGGGAGGTCACGGCCAGCGCCTTGAGCTTGCCGGCCTGGATGTGCGGCACGGCGGTCAGCACGTCGAAGGAGCTGTTGAGTTCGCCTGCGATGGTCGCCAGCTGCGCCTGCGCCGTGCTCTTGTAGGGCACGTGCGTGGTGTTGATCTTGGCGCGGTTGTTCAGCATCGCGTAGCTCAGGTGGGCGATGTTGCCCGCGCCCGGCGAGCCGTAGCTGATCGCGCCCGGGTTGCGGCGCGCGTACTGCACGAGGTCGGCCACGGTGGCGATGCCGTTCTTGCCGGCCCATTCGGGGTTGGCCGTGAGGATGAAGGGCGCCTCCAGCACCATGGTCACGGGTGCGAGGTCGGCCGTCTTGTAGCTGAGCTTGCGGTAGAGCTGCGGGTTGATCGTGATGCTGCTGGAGTTGGTCAGCAGCAGCGTGTAGCCGTCGGGCGCGGCGCGCGCGGCCTCGGACACGCCGATCACGCCGTTGGCGCCGACCTTGTTCTCCACGACCACGGGCTGGCCCAGGGAGCGGCCCAGGGTGTCGGCCACCACGCGGGCCACGGTGTCGGTGAACGAGCCGGCCGGGAAGGGCACGATCATGCGGACCGGCTTGCTGGGCCAGGCGTCCTGGGCCTGGACGGGCAGCGCGGCGGCGCAGGCCAGCGCGAGCGCCAGCTGCAGTGTGTTGCGACGGGAAGGGGGATTGGCGTGTCTCATCTCGGTCTCCTGGGGTTGTGGTGTCGTCAGGCCGCGGTGCGGCCGGTTTTGGGCCGCGCGCTGCGGCCCGTGATGGCGCGCTGTTCCAGTGCGGCCAGCTGCGCGGGCGTGAGGCCCAGCCGCTCGCCCAGCACCTGGGCCGTGTGCTCGCCCAGGGTGGGGGCGACCTGGCGGATCGGCAGCGGCCGTCCGTCCTGGCGCAACGGCGTGCTGCCGCTGAGGTAGTGGCCCACGTGTGCGCGCTCCAGCCGTTGCCAGAAGCCGCGCGCCCGCAGGTGGGGGTCGTCCATGAGGCGCGGGATGGAGCGCACGACGCCGGCGCTGACGCCGGCCTGCTGCAGTTCCTGCATGGCCGTGTCGGCGCTGCGCGTGGCGGCCCAGGCCGCCACGGCCGCGTCGAGCCGGTCCTGCTGCGCGCGCCGGCCCGGCGCCTGCAGCAGCCCGGCATCCGCCGCGAGGTCCGGCCGGCCGAGCACGCCGCACAGCGCCTGCCACTGGGCATCGGTGCGCACGCTCGCGACGAGCCAGTCGTCCGGTCCCGCGCAGCGCCAGCAGCCGTGCGGCGCGTGCAGCGGGTGGCGGTTGCCCTGGCGCTGCGCCACCGCGCCATGGACCGACTGCTCCAGCACGAAGGGTGCGGCCATGGGCAGCATGGCCTCGACCTGCGACAGGTTCAGGAGCATGCCCTGGCCGGTGTCGCGCTGCACGCAAAGCGCCAGCAGCAAGGCCGCGCCCGCGTTGAGCCCACCCACCGGATCGCCGTAGGCGTAGGAGGTCATGGCCGGCGGCCCGTCCGGGTGGCCGGTGTGCAGCGGCAGCCCGCTTGCCTGCTCCAGCGTGCCGCCATAGGCCCGCGTGTCGCTCCAGGCATTGCCCAGGCCGAAGGCCGGCATGGAGACCATGACCAGGCGCGGGTTGACCTTGCGCAGCGCGGCATCGTCCAGCCCGAGCTTGGGCAACACCTCGGCCGAGTAGTTCTCGACCACCGCATCGGCCTGGGCCACGAGCTGCAGCAGCAGCTGGCGGCCTTCGGGCCGCGCCAGGTCCAGCGTGATGCCGCGCTTGTTGCGGTTCATGAGGTTGAAGTTGGCATTCTTCTCGTACAGCCGCTCGCGGTAGAACTCCTCAGTGAAGTTGGCACCGCGCCACCAGTCCGGGTAGACCGTGCTTTCGACCTTGACGACCTCGGCCCCCAGGTCGGCCGCCGTCCGCGCGGCCAGCGGGCCGGCCCAGCCCATGGTCAGGTCGACGATGGTGGTGCCTTGCAGCGGCAGGCCGTGCGCGGTGCCGGATGCGCGCACCGGCAGGTGCAGGAGCCCTGCGCCGCGGTAGTGCGCGTTGTCGGCGCCGCGTGCAGGCGCCGCGCCACCGCGCAGCGGGCCGGCCGCACCCAGGCGCAGCGGGACGATGGGGCCTTCGCAACGCGCCGCGCCTGCCGTGACGGGCACGAAGGCGTGGCGCTGGCGGTGCACGTCCTGCGCCAGCAGCTCGGCCATAGTGGGCACCAGCACCGTGGGGTGCTTGCGCGCACCCAGGTCCGCGAACCACTGCTGCGCGGTGCGGGTGCGCAGCGCGTCGCGCAGCATGGCGTCGATCTCGTCGGCGCGTGCCATGCGTTCGGCGCCGTTGGCGTAGCGCGGATCGTGCGCGAGTTCGGGCCGGCCAATGGCCTCGCACAGGGCCACCCATTGCGGCAGCGTGTGCGTGAAGATGCCGATCCAGCCCTCGGCCGTGGCGTAGATGCCGGTCGGGTGCGTGCCGCAGAAGCGGTTCACGCCCAGGCGCGGCGCGTGGCGGCCGTCCTGCACCATGCCGGCTTCCATCTCGACCGTGTGGAACACCGCCTCATGCACGCTCAGCACGTAGCGGCGGCTGCCGTGCGCGCGGCCCATCCAGGCCGCCACCGCGGCCGAAAAGGCCATGAGACCCGCGGCGATACCGGTTTGCAGCTCGTGCGGCATGTGCGGCGGTCCCTCGACGGGGCCGCTGTTGAACACCGCGCCCGACAGCGCGCGGCAGACGGCCTCGGAACCCGTGTAGGCGCTGTAGGGACCATCCTCGCCGAACCAGGTGAAGACGATCTCCACCGCCGGCGGCGCCGCGCCCGCGATGGGCCGCTCCAGGACCGACAGGCCCGCGTCCAGTGCGCGTGCATCGAGCACCACGTCGCAGGTCTGCGCCAGCCGCTCCAGCCAGCCGGCATCGGCGACCGGGTCGGCCGCCACGCTGCGCTTGTTGGTGTGGAGCCAGGCCCACAGCGCACTGCGCGGCTCCGATTCGCCGAGCAAGGGCGGCATGCGCTCCCAGGCGTCGCCGCCCGGCGCCTCGACCTTGACCACCTCGGCGCCGAAGTCCGCGAACAGCTTGCCCGTGTAGGCCAGCGCCGGCCCGGTGCCGATCTCCAGCACGCGCAGGCCGCGCAGCGCGAGCTGCGCCGCATCCGGCGCGCGGGCCATGCTGTCTCCCTGCATCGCGCTCACCACGCGTCCACGAAGCCGCGGCGCGCACGCTGGCCGCGCAGCGCGGCCGAGGCGATGCCCTTGGCGATCCACTGGCGAGTCTGCGCCGGGTCGATCACGGCGTCGATCTCCACGGCCGCGGCGGTCGAGATCGCATGGCCACGCTCGTAGGCCTGGGCCACGAGGCGCTCGTACAGCGCGCGCCGCTCGGGGCCGTCCGGCACCGCCTCCAGCTCCTTCTTGAAGCCCAGCGTGATCGCGCCCTCCAGCCCCATGGGCCCGAACTCGCCCGTGGGCCAGGAGATGGTGAAGCTGGCCGAGCGGAAGCCACCCCCGGCCATGGCCATGGCGCCCAGGCCGTAGCCCTTGCGCAGCGTCACGGCCAAGAGGGCCACGCGCAGCTTGGCCGCGACCAGGAACATGCGCGAGACATGGCGCACCTGGGCTTTGGCTTCGACCTCGGGGCCGACCATGAAGCCGGGCGTGTCGATCAGCGAGACGATGGGCAGGCCGTGCGCATCGCACAACTGCATGAAGCGCGCCGCCTTGTCGGCCGCGTCGGCGTCGATGGCGCCGCCCAGGTGGTGCGGGTTGTTGGCCATGATGCCCACGGGCTGGCCTTCCACGCGCGCCAGCGCCGTGTGGATTCCGAGGCCGAAGCCGCCGCGCAGCATCAGCACGCTGCCGCTGTCGGCGATGCCCTCGATGGCGCGGCGCGTGTCGTACACGCGCAGCCGGTTCTCGGGCACGACCTGGCGCAGCCGCAGCGGGTCGGGCGCGCTCCAGTGCTGCAGCGGCCCCTGGAACATCGAGAGGTAGTGCTTGGCCGCCTGCACGGCCTGGGCTTCGTTGTCGACCAGCACGTCGATCACGCCATTGGCGTACTGCACGGGCGCGGGCCCCACGTCCTCGGGCCGGTAGATGCCCAGGCCGCCGCCTTCGATCATGGCCGGGCCGGCCATGCCGATGTTGGCCGAGCGGTCCGCGATGATCACGTCGCAGCAGCCCAGGAAGGCCGCGTTGCCCGCGAAGCAGCGGCCCGATACCACGCCGACCACGGGCACCTGGCCCGACAGGTCGGCAAAGGCCGCGAAAGAGGGCTGGTACAGGCCCGAGACGGAGGGAAAGTCCACGTCGCCGGGCCGCCCGCCGCCGCCTTCGGCCAGCAGCACGAGCGGCAACTCGTCGCGCAGCGCCACCTCGACGATGCGGTCGGTCTTGATGTGGTTGCGCTTGCCCTGGGTGCCGGCCAGCACGGTGGCGTCGTAGGCCATCACGGCGCTCTGCGCGCGGTCCTTGGCGACGACCGCGCCGTTGATGCTGCCGATGCCGGTGATGAGGCCGTCGGCCGGCGTGTTGGCGATCAGGTCGGCCTGGCTGCGCCGGCTGGCCTGGGCCGCGAGCGCGAGGGCGCCGTACTCGACGAAGCTGTCGGCGTCCACCAGGTCGGCGAGGTTCTCACGCGCCGTGCGTTGGCCGCGTGCGCGCCGGCGCGCCACGGCTTCGGGGCGGGCCGCGTCGTAGAGCGGAGCGTGGCGGTCGAGCACGCGTTGCAGGTCCGGGCGGATGGCGCTGGGGTCGGTGGCCGCGCTGGCCTGCACCGTGGCGACGTCGAGTTCGGCCGGCTCCAGCAGCACGAGGATCTGGCCTTCGGTGGCCTGCGCGCCGGGCGCCAGCTGCACGGCCAGCACGCGGCCGGCGGCCTCGGCGGCGACGCTGTGCTCCATCTTCATGGCGTCGAGCACGGCCACGGTCTGGCCCGGCTGCACGAGCGTGCCCGGTGCGACGGAGACTTCGACGACACGGCCGCTCAGCGGCGCGCGCACGGCAAGCGTGCCGGCCGGCGCGGCCTGTTCGGCGTGCGCCGTGGGCTCGGCCGTGGCAGCGGTGGCCAGCCCCAGGGCTGCGTCGCGGGCGCGTTCTGCTTCGGCGATGGCGGCGGCCGTGGCCAGCAGTTCGGGCGCGATCGCTTCGAAGTGGCGCGTGTGCACGTCCTGCGCGGCGAAGTCGGGCCGCGCCACGAGCGCGCGCAGCAGGTCCAGGTTGGTCGCGATGCCGGCGATGCGGAACTCCGCCAGGCTGCGCTGCAGCCGCCGCACGGCGTCGCTGAACCGGGGGCTCTGGCTGGTCACGATGAGCTTGGCCAGCAGCGTGTCGAAGCTGGGCGGCGGTGCGTAGCCGGCGCTGCCGTGCGTGTCCACGCGCACGTCCGGACCGGCCGGCAGCTCGAAGCGCTCGAGCCGGCCGTGCGCGGGCCGGGCCTGGCCCTGTGCGTCGCTGGCCTCGGCGTTCACGCGCACCTGGATCGCGAAGCCGCGCGGCTGCGGCGGCGCGGCCGGGTCCAGGCCCAGCGCGCGCAGGCTGCGGCCGCCGGCCAGGCCCAGCTGCAAGGCGACCAGGTCCACGCCCGTGACCTGCTCGGTCACCGTGTGCTCCACCTGCAGGCGCGGATTCGCCTCGATGAAGACGAAGCCGGTCTGCTGGCCGGCCGCGTTCTCCTCGACCAGGAATTCGAAGGTGCCGAGGCTCTGGTACTGCACGCGCCGCGCGAGCAGCCTGGCTGCGCCGACGATGCGCTCGCGCAGCGCGGCGTCGAGCACCGGGCTGGGCGCGATCTCCACGAGTTTCTGGAAGCGCCGCTGCAGCGTGCAGTCGCGCTCGCCCAGCGCCACGACGTCCTGGCCGTCGCCGGCGATCTGCACCTCGATGTGGCGCGCGCGGGCCACCAGGCGCTCGGCGTAGAGCGCGTCCACGCCGAAGGCGCTCGCGGCCTCGGAGCGGCAGCGCGCATAGGCCTGTTCCAGGTCCTCGCGGCGGTTCACCACACGCATGCCGCGTCCGCCGCCGCCGCCCACGGCCTTGATCACGATGCCGCTGCCGCCCTGGGCGTCGAAGAAGGCGGCGATCTCCTCCAGGGAGGCGGCGCCGGCCGTGGCGGGCATGACCGGCACCTCGCAGCTGCGCGCCAGCGCCAGCGCGCGGCCCTTGTCGCCGAACAGCGCGAGCTGCTCCATTGTGGGGCCGACGAAGCGGATGCCGGCGTCCGCGCAGGCCTGGGCGAAGTCGGCGCGCTCGCTCAGGAAGCCGTAGCCCGGGTGCACGGCGTCGCAGCCCGTGGCGCGGGCCGCGGCCAGCATGGCATCGATGTCGATGTAGGCGGCCGGGCCGCTGGCGGCCAGCGCATGGGCCTCGTCGGCCAGCAGGCGGTGGCGCGCGGCGGCGTCGTCCTGGGCATAGACGGCCACGCTGGCGATGCCGAGGTCGCGCGCGGCACGCTGCACGCGCAGCGCAATCTCGCCGCGGTTGGCGATGAGCAGCTTGTTCAAGAAAGTCTCCTGTGTTGTCGTGTGGAAGAGGAAGCTCAGGCGGCCGGGCGCGCGACCAGCTTGAAGACGGCCCGCGCGACGGCCACCACGGTGCCGGCCGCATCGACGATCTCGCCCTCGCAGAAGGCCAGCGACTTGCCGCGCCGCGTGCAGCGGCCGACCACGGTGAGGTCGCTGCGCGCGGGTTCGTAGAAGTGGGTCGTCATGTCCACGGTGATGACGCCCAGGCGCTGCGGGTCGTGGGCGCGCGCCGCGCCGCTCAGCGTGAAGTCCAGTGCGCTCATGAGCGTGCCGCCATGGATGTCGCCGCGGCTGTTGACGAGGTCGGGCCGCATGGCCAGCAGCGTGCGGCACTGGTCGTTGTCCATCAGGAGCGGGCGCAGGCCGATGTGTTCCATGAACGGGATCTCGAGCCCGAAGTAGCTCACCGCGTCGCGGGTGGTGGAGGGTGTGGTCATGCCATCAGCATTGCAGCGACCGTGCCAGGGCGCTGTCACCCGTGTGGCTGGCGAAAGTGTCTGTGCTGGCTACAGTGGACTGTCTTTTCCGTGTCGTGTGTGTATGCCTGAAGAACAGATTTCCGCAGCCTCGCTGGGCGTGCTGGTACGGCGCCAGGGCGCCGTGGTGGCGGCGCTGGGCCTGGCGGCCGTGCCGGCCACGCAGCAGGCCCTGGCCGTGGCCCTGGCCGCGGCGGGCGACCGCACGCTGTTCGCCCTGCCCCTGCCATTGGGCCCGGGCATCGCCACCGCGCTGCGTGCGGACGGCCTGGAGGTGGTGCTGCTGCGCCCGGCCGACAGCGGCGCGACCCTCTTGGACTTCGTCGCCGCCGTGCCCTTCGCGTTCGACATCCTCGAGCAGATCCTGTCCGATCCCTACCAGGGCATCACGGTGGCGGACCACACCGGCACCATGCGCTACGTGAGCCCCGTGCACGAGAAGTTCCTGGGCCTGCCGCCGGGCGGCGGCGCGGGCAAGCCCGTGGAGCAGGTGATCCGCAACTCGCGTCTGCGCGCGGTGGTCGCGTCGGGCAAGGCCGAGATCGGCCAGCCGCTGGAATTCGGCAATGCCGTCACGCGCGTGGTGAACCGCCGGCCCGTGCGGCGCGACGGCCAGGTCATCGGCGCGGTCGGTCAGGTCATGTTCCGCGACACCGAGGCCGTGGCGCAGATGGCGGCCGAGATGCAGCAGCTGCGCACGCAGCTGGAGTTCTACCGCCGCGAGCTCGACGGACTGCGCGAGAGCCGCGGCGCCGTGGCCGAGCTCGTGGGCGACAGCCAGGCCATGCAGCGGCTGCGCGAGGAGGTGGCGGCGGTCGCTCGGCTCGACGTGCCCGTGCTCGTGCAGGGCGAGAGCGGCACGGGCAAGGAGCTCGTGGTGCGCGCCATCCATGCGCTGGGCCGGCCGGGCCAGGCCCTGGTCAGCCTGAACCTCGCGGCCGTGCCCGAAAGCCTGGTCGAGTCCGAACTCTTCGGCCACGCCGCGGGCGCCTTCACGGGCAGCGCCCGCCAGGGCCGGCCCGGCAAGTTCGAGATGGCCAACGCGGGCACGCTGTTCCTCGACGAGGTGGGCGACATCCCGATGGACGTGCAGATCAAGCTGCTGCGCGTGCTCGAGGAGCGCGTGGCCGAGCGACTGGGCAGCCATGCGGCCCGGCCCTTGAGCTTTCGGCTGGTGTCGGCCACGCACCGCGACATCGGCGCGCTGATCGACGGCGGCGCCTTTCGACACGACCTGTTCTACCGCATCAGCGGCGTGCGGCTGCAGGTGCCGCCGCTGCGCGAGCGGCTGGAGGACATCCCGGCGCTGCTCGCGCATTTCGTGCTGCAGTTCTGCCAGCGCAACGGCCGGCCCATGCCGTGCATCGATCCGGACGTGGCGGCCTGGCTCGCAGAGCAGCCCTGGCCCGGCAACCTGCGCCAGCTGCGCCACCGCATCGAGGAGGCGCTGGTGTTCTCGCCGCCCGAGCGGCTCGCGCTGGCGGCCTTCGGACGCGGCGAGGCGCTGCGCGCAGCGCCAGCACCCCAGCAACAGGCGGCCGCGCCGGCGCGCCTCAAGGACCACGAGCGCAGCGCGGCGCTGCGCACGCTGGCCGAGTGCGGCGGCAACAAGAAGCGCGCGGCCGAGCGGCTCGGCATCTCGCGCTCCTACCTCTACAAGCTTTTGGGCGAATCCGCAGCCAGCCGCCGCTCCAGCCAGGCGCTGTAGCGCGACAGCCCGAAGCACAGGCACCAGTACACCAGCGCGACGAACAGGTAGCCTTCCAGGTAGAACGGCCGCCAGGTCGGATCACCGCCCAATGCCAGGCTCAGCGCCCCGGTCAGCTCGAACAGGCCGACGATGGTCACGAGCGAGGTGTCCTTGAGCGTGCCCACGGCGTTGTTGGTCAGCGCCGGCACCACCATGCGCAGCGCCTGCGGCAGCACGATGTGGCGCTGCACCTGCCAGCGCGAGAACCCCATGGCCCTGGCCGCGTCGACCTGGCCGCTGGGCACGGCCTGCAGGCCGCCGCGGATGATCTCGGCCAGGTAGGCCGCCACGAACAGCGCCAGCCCGGCCAGCACGCGCAGCAGCACGTCGGGCCGCCAGCCGGCCGGCCACAGCAGCGGCAGCAGGTAGGAGGCCATGAACAGCACCGAGATCAGCGGCACACCGCGCACCAGTTCGATGGTGCCGGCCGAGAGCGCGCGCGCCGGCCACCAGGACGCGCGCCGCGCCAGGGCCAGCACCAGCGCGAGCGGGAAGGCCAGCGCCAGGCCCACGACGGCCAGGCCGATGGTCAGCGGCAGCCCGCCCCAGCGGTTGGTCGGCACGGCGGCCAGGCCCAGCGCGCCGCCGCCCATCAGCAGCACGGTCAGCGCCAGCACGGCCAGCCACAGCGGCGCCAGCCACCAGCGCCAGCTGCGCGGCCAGGCCGACAGCAAGGTGGTGCCTGACAACAGCACCATGGCCACGGCCGGGCGCCACTGTTCCTCGAACGGGTAGCGGCCGAACAGCAGCGGCCGCCACTTCTCGGCCACCACGCCCCAGCAGGCGCCGTGCTCCAGCGCGCGGCAGGCCGCGGCATCGGGCCGGAAGATGGCCTGCAGCAGCGCCCAGTCCAGCGCATGCCAGCCGGCCCAGGCCAGCAAGGCGAGCAGCACGGCCGTGACCAGCGCGCGCGCCGGCGAGCCGAACAGTTCGGCTTTCCAGCCGGCCATGGCGCCTGCCGCGTTCACCGCCAGCCCCGCAGCGCCACGCGCGCGTTGTAGACGTTCATCGCGGCCGAGATCAGCAGCGAAAGCACGAGGTAGACCGCCATCACGATGGCGATGCACTCGAAGGCCCGGCCCGTGGAGTTCAGCGAGGTGTTGGCCACGGAGACCAGTTCGGGGTAGCCCACGGCCACGGCCAGCGAGGAATTCTTGACCAGGCTCAGCAGCTGGTTGGTCAGCGCCGGCACGATCACGCGCAGCGCCTGCGGCAGCACCACCAGGCGCAACTGCTGGCCAGCCTGCATGCCCAGGGCCTGGGCCGCGAGCTTCTGGCCGACGGCGACCGAGCCGATGCCGGCGCGCACGATCTCGGCCACGAAGGCCGCGGTGTACAGCGCCAGGCCCAGCACGATGGTGAGGTACTCCGGGCTCAGCGCGGCGCCGCCGATCACGTTGAAGGCCGTGGGTTCGGGCCAGTCCAGCCGGCTGGGCCAGAAGGCCCCGTCCTCGCGCACGGGCCAGGGCAGCGACAGGCCGCCCTTGCTGAGCCACCAGCCCGGCAGCAGCTGCACCGGCTCGGTGGAGTCGGGCAAGAGGTGCGTGAGCGCGAAGTACAGCATCAGCAGTTGCACCAGCAGCGGCACGTTGCGCAGCGTTTCCACATAGGCCGTGCACAGCGCACGCACGAGCAGGTGCGAGGTGAGCCGACCGATGCCCAGCAGCGTGCCCAGCACCACGGCCAGCAGCGCAGCCGGCACGGCCGCGCGCACGGTGTTGACGACGCCGGCCATGAAGGCGCGCGCGTAGCTGTCGCCCGAGTCGAAGGCCAGCCAGCCCTCGGCGATGCCGAAGCCGGCCGGCTGCTGCAGGAAGCCGAACTGCGCGGCCAGCCAGGCCCACAGGCCGGCCACGCCGGGCACATCACGCAGCAGCCAGAGCGCACCGACCAAGGCCGCGAACACCAGCAGCGCCCACAGCGCTGCGGGCAGGCGCGCCGTCGGCGTCATTTCACCGGCATTGCGTACAGCAGACCGCCCCTGTTCCACAGGTTGTTGACGCCGCGCGGCAGCGCCAGCGCCGACTTGGGACCGACGTTGCGCTCGAACATCTCGCCGTGGTTGCCCACGGCCTTGATCGCGTGGTAGGACCAGTCCTTGTCCAGGCCCAGCAGCTTGCCCAGGTCGTCGCCGGTGCCGATCAGGCGCTGCTGCGCCGGGTCCTTGCTGCTGGTACGCAGCTGGTCGATGTTGGCCTGGGTGATGCCGAGTTCCTCGGCTTCGATCAGCGCATTGGGCACCCACTTGACGATGGCGAACCATTCGTCGTCGCCGCGCTTGACGGCCGGGGCCAGCGGCTCCTTGGAGATCAGGTCGGGCAGGATGAGGTAGTCGTCGGGGTTCGGGGCTTCCTTGTTGCGCAGGCCCGCCAGCGCCGAGGTGTCGGTCGTGAAGGCCTGGCAGCGGCCCGAGAAGAAGGCCTTGAACGAGGCCTCGAAGCTCTCGAACACCACGGTCTTGACCGGGATGCCCTGGGCTTTGGACCACTCGGCCACGTTCTTCTCGTTGGTGGTACCGGCCTGGGTGCAGATGGTCGCGCCCTTGAGTTGCTTGGCGCTCGTGACCTTGATCTTTCGGGGCACCAGGAACCCCTGGCCGTCGTAGTAGTTGATCGTCGTGAAATGGAGGCCCAGCGAAGCGTCGCGCGTGAGGTTCCAGGTGGTGTTGCGCGTGAGGATGTCGACCTCGCCGGCCTGCAGCGCCGCGAAGCGCTGCTGCGAGTTCAACGGCACGAATTCGGCCTTCTTCGGATCGCCCAGCACGGCGGCGGCAATGGCGCGGCAGGTGTCCACGTCCAGGCCCGACCAGTTGCCCTGGGTGTCGGGCGCCGAGAAGCCGGCCACGCCGTTGGTCACGCCGCACTTGACGGTGCCGCGCGCCTTCACGGCGTCCAGCGTCTTGCCGGCCTGGGCGGTGGTGGAGGCCAGGGCCAGCAGCAGAGCGCCGGCGGCCAGGGCCACGGAGTGGATCTTGCGCATGAGTCGATTCCTCGTCGGATGGAAGGGGCCGGCGACGCCGCCGGCCGGTGGCGGGGCAGTTTACGTGTCAGCGCCGCAGCAGGTTCACAAGCGGGCGGCCGGCGCGGTCGCGGTAGACGTCGAAGTCGGCATCGATGGACAGGATGTGGCGCAGCTTCAGCCGCGCGGCGGCCTCGGCGACCGACGCATCGGCCAGGTCGAAGGGCAGGTCGGCGAAACGCTCGGACAGGCGCAGCACCTCGGTCAGCGAACCCTCGGCCGCGCGGTCCAGCGCGATCGCGCCGCGCTGCGCCCAGCGCAGGAAGTCCAGCGCAGCGTCGTTGTGGATGCGGCGCGCCAGCAGCGCGCAGACCTCGGTGGCCACGCACCAGGTGGTGACCAGGCTGGCGGCCGGGTTGGCCCGCAGCCAGCTGCGCACCGGCGCGTGCCAGCGGTCGGTGCCGTTGAACAACGCGATCAGCGGTCCGCTGTCCACGAGCACGCTGCCGGCATGGGCAAGCCAGGGCGCGGAGGGCTCGCGTACGGCGAGCGCCGGGGTCTTGCGCGCAACCATGCGCGTGCTAGCCGCCACGCCGCGCGTGGCGTGCGGCCCAGGCATCGGCCGCCCGCTGCTTGCGGCCCTGGGCGAGGTCGGCCGGGCCCTGGTGCCGGCCGAACAGGTCTTCGCCCATGGCATAGGCCGAGCGCGGCGCCTCGGCCTCCGGTTGCGCCAGGTAGCTTTGCAGCGCCGCGCGCACGACATCGCTGGTGCTGCGGCCGGTGCTGGCGGCGCGCTGGCGCAGACGCTCCTCCAGTGTGGCTTCGAGCTTGATCGTGACGGTCATGGTGGGCGGTTGGTGTCTTCGTAATACCGATCGTATTTTCGAAGTGATCGCCTGTCAACGGACGGCGTCCGTATGATGGCCCGATGCCCCGGCCAAGGCCTGCTGCCTCGTCCCCGTCCTCGCGGCGCCGCACGCGCGAGTCGGGCGTGTTCGTGCGCGACACCCCGGGCGTGCGGTCGCTGGAACGCGGCCTGCAGCTGCTGCGCGCGTTCCGGCCCGGCATCACCTCGCTCAGCAACGCCGAACTCGCCGAGCGCACGGGTTTTCCGCGCGCCAGCGTGAGCCGGCTGGCGGCTACGCTGGTGTCCGAGGGCTTTCTGGACCACGAGGTGTCCACCGGTCTGTACCGGCTCGGCGCACCATTCCTGGGGCTGGGGCTGGCGGTGCGCAATGGCTCGACGGTGCTGCAGACCGCACTGCCCTTCATGCGCGAGGTGTCCGAGGGCCAGCGCATCAACGTAGGCCTGGCCCTGGCCGACGACTGCGACGTGGTCTACCTGGACTCCGTGCGCAAGAGCCACCTGGGCATCTTCCGCCACATCATCGCCGGCACCCGGCTGCCGATGGCCGAGACGGCGCTGGGCCGGGCCTGGCTGGGCGGGCAGACCCCGGCCGCGCGCCGGCAGATGCTGGACCTGCTCGCGCTGCGCTACGAAGAGCGCTGGGGCGGCATCCGGCGCGATCTGGCGACTGCGCTGGCGGCCGTGCGGCGCGACGGCTATTGCGGCTTCGACCACCGCAACGGCGTGATGGCGGTGGCGGCCCCGCTGGTGCTGCCGGGCCACCCGGTGCATGCGCTCAACATCAGCTACCGGGCGCCGGCCGAGGACAGGCAGCGTGCGACCGAGCAGCAGTACGCCGAACTGCTGCTGCGCACGGCCGCACGCATCCGGCGCGCGCTGGCCTGAGCGCTGCGTTCAGGCCGCCTTCGGCGCTGCGGCGCCAAGCGCCCCGGACGCCGCCAGCCGGGCGATCTCGGGCGCATCCAGCCCCAGGTACTCGGCCAGCACCTCGGCCGTGTGCTCGCCGAGCCGCGGCTCGCGCACCAGCGGCAGCGGGTCGAGGCCCTCGAAGCGCAGCGGGCTGTTGTGCAGCACCACCTCGCCGAGGTCCGGGTGCTGCGCGCGCTGCAGCATGCCGCGCGCGTGCAGGTGCGGATCGGCCACGACCTCGGCCAGGTCGCGCACGGGCGCGCAGGGGAAATGGTGGGCCTGGGCCAGGGCCTGCAGCTCGGCGCGCGTGTGGCGCTGTGTCCAGCCCTCCACCAGCGCGTCGACCTCGTCCATGATGGCCGCGCGCGCGGGATGGTCGGCATAGCGCGCGTCGTCCGCGAGCTCGGGCCGGCCCATGGCCCGCACCAGGTTGCCCCAGTGGCCGGGCGTCACGCACATGATGGTCACGTGGCCGTCGGCCGCGCGGTAGGCGTTGTAGGGTGCCAGCCCCAGGCCGCCATGCCGGTTGCCGGTGCGCAACGGTGCCTGCGGGTTCTCGAAGAACACCGTGAGGTTGGAGGCCATGGGCGGGTACATCGCGTCCTGCATGGCGATCTCCACGCGGCGGCCACGGCCGGTGCGCGCGCGCTCGTACAGCGCGGTCATGATGGCCGCGTACAGGTGCGTGCCGCCCAGGAAGTCCGCGAAGGCGGGCCCGGCCTTGACGGGCGGCCGGTCGGGCCAGCCCGTCAGCGCCATGGCGCCGCTGGTGGCCTGGATCGTGAGGTCCATGGCCAGCCGGTCGCGGTCGGCGCCCCAGCTGCCGTAGCCCGAGGCGCTGGCATAGACCAGGCGGGGGTTGGCGGCCAGCAAGGCCTCGGCGCCGATGCCCAGCCTGTCCATCACGCCAGGCGCGTAGTTCTCCAGCACCACGTCGAACTGCTGCGCGAGTTCCATGAACAGGCGCCGCCCCTCGGGATGCTTGAAGTTCAGCGCGATGCCGCGCTTGTTGCCGTTGAGCATGGCCAGCGGCAAGGTGGCGGCGCGCCGCGCGCGGCCGGCCTCGCCGCCGGGCGGCTCGACCTTGACCACGGTGGCGCCGGCCATGGCCAACAGGAAGCCGCAGTAGGGGCCCTGGTAGATCTGGCCGAGGTCCAGCACCTTGAGGCCGGCCAGCGGGGCAGTCGGAGGCGTCGTCATGGTCAGCCCGCCGTGATGTTGGCCTGCTTCACCACGCGCGCCGTGCGCTCGTGGTCCAGCCGCATGTAGGCCAGTGCGTCGGCCGGGCCCAGGAAGGCCGGCGGCGCGCCGCCGGTGGTGATGAAGCGCTGCACTGCGGCAGGGTCGGCCACCGCGCGTTGCGCGGCCTCGCCGAGCCGCTGCACGATCTCGGCCGGTGTGCGGCTGGGCACGAACAGCCCGGTCCAGCCCTCGATGCCGTAGCCGGGCGCCTGCTCGGCGATGGCCGGCAGGTCCGGGTAATCGGCCTGGCGCTCGGTGTTGGTCACGGCGATGGGCCGCACCTGGCCTGCGCGCAGGAACACGGCGGCGGGCGCGCGGCTGTCGAACGCGAAATCGATCCGCCCGCCGGCCAGGTCGGTGAGCGACTGCACGTTGCCGCGGTAGGGCACGTGCACGGCCTGCACGCCGGCCAGCAGGTTCAGCATCTCGCCGGCGATGTGCGTGGAGTTGCCCACGCTGCTGGAGCCGAAGCTGAGCTTGCCCGGGTTGGCCCGGCCGAAGGCGATCAGCTCGGCCAGTGTCTTGAACGGCGAGTGGGCGGGCACCAGCAGCAGAAAGCCGCCCATGGTCACGCGGCACACGGGCAGCAGGTCGCTCATGGGCGCGTAGGGCAGGTTGCGCACCACGCCCGAAATCAGGATGCTGCCGGCCGAGTACAGCTGCGTGTAGCCGTCGGGCGCGGCGCGCGCCACGGCCTGCGCGGCGATGTGGCCACCGCCGCCCGGTCGGTTGTCGACCACGACGGACTGGCCGATCCCGGCCTGCAGCCCGGGCTGCAACAGCCGGGCGGTGATGTCGACCACGCCGCCGGCCGTGGAAGGCACGAGCAGGGTGATCGGCCGGCTGGGCCAGGCTTCGGCGTGCAGGCGTACCAGCGGCAGGGCCGCCGCCGCGGTGACCAGGGCGCGTCGTCTCAATGGCATGGTTGTCTCCTGCGGTGGATCGTGCGTGCCCGGCTGCATCGGCCGGCGCATCGCGCAGCGGTGCTAGCGGAAGCGCGCGAGCGTGTTGCGGGCCACCACCATGCGGTGCACTTCGGTGGGGCCTTCGTAGATGCGCATGAGCCGTACGTCGTTGGCCATCTGCTGCAGCGGCAGCTCCTTGGTCATGCCCATGGCGCCGAAGGTCTGCATGGCCCGGTCGACCACCTCCCAGGCCATCTCGGTCGCGTAGGCCTTGACCATCGAGGTCTGGGTGCGCACGTCCAGGCCGCGGTCGATGCGCCAGGCGCATTCGTAGGTCATGAGCCGCGTGGCATGGATGCGCGTGGCGGCGTCGGCAATCCACCACTGGATGGCCTGGCGCTCGGACAGCGGCAGGCCAAAGGTCTTGCGCTGCGGCGCATAGGCGCACAGCATGTCCAGCGCGCGCTGGGCCTTGCCGATGGCCCAGGCCGCCATCTGCACGCGGCGCGCGCCGAGCCGCGCCTGCATGGGCTCGAAGCCCTGGTCCAGCTGGCCGAGCAGCTGGCCCGCGGGGATGCGGCAGTCTTCGAACACCACTTCCCAGGTGGTTCCGCCGCCGATCATCGGGATCTTGCGCGCCGGGATGAAGCCCGGCGTGCCCTTGTCCACGATGAAGGCCGAGATGCCGCCGCGCGCGCCCGGTGTGCCCGAGGTGCGCGCCATCACGATGCCGAAGTCGGCGCGCTCCAGGTTGGAAATCCAGATCTTGCGGCCGTTGAGCACCCAGTGGTCGCCGTCGCGCACGGCGCGCGTGGACAGGCCCGAGGGGTCGCCGCCGGCGCCGGGCTCGGAGATCACGATGGCCGACTTCACCTCGCCACGCACATAGGGCTCCAGGTAGCGCTTTTTCTGCTCGGGCGTGGCCGTCAGCATGAGCAGGCGCAGGTTGGGCGTGTCCGGCGGCAGGTAGTAGTGCACGATGCTCTGCCCGATCTCCTCGTTGACGCCGACCATGGCGGCCACGGGCAGGTCGGCGCCGCCGATCTCCTGCGGCGCGTCCAGGCCCCACAGACCCAGTTCGCGCGAGCGGCCGTCGATGCGCGCGCTTTCCTCGGGCGACAGCGCGGTGCCGCCGCCTTCCGTCTCGCGCCGCAGCAGCGTGGGCTCCAGCGGGATCAGCTCCTCGCGCACGAAGCGGGCCACGAGGTCCTTGAGCATGCGCCACTCTTCCTTGAGCTCGAATTCCATGGGTGCCTCCTTCGGTGTCCGGGGTGTTGGGTCAGCTGCGCTGGGCGCGGTGCGCGTCCCAGTCGGCGTCGCTCCATTCGCAGAGGTCCTCGGCGCCCGAGGTGCGCAGATGGGCGCCGCCGTCGATGGCGATGGATTCGCCGTTGATGTAGGCCGCGTCGGCCGACAGCAGGAAGGCTGCGAGGCTGGTCAGCTCCTCGGGCCGGCCGCTGCGGCCCAGCGGGTTGCGCAGCCCCGGGCTGTGCCCGGCCGCGCGCGCGGCCGGCAGCAGCTGCCGCGTCGCGCCCGGCGTGGGGAAGGGGCCCGGCTCGATGGCCACGAGGCGGATGCCGCGCCCGCCCCATTCCATGGCCAGGCTGCGCGTCATCGCGAGCACGGCGGACTTGGCCATCGCCGAGGGCACGGTGAACGGCCGCCCCGTGCGCACGGAGGTCGACAGGATGCTCAGCACGCTGCCGCCGCGCCCCGCATCGATCCAGCGTCGGCCCATGCCGTGCGTGCAGTACAGCGTGCCGTGCAGCGTGGTGGCCAGGATGGCGTCCATGGCGCGGGCGGACATCCTGTGCGTCTGGGCGATGAAGTTGGCCGCGGCGTTGTTGACCAGGGCGTCGACCGGCCCATCGCGCCAGGCCGCGTCCAGCATGGCCTCGACCGACTCGCTCTGGCGGATGTCGCAGGCCAGCACGGTCACCTGGGCGTCCGACTCCGCGCGCAGGCGCTGCGCCGTGGCCTCCAGCGCCTCGGGGCGCCGGCCGCACAGCACCAGGGCCGCGCCCAGGCTGGCGAAGCGGGCCGCCATTGCGGCGCCCAGGCCGGTGCCGCCGCCGGTCACGAGGATGCGCTGGCCCTGGAGCAGATCGTTGCGGTACATGTGCTCTTCCGTTGCATGTGGTGCGGCCATTGTTCTGCCGATACGGGCACGGCTGCGGCTTCCAATTCCGGAGAACGGAATTGGCCGCACGGATGCCAACCCCTGCGGCAACGCGCAACGGAAACAAAAAGGGCCCGGCGGCTGGTCGTCACAGACCGGCCGCCGGGCCCGTGCGGGGCGTCAGGGGCTCAGCTGCCCAGCTTGGGCTGCAGCGGCGTGGCCGTCAGGTAGCCGACGGCGGCGCTGTGCTTGTTGTCGTAGTTGGTGTTGATCAGCGCGTCGATCTGGTTCTTCAGCGCCGTGTCCAGCGCCGGGAAGCGGTTCCACTCGTCGCCGGCGTGCTGGAAGTTGCTCATGATGTAGGTCCAGCCGTTGATCTCGTCCACCGCGTGCAGGCCGGTGGATTCGGCGCCGGCCGGGCACGACAGCAAGCGCTCCAGCGCCTTGGTGTCCACGTTGTAGGCCCACAGGAAGTTGTTCAGGTGGTTGCCGCTGTCCTCGCCGATGAACAGCGTGCGCAGCTTTTCGGAGAACTTGAGGTTGTCCGGGCTCGCGATCTTGGCCGGGTTGGCGGTGTTGCCCAGGCTGTCGGCCGCGATGTCCTCGCCCTTGAGCAGCAGGCGCGATTGCGTGGGCACCCACTCGCTGTTGATCGCGGTGCCGTCCTTGTCCTTCTGGCCCGCGGCCATGTCGTGCGCGAGGATGCCGCCGGCGGTGATCTTGGGAAACGCCACGTTGTGGGCTTCCACATAGCCCGAGCCACCGACGACCATGGAATCCTGGATGTTGGCCAGCGCCGAGTAGGCCACCTTGTCCTTGGCGTTGGCGGTCGTGCCTTCCATCTTGGTGAAGGCCATGCTGCCGCCCTTGAGCGCCGCGTAGCGGTGCGTCTCGAGGAACGCGGCGGCCTTCTCCTGGCCGGCCTTCAGACGCACCCAGGCGGTCTTCTTGTTCAGCACGATCTTGGTGTAGCTCGCATCGCCCGGGTCGGTCGTCGTCGAGTCCATGATGTCGGTGGGCTGGATGTTGGCCACGTTCACGAGGTCCTCGATCTCCTGACTCGTGGCATGGCCCAGCTTGATCCACTGGATCTTCGCGGTCGAGGTGTCGGTCAGCTTGTCCAGGTACTTGGCCACGTACAGCGTGCCGGCGGACAGGTCGCGGGCCTTGTCGGCCACGAACATGAAGAAGCCGCCGTTGGTGGCGTCGTCGCCCATCAGCGCGGTGCGCTCGTCGGGCAGCACGTGGATCAGCTCGTGCGAGATGCGGCCCAGGCAGAAGTGCTTCTTGATCGTCGCCGTGCCATCGGCCTTGACCGTGACTTCGGGCAGGTGGCCGTAGTTGTAGGCCTTGGCACTGGTCTCGTTGCCGTAGACGTTCTTGCTGTAGGCCTTGAGCGTGGTCAGGCTCTGGCCGGCCAGGCCCTGGTTGAAGGCATCGGGCTCGTACTCTTCGCTGGACAGGTGCGTGCCCCAGGGCGACAGGCTGGCGCCACAGGTGATCCACAGGCCGTGCACCTTGGAGGTGTCCACGTTGTGGTACTTGGACAGGCTCAGGTGGCCGTTGGCCGGGTCCTGCTTGAGCGTCAGCACGGCAATCGGCGAGGGCAGCGTGCCGTAGGCGCTGGCACCGGACTGGTCGGCCGTCGTGTACTCGAACTGGACCACGGCGAACACCGTGTTGGCCGGCGCGCCCTCCACTGTCAGCAGCGAGGTGCCGTCCGGGCAGTCGGAGAAGAACTGGCGCTCCTTGCCGGCGACGCTCCTGTCGATGATGGGCTGGTTGTTGATGTCGTAGTAGCCGCCTGCGACCACGTTGGCGCCGCTGGTACTGGTCACCTGCTGGCCGGTCAGGAAGAAGGGCTGGTAGGCCAGCTGGTAGGTGGTGCTGGTGCCGTCGGCGTAGCTGACCTTGAGGCTGGAGCCCACCGTGGTGGTGGCGAGCGCGGCCGGGTTGCTGGCGGCCGGCGCGGCCATGCCCGTGAACTGGGCGGACGCGAAGCGCAGTTCGTCGTCGTCACCGCCGCCGCAGGCGGCCAGCGTGGAGGCGAGCAGGCCACCGGTGCCGAGCGGCAGCATGGGAGCGCCGGCCAGCAGCTGAAGCATGCGGCGGCGCGACGGAGCGGGAGTCGTGGGGAGGTTGGACATCGGTCTGGGCTCCAGAAGAGCCTGTTGTTTTGGATGGGAACGCGATGGCGGATGCCATGCTGCGCGCCGCGATCCTAGGATCGACCGATGACAGTGCTGTTACAGCGCCGTGACGCCGGCCGGCGCGCGCGGCGCCGGCCGCAGGCGCGCTCAATGGTTGTCGCGCGGCACGCCGAAGGTGGCGTGGATCTTCTGGTACTTGACGGCCGGCTTGAGCACCATGCCGTCGGCCAGTTCGCCGACCACCGCGCGCTGGATCTCCTGCCAGGGCGTCTGGCTCGGCGGGAACTGGTAACCGCCCGCGGCTTCGAGCGCCGCGCGCCGCCGGGCCAGTTCCTCGTCGGACACGAGCATGTCGGCGCGGCGCTTGCGAAGGTCGATGCGCACGCGGTCGCCGGTCTTGAGCAGCGCCAGGTTGCCGCCGGTGGCCGCCTCGGGCGAGGCGTTCAGGATGGACGGCGAGCCCGAGGTGCCCGACTGCCGGCCGTCGCCGATGCAGGGCAGGGCCGTGACGCCCTTCTTGAGCAGGTAGCTCGGCGCGCGCATGTTCACCACCTCGGCCGCACCCGGGTAGCCCACGGGGCCCACACCGCGCATGAACAGCACGCTCTCGCCCGTGATCTTGAGCTTGGGGTCGTCGATGCGTGCGTGGTAGTCCTCGGGGCCGTCGAACACCACGGCCGGGCCTTCGAAGGCCATGGGGTCCGCCGGATTCTCCAGGTAGCGCTGGCGGAACTCGGGCGTGATCACGCTGGTCTTCATGATGGCCGAGTCGAACAGGTTGCCCTTGAAGTTCAGGAAGCCGGCGTCCTTCTTGAGCGGCTTGGCGTAGGGCAGGATGACGTCGCGGTCGGTGCTGAAACGGCCCGTGCAGTTCTCCACCAGCGTCTTGCCGTTGGCCGTGATCGCAGGCTGGATCTTGTCCTTGGCGATCAATTCGGCCACCACGGCCGGCAGGCCGCCGGCGCGGTAGTAGTCCTCGGCCAGGTACTTGCCGGCCGGCTGCAGGTTCACGAGCAGCGGCACCTTGTAGCCGTGCTTTTCCCAGTCGTCGTTGGACAGCGGCACGCCGATGTGCTTGGCGATCGCGTTCAGGTGGATGGGCGCATTGGTCGAGCCGCCGATGGCCGAGTTGATGACGATGGCGTTCTCGAAGGCGGCCCGCGTCATGATGTCCGAGGGCTTCAGGTCCTCGCGCACCATCTCGACGATGCGCCTGCCCGTGAGGTAGGCCATCTCCTGGCGATCGCGGTAGGGCGCCGGGATGGCGGCCGCGCCCGGCAGCGTCATGCCCAGGGCCTCGGCCAGCGCGTTCATGGTCGAGGCCGTGCCCATGGTGTTGCAATGGCCTGTGGACGGTGCCGAGGAGGCCACCAGCTTCAGGAATTCCGGATAGCCGATCTCGCCGGCGGCCATGAGCTCGCGCGCCTTCCAGACGATGGTGCCCGAACCCGTGCGCTCGCCCTGGAACCAGCCGTTCAGCATCGGGCCGCTATTGAGCGCGATGGCCGGGATGTCCACGGTGGCGGCGGCCATGAGCTGGGCCGGCGTGGTCTTGTCGCAGCCCGTGGTCAGCACGCAGCCGTCGATCGGGTAGCCGTACAGGATCTCGACCAGCGAGAGGTACTGCAGGTTGCGGTCCAGCGAAGCCGTGGGCCGCTTGCAGGTCTCCTGGATCGGATGGATGGGGAACTCGAAGGCCACGCCGCCCGCATCGCGGATGCCTTCCTTGACGCGCTCGGCCAGCACGATGTGGTGGCGGTTGCAGGGCGCGATGTCCGAGCCGGTCTGGGCGATGCCGATGATGGGCCGGCCCGATTGCAGCTCCTCGAACGACAGGCCGAAGTTCATGGTGCGCTCGATGTAGAGCGCCGTCATGTCGGCGTTGGACGGATTGTCGAACCAGGCCTGCGAGCGCAGCCGCTGCGCGGCGCGGGCCGCTTTCGGCGCCTTGCTGGCCTTCTTCGTCTTCGTGGCGTGCGCGGCCTCGGCCTTGCTCGCGGCCGTCTTCACCGTGGCGTCCTTCTTGCTCATTGCAATCCCTTGAGAGTCTCAGCTGCGTTGGGGCCGGCCTGGCAGTCGGCGATGTACTCGCGGATGATTTCCGCAAAGTTGGTATAGGGGTGCAAGCCCAGTTTCTCGGCCCGTTTGGCGGTGCCGCCACTGGGCCAGTTGGCCACGATGCCGGCGATGCGCTCGTCGCGCTCGAAGCGCACCAGCGCGCGCACCTTGGGGCCGGCCACTTCCTCGAGCGCGGCCAGCATGTCGGCCACGCGCACGTTCAGGCCCGGCAGGTTCAGCGCGAGGCGGCCGTTCAGCTGCTCGCGCGTGGCCTCGTAGACCTTGATGAGCCCGTCCACGGTCTGCGAGGGCGAGGACATCGGGTGCGAGACCTCCGGATCGACCGGGCAGGTGGTCGCGATGCCGGCCAGCGGCTCGCGGATGATGCCGCTGAAGAAGCCCGAGGCCGCGCCGTTGGGCCGGCCCGGCCGCACCGTGACCGTCATGAGCCGGGCCGAGCGGCCGTCCAGGTAGCCCTTGCGCGTGTAGTCGGCGATCAGGTACTCGCACATGAGCTTGTGCGTGCCGTAGGAGGTCTGCGGCGCGGGCAGCGTGTCGTCGGCCACGGTGCCGGGCCAGGCGAAGGACGGGTCGGGCCCGAACACCGCCACCGAGCTGGAGAACACGAAACGCGGCACCTTGCCGGTCTTGGCCGTGCGTGCGCGCAGCGCGTCGAGCAGCGCGCGCGTGCTGTCCAGGTTGGAGCGCAAGCCCAGTTCGAAGTCGAGCTCGCATTCGCCCGACACGGCCGAGGCCAGATGGAACACGCCGTCGAAGTCCTCGCCCTCGAACGCCGTGGTCTGCGAGAGCAGCGTGCCGGTGCGCGCCTCGACCCGCGCATCGGCGAGCAGGTCGGCCGGCGGCGGCGCGATGTCGGTCAGCACCATGCGGTCGATCGTCTGGCCGCCGAGCTGTCCGCGGGCCAGCAGTGTGCGCGCCAGGCGCGCGCCGACGAAGCCGCCGCCGCCGGTGATCAGGAGTTTCATGTGGGTCGTCCTTGTGAGAGGGGTTGGGAAGTCTTCTTGCGCCGGCCGGCGATCACGCCGCCTTCGACCAGGCGCTGTTCGCCGTGCAGGATGTGGTCCACCGCGCAGCGCCGCGCGGTGGCGGGGTCGCGTGCCGCGATGGCGTCGACCACGGCGCGGTGCTCCAGCTGCACGGCCTGCATGAAGTCGGCGCGGCGCGCTTCGTTGCCGCGCGTGATGCGCATGCCTTCGCGCAGGTACTGTTCGAGAAAGCCCAGCAGCAGCCGGAACTGCGGGTTGCCCGTGGCCTCGCCGATCAGACGGTGAAAACCCAGATCCTCGGCCACGCCGTCGCGGCCTTCGGCCACGGCCAGGTCGATGGCCTTGAGCTGGCGGCGCATGCCGGCGATCTGGCTGCGCGTGGCGCGCTCGGCCGCCAGCGCGGCGATCTCGCCTTCGAGCACGCGGCGCACTTCGACCACATGGACCACGGCCTCCACCGAACCCAGCACGCGCGGGTCGAAGGCCAGCGGCTGGTGCGCAGGCGCCGCCGCCACGAACACGCCCGAGCCCTGGCGCGAGACCACCAGCGAGAGCGACTTGAGCTGGTGCACGGCCTCGCGCACCACGGTGCGCGAGACGCCGTGGGTCTGGGCCAGCTGCTGTTCGGTGGGCAGGCGTTCGCCGGGCTGCAGGGCGCCGGTGGTGATCTGCCGGGCCAGGCGCTGGGCCAGGCGGTCGGACAGCCGATCCGCCTCCTGCCGCAGGGGTTGGACCGCGGGCGGGGCGGGGACGGCGAGACGGATGGGCACGGTCGGGCGCTCGGAAAGGCGCTGTACTGTAATCGGGTCATCATACAAATTGCCGGGTTTTCGCCTACCGGATTTCCCTGATGCCAAGCCCCGGCACAGCTGCGGATACTGCGCGGGCTTCGGAGCGCCGACCAGCGCTCGTCCCCCAACCAACGACAGAGCGCAGCGCATGGCCAGCGTCACGATCCAGGGTGTGAAGAAGAACTTCGGCGATGTGCCCATCCTGCACGGGGTGGACATCGACATCCAGGACGGTTCCTTCACCGTCCTGGTCGGGCCGTCGGGCTGCGGCAAGTCCACGCTGCTGCGCATGATCGCGGGGCTGGAACAGATCAACGGCGGCGAGATCCGCATCGGCGACAAGCGCGTCAACGACCTGCCGCCCAAGGAGCGGGACATCGCCATGGTGTTCCAGAACTACGCGCTGTACCCGCACATGACCGTGCGCGACAACATGGCCTTCTCGCTGGCGCTGGCCAAGACCGACAAGGCCACCATCGACACCAAGGTGCAGCGCGCGGCCGAGATCCTGGCCCTGGTGCCGCTGCTGGACCGCTACCCGCGCCAGCTCTCGGGTGGGCAGCGTCAGCGCGTGGCCATGGGCCGCGCGATCGTGCGCGACCCGCAGGTCTTCCTGTTCGACGAGCCATTGTCCAACCTGGACGCCAAGCTGCGCGTGGCCATGCGCAGCGAGATCAAGGAGCTGCACCAGCGCCTGAAGACCACCTCGGTCTACGTCACCCACGACCAGATCGAGGCCATGACCATGGGCGACAAGATCGTCGTCATGCGCGACGGCCGCATCGAGCAGACCGGCAGCCCCCTGGCCTTGTACGACCGCCCGGCCAACCAGTTCGTGGCGGGCTTCATCGGCTCGCCCGCCATGAACTTCCTGCCCGGCACGCTGCGCCAGGCGGGCGGCGCGGCCGAGGTCGAGCTGCGCGACGGCACGCGGCTGCCGGCCCCGGTGGGCAGCGGCGGGCGTGACGGCCAGAGCGTGGTCTACGGCACCCGTCCCGAGCACCTGACGCTGGGCGACACCGGCATCCCGTCCAAGGTGGCGGTGCTGGAGCCCACGGGCATGGACACCTTCGTCGCCTGCCGGCACGAGGGCACCGAGCTGTCGGCCGTGTTCCGCGAGCGCCACGACTTCGCGCCCGGCACGCTGATCCATCTGCAGCCCGATCTCGCGCGGGCCCATCTGTTCGACGCGGGGACCGGCCAGCGGCTGGTGGCATGAGCATTTCCAGACCAACGCAAGGAGACCGTCATGAGTGAGTTCCAGGGGCGCAGGCGCAGCATTCTCAAGGGCTCGGCCGGCGCGGCCGCCGTGGCATCCATCGGCGCCGGTGGCGTGCTGTTCTCGCCGTTCGCGCGCTCGCAGACGCTCAAGTTCACGCCCGAGAAGGGCGCCAAGCTCCGCGTGCTGCGCTGGAGCCGCTTCGTGCAGGGCGACATCGACGCCTACATGGCCAACGTCAAGAAGTTCACCGAGGCCACCGGCGTCGAGGTGCGCGTGGACAACGAGGGCTGGGAGGATGTGCGGCCCAAGGCCGCCGTGGCTGCCAACACCGGTGCCGGGCCCGACATCATCCTGTCGACCAACGACGACGCCAACCTGTACCCGGACAAGCTGCTCGACGTGACCGACCTGGCCGAGTACCTGGGCAAGAAGTACGGCGGCTGGTACCCGGCCGTGCAGCAGTACCTGCGGCCCGACGGCAAGCGCTGGCTGGGCCTGGGCCTGGGCGCCTCGGGTTCGATGATCGTCTACCGCGAGAGCCTGGTGAAGGCCGCCGGCTTCGACAGCTTCCCCAAGGACACCGCCGGCTTCCTCAAGCTGCACCAGGCGCTCAAGGAAAAGGGAACGCCGGGCGGCTATGCGCTGGGCAACGCCACGGGCGACAGCCTGTGGACCAACTGGCTGATCTGGTCGCACGGCGGCAAGCTCGTCGACAAGAACAACAAGGTCGTGATCGACAGCCCGGAGACGCTCAAGGCGCTGGAATACGCCAAGGAGTTGTACGCCACCTTCATCCCGGGCACGCTGTCCTGGCTGGACCCGAACAACAACAAGGCCTTCCTGGACGGGCAGATCAGCGTCACCAACAACGGCATCTCGATCTACTACGCGGCCAAGAACTCGCCCGATCCCAAGATCAAGGAGATGGCGGCCGACATCAACCACGCCGCGTTCCCGATCGGGCCGGCCGGCGTGCCGACCGAGTCGCATTTGTTCTTCAACCAGATGGTCATGAAGTACACCAAGTTCCCGAATGCGGCCAAGGAGTTCCTGCGCTTCATGATGGAGCGCGAGCAGTTCGACGCCTGGCTGATCGGCGCGGGCGGCTACATCGGCCAGCCGCTGGCGGCCTACGAGTCCTGCGCGATCTGGACGTCCGACCCCAAGCACACGCCGTACCGCGACTGCGTGAAGAACATGCGGCCGGCCGGTTACGAGGGCAAGCTGGGCTATGCCTCGGCCGGTGCCGGCGCCGACTTCATCGTCGCCAACATGGTGGCCGAGGCCGCCAGCGGCTCGAAGACGCCGAAGGAAGCGGCCGAACGCGCCCAGAAGCGCGCCGAGCGTTACTACAAAGTCTAGGCAACTCCCCGCGTTCCGGCCGGGCCTGCGTCCGGCCGGGCTTCCATGGCTCCTGTCTAGGGTCTGCATGCTCGCCCGACTGCAAAACAGCCGCAACGGTCTCGGCTTCCTGTTCATGCTGCCAGCGGCGGTGCTGCTGCTGCTGTTCCTGACCTATCCGCTGGGCCTGGGCACCTGGCTCGGCTTCACCGACACCAAGGTGGGCCGGCCCGGCGTCTGGATCGGCCTGGAAAACTACATCTACCTCTGGAACGACGCGGTCACGCGGCTGGCCCTGTTCAACACCCTGTTCTACACGGTGGTGGCCAGCGTCCTGAAGTTCGGCCTGGGCCTGTGGCTGGCGCTGCTGCTGAACAAGCACATCCGCTTCAAGACCTTCTTCCGCGCCGTCATCCTCCTGCCCTACATCGTGCCGACCGTGCTGTCGGCCATCGCGTTCTGGTGGATCTACGACTCGCAGTTCTCCATCATCAGCTGGGCGCTCGTGAAGATGGGGCTGATCGACCACTACATCGACTTCCTGGGCAACGAGTGGAACGCGCGCATCGCGGTCATCATCGCCAACGTCTGGCGCGGCGTGCCCTTCGTGGCCATCACGCTGCTGGCTGGCTTGCAGACCATCTCGCCCTCGTACTACGAGGCCTCGGCCATCGACGGCGCCTCGCGCTGGCAGCAGTTCCGCCATGTCACGCTGCCGCTGCTCACGCCCATCATCGCCGTGGTCATGACCTTCTCGGTGCTGTTCACCTTCACCGACTTCCAGCTCATCTACGTGATCACGCGCGGCGGGCCGCTCAACGCCACGCACCTGATGGCCACGCTGTCGTTCCAGCGCGCGATCTCGGGCGGCGCGCTCGGCGAGGGTGCGGCGATCGCCATCGCCATGGTGCCGTTCCTGCTGGCCTGCGTGCTGTTCAGCTTCTTCGGTTTGCAACGCCGCGCCTGGCAACAAGGAGGGAAGGACTGATGGCCGCCAGCAACGCCGATGTCGACACGGTCGGCATGTCCTACCTGGACTCGATCCCGCGCAAGGCGGTGACGGTCTACCTGCCGCTGCTGGTCTTTCTGATCGTGCTGCTGTTCCCGTTCTACTGGATGGTGATCACCTCGATCAAGCCCGATGCGGAGCTGCTCTCGCGCGAGGGCAACCCGTTCTGGGTGGTCAAGCCCACGCTCGTGCACTTCCACAAGCTGCTGTTCGAGACCACCTACCCGCAGTGGCTGTGGAACACGGTGCTGGTCTCGGTGGTGTCCACCTTCGTGTCGCTGGTGGCGTCGGTGCTGGCGGCCTATGCGATCGAGCGGCTGCGCTTCAAGGGCTCCAAGCATGTGGGCCTGTCGATCTTCCTGGCCTACATGGTGCCGCCGTCCATTTTGTTCATCCCGCTGGCCAACGTGGTGTTCAACCTCGGCCTGTTCGACACGCGGCTGGCGCTGATCCTGACCTACCCGACCTTCCTGATCCCGTTCTGCACCTGGCTGCTCATGGGCTACTTCCGTTCCATCCCCATGGAACTGGAGGAGTGCGCGCTGATCGACGGCGCCTCGCGCTGGCAGATCCTCGTCAAGGTGGTGCTGCCGCTCGCCGTGCCGGGCCTGATCTCCGCCGGCATCTTCGCGTTCACGCTGTCGTGGAACGAGTTCATCTACGCCCTGACCTTCGTCTCCTCGTCCGAGGTCAAGACCGTGCCGGTGGGCGTGGTGACCGAGCTCGTGCAGGGCGACGTCTACCAGTGGGGGCCGCTGATGGCCGGCGCTCTGCTGGGCTCGTTGCCGGTGGCCTTCATCTACTCGTTCTTCGTCGAATACTACGTGTCTGGCATGACGGGGTCGGTCAAGGAGTGAGAACGTGTGAACGAACCGCTCACACCCACGCGAGGCCCCCGATGAGCACCCGTTTCCATCATGATCGTTGCGCTCGGGGCCTCGCCCTTCGGGCCGGGGCCCGCCAGGCCGCATGCGGGCGTTGCAGTCCTTGCCCGGGCACGAGCCCGGGCGGCGGCCCGCTTCTGTAGCCTGCGGCCCGCCGCACCCCGTCGTGGGCGCGATCGGTTCATTCACACGTTCTGAGTCAGGGCGGCGCGGCGTCCCCCGCCGACCGCCCGTCGCTTCCCCGGGACCGCAGGGCGGCTCGTGCTCGCCCTGGCGGCGGCGCCGCCATAGACTTTCGCGCCCCTTTCGCACGGAGAGCCCCACCGCACTGTCCCGCATGGCCGACGACTTCCACCGCTTGCCCCGGCTCATCTACCCGTTGCGCGTGATCGGCATGGGGCTGGGCGCGGCGGTGGCCATGGTCGTGCTGTACGAACGCGACGCTGCGCCAGCGGTCTGGGCCCTGGTCGTCTGCGGCGGCTTCGTCTGGCCGCACCTGGCCTGGTGGCTCACGCGGCGCAGCCGCAACCCGCAGCGCGCCGAGGTGCGCAACCTGCTCATCGATTCGGCCATCGCCGGCGCCTTCGTGCCGCTCATGCAGTTCAACCTGCTGCCCAGCGTGCTGCTGGTCACGCTGACCATGGTGGACAAGATCACCACCGGCATCCGCCTGCTGTGGCTGCAATCCCTGCCGGGCATGCTGGTGGCCGGCGTGCTGGCCGCCTGGTGGATGAACGCCCCCGCGATGCCCGAGAGCAGCATGCGCGTGGTGCTGGCCTGCCTGCCTATGCTGGTGATCCACACGCTGTCGGTCAGCGTGTCGAGCTACCGCCTGATCCGCCGCGTCTCGCGCCAGAACCGATTGCTCGACGAACTGGGCCGCATCGATCCGCTGACGGGGCTGTACGGCCGTGCCTACTGGGAGCAGCAGGTGCGCGAGGCGCAGCGGCGCCACGCAGAGATCGGCGAGCCAGCCTGCCTCATGATGCTGGACATCGACGGCTTCAAGCAGATCAACGATGGCCTGGGCCACACCGTGGGCGACGACGTGATCTGCACGCTGAGCCGCATCGTGCGCGACTGCGTGCGCTCCAGCGACTGCGCCGGCCGCTACGGTGGCGACGAGTTCGCGATCCTTCTGCGCGGGGCGGACATGGAGCAGGCCCAGGAGATCGCCCAGCGCATCCGCGTCGAAGCCGAGAACCACCGCTTCCGCGACCATGCGGAGCTGCGCTTCACGAGCAGCATCGGCATCGCGGCCTTGCAGAAGCACTACGCGAGCACGCGCGACTGGGTGGCCGCGGCCGACGCCGCGCTCTACCAGGCCAAGCGGGCCGGGCGCAACCGCGTCGAACTGCGGCCGCCGAGCCGGCGCGCGCCCTTGTCGGCCTGAACTGGCGGCCGCGCGGCAGCGTCTGGCCATCGCACCGGCGAGTGGAGCGCACCGATCTCCCCGGCGCAGCCCTGCGCCGAGTTTCGGTGCCCACGCCGTCTGCAGGTCAGCCGGCGCGCTGCGGTCCGGCCTTGCAACGCGCCGTGCCGGGTCAGACCACCGTGTCGGCCACGTCGCTGGGCACCGCGCAGTAGGCCAGCGTGTACAAGCCATGCACGGCGCCGGGAGCCGCGCCCAGTTCGGCCAGGCGGGTGGCGGACAGCGCGCTGCCGACCAGCGCGGCGAGAGCGGCCGCGTCATAGCCGCAGGCCAGCAGCACCCAGTCCGCATACCGGTCACCTGCACCGCGCAGCTTCTGTTCGGTGGTCTGCGCGATGGCGGGCGTCTCGTGGCGCAGCAGGTGCAGGCCGGCCAGGCCGGGTTGCGCGGCCAGCTCCGGGGCCAGGGCCCGCAGCGCCTGGCGGAGCCCTTGCTCGCCGCCGGCTGCCGGGGACAGGCGCACCGTCAGCGCGTGCCCGGCCATGCTGCCGCCGCGGCTCTCCAGCACGCGGCACTGGCTGCGCACCATGTTCCGGTGCTGCGGCATCAGGCGGGTCGACCAGGGCGTCGGCGCGTTGAGCCGTGCCAGATAGGACGGCGAAGACAGCACACCGTGGTCTTCCAACTCATACAGCACGAACACGCCTTCGCCACCATCGGCGGCGCGCCAGCGCGAGGCACGCCGAAAGCCGGGGATGCCGAGCCGCTCGGGGAAATGCTCATGCGCATGCCAGTGTTCGAAGTCTGCGCGCGCGGCGGGGGCCATGTCCCACCACATGGCCAGTGCGGCCTTGCCGAGAAGGGCCAAGGCGTGCTCCTACTGGCCACCGCGCAGGCGCGCCAGCTCGGCATGGACCTCCTGCACGAGCGATTCGCCGACCTCGCGCCCGAACTTGTCGGTCACGGCCTGCACCTTCTCGCGCAGCCGCTTGATTTCCGCCGCGCCGACCTCGTTGACCTGCATGCTCTTCCTGAGCGCATCGATCGATTCGCCCTCTTTGCGTTGCACGGCCTGGCGTTCGAACTGTCGGGCCTCGTCGGCGGCCTCGCGGATGACCTTGCGCTCGGCCTCGTTGAGGGCGTCCCAGGTCTTCCTGCCCATCATGAAGGGCATGGCGGTGTAGACATGGCGGGTCAGCGACAGGTACTTCTGCACCTCGGCGAACTTGGCCGACTCGATCACGCCGAGCGGGTTGTCCTGGCCATCGATGGCGCGCGACTCCAGCGCACCGTAGACCTCGCCGAAGGTCATGGGCACGGGGTTGGCGCCCAGCGCACTGAACAGGTCCAGGAAGATCGGCGAGCCGATCACGCGGATCTTCAGGCCCGCGATGTCCTCGGCCCGCGCGATCGGCCGCTTGCTGTTGGTCATGTGGCGGAACCCCAGGTCCCAGATGCCCAGGCCCACGATGCCGTGCGGGGCCAGATCGGCCTGCAGCTGCGTGCCGACGGGGCCGTCGGCGACCGCATAGGCCTCCTGCGGCGTGTTGAACAGAAAGGGCAGGTCGAACAGCATGAAGCGCTTGTCCAGCGAGGCCACGATGCCGGTGGCCATGGACGTGAAGTCCAGCGTGCCGCCGCGCACGGCCGACAGGTTCTGCATGTCGCTGCCCAGCACCGCGCCGGGGAACAGGTTCACGCGCAGCTTGCCGCCGCTGCGCTGGGCCACGCTGTCGGCGAACTTCTGCGCGCCCAGCCCCAGCGGGTGGTCCTTGGCGAGACTGAAGGCGAAGCGCAGCTGGCGCTCGCGGATCTCCTGGGCCTGAAGGGCGGGGGCGGCCAGCAGCGCAGCGGTGCCGGCCACGAGGGCACGGCGGGACGGGGATGGGTGGGTCATGGGTCTCCTCGTTCGAAAAAGCGGGCGGATCATTGCAGAATGCTGAACGGTTTCCAAATTTTGGAAGCCGTTCAAATTTTGAACATCGCAAGTCCTTGAAAGCACAGCATGAGCGGCGCCTTAGAGAAGTCCCTGGCCATCTTGGAATACCTGATCGCCCACCCCGACGGCGTGGCGCTGGCGCAGATCGCAACCGAGCTGGGCCAGCTGCGCAGCGGCTGCCACCGCAGCTTGCAGGAGCTGATCCGCTACGGCTACGTACGCCAGCTGCCGCAGCGCGGCGACTACGCGCTGACGACCAAGATGGCCTCCATGGGGCTGAGCTTTTTGTCCAAGTCGGGCGTGGTCGACATCGCCCAGCCCGTCATCCAGCGGCTGGCCCAGACCACCGAGGAGCTGGTGCGCCTGGCCATCGTCGACGGCGAGCGGCTCACGCTGGTGGCCAAGGCCCAGGGGGCGCGCTCGGGCCTGCTGTACGACCCGGACATGGGCATCGACCTGCGGCTGTCGTGCAGCGCGGCGGGCCAGGCCTGGCTCATGACGCTGCCCGAGGACACGGCCATCGCCTACGTCACGCGCCAGGGCATGGGCCAGCCCAAGCACTTCGGGCCCAACGCGCCGACCTCGTTCAAGGCGCTGCTCAGGCTGCTGGACGAGCACCGCAAGCGGGGCTTCAGCGTGATCGCCGAGGCCTATGCGCCCGGCATGAGCTCCATGGCTGCGCCGATCCAGCGCCGCGGCGAACCGGCCACGGGCGTGTTGGTGGTCGCGGGGCCGTCGGCGCGGCTCACGGCCTCGCGCATGCAGCAGTTCGGGCCGGCCTTGCTGGCGGCCTGCGCGGAACTGGCCGCGACCGGCCAGGCCTCCGCGCTGCTCAAGTCGGCCAACGTGGGCACCTGGGGCAACGTGCCCGAGAAGGCGGCCGGGCGCAGGCGCGCCGTCTGAGCCTCAGCGCCGGTTGGTGGTCTTGTCCGCCTTGCGGCCGTCGAGGACCTGGCGGGCCAGCTTGTAGACCACGATGACGATGAAGACGGCGAACAGCAGCCAGTTGATGGGTTCCATGGGCAGGGCAGGCGGGCGGGGCCGGGAGCTTAACGCGCCAGCCCGGTCCTGCCCCCCATGGGCCTACAACTGGAAGGCCACTGCAAGCAGCAGCCCTTCGGCGATGTCGCGGCCCAGCCCCGGCGTCTCGGCCTGGTAGGGCCGGCCCAGCGCGCGCTGGCCCTCGATCCATTGCGCGAGCCAGCCGATCTCGGCCGCGCCGTAGAACACCACGCCGGCCTCGTGGTTGAGCAGCAGGCTGCGCAGGTCCAGGTTGATCGAGCCCGCAAGCGCCAGCTGTTCGTCGACCACCACGGCCTTGGCGTGCGACATGGCGGGCAGCAGGTGGAACACCACGCCGGCCTCGGCCAGGTCGCGCATGGCGCGGCTGCGCGCGAAGTCCGCCAGGCGGTGGTTGGATTCGGCCGGCAGCACGATGTCCACGGCCACGCCGCGGCGCGCGGCGCGGCGCAAGGCGTCGCGCAGCGCATCGTCGGGAATGAAGTAGGGCGTGGCCGCCAGGATGCGCTGCTCGGCGCGGTAACAGGCATCGATCAGCAGCGCATGGGCCGTGTCCTCGGCCTGGTCCGGCCCGCTGGGCAGGAACTGCGCGGGCGCGCCCGGGGCCATGGGCGGAGTCGGCGCCACGGTGCGCGGCGGGGTCTGGCGCACGGCGCTCCAGTCGCGCTCGAACTGCCAGGCCGCGGCGCCTGCCACCGGGCCTTCGATGTCGAAGGACAGGTCGGTCCAGGCCGCGATGCCGGCATCGCCCTCGAAATACTCGGCCGCCAGGTTGCGCCCGCCGCTCCACAGCCGGTGGTCGTCGGCGATGGCCAGCTTGCGGTGGTTGCGCAGGTTGCGCGGGCCGTTGTTGCGCAGGCTCAGCAGGGGTCGGAACACGGCGACCTCGCCGCCGGCGGCGCGCAGCCGGTCGAAGTGCCGGCGCGGCAGCTGCAGCGCGCCGAAGCCGTCCAGCAGCACGCGCACCTGCACGCCGGCGCGCGCGCGCTCGGCCAGGCGCTCGACCACGGCATCGCCGAAGGCGTCGCGGCCGATGATGAAGGTGCTGATGTCCAGCCGGTGCTGGGCGCCGGCGATGAGCGCCCAGAGCGCTTCGCGCGCCGCGGCGCCATCGGCATGGAAGCGCGCACGGTTGTCGCTGGGCGGCGCGAGGTCGAAACCGTCCAGCAGGTCGGCCGCCCAGTGCGTGAAGCGCGCGGGCCGGCTGCCGCGCAACCGCGGCCGGCCCAGTGGCCGCAGCTTGCGCCGGCCGAACAGCAGGAACAGCGGCAGCACCAGGTAGGGCAGCAGCGCCAGGCCCATGACCCAGGCGATGGCCGTGGTCGGCGCGCGCGGCTGGCGCCGCGCCCGGTTGGTCAGGATGTAGACGAGGACCGCCAGCGCACCGAACAGCAGGTGCTGCGAGACGCTGGGCAGCCAGGCGATCAGGGCATGCGCCACGCCTGCGCCACGACCGGGTTCAGCCCCACACCTCCTGGGCGGTCTCGACCACCAGGCGCAGCTTGTCGCGCTGGGCCTGCACGGCGATGTTGTTGCCGTGCACGGTGCTCGAGAAGCCGCACTGCGGGCTCAGCGCGAGCTGTTCCAAGGGCGCGTAGCGTGCGGCCTCGTCGATGCGGCGCTTCAGCATGTCCTTGCTTTCCATCTCGCCGAACTTGGTGGTCACCAGGCCCAGCACCACGGTCTTGCCCTTGGGCAGGAAGCGCAGCGGACGGAAATCGCCCGAGCGGTCGTCGTCGTACTCGAGGAAATAGGCGTCCAGGTCCATTTCCTTCAGCAGGGCTTCGGCCACGGGCTCGTAGTTGCCGGCGGCCGCGTGCGTGCTCTTGAAGTTGCCGCGGCACAGGTGCATGGCCAGCAGCATGCCGGCAGGTTTCTGGGCCACGACCTTGTTGATGAACCTGGCGTAGCGGTGCGGCAACTCGTTGGGGTCGTCGCCACGCTGGCGCGCGGCCTCGCGCATCTTCTCGTCGCACAGATAGGCCAGGTTGGTGTCGTCCATCTGGACGTAGGTGCAGCCCGCCGCGGCGAGCGAACGCAGCTCGTCGCCATAGGCCTTGGCCACGTCGTCGTAGAAGTCGGGCTCGAGTTCGGGGTAGGCCTCCTTGCTGATGCCGCCGCGCCCGCCACGGAAGTGCAGCATGGTCGGCGAGGGGATGGTCACCTTGGGCGTGTTGCCGGCGGCCACCTGGCTCTTGAGGTACTCAAAGTCGGCCAGCTGGATGTCCTTGGCGTGGCGCACCTTGTCGATCACGCGCATCACGGGCGGGGCCAGTTCCTCGCTGCCGTCGGGCTTTTGGATGGTGACCGGGATGTCGGTCTTCACCCCGCCCAGCTGCTCGAGGAAGTCGATGTGAAAGTAGGTGCGGCGGAACTCGCCGTCGGTGATGCTCTTGAGGCCCACGTCCTGCTGGAACTGCACGATCTCGGTGATGGCCCGGTCTTCGACCCGGCGCAGCTGCTCGGGCGTGATCTGGCCCTTGGCTTTCTGTTCACGGGCCTCGAGCAGATAGGCGGGGCGCAGGAAGCTGCCGACATGGTCGTAGCGGGCGGGCAATGGGTGCATTGTTTCCTCCGTGGTGGGCGTGCATGGCGCAAGCCGGGCCTGCAGGCGGTGCTTGCGGGGAGGCGCAGTGTAGTGCGCGCCCGCCATGGCCTGGGGCGCCGTGGGTGCTTGGAGAGATCAGGTGTTTTCGATGCGCCACTGCACCTGCAGCCGCAGCGTCTCGCCCGGCGCGAGCACGCGCAGGCCCGGGCGGCCGGGCAGGTGGAAGGCGTCGATGGGGTGCGTGATCGGCTCGAAGCATAGCGCCGGCCCGTGGGCCGGCCGGTACACCAGGCAACAGGGCGCGGATGCCGCGGGGTCGGGCGTGGTCAGCGTGAGCCGCAGTCCATGCTCGGGCCAGTCGATGCGGGCCCAGCCCTGCCAGCCGCCGTAGCCGTTGTCGATGAAGCTGCCGTGCGCGGGAATGCCGGCGTTGAGGTCCCAGTCGGCCGGCAGGTCCCGGGTGTAGCCGGTCGGGATCGGGTCGTCGCCGCTGAGCCACACGCTGTCGACGCCGGCCTGCACGACCATGGCCGGCGTGCGCGGGAACCAGGGGTGCAGGCCCAGGCCGTGGGGCAGCGGCGCGGCGCCCAGGTGCCGTACCTCGACGCTTTGGTCCAGCCCGCCCGGCACCAGGCGGAAGTGCTGCGTGGCCGCGTAGTCGTAGGGATTGCCGCCGAAGTGCCGGGAGCGCAAGTCCATGCGCAGCTGGTCGGCCGCCGGTTGCGCGAGCGTCCAGGCCTGCAGCCAGGCGTCGCCATGGATGGGGTAGGGCTCGCCCGCTCGGTTGGGCTGCATGGGGTGCCAGTGCCCGTCCTGCGCGAAGCCGCCCTGGCCGATGCGGTTGGACCAGGGCAGCATGGCGAACGAGGCCAGCTGGTAGAGGTCGGTGCTCTGGCCATCCCAGGGGCGCCAGAGGTCGAGCAGCCTGCCGTCCGGCCGCTGGCAGCGCCAGGCCGCGACCGCACCACCGAGCGAGGGCACGAGGCCGAGTTCCTGGCCGGCGTGGCGCAGCCAGACGGTGGTGTGGCTCATGTGCTGTCTCCGAAACGATGCGCCGGCAGGCCCGGGCTGTCCAGCATGACGGCGAACAAGGCACCGGCCAGCGGCTGCGCGGCGCGGGCCGCGGCGTCCAGGCCGGTGGCGGCGCTGGTGACGAACAGCGTGCGCAGGTCGGGCCCGCCGAAGGCGCAGCTCGTGATCTGGCGGGCGGGCAGATGGATGCGGCAGAGCTCGGCCGCGCTGTCCGGGTCGTGGCAGCTCACGCAGCCGCCGCCCCAGTGCGCGATCCAGATGCGGCCGGCGGCGTCGGTGCACATGCCGTCGGGCACGCCGTCGTCGGCGGCCAGGCGCAGCCAGGGCCGGCGCCCGGCGATGCGGCCGGTGGCGGCATCGAAGTCGTAGGCCAGCACCTGGGCCTGCACCGTGTCGTTGAAGAGCATGGTGCGGCCGTCGCGCGACCAGGTCGGGCCGTTGGTCACGGCGAATCCCGCGTCGTGCCGCGTGCAGCGGCCGTCGGGGTCGAAGCGGTACAGCGCGCCCGTGGGTGCGGCGCAGTCGAAGTCCATGCTGCCGGCCCAGAAGCGGCCGTGGGCATCGCACTTGCCGTCGTTGAAGCGGTTGTGCGCGGGCTCGTCCGCGACCCGGTGCAAGGGCGTGAGCCGCCCGTCCTCGGGATCGAAGGCGAAGAAGCCGTGGCGCAGGGCCAGCAGCAGGCCGGTGCCGTCCGCGCGTTCGGCCACGGCCGAGACCTCTTGGTCGAAGTCCCAGTGCGTGCGCGCGCCCTGTGGCCACGCCAGGCGGTGCAGCCGCCGGCCCAGGATATCGACCCACCACAGCGCCTGCGTGCGCGACGACCACAGCGCGCCTTCGCCGAGCTGGGCGCCGGCATCCCAGACGCAGTGCGGTTCGGAGAGGGGACGTGGCGCGTCGGGCATGGGAGCGTCGGCAGGCATGGGGGTGGGGGCTTGACGCGGCGGATCGTATCAAGGCACATTCATATTAGAAAGAAATGATTTTTGCAATTACAGATAGCAATATGAATATGTCAACTCTACCTGCCGGAGACAGCAAGGCGTCCTACCCCAGCCTGCGCGGCCGCAACTGCTTCGTGACGGGGGGCGGCAGCGGCATCGGCGCGGCCATCGTCGCGGCGCTGGCGGCCCAGGGCGCGCACGTGGCCTTCGTCGACGTGGCCGAGGCGCCCAGCCGTGCGCTGGCCGACGGCATCGCCCAGGCCGGCCAGGGCACGGTCTGGTGGCGGCGCTGCGACGTGCGCGACATCGCCGCCCTGCAGGCGGCCATCGCCGATGCGCAGGCCGCGCTGGGCGACTTCTCCGTGCTGGTCAACAACGTGGCCAGCGACGACCGCCACACGCTGGAGTCGGTCACGCCGGCCTACTACGACGAGCGCATCGCGATCAACGAGCGGCCGGCCTTCTTCGCGATCCAGTCCGTGGTGCCGGGCATGCGCCGGCTCGGCGCGGGCTCCATCGTCAACCTGGGCTCCACGGGCTGGCAGGGCAAGGGCACGGGCTACCCCGTCTATGCGATCGCCAAGTCCTCGGTCAACGGGCTCACGCGCGGCCTGGCGCGCACGCTGGGCGCCGACCGCATCCGCATCAACACGGTGTCCCCAGGCTGGGTCATGACCGAGCGGCAGATCCAGCTCTGGCTCGACGCCGAGGGCGAGAAGGAACTGGCCCGCAACCAGTGCCTGCCCGACAAGCTGGCGCCGCAGGACATCGCCGCCATGGTGCTGTTCCTGGCCTCGGACGACGCGAAGATGTGCACGGCGCAGGAGTTCACGGTGGATGCAGGCTGGGTCTGATCAGGCTTCCATGCGCTTGCCATAGGCCGAGAACGCGGCCGTGCGCAGCGCCTGCATGAGCAGCGTGGCCCCGGGCGAGAGCAGCCGGTCGCTGCGCGTGATGAGGCCGAAATCGTCCATGTGGCAGGGCATGTCCAGCGGCAGCACGCTGACGATGCCGTGCGCCGCGTAGTAGCGCGCCACCTCGGTCGCCACCACGCAGAGCATGTCGCTTTGCTGCAGCATGCGGGTGATGAACAGGATGGCCGCGCTCTCGATCACGTTGAACGGCGGCTCCAGCCCGGCCTCCTGGAACATCAGGTCGAAGCGGTGGCGCAGCACGCTGCCGGCCGGCGGCACGATCCAGCCGGCCTGTACCACGTCGGCGAGCGTGAGCCCGCTCGCGCCGGCCAGCGGATGGCCCGGCCGCGCCACGGCGCAGACCGGCTCGCCCGTCACGGGCTCGTAGCGCAGATTGGTCTTGTCCTCGCCCGCGAAGAAGCGCGCCACCGCGATGTCCAGCTTGCCCTGGCGCAGCCGCTCGAGCAGCGGCGGGCTGTTCTCGATCTCCAGCACCACGCGCAGGCTGGGCTGTTCGCGCTTGACCATGGCGATGGCGGGCGGCAGCAGTGCCAGTGCGGGCGAGGTGATCGCGCCCACGGCGACCTGGCCGAAGCGCCCGGCCTTCAGCGCGCTGAGCTCCTCGTGCGCCTGGTTCAGGCTGGCCAGCGCCTGGCGCGCATGGCGGATCATGGTCTCGCCGTACCAGGTCGGGCGCATGCCGCGCGGCAGCCGCTCGAACAGCGGCACCTCCAGCACGTCTTCCAGATCCTTGAGCAGCTTGGAGGCGGCCGGCTGCGTCATGTTGAGCTGGCGCGCTGCACCGTGGATGTTGCCTTCCTCGGCCAGCGCAGAGAGCAGCAGCAGCTGGCGCGTCTTCAGCCGGGCCTGCAGAAACCAGTGCGACATCGGGTTTTCCTGATGATTGAATTGATATCGCTTTTGTCGAAAAAACGATTGGATTGATACATTTTTCATTCTTACACTGGCGCCCGGCCTCGGCAAGTCGCGTTCTGCATAGCAAGACGCGGATACCGCCTCACCAAACCCGCAGGAGACAACGCCATGCAACAGAACCGCAGAGACCTCATTGCCGCCGCCGCGGCACTCGCCCTTGCCAGCGCCCTGCCGGGCCAGGCCTTCGCGCAGAAGAAGATCGTGCTGGGCTTCAGCCAGGTGGGGGCCGAAAGCGAATGGCGCACGGCCAACACCGAATCCATCAAGAGCGCGGCCAAGGACGCCGGCATCGAACTGAAGTTCTCCGACGCCCAGCAAAAGCAGGAGAACCAGATCAAGGCCATCCGTGCTTTCATCGCGCAGAAGGTCGACGTGATCGCGTTCTCGCCCGTCGTCGAATCGGGTTGGGACAACGTGCTGCGCGAGGCCAAGGCCGCCAAGATCCCGGTGGTCCTGACCGACCGCGCCGTCAACGCCAAGGACACCTCGCTCTACGTGAGCTTCATGGGTTCGGATTTCGTCGAAGAGGGCCGCAAGGCCGGCCGCTGGCTGGTCGAGAAGATGAAGGGCCAGAGCGGCGAGGTGCGCATCGTCGAGCTGCAGGGCACGGTGGGCTCGGCCCCGGCGATCGACCGCAAGAAGGGCTTCGAGGAAATCATCAAGGCCGACCCCAAGTTCAAGATCGTGCGCAGCCAGACCGGCGACTTCACGCGGGCCAAGGGCAAGGAGGTCATGGAGGCCTTCCTGAAGGCCGAGGGCAAGGGCATCAACGTGCTCTACGCGCACAACGACGACATGGCCATCGGCGCGATCCAGGCCATCGAGGAGGCCGGCCTCAAGCCCGCCAAGGACATCGTGATCATCTCCATCGACGCCGTGAAGGGCGCGTTCGAGGCCATGATCGCCGGCAAGCTCAACGTCTCGGTCGAGTGCAGCCCGCTGCTGGGCCCGCAGCTCATGACGGCGGTCAAGGACATCGTGGCCGGCAAGACCATCCCCAAGCGCATCGAGACCGTGGAGAGCATCTTCCCGATGGAGACCGCCGCGGCCGAGTTCCCCAAGCGGAAATACTAGGCTCGCCCCCAGTCTTCGCGCACTTCGTGTCGCTTCGCCAACCCCCTGCCGGGGGCAACACCAGCGGCCCGGCAGAGCCGGCTCCGCGGTGTTTCCCGCACTGACACGCCCCATTGCCAAGGTTTCGCCAAAAAGGACAACACAACATGCGACGCACATTCCTGAAGACCCTGGCGGCCGCTGCCGCCGTGCTGGCCATCGCGCCCTGGGCGCAGGCCCAGGACAAGGGCATGGTGGGCATCTCCATGCCCACCAAGTCCTCGGCCCGCTGGATCGACGACGGCAACAACATGGTCAAGGTGCTCAAGGAGCGCGGCTACAAGACCGACCTGCAGTACGCCGACGACGACATCCCCAACCAGCTGGCGCAGATCGAGAACATGGTGACCAAGGGCGCCAAGGTGCTCGTGATCGCCTCCATCGACGGCACCACCTTGTCCAAGGCCTTGCAGAACGCGGCCGACAAGGGCGTCAAGGTGATCGCCTACGACCGGCTCATCAAGGGCTCCAAGAACGTCGACTACTACGCCACCTTCGACAACTTCCAGGTCGGCGTTCTGCAGGCCATGTCCATCGTCGATGCGCTGGGCCTCAAGCAGGGCAAGGGCCCGTTCAACATCGAGCTGTTCGGCGGCTCGCCCGACGACAACAACGCCTTCTTCTTCTACGACGGCGCGATGTCGGTCTTGAAGCCCTACATCGACAGCGGCAAGCTCGTGGTGCGCAGCAAACAGACGGGCATGGACAAGGTGGGCACGCTGCGCTGGGACGGCGCGGTGGCGCAGGCGCGCATGGACAACCTGCTGTCGGCCTTCTACGGCAACGCCAAGGTCGATGCCGTGCTCTCGCCCTACGACGGCCTGTCCATCGGCATCCTGTCCTCGCTCAAGGGCGTGGGCTATTGCACCAAGCAGACCCCGTGCCCCGTCGTGAGCGGGCAGGACGCCGAGGTGCAGTCCGTCAAGTCCATCCTGCGCGGCGAGCAGACCTCCACCATCTTCAAGGACACGCGCGAGCTGGCCAAGGTCGCGGCCAACATGGTGGACGCCGTGGTCTCGGGCAAGACGCCCGAGGTCAACGACACCAAGACCTACAACAACGGCGTGAAGGTCGTGCCCTCCTACCTGCTCAAGCCCGTCACGGTGGACAAGAGCAACTGGGAGCCCGTGCTGGTCGGCAGCGGCTACTACAAGGCCTCGCAGATCAAGTAAGCGGGCAGGGGCTGGCATGGGCACGCTGCTGGAGATGCGGGCGATCCGCAAGACCTTCCCGGGCGTGGTGGCGCTGGACCGGGTCGACCTCGCCATCCGCGAGGGCGAGATCCACGCCCTCGTGGGCGAGAACGGCGCGGGCAAGTCCACGCTCATGAAGGTGCTGTCGGGCGTCTATCCGCACGGCGAGTACGAGGGCGACATCGTCTACGACGGCGCCGTGCAGCGCTTCGGCGGCATCCACGACAGCGAGGCCGCGGGCGTCATCATCATCCACCAGGAGCTGGCGCTGGTGCCCATGCTCTCGATCACCGAGAACATCTTCCTGGGCAACGAGGTCGCCACGCGCGGCGTGATCGACTGGGTGCAGGCCCATGGCCGCACCCAGGCGCTGCTGGACAAGGTGGGCCTGCGCGAATCGCCGCAGGTGCATGTGGGCGAGCTGGGCATGGGCAAGCAGCAGCTCGTGGAGATCGCCAAGGCGCTGTCCAAGAAGGTGCGCCTCTTGATCCTGGACGAGCCCACGGCCAGCCTGAACGAGAACGACAGCGCGGCGCTGCTGGACCTGCTGATGGGCCTGCGCGCCCAGGGCATCACCTGCATCCTGATCTCGCACAAGCTCAACGAGATCGCGCGCGTGGCCGACTCGGTGACCATCCTGCGCGATGGCAGCAGCGTGGAAACCATCGATTGCCAGGGCCAGCCCGTCAGCGAAGACCGCGTGATCCGCGGCATGGTGGGCCGCGCGATGGCCGACCGCTACCCGCCGCGCGCCCCGAAGATCGGTGCCATCGGCTTCGAGGTGCGTGGCTGGTCGGCCCGCCACCCGGAGCACCCGGACCGCGATTTCCTCAAGGACCTGAACCTGAACGTGCGCCACGGCGAGGTGGTCGGCATCGCCGGCCTCATGGGTTCGGGCCGCACCGAGTTCGCGATGAGCGTGTTCGGCCGCAGCTGGGGGCGGCAGATCCGCGGCGAGGTGCTGGTGGACGGTACGCCCGTCGACGTGGGCACGGTCGGCAAGGCCATCGCGCATGGCCTGGCCTATGTGACGGAAGACCGCAAGGGCGCGGGCCTGGTGCTGGACGAGAGCATCCAGTTCAACACGTCGCTGGCGAACCTGCCCGGTGTGTCGCGCGGCGGCGTGATCTCGCAGGAGCAGGAACATGCGGTGGCCGAGCGCTACCGAAAGTCCATGCGCATCCGCACCCCCAACGTGCTGCAGAAGACGCTCAACCTCTCGGGCGGCAACCAGCAGAAGGTGGTGCTGGGCAAGTGGCTGTTCACCGAGCCCAAGGTGCTGATCCTGGACGAGCCCACGCGCGGCATCGACGTGGGCGCCAAGTACGAAATCTACGCGCTGATCGCAGAACTGGCGGCGCAGGGCCGCTGCGTGGTCGTGATCTCGTCCGAGATGCCCGAGCTGCTGGGCATCTCCGACCGCATCTACGTGATGAACGAAGGCCGCTTCGTGGCCGAGATGCCCACCGCGCAAGCCTCGCAGGAACGCATCATGGCCGCGATCCTGAAAGCCCACGCGCCGCAACCGCAAGCCTTGACATGACAGAAGAGACATTGCCCACGCGCGCCGCCCCCGTCGTGCCATCGCCCTCCATGGGCAGCTTCCTGCGCCACAACGTCCGTGAATACGGCATGTTGCTGAGCCTGGTGGCCATCATGGTGTTCTTCCAGGTCGTGACGGACGGCACGCTGATGCAGCCGCTCAACCTGACCAACCTGGTGCTGCAGAACAGCTACATCGTGATCATGGCGCTGGGCATGCTGCTCGTGATCGTGGCCGGCCACATCGATTTGTCGGTGGGCTCGGTCTGCGGCTTCGTCGGCGCGCTGGCCGCGGTGCTCATGGTGCAGCACGACTGGCCCGTGCTGCCGGCCACGCTGGCCTGCCTGGCCTGCGGCGCCGCGATCGGCGCGGCGCAGGGCTGGTTCGTGGCGTATGCGCGGATTCCGTCCTTCATCGTCACGCTGGCCGGCATGCTGGTGTTCAAGGGCCTGGCGCTGGCGGTGCTGGCCGGGCAGTCGGTGGGGCCGTTTCCGGAGGTGTTCCAGGGCCTGAGCAGCGGCTTCATCCCCGACCCGCTCGCCGCGCCGCCCACGCCGGGCCAGCAGAGCCTGCGCCTGTTCACGCTGCTGCTGGGCATGGGTGCTGCGCTGCTGTTCGCGTGGACCGGCTGGCGTGCACGCCAGCGCCAGCGCGCGCACGGCATCACGAGCGAGCCTGCGGGCTTCTTCGTGGCGAAGACACTGGTGTTCGCCGCGATCCTGATCGGCTTCGCGTGGCTGCTGGCCTCGTACCGCGGCCTGCCCAACGTGCTGGTGGTGATGGCGCTGTTGATCCTGCTGTTCGATTTCGTCACGCGGCGCAGCACCATCGGCCGGCGCATCTATGCGCTGGGCGGCAACGAGAAGGCCGCGCGGCTGTCGGGCATCGACACGCGGCGCCTGTCGTTCCTGACCTTCGTGAACATGGGCGTGCTGGCCGCGCTGGCCGGGCTGGTGTTCGCAGCGCGGCTCAACACCGCCACGCCCAAGGCCGGGCTGGGCTTCGAGCTCGACGTGATCGCGGCCTGCTTCATCGGCGGCGCCTCGGCCTCGGGCGGCGTCGGCAAGGTCATGGGCGCGGTGATCGGCGCGTTCATCATGGGCGTGATGAACAACGGCATGTCCATCCTGGGCATCGGCATCGACTACCAGCAGGTCATCAAGGGGCTGGTGCTGCTGGCAGCGGTGTTCATCGACGTTTACCACAAGAACAAGGCATGACGACCATGCCCCAGGTGGATCCTGTTCTGGAGCTGTCGGGCATCGGCAAACGCTTTGGCGACATTGCGGTGCTGGACGACGTGCAGCTGCGCCTGTACCCCGGCGAGATCCATGCGCTGATGGGGCAGAACGGCGCGGGCAAGTCCACGCTGATCAAGGTGCTGACCGGCGTGTTCCCGGCGAGCAGCGGCGAGATCCGGCTGGGCGGCGAACGCGTGCGGCCCGATTCGCCGATCGCCGCGCAGCGCCTGGGCATCAGCACGGTCTACCAGGAGGTGAACCTGTGCCCCAACCTGTCGGTGGCCGAGAACATGTTCGCGGGGCGCTACCCGCGCCGTGGCCTGCGCATCGACTGGGCGGCCGTGCACGCCCAGGCGCGCGAACTGCTCGCGCGCATCGGCCTGGCCATCGACGTGACACGGCTGCTGTCCAGCTACCCGGTGGCCGTGCAGCAGATGGTGGCCATCGCGCGGGCCCTGGGCGTGCAGGCGCGCGTGCTGATCCTGGACGAGCCCACTTCCAGCCTGGACGACGACGAGGTCCGCAAGCTGTTCGCCGTGCTGCGCCAGCTGCGCGACGAGGGGCTGGCCATCGTCTTCGTCACGCATTTCATGAACCAGGTCTACGCCGTGTCCGACCGCATCACGGTGCTGCGCAACGGTGGCTGGGTGGGGGAGTGGCCCGTGGCCGAACTGCCGGCGCCCGCGCTGATCGCTGCCATGCTGGGGCGCGAGCTGGCCGCCGCGCAGGCCCGGCCCGCGCCCGCGCAGACGGCCGAGGCCCGCACCGTACCCTTGCTGCGCGCCGAAGGCCTGGGCCAGGCTGCGCAATTGCAGCCCATCGACCTGCAGGTGCGCGCTGGCGAGGTGGTGGGCCTGGCTGGCCTGTTGGGCGCCGGCCGCACCGAACTCGCGCGCCTGCTGTTCGGCCTGGAGACGCCGGACCGTGGCACGCTGGCCATCGACGGCCAGGTGGTGCGCTTTGCGAGCCCCTCGGACGCGATTGCCGCGGGCCTGGCACTGTGCCCCGAAGAGCGCAAGACCGACGGCATCGTGGCCGAGCTCTCGGTGCGCGAGAACATCGCGCTGGCACTGCAGGCGCGCATGGGCGTGGGCAAGTTCCTGCCGCGCGCCGAGCAGGCGCGGCTGGCCGAGCGCTTCGTCGCGCAGCTGGGCATCAAGACCGCCAGCATCGAGACGCCCATCGGCCTGCTCTCGGGTGGCAACCAGCAAAAGGCCGTGATCGCGCGCTGGCTCGCCACTGCGCCGCGCCTGTTGATCCTGGACGAGCCCACGCGCGGCATCGACGTGGCAGCCAAGCAGGAAATCATGGAGCAGATCCTGCAACTGGCCGAGGCCGGCATGGCGGTGGTGTTCATCTCGTCGGAGATCGCCGAGGTGGTGCGCGTGGCGCACCGCATCGTGGTGCTGCGGGACCGGCGCAAGGTGGGGGAGTTGCCTGCGGGCAGTTCGGAGGACGATGTGTACGAGATGATTGCGGCGGGTGCATGACCGACCCTTTTTGCGAGCGCTTGGGGGTGGACCGCGCCGACGGTGTACTCCACTCCGCGAATGTCCCCCGGCCTTGCCCGCCTTGCCGGCCTGGGGCCGGCAAGGCGGGCAAGTCCTCCTCCTTGATTTCGCTGCGTGGAGCACACCATCGTCGTGGTCTGGCAGCGTCGCGTCGCACGCCGCCGCACGACGCGACGTGCCCCGGGTCGAGGGTACTGGGTGGCCCCTGCAGCGAAATCAAGGAGGAGCCTGGGCCGCCTGCGGCCCTGGCGGGGGACATTCGCGGAAGGGGCCACCCGGTGCCCTCGGCCCGCGCACCACACCTGCGCAGGGCCCGCACATGAGCGCGCCCTCCGCAATCTCAAACCGCTGGATGCAGCACCGCCTGCTCTGGCCCCTGGTGACGCTGGCCATCCTGCTCGCCGTCAACGCCGCCTTCAACCCCGGCTTCCTGCGCATCGAATGGCGCGAGGGCCACCTCTACGGCAGCCTGATCGACATCCTGAACCGCGCGGCGCCGCTGATCCTGGTCTCGCTGGGCATGACACTGGTGATCGCCACGCGCGGCATCGACATCTCGGTGGGCGCCGTGGTGGCCATCAGCGCAGCCGTGGCAGCGTGGACCATCGGCGGCAACGTGGACGGCACGGCGCGCTTCGGCCTGCCGCTGGCCATCGTGGCCGCGCTGGGCGTGGCGCTGGTCTGTGGGTTGTGGAACGGCGTGCTCGTGGCCGGTGTGGGCATGCAGCCCATCATCGCCACGCTGATCCTGATGGTGGCCGGCCGCGGCATCGCGCAACTCATCACCGACGGGCAGATCCTCACGGTCTACCACAAGCCCTTCTTCTTCCTGGGCGGCGGCTACCTGCTGGGCCTGCCGTTCTCGGTGTTCGTGGTGGCTGCGGTGTTCGGCGCGCTGTACCTGGCGGCCACGCGCACCGCACTGGGCCTGTTCATGCAGTCGGTCGGCATCAATCCAACGGCCGCGCGCGTGGCAGGCGTGCAGACGCGGCGGCTGGTGCTGGGCACCTACGCGGTCTGCGGCCTGTGCGCAGGGCTGGCCGGGCTGCTCATCAGCTCCAACATCAAGAGCGCCGATGCCAACAACGCCGGCCAATTGCTGGAACTGGACGCCATCCTGGCCGTGACGCTGGGCGGCACGCTGCTGACGGGCGGGCGCTTCAGCCTGGTGGGCAGCGTGATCGGCGCCCTGATCATCCAGACGCTGACCTACGCCATCTACTCGCTGGGCGTGCCGCCCGAGATCAACCTCGTGGTCAAGGCCGTCGTGGTGTTCGCCGTGATGCTGCTGCAATCGGCCGAGTTCCGCACCACGCTGCGCGTGCTGGCCGTGCGGCCCGCGGGAGGCCTGCGATGAGCAGCGTGCCCGCGCCGCCCCTGGTGGCCGCCGCGCAGGCGCCGCGGTTGGACCCCAAGTACCTGCCGCTGGCCGCCACCATCTCGCTGTTCGTGGCCGTGGCCACGCTGGGCGGGCTGCGCTACGACGGCTTCTTCTCGGCCCAGGTGTTTCTGAACCTGCTGATCGACAACGCCTTCGTGCTGGTGGTGGCGATCGGCATGAGCTTCGTGATCCTGACCGGGGGCATCGACCTCTCGGTGGGCTCGGTCATCGCGCTGACCACCATGGTCTCGGCGTTGCTGGTCGAGCGGCATGGCTGGAGCCCCGCGGCCACGATCCCGCTGGTGCTCGTGATGGGCACGCTGTTCGGCGGCTTCATGGGCCTCTTGATCGAGCGCTTTCGGCTGCAGCCCTTCATCGTCACGCTGGCCGGCATGTTCCTCGCGCGCGGGCTGTGCTATCTCATCAGCATCGACTCGATCAGCATCACGAGCGAGGCGTACTCGGACCTGGCGCAGATCCGCATCCCGCTGCCGGGCGAGACCTCCTTGTCGCTCTCGGCGGTGATCGCGCTGGTGGTGCTGGCGCTGGCGATCTACATCGCGCACTGGACGCCGTTCGGCCGCACGGTCTACGCCATCGGCGGCAACGAGCAGTCGGCGCGGCTCATGGGCCTGCCCGTGCGGCGCACGCTGGTGGGCGTGTACGCCCTGTCGGGCCTGTGCTCGGCGCTGGCCGGCGTGCTGTTCACCTTCTACATGCTGTCGGGCTACGGCCTGCACGCGCTGGGGCTGGAGCTCGACGCGATCGCCGCGGTCGTGATCGGCGGCACGCTGCTGTCGGGCGGCGTGGGCTACCTGGCCGGCACGCTGTTCGGCGTGCTGATGCTCGGGATCATCCAGACGCTGATTTCCTTCGACGGCACGCTGAGCTCGTGGTGGACGCGCATCGTCGTGGGCGCGCTGCTGTTCGTGTTCTGTCTGCTGCAGCGCTTCATCACGGCGCGCAGCCCCCACCGGTGAGATCTCCATGACCAAGAAACTGCGCTCCAGCGAATGGTTCGGCACGGCCGACAAGAACGGCTTCATGTACCGCAGCTGGATGAAGAACCAAGGCATCCCCGACCACGAGTTCGACGGCCGGCCCATCGTGGGCATCTGCAACACCTGGTCGGAGCTGACGCCGTGCAACGCGCACTTCCGCAAGATCGCCGAGCATGTCAAGCGCGGCATCTCGGAGGCGGGCGGCTTTCCGGTGGAGTTCCCGGTGTTCTCCAACGGCGAATCCAACCTGCGGCCCACCGCCATGCTCACGCGCAACCTGGCCAGCATGGACGTGGAGGAGGCCATCCGCGGCAACCCCATCGACGCGGTGGTGCTCTTGACCGGCTGCGACAAGACCACGCCCGCGCTGCTGATGGGCGCGGCCAGCTGCGACATCCCGGCCATCGTGGTCACGGGCGGGCCCATGCTGAACGGCAAGCTGGAGGGCCGCAACATCGGCTCCGGCACGGCCGTGTGGCAGCTGCACGAGTCGCTGAAGGCCGGCGAGATCAACCTGCACCAGTTCCTGGCGGCCGAAGGCGGCATGAGCCGCTCGGCCGGCACCTGCAACACCATGGGCACGGCGTCCACCATGGCCTGCATGGCCGAGGCGCTGGGCACCTCGCTGCCGCACAACGCAGCGATCCCGGCGGTGGATGCGCGGCGCTACGTGCTGGCGCAGATGTCGGGCGCGCGTGCCGTGGCGATGGCGCGCGAGGGGCTCAGCCTGTCCAAGATCCTCACGCGCCAGGCCTTCGAGAATGCGATCCGCGTGAACGCGGCCATCGGCGGCTCGACCAACGCCGTGATCCATCTGAAGGCCATCGCCGGCCGCATCGGCGTGCCGCTGGAGCTGGAGGACTGGACACGCATCGGCGCCGGCACGCCCACGCTGGTCGACCTGATGCCCTCGGGCCGCTTCCTGATGGAGGAGTTCTACTACGCGGGCGGCCTGCCGGCCGTGCTGCGCCGCCTGGGCGAACACGGCCTGCTGCCGCATCCCGAGGCGCTGACCGTCAACGGCCAGACCCTGTGGGACAACGTGAAGGATGCGCCCAGCTACGACGACGAGGTGATCCGCCCGCTCGCCAAGCCGCTGCTGCCCGACGGCGGCATGCGCATCCTGCGCGGCAACCTGGCGCCGCGTGGCGCCGTGCTCAAGCCCTCGGCCGCCACGCCGGCGCTGCTGCAGCACCGCGGCCGCGCCGTGGTGTTCGAGAACCTGGAGCACTACAAGGCGCGCATCGTCGACGAGTCGCTGGAGGTGGACGCCGATTCGGTGCTGGTGCTCAAGAACTGCGGCCCGCGCGGCTACCCCGGCATGGCCGAGGTCGGCAACATGGGCCTGCCGCCCAAGCTCTTGCGCCAAGGCATCAAGGACATGGTGCGCATCTCGGACGCGCGCATGAGCGGCACGGCCTATGGTACGGTCGTGCTGCACGTGGCGCCCGAAGCGGGCGCGGGCGGCCCGCTGCTGGCCGTGGAAGACGGCGACTGGATCGAGCTGGACTGCGCGGGCGGCCGGCTGCACCTGGACATCTCCGACGAAGAACTGGCACGCCGCCTGGCCGATCGCGCCGCGCAGGCCGCGCGCGAGGCCCCGCCTGCGCGCGGCGGCTACGCCGGGCTCTACGTGCAACACGTGCTGCAGGCCGACGAGGGCTGCGACTTCGACTTCCTGGTCGGCTGCCGCGGCGCCGACGTGCCACGCCATTCACATTGAGGAAACCATGACCGCACCACGCTACCAAGGCGTCTTCCCCGTCGTTCCCACCACCTTCCACGAGGACGGCAGCCTGGACCTGGCCAGCCAGAAGCGCTGCGTCGACTTCATGATCGACGCAGGCTCGCACGGCCTGGCGATCCTGGCCAACTTCTCCGAGCAGTTCCTGATCGCCGACGAGGAGCGCGAGCTGCTCACGCGCACCGTGCTCGAGCATGTGGCCGGCCGCGTGCCCGTGGTCGTGACGACGACGCACTTCTCCACCAAGGTCTGCGCCGAGCGCATCCGCCGCGCGCAGGACATGGGCGCGGCCATGGTCATGGTCATGCCGCCCTACCATGGCGCCACCTTCCGCGTGGGCGAGGCGCAGATCCACGGCTTCTACGCCGCGCTGTCGGACGCGATCGACATTCCCATCATGGTGCAGGATGCGCCGGCCGCCGGCACGCCCATGTCGGCGGCCTTTCTCGCGCGCATGGCGCAAGAGATCGAGCACCTGAGCTACTTCAAGATCGAGACGGCCGGCGCGGCCAGCAAGCTGCGCGAGCTGATCCGCCTGGGCGGTGAGGCCATCGAAGGGCCCTGGGACGGCGAGGAGGCCATCACGCTGATCCCCGACCTGGATGCCGGCGCCACCGGCGCGATGACGGGCGGTGGCTACCCCGACGGCATCCGGCAGATCATGGACCCGTACACGGCCGGCAACCGCGAAGAGGCGGTGGCGCAGTACACGCGCTGGCTGCCGCTGATCAACTACGAGAACCGCCAGGCCGGCTTCCTCGCGGCCAAGGCGCTGATGCAAGAGGGCGGCGTGATCGCCTGCGACGCCCCGCGCGCGCCCTGGCCGGCCATGCACCCGCAGGTGCGCAAGGGCCTGCTCGAGACGGCCCGGCGGCTCGATCCACTGGTGCTGCGCTGGGGGCGTTAAACGCCGAGGTAGCGCCCCCACACAGCGCGGTCGCCGTCCAGCGCGGCCGAATCGCCCTGCCAGACCACGCGGCCGCGCTCCAGCACCACATGGTGGTCGGCCAGTGGCAGCAGGCGCTCGATGTACTTGTCGACCACCAGCGTGGTCTGGCCATCGGCCTTGAGCCGCGCCAGGCAGCGCCAGATCTCCTCGCGGATGACGGGCGCGAGGCCCTCGGTGGCCTCGTCCAGGATCAGCAGGCGCGGGTTGGTCGACAGCGCGCGCGCGATGGCCAGCATCTGCTGCTCGCCGCCCGAGAGCTGGTTGCCCATGTTCTGCTCCCGCTCCTTCAGGCGCGGGAACAGCGCGTAGAGCCGGGCCAGGTCCCAGCCACCGCGCTGGCCGTTGCGCTGGTCGGCGAAGGCCAGCAGGTGCTCGCGCACCGTGAGGTTGGGAAAGCACTGGCGGCCTTCGGGCACGATGGCGATGCCCAGCCGCGCGATGGCGTCGGCGCGCAGGCCCGCGAGCGGCTGGCCGCCGAAACGCACACTGCCGCCGCGCAGCGCGAGCGCGCCGATCAGCGTCTTGATCGTGGTGCTCTTGCCCATGCCGTTGCGGCCCAGCAGGGTCACGACCTGGCCCGCGGGAATGTCCAGATCCACGCCGAACAGCACCTGGCTCGCGCCGTAGCCGGCCTGCAGTTGACGTGCCTGCAGGATGGGTTCCGGGGCGGCCATCAGGCGGGTGCTCCGGCCGGTTCTTCGGTGCCCAGGTAGACGGCCTGCACCTGCGGATTGCCGCGGATCGCGTCCACATCGCCCGACAGCAGGACCTTGCCGTAGACCAGCACCGAGATGCGGTCGGCCAGCGCGAACACGGCCTTCATGTCGTGCTCGATCAGGAGGATGGCCATGTCGCGCTGGAGCTGGCGGATCAGTTCGGTCATGCGTTCGGAGTCTTCGGGGCCCATGCCGGCCATGGGCTCGTCGAGCAGCAGCAGCTTGGGGTTGGCGGCCAGGGCCAGCGCCACGTCGAGCTTGCGCTGGGCGCCGTGGGGCAGGGTGCCGGCCACGCGGTGCTGGTCCGCGGCGAGGCCCACGCGCTCGGCCAGCGACTGGGCCGTCTCCGCCAGCGGGCGCTCGTGGCGCCGGTCGTGCAGCAGGCCGAAGCTGGAGCCCGCATGGGCCTGGGCTGCCAGCAGCAGGTTGTCGCGCACGGTGGCCTCGCGGAAGATGCTCGTGATCTGGAAGCAGCGCGACAGGCCGGCGCGCACGCGCGCGTGCATGGGCAGGCGCGTGAGGTCCTGGCCGTCGAGCAGCACGCGGCCCGCGTCGGGCGGCATCAGGCCCGAGACCAGGTTCACGAGCGTGGACTTGCCGGCGCCGTTGGGGCCGATCAGTGCATGGATCTCGCCGGGCTGCACCGTGAAGGAGACATGGTCCGTGGCCAGCAGTGCGCCGAAGCGTTTGACGAGTCCTTCGACCTGGAAGAAGCTCATGGCAAGACCTCCTGCAGCGGCGTGCTCCGGGCAGGACGCCGCTCCAGCACGCTGGCCAGCCCCTTGGGCGCCAGGAACACGATGGCGATCAGCAGCACGCCCAGCGGCAGGTGCCAGTACTCGGTGTGCAGCTTGACCAGCTCTTCGAGCCCGATCCAGACCGCGGCGCCCACCGGTCCGCCCCAGCGCCGGCCCACGCCGCCGATGACGACCATCACGACCAGCGTGGCCGATTGCGTCCAGTGCATGAGCTGCGGACTCACGAAGCTGTTGTGCGAGACCAGCAGCGCACCGGCCAGGCCGGCCAGCGCGCCTGCCATGGCGAAGGCCGCCAGCCGCAGCCGGAACACCGCAAAGCCCATGGCCTGCATGCGCGTCTCGTTGTCGCGGATGCCCATCAAGGCATGGCCGAAGCGCGAGACGGTGGCCCGGTTGAGCAAGGCCATCGCGGCCGCGAACAGCAGCAGCACGACCCAGTAGAAGGTGGGTTCGTGCGCGCTGTCCAGGCCCAGGCCGAACTGCGGCCGCTCCATGAGGTTGTAGCCGTCGTCGCCACCGTAGGCGCGCAGCGCCACCGCGACGAAGTACAGCATCTGCGCGAAGGCCAGCGTGATCATGATGAAGTACACGCCACGCGTGCGCAGCGCCACCAGCCCGATCAGCGCGGCCATGCCGCCCGCCACCGCCATCGCGGCCGGCCACAGCAGCCAGGCCGAGGTCTGGCCGGCATCGGCCAGCGCCACCAGCGTGTAGGCGCCCACGCCCACGAAGCCCATGTGGCCCAGCGCCACGAGGCCGCCGTAGCCCAGGATGAAATTCAGGCTGGCCGCGGCCAGCGCGAAGACGAGCGCACGGCGCACGAAGTTGATGTAGTAGTCCAGCCCCAGCAGCGGGGCCAGCAGCGGAAAGGCCGCGAGCAGGGCGAACACGGCCCAGGGCAGCCAGCGGGACAGCGAGGAACGCATGGGATGGTCAGCCGCGGGCGGGGAACAGGCCGGTGGGTTTGAAGGCCAGCACGCCGGCCATCAGCGCATAGGTGGCCAGGCCCGCGACCAGCGGCGCGAGGTCGGACACCAGCGTGGGCGGCAGCACGCTGCGCAGCGCCATGGGCACGAAGGCGCGGCCGATGGTGTCGACCAGGCCGACCAGCATGGCCGCCACGAAGGCGCCGCGCACCGAGCCGATGCCACCGATGACCAGCACCACGAGCGAGGGGATCAGGATCTCCTCGCCCATGCCCACCTGCACGGCCGTGAGGGGCCCCATCAGCGCGCCGGCCAGGGCCGCGAGCGCCGCGCCGAGCAGGAACACGAGCGAGAACACGCGGTCCACGCGCACGCCCATCCACTCGGCCATGGCGCGGTTGGAGGCGCCGGCGCGCACCAGCATGCCCACGCGCGTGTGGTTGACGAGCCCGTACAGGGCCAGCGCCACGAGCACGCCGGCCGCCAGGATCACGAAGCGGTAGGCCGGGTAGGGCAGGCCGGGGATCAGCTCCACCGGGCCGGCCAGCGCGGCCGGCGCCGAGGCCATGATGGGCGAGGGACCCCAGGCCATCTTCACGAGGTCGTCGGCGATCAGGATGATGCCGAAGGTGGCCAGCACCTGCGACAGATGGTCGCGCCCGTAGAGCCGGCGCACCAGCAGGGCCTCCAGCGCCAGCGCGACCAGCACCACCGCGGCCAGCGCCGCGAGCAGCGCGCCGACGAAGGAGCCGGTCTGCGTGTGCACGCTGGCGGCCACGTAGGCCCCGCCCATGAACAGCGAGCCGTGCGCCAGGTTCATGACGTCCATGATGCCGAACACCAGCGTGAGCCCGGCGGCCAGCAGGAACAGCATCAGGCCGTAGCCGATGCCGTTGAGCATCTGTTCGATGAAGAGGGTGGCCGTCACTTCATTTTGCAGAGTTGGTGGTAGGCGTCCTGGTAGCCCTTGAGCGGCGTGGACAGCGTCTTGTTCGTGATGTTGCCTTCCGGGTCCTTGCCGATCACGCGCAGGTAGTAGTCCTGGATCGGGAAGTTGTTGTTGCCGTACTTGAACGGCCCGCGGATGGAGGCGAAGTTGGCGGCCTTGAGCGCCTTCAGCACGGCGGCGCGGTCCTTCACATTGCCCTTCACGTCGCGCACGGCGGCGTCCATGGCGAGGATGGCGTCGTAGGCCTGGGCGGCGTAGAAGGTGGGGTAGCGCTTGTAAGCCTTGCGGAACTCGGCGACGAACTTCTGGTTGGCCGCGTTCGGCACGTCGTGCGAGTACTGCGACGTGGAGAACAGGCCCAGCATGGGCTCGCCCACGGCAGCGATGGTGTCCTCGTCGGCCGAGGCCGGGCCGGTGACGAGCTGGATGTCGCGCGACAGGCCGGCCGCCACGAACTGCTTGATGAAGTTGATGCCCATGGCGCCGGGCAGGAAGAAGTACACGGCCTGGGGCTTGGCCGCGCGGATCTGCGCCAGTTCGGCCGCGTAGTCGAGCTGGCCGACCTTGGTGTAGACCTCGGCCACCACCTCGCCCTTGTACAAGCGCTTGTAGCCGGTCAGGTGGTCGCGTCCGGCCGGGTAGTTGGGCGCGACGATGAAGGAGGTCTTCAGGCCCTTGTCGGTGGCCCACTGGCCGGCCGCTTCGTCCCAGGTGTCGTTCTGGTAGCTCTGGCCGAAGAAGTAGGGGTTGCACTGCGCGCCGGCGTACTGGCTGGGGCCCGGGTTGCTCGTGATGAAGGGCACCTTGGCCGCGAACAGCGCCGGGCCCACGGCCAGCGCCACGTTGGACGGCGTGGGGCCGGTGAAGAAGTCGATCTTGTCACGCTGGAGGAATCGGTCCACGACCTGCTTGGCCTGGTCGGGGCTGCCGGCCGTGTCGGCCTGCAGGAACTCGGCCGGGTAGCCGCCGAGCTTGCCATCCAGCAGCTTGATGGCCAGGTTGATGGCGTCGCGCGTCTCGGCGCCGCCGGCCGCGAAGGGGCCGGAGATGTCCAGCGCCAGGCCGACCTTGATGGGGTCGGCGGCCAGGGCAGCGTTGCCGGCCAGCGTCAGCGCCACAAGGGCGCCGGCGTGGCGCGGATGGAAAAAGCTCTTCGATGCGGGCATGGACACTCCGTGGGATGGACAGATCAGGGGAGCAGCGGCGTGGCGACCTCGACGCGGCCGTCGCGCACGCGGACCGGATAGCTGCGCACGTCCTCGGTCACCGGGCCGCCGCAGGCTGCACCGGTGCAGATGTCGAACAGGCCCTGGTGCAGCGGGCATTCGATGCGGCCGTCTTCGACGTAGCCGTCGGACAGCCGGGCGTTGCCATGCGTGCACAGGTCGTGCAGCGCATGCAGCGACTCCCCTTGCCGGAACATAGCAATCGGCATGCCACCGGCCACGACGGGCCAGACCGCGCCGTCGGGGAAGTCGTCGGGCGCGCCCACGTCGGTCCAGGTCGCGGGTTGGAGGACGGTGGTGGTGCTCATGTCAAATGTCCATGGCGCTGACGCGCCACCAGCGGTCCACGCAGCCGGCTCGCAAGCCAATGGTCCAAAGGCCGCGGAGCAGGCCATGCGGGCAGACGCCGCGGAACGGGCTCTGCCCGGCCGCTGGCGGCGCCCCCTTGAGGGGGGATGGAACTTCTACACGCAGTGAGAAGTTCAAACGGGGGTGTTTTCATATCGGGGTGGCGAGGAGGGTGATGACGCGCGAGGTGTCGTAGACGACCCGGCGCTGGGCGTAGCGCCAGCCGGCCGGCGTGCGCACGATGCGGTCCAGGTAGCGGCCGGCCTGGTAGACGAAGCTCTCGCCGTTGGTGCGGGTCTGGACGACGACGTAGCTCGATTCGGCCTGCACGCTGCCGTCGCCGTGCGGGGCGAGTACCAGACCGCTGGTCATGTGGCGGCAGCTGTGGTCCTCGTAGATGCTGGCGTGGCGCAGCGAGACCACGCGGTCGCGCAGCATGCGCTGGTTGGTGCAGTGGATGAGGCCGATGGGCAGGCCCAGGTCGGCGTTCTCCCGGGGCACGATCTCGTAGAGGCAGTCCTCGGTGAACAGCGTGGTCCATTCCTCCAGGCGGTCGTTGTCCAGCGCGGCGCAGTAGCGCTCGTTCAGCTGGTGGATCTCGAACCAGAGCAGCAGGCTGTCGAGCGATGGGGTGGTGGCGGTGGTGGTGCGTTCTGCCAGCGTCGTCGTCATCTCAATACCCCATGAGCTGTTGGTAGCCGGTCCAGAACTTGCGGATCAGGTTCTCGGTGACCATGGTGTCCTCGCGCGTGGGGTCGGAGCGGCCCAGCTCGATGACCGAGGTGGCGTCGGCATCGCGGGCCGTGCCGCGCTGCACCAGCTCGGTGGCCTCGGTGTCTTCCATGGAGATGTAGCCGGCCGGGCCGACCAGGTTGGCCTGCTTGATGCGCAGCGCGCGCAGCTCTGGCGTGTCGTCGGCGTAGCCGAAGAAGTGGAAGACCAGCTCGAATTCGCCGGGCCCCTTGGGCAGCACCTGGCGCGCCACCAGCGTGTTGTGGATCTGCTGCAGCACGAGCTGCGGGAAGATGGTCTGGATGTGGTTGGTGCAGTCTTCCTCGAATTCCGAGACGAAGCCCAGCACCGAGTCGTCCTCGAGGTGGAAGCCCTCGTCCATGGAGCGGATGGCCTGCTGCTTGTAGGCCGTGGCGGTGTCGCTCTCGTCGGCCTTGGTGGCCGTGATGATGCTGTGCAGGCCGTGCCGCGCGTCGGCGATGGAGCGCGCCTTCATGCCCACGCGGAAGATGTTGAAGGTGGTGTGGAACAGGTGCAGCAGGCTGGCGTGGTACGGGTCCTTGACGTTCTCGTAGTAGAGCTTCCAGTTCGAGCGCGCATACTGGCGCGTGCAACCGAGGTAGACCACCGGCTTGTGCATGACGCGGTCGACCCAGGGCGCCATCTGCGGGCCGATGTACTCGGCCAGGGGCGGTGCGGCGTCGCTGAAGCTGGCGAACACCAGGCCCTGGTAGCTTTCGGCGCGCAGCTGGCGCAGGCCGTGGTTCCTGGGGTCGAAGTCGGCCGGCATGCCGGGCGCGCCGTCCTTGCCGCGGCGGAACGGCACACCCTGCAGGTTGCCGCGCGCGTCGAAGCTCCACTGGTGGTAGACGCAGGTGTGCGTCCTCGCGTTGCCTCGCGCATGGCGGCAGACCATGGCGCCGCGGTGCGCACAGCGGTTGACCCAGGCGGCCACGCCGCCGTCGTCCAGGCGCGTGACGACGACCGGGGTGTCGCCCACGAACGTGCTCTTGTAGTCGCCGGCATGGGGGATCTCCGCGTCCAGCGCGACGAAGCTCCAGGTCGGGCCGCGGTAGATGCGTTCCTGCTCGCGCTCGAACACCTGCTGCGAACTGAACACGGCGTAGGGCACGCGCGAGCCATCGGGCTGCGGAAAGTGCACCAGGGCGGCCGCCTCGGCCGTGGCTTTGATCGATTTCAGTGCACTGATGTCGACGGGATGGTTCATGCGGGGGTCCTGTGGCGGTGCGCCGCACGGTGGCAGCGCGTGGAAGCCATTCTTCGAAGACCGGGGGGCGTCTGGCGATCCGCTTCGCGCAGGGGCGGGCGGCGCCTGTCCGCTTTGCGCAGCGATCTGCGGCCACCGCGTGCTGGCGCGCTTCTTGCGCCAGACCACGCCGTGTTGACCAGCCAGACATCCCGTCCAGCCGCCTGCGCCGTGTTCGAGCCCGCGCTGCTGCGCGCGCGCCGCCTGTTCGAGTCCGAGGACCTGGAGGACACGCGCACGCGCATCTCGCGCGTGATGCAGCCCCACGGCCTGCAACCCATCGCGCGGCCGCGCGGCGGCCGGGCCCACATGGACTACCTCAACGTGGGCGGCATCGGCATCGGCACCATCGCCTTCGGCGAGGCCATGCGCGTGGACGTGGCGCACGTGGAGGACTACCACCTGCTGATGTTCTGCCTGCGCGGCCAGGCCGACACGCTGGTGGGCGGCCAGGCCCTGCAGACGCGCGGCCTGCAGGGCATGGCCTGCGCGCCGGGCGAGCGCTTCGTGGCCGCGCTGTCGGCCGATGCCGAGCAGCTGGTGCTGCGGCTGGACCGCCGCATGCTGGAGGCGCACGCGGGCCGCGCGATCCGCTTCGACGCCGCGTTCGATCTGCGCCGGCCGGCCTTGCAGGCCTGGCTGCAGCAACTGCAGCTGCTGCTCAATGCCGAGCCCATGCTGGCGGCCGTGCAGGCGCACCCGCTGGTGGCGCTGGAGATGGAGCGCCTGCTGGTGCAGCTGCTGCTGGCCGGCCAGCCCTGGGAGGAAGTGCCGACCGCGCCCGTCGTGCGGCCGGGGCAGGGCGGCCGCGCCTGCGTGCGCCGAGCCGAGGCCTACATGCGCGAGCACGCCGACGCGCCGCTGCGCATGGGCGACATCGCCGAGGCCGCCGGCGTGTCCGTGCGCACGCTGCAGGACGCCTTCCAGCGCGAGCGCGCCTGCACGCCCATGGCGTACCTCCGCGCGCTGCGGCTCGACGTGGCGCACCGCCGGCTGCGCGAACCGCAGGCCGGCACCACGGTGGCCACGGTGGCGCTGGACTGCGGCTTCACGCACCTGGGCCGCTTCGCCCAGGCCTATGCGCAGCGCTTCGGCGAGGCGCCCTCGGCCACGCTGCGCCAGCGGGCTTGAGACCGCGGCTCAGGGCGCGGTGGCGATGCGGCGCAGGGCCTGCGCGTCGAGGATGGCGATGCGCTTGTAGCTGAGCTCGATCACGCCTTGCGCGACCAGGCGCCCCAGTTCCTTGTTGATGGTCTGGCGTGACAGCGTGAGCATGGAGGCCAGGTCGTTCTGCGACAGCCGCACGCGCAGGTCCAGCCCACCCTCGTCCTGCTGGGCACCGTAGAGTTCCGCCAGACTCAGCAGCGTGGCCGCCACGCGGCCGGGCACGGGCGCCAGCATCTGGTTCTGCAACAGCGCGATGCTCTGGCGCTGGCGCCGCAGGCCCAGCCGGGCCACGCCGCGCCACAGCACGGGCTCGGCGTCGAGCACGGCGACCACGGCGTCGCAGGGCAGGTGCACGATGACCGAGTCCTCGTGGGCGTGGTAGTCGTAGGGCAGCGGCACGTCCTCGAGCAGGCGCACCAGCGGTGCCACCTGGCCGGGACCCAGCAAGGCATTGACGTACTTGCGGCCGTGCCGGCTGCTGCTGCTGATCTCCAGGCAGCCCGAAACCACGGCCATCAGCTCGCGCCGGAGCGGATCCTGCGACAGCAGCTGCGTGCGCCGCGTGTAGCGCTCCAGCCGCGCCGAGCGCATGAGCTCGTCCAGCCGCTGGTCCGGCCAGCTGCTGAACAGTTCGATCAGACGCAGCCCGCGCGCGATCAGCGCGCGGCTGTCGGTGGCTTCGTCGGGGATGGGCAAGGGGGGCATCACAGGGTTCTCCCGGGCGCGATGTTCGCAAATCTGTCAATGCGTTGACAGATTCGTTCGGCGGGCATTTCTATCGTTGGGCGCACTACAGACCAACGGAGACAAGACGGATGAACAAGACAGCCGGCGCGGTGATCGCGCTCGCGGCGTGGGGCGGTGCCTGGGCGCAGGGCAACGTGGCGATCTACGGCACGGTCGATCTGGCGCTGACGCGGGCCACTTCGGGCGGTGCCGCGACCACGGGCCTCAAGGAGGGCGGCCACACCGCATCGCGCATTGGTTTTCGCGGCACCGAGGACCTGGGCGGCGGCCTCGATGCGCACTTCCTGCTGGAGGCCGGTTACGACCCCGAGACCGGCGCCGGCACGCTGCCCGGCCCGGGCCTGGCGTTCTCGCGCCAGGCCTTCGTGGGCATCTCCGGCCCCTGGGGCCAGATCGACGCGGGCCGCATGTACACGCCGATGTTCTACACGTTGTTCCGGGCCGATCCCTACGGCGTGAACGCCGTGTTCTCGCCGCTGAACCTGGTGTCGGTCACCGATGCGCAGCCCGGCATCAGCCCCTTCGCGGCGCGCGCCAGCGGCATGCTGCGCTACCGCACACCAGCCAGCAGCCCCTTCCTCGCGGACATCGCCTATGCACCCAGCAAGGCATCGGAGCCGAGCCGGCGCAGCGGCGAGTTCAAGGGCGCCACCTTCGGCTGGTCGGCCAAGCCCTGGTATGTGGCCTATGGCTTTCAGCGTGCGCGCTCCGGCAGCGGGGCGGCACCGGTGGCCGTGCCGGCGGTGACGACCTACCACGCGCTCAGCGCGAGCTACCAGTTGGCCGATCTGACGCTCTACGCCCATGCCATGCGCACCACGGTCCGCCATGCGGCGGCGCCCGATGCACGCCTGCTGAGCCTGGGAGCCTCCTACCCCGTGACGCCGTTCTCCAGCCTCGTCCTCGAAGCCGCCCAGCGCAAGCTCAGCGGCAGCGAGCGCGCGCAGCTGGCCTGGACGCTGGGCTACGACCACCACCTGAGCAAGCGCACGGCGCTGTACGCGCGCTGGCTGGGGCTGGCCAACCGCGGCGGCGCCTCGGCCACGCTGGCCGGCGTGCCCGTCGTGGCCGACAGCGGCAACGGCGTGCGCGTGCTGGCCGCCGGCATCCGCCACAACTTCTGAACCGGAGCCCATCGCATGGACCTCTTCGCATCCCAGGACGCCGGGCTGTCCGCCCTGTTCGCACCGCGTTCGATCGCGGTGGTCGGCGCCTCGACCAGCGCGCAGAAGATCGGCGGCATCCCCATCGACTACCAGCGCCGCTTCGGCTTCGACGGCGCCGTGTACCCCGTCAACCCGCATGCCGAGCGCATCCAGGAGCTGCCGGCCTGGCCCAGCGTGCAGGCCATCGGCCGGCCGGTGGACCTGGCCATCCTGGCCGTGCCCGCGCCGCTCGTGGACAGTGCCTTCGACGACGCCGTGCAGGCCGGTGCCAAGGGCGTGGTGCTGTTCTCCTCGGGCTTCGCCGAGGTCGGCGCCGAGGGCGCGGCGGCGCAGGCCCGCCTGGGTGCCAGGGCGCGCGCGGCCGGCGTGCGGCTGATCGGGCCGAACTGCCTGGGCTTCATGAACGTGGCGCGCCATGTGTACGCCACCTTCTCACCGGCGCCCAACGTGGGCCGCGTGCAGCCCGGCCGCATCGGGCTGGTCAGCCAGTCGGGTGCGTTCGGCGCCTACGCCTATGCGATGGCGCGCGCGCGCGGCGTCGGCCTGTCGCTGTGGGCCACCACCGGCAACGAGGCCGACGTGCAGCTGGCCGACTGCCTGGCCTGGCTCGCGCAGGACCCGGGCACCGACGTGATCATGGGCTACATCGAGGGCTGCCGCGACGGCCCGCGGCTGCGCGCCGCGCTGGCGCTGGCGCAGGCGGCGGGCAAGCCGGTGGTCATGGTCAAGGTCGGCAGCACCGCGCTCGGCGCACAGGCCGCGGCCTCGCACACGGCCGCGCTGGCCGGCGACGACGCCGTCTACGACGCGGTGTTCCGCCGCTATGGCGTGTTGCGCGCCCGCACGCTGACCGAGTTCTTCGACCTGGCCCACAGCGCGGCCGTGGCCGGGCGTCCGCGCGACCGTTCGATCGGCCTGTTCACGCTGTCGGGCGGCGTCGGCGCGCTGATGGCCGACGACGCCTCGGCCCAGGGCCTGGACGTGCGGCCGCTCGGCCAGGCCGCGCAGGACCGCCTGCGCGACTGGGTGCCGTTCGCGGCGCCGCGCAACCCGGTGGACATCACGGGCCAGGTCACGAACGACCTCTCGCTCATGGAGCGTGCCGCGCGCCTGATGCTGGACGACCAGCGCTTCGCCTCGTGGATGGGCTTCCTCGCGGCGGCCGGCGCATCGGACGCGTTCTGGCCCGTGCTGCGCTCGCTGGTGGCTGCCCTGCGCGAGGCCTATCCCGACACGCTGCTGGCCGTCAGCACGCTGCTGGCGCCCGAGCGCCGCGCCGAGCTGGAGGCCATGCGCTGCCTGGTGTTCGCGGACCCGTCGGACGGCATCCGCACGGTCGCGGCGCTGGCGGGCCTGCCCGCGCCTGGCGCGGTGGCGCCGGTCGCGGCGTCCACGGGCCCTGCGCTGGCGCTGGCGCCCGGCGCGCTGTCCGAGCCGGCCGCGCTCGCGCTGCTGGCCGAGGCCGGCGTGCCCGTGGTGGCCCACCGCGTGGTGCACAGCGCCGACGCGGCCACGGCGGCGGCCGAGGCCCTGGGCGGCAGGGTGGCGTTGAAGATCGTCAGCGCCGGCATCGCGCACAAGTCCGACGTGGGCGGCGTGGCGCTGGGCTTGCAGGGCGCGGCGCAGGTGCGTGCCGCGTTCGAAGCCACGCGCGCCAGCGCCCGGGCCGCACTGCCCGCGGCGCGGCTGGACGGCGCGCTCGTGGCCCGCATGGTGGAGGGCGGCGGTGTGGAGTGCATCGCCGGCGTGCACCGCGACCCGGTGTTCGGTCCCATCCTCATGTTCGGCCTGGGCGGCATCCATGTGGAGACGCTGCGCGACGTGGTGCTGCGCCCGCTGCCGCTGGCGCCCGGCGATGCGCAGGCCATGCTCGGCGAGCTGCGCGGCGCCGCCATCCTGGACGGCGCGCGCGGCCGCCCGCCGGTGGACCGGGACGCCCTGGCCGCCGCGCTGCAGGCCCTCGCGGACTTCGCGCTGCGCGCCGGCGACACGCTGGCCAGCGCCGAGATCAATCCGCTGATCGCGCGGCCGGTGGGCGAGGGCGGCTGCGTGGCCGTGGACGCGCTCATCGTCGGGAGCGCCGCATGACGCGCCGCCGCCATCTTCTGCACGGCGCCCTCGCGCTGCTGCCCCTGGGCAGGCTCGGCACGGCAGGTGCCGCCGACCCCGACTACCCGTCCAAGCCGATCCGCATCGTCGTGCAGTACCAGCCCGGCGGCTCGACCGACACGCTCGCGCGCTTGCTGGCCGAAGGCCTGGCCAAAAAGCTGGGCCAGCCCGTGGTGGTGGAGAACCGCAGCGGCGCGGGCGGCATCATCGGCACCGACCATGTGGCCAAGAGCGCGCCCGACGGCCACACGCTGCTGCTGACCACGCCGGCCCCGGTGGCCGCCAACCTTGCGCTGTACGGCAAGCTGCCCTACGACCCGCGCACCGACCTGCGCATGGTCTCGGACGTCGCGACCATGCGCACCGTGCTCGCGGTCCATCCCTCGGTGCCCGCGCAGGACGTCAAGAGCCTGCTGGCCGTGCTGCGGCAGGCCCCGGGCCGCTACGCCATGGGATCCTGGGGGCCCGGCACGCAGCCGCACCAGATCCAGGTCTACATGGACAGGACCTACGGCCTCAAGACCCTGCACGTGCCCTACAAGGGCGAGGGACCGATGGCGATCGACCTGATCGCCGGCACCATCCAGATGACCGTGGGCTCGGTCACCACGCTGCAGCCCTACATCGCCGCCGGCAAGCTGCGCGCGCTGGCCGTGGCCGGCCCGCGGCGCGCACGGGCGCTGCCCGCGGTGCCGACCTTTGCCGAGCAGGGCTACCCCGACGAGGTCTACGCCCAGACCGGGCCGACCTCGCTGATGGTGCCGGCCCGCACGCCCGACGCGGTGGTGGCGAGGCTCGGCCGCGCGGTGGCCGATGTCGTGCACCAGCCCGAAGTCAGCCGCCGCATCGAGGAACTCGGCGCCGAGCCGGTCGGCAACACGCCCGAGGAGGCGGACGCCGCCTACCGCCAGTCGCTGCCCCTCGCGCTGCGGCTGATCCAGGCCACCGGCGTGAAGCTGGACTGAACCCAGATTCAGCAGTTGACCGCTCGCAGCCCTTTGGAACGCCGCATGAACACGGGACTTGACCCCTTCGATTGCCCTCACCTTGTGGGTGAGGCCGCTATGCACCCGCCGGCACCGCGCTCGCCGCGCCATGCGGCGTTGCTCCTCCTTGCGCACAGGAGTGCGCCGCGTCGTCGCGCCTTGCCTGGCACGCCGATCACGGCACCGTCAAGCGCATCCAACTGCCGAATCTAGGTTGAACACCCCACACCAGGAGACACCCCCATGAGCACCACACCCACGGCCACCGCGCTGGCCGCGGCACGCCAGGCCCAGGCCCGCGCCATCGGCCTGTCGGCCTTCGTCTACGGCTACCCGCTGGTCGAGTCCTTCCGCACCTGCCGGCTGCAGACCTCGGCGGCGACGGCCGGGCCCGACCAGGGCTCGGACGCGCGCCGGCCGATCGACCAGCTGCACCACAGCCCGCGCCCCTCGACCGACCAGGACCGCGACATCGTCACGCCGGCCAACGACCTGCTCTACAGCACGGGCTGGATCCACCTGGGCGACGGGCCGCGCCTGCTGACGGTACCCTCCTCGGCCGCGCACCCGGGCCGCTACTTCGTGCTGGCGCTGTACGACGCGTACACCGAGAACTTCGAGAATCTCGGCCCGCGCAATTGCGCGCCCGCGGGCGAGACGGTGGTGCTGGTGGGCCCCGGCAGCCAGGTGCCCGAGGCGCTGGCCGGCCACCGCGTGGTGCGCTGCCCGACCACGCTGGTCTGGCTGATCGGCCGCATCCTGGCCGGCGACGAGGCCGACTGGCCGGCCGCGCGTGTGCTGCAGGCCGGCATCGCGCTCGCGCCCGCGCCGGGCACGCCGACCGGGCGGCGGCCGCGCGCCGTCGAGGACTGGGAGGGCGCGCCGGTCGACGCCATGGCCGCCTGCTTCGAGCAGGGCCAGCCGGCCGCGCAGGTGGCACCGCTGTTCTTCGCCAACCTGTGCCGCGCGCTCGCCGACGCGCCGGGCCGCACCGAGGACCAGGGGCTGCTGGCCTGGTTCGGCCAGGCCGGTCTGGTGGCCGGCCCCCACCTGGCCTGGGACGGCATCGACCCGCCGCTGCGCGCCGGCCTGGTCGAGGGCTTCGCCGAGGGCGTGGCGCTGGTCGCGGCCGCCGCGCGCAGCCGGCGCGCGCGGCCCTGGGTGCTGGCCTCGCGCGCGGGCCGCTATGGCAGCGACTACCTCACACGCGCGCTGACCGCCTACATCGGCCTGGGCGCGCTGGCCACCGACGAGGCGCTGTACGGCGCCGGCCACTTCGACGCCGGGCACGCGCCGCTGGACGGGCGCCGCCGCTACCGTCTGCGCTTCGCGGCCGACGAGATGCCGCCGGCCGATGCGTTCTGGTCGGTCACGCTGTACGACGCCGACCGCTTCCTGTACCGCAACGCGGCACGCCGCCATTCCATCGGCGACCGCACGCCGGGCCTGCAGCGCGAGGCCGACGGCAGCCTGCAGATCGACTTCTGCCACGCGCCGCCGGCGCGCACCAGCAACTGGCTGCCCACGCCGGCCGGCCCGTTCTACCTGATCCTGCGGCTGTACCACCCGCGCGAGGGTGTGCGCAGCTGGCGCATTCCGGCCTTGCAGGTGCAGGAGGACTGACGATGGCCGACACCGACCTGGACCGCACGCTGGCCGACGAGGCCGTGCTCGCCACCTATCCGCTGTACGAGATGTGCCGCATGCGGGCCGCCACTTCGCCGCGGCGCACCGAGGCGGCCGGTGCTGCGCCCGAGGGCCGGCGCTGGTGCAACGTGTTCACGCATGCGCGCGAGCTGCTGCGCGCCGGCAAGAGCCGCGTGGTCACGCCCAACAACGACACGCTGTACACCAACGCCTGGCTCGACCTCGGTGCGGGGCCGCTCGTGCTCGAGGTGCCCGACACGGCCGGGCGCTACTACGTGCTGGGGCTGCTGGACTTCTACACCGAGCCCTTTGCCCACATCGGCCAGCGCTGCACCGGCACGCAGGCGCGGGCCTTCCTGATCACGCCGCCGGGCTGGACGGGCGCACTGCCGGCCGGCTTCGACGCGCCCGGCGCGCACATCGCGGCGCCCACGCGCTGGCTGTGGATCATCGGCCGCATCCTGGTCGACGGTCCGCAGGACCTGCCCGCCGTGCATGCGCTGCAGGACGGCTTCACTGTGCGTCCGTTGGCCGACTGGCAGGCCGGCATGGGCGGTGCCACGCCGCGGCCATTGGCCTTCGACCCGGCCTGCGACCCCAAGGCGCAGCTGGATGCCGAGGGCTTCGCCGCGCAGGTCGGCCGGGCGCTGCGCGAGAACCCGCCGCCCGCGCACGAGGCCGCCCGCTTCGCACGTTACGCGGCGCTGGGCATCGCTGCGGACGCCGGCCCGCTGACCGCAGCGCAGCGTGCCGCGCTGCAGGCCGCGCTGGACCGGGTGCTGCCGGCCCTGCGCGCCCGGCAGGCCGGCGAGGTGAGCCCGGCCGGCTGGACGCTGATGCCCGTGGTCGAGGGCAGCTTCGGCGGCGACCACCTGCTGCGCGCGCTGGTGGCGCTCAAGTACATCGGCATGCTGGAGAGCCGCGAGGCGACCTACCCGATCGCCTGGCGCGACGGCGCGGGCCAGGCGCTGGACGGCAGCCGCTGCTACCGGTTGCATTTCGCGCCCGGCGCGCTGCCGCCGGTCGATGCGTTCTGGTCGATCACGCTCTACGACAGCCGCGACTACATGCTGGTCGACAACCCGATCGACCGCTACGCCATCGGCGACCGCACGCCCGGCCTGCAGCGTGACGCCGATGGCGGCCTCACGCTGCACATCGCGCACGCGCCGCCTGCCGACCCGGCCGCGCGCGCCAACTGGCTGCCGGCGCCACCCGGCGGCTTCTACCTGTGCCTGCGCGCCTACCTGCCGCGCGCCGAGCTGCTGGACGGGCGCTATGCGCTGCCGCCCGTCACCCCCATGGAGGAAAAAGCATGAACACCGAGACCGCCGAGAAGCCCTTTTTGATCGTCGGCAGCGGCACCGAGACCGTGGCGCCGGGCCTGCACATCCTGCGCGGCCAGGGCCAGTCCTTCGTGGCCGAGACCGACGTCGGCCTGGTCGTCGTCGACACCGGGCCGGGCGGCGCGGTCACGCAGGGCATGGTCGAGGCCGTGCGGCAGCTGTCCGACGCACCGCTGCACGCGCTGTGCTTCAGCCACGGCCACATCGGCTACAACGCCGGCCTGCCGCAGTGGCTGGCCCATGCGGCCGAACGCGGCGAGCCGCCGCCACGCGTGATCGCGCACCGCAACGTGCGCCGCCGCCTGGCGCGCTACCGCGAGACGCATGCGCTGCAGCAGCGCATGGCCGAGATCCAGTTCAAGCGTCGGCCGGGCTTCTTCGAGCACCGCATGCCCCTGCACGCGCCGACCGAGACCTTCGACGAGGTGCTGGCCATCGGCCAGGGCCTGCAGCGCGTGGAGCTGCGCTGGGCGCCCTCGGAGACCGACGACGCGATCGCGCTGTGGAGCCCGGCGCAGCGCGTGCTGTACGGCGGCGCGGCACTGATCGACTCCATCCCCAACATCGGCACGCCGTTCCGCACGCTGCGCGACACGGTGCGCTGGGCCGACACGCTGGAGGCGCTGGCCGGCCTGGGCGCGCGGCTGGCGGTGCGCGAGTTCGGTCCCACCATCGACGGCGAGGACCAGGTACGGCAGGTGCTCGCGCACACGGCCCGGGCGCTGCGCTGGTTGCGCGCCGAGGTCGTGCGCGGCATGAACGAGGGCCTGGGCGAGCGCGAGCTGCTGGCGCGCATCCGCTTTCCCGACGAGTTGTTCGGCGTGCCCTGGATGAAGCCCTCCTACGGCGACCCCAGCTACATCGTGCGCGACATCTACCGCTCGGAGAACGGCTGGTGGGACCGCAACCCGACCTCGCTGCACCCCGAGCCGCCCGAGGCCGTGGGCCAGGCCGTGGCCGATGCGATCGCCGACAAGGGCGCCGTGCTGCGCCACGCCCGCGCGCTGGCCACGCAGGGCCGCACCCAGCTGGCGCTGCACGTGGTCGACCTGCTGGCCACGGCCGGCGGCGATGCGCCCGAGATCGCCGAGGCCCGCACGCTCAAGGCCGGCTGGCTGCGCGCGCGGGCGGGAGAGGTGCAGAGCTACGTCTCGCGCAACCTGTACCAGGTCAGCGCCGACATGCTGGAGCAGGGCACACAAGCGAGGTTCAGCATCCGATGAAGACGCACACGAGGAGACAAACCATGCACCGTTGGCTCACCCGCTGGGCGCCGCTGGCGATCGCCGCATGCGGCGCGCTGCTGCCACCGGCTCCGGCCGCCGCGGCCGAGGGCTATCCCGACAAGCCCGTCACGCTGGTGGTGCCGACCGCCCCGGCCGGCGGCACCGACACCATCGCGCGCGTGATGGCCGACGCGCTGGGCCGGCGGCTGGGCCAGAGCTTCGTGGTCGACAACCGGCCCGGCGCCAACGGCATCCTGGGCGTGGAGGCCGGCGCGCGGGCCGCGCCCGACGGCTACCGGTTGCTGTTCACCTACGCGGCCTCGGTGGCCGTCAACCCCAGCCTGTACCGCAAGCTGCCGTTCGACCCGCAGAAGGACCTGGTGCCCATCGCCCAGGTCGGGCGCGGCGGCAACCTGTTGCTGGTGCGCAAGGACCTGCCGGTCAGGACGCTGCAGGAGTTCGTGGACTACGCGAAGGCGCGGCCCGACAAGCTCAGCTACTGCTCCTGGGGCGCGGGCTCGGGCGGGCACCTGGCGATGGAAAGCCTCAAGAAGCAGGCCGGCATCGTGATGGTCCACGTGCCCTACAAGGGCAGCAGTCCCTGCGTGAACGACCTGATGGGCGGGCAGGTGGACGCGGCCTTCGCTGACACCTCGTCCACGGTGGAGATCGTGCGCGCGGGCCGCCTGAAGGCGCTGGCCAACAGCGGCCCCTCGCGCCTGCCCATGCTGCCGGATGTGCCGACCATGACGGAGGCCGGCTTTCCGTTCCGCAACTACGCCTGGTATGGCCTCTTCGCGCCGGCGAAGACGCCGCCCGCGGTCGTGGCCAAGCTCAACGCGGCCGTGAACGCGGCGCTGCAGGAGCCCGCCGTGGTCCAGCGCCTGCGCGAGCTGAACTTCACCGACCTACCGCAGACCACGCCCGAGCAGTTCGCCGCCACCATCGCGCAGGACCTGCGCGACTGGGCTGCGCTGGTCAAGTCCATCGGCCTGCAGCTGGAATGAGGGCTACAGATCCAGCACCAGCACTGCGCTCTTGGCGCGCGAGCAGCAAGGCGTGAACTGGTCGTTCGCGGCCTTCTCGGCGTCGGTGAAGTACAGGTCGCGGTGCTCGCACTCACCCTCGAGCACGCGCGTGACGCAGGTCCCGCAGACGCCTTGCTCGCAGGAGGTCATGATCTCGATGCCGTGCGCAAGCAGGGCCTGCACCACGCTCTGGTCCTTGGCCACGGTGACGCTCTGGCCGCTGCTGGCGATGCGCACGGTGAAGCTGCCGTCGCCGCTGGTGTCCTGCGGCGCGGCACCGAAGTACTCGAGGTGGACGTTGGCCTGGTCCCAGCCCTGGGCCTTGGCCGTGCCGACCACATGGTCGATGAAGCCGGCCGGGCCGCAGACGTAGACATGGGTGCCGGCCGCGGGCGTGGCCAGCAAGCGCGCGGCATCGAGCTTCTGCGCGGCATCGCCGTCGTCGAAGTGGAAGTGCACGCGCTGCGCCCAGGGCGCGGCGGCGATCTCGGCGCGGAAGGCCGTGCGCTCGGCCGAACGCGCGCAGTAGTGCAGTTCGAAATCGGCGGAGAGCGTCGCCAGGCGCTGTGCCATGCACAGCAGCGGCGTCACGCCGATGCCGCCGGCCAGCAGCAGCGTGCGCTCGGCGCGCACCAGCGGGAAGTGGTTGCGCGGCGTGCTGATGGTCAGCACGTCGCCTTCCTGCACCTGCGCGTGCATGCCTTGCGAGCCGCCGCGCGAGGCCGCGTCGCGCAGCACGGCGATGCGGTAGCGGTGCGACTCCTGGTCGTCGTTGCACAGCGAGTACTGTCGCGTCAGGCCGCCGGGGATCTGCACGTCGATGTGCGAGCCCGCGCTGAAGGCCGGCAGCGGGCCGCCGTCCACGCGCGCGAGTTCGAAGCTGGCGATGTCCTGCGCCTCCTGCGTCTTGCGCAGGACCTTGACGGTGAGCTGGTCCATCTCAGGCCGCCTGCTTCTCGGGCGTGGCGGCCGTCTGCTCGGCCGCGATCATCTTGTCGAGCAGCTTGCGCGACTGCACGCCGCCCGCGTCGATGTTGAGCATCAGCAGCCGGCGCCCGGGGTGCAGCAGCATGTTGGCCTGCTGCGCTTCGAGCACGGCCATGTCCTCGGCGAAGACCTTGGCCTGGCCTTCGCGGATCTGCGCCGTGAGCGCCTTGTCCTTGACGTTGAAGTTGCGCGCCATGCCCCAGAAGTACCAGTGCGAGGTCTCGGTCTCGGGCGTGATGAAGTCCACCACGATGCTGTAGACCTTCTGGTCCGCTGGCGCGTGGTAGCCGCCCTGGCCGGCCAGTGCCACGCCGACCTCGATCATGATGTGGCTGGGGGGCGTGAAGCGGCAGACCTGCCAGCGGTCCACGGGCTGGTCGTCGGGCAGGTGGTTGCCGCGCAGGTTGGCGCGCCAGAAGGGGGGGGCCATCACCTTGTCCATGAAGCGGCTCGTGACGACCTGGCCGTTCTCCACCTTGGTGGTGACCGGCGTCTCGTCGATCTCCTTCTGGCCGATGCTGGTGGCGTGCACGTAGGTCTCGTGCGTGAGGTCCATCAGGTTGTCGATCATGAGCCGGTAGTCGGCCTGGATGTGGTACAGCCCGCCGCCATAGGCCCAGTCGGGGTTCTCGGCCCATTCCAGGTGGTGGATGGCGGCCGGGTCGGCCAGCGCCGCGTCGCCGGGCCAGACCCAGATGAAGCCGTAGCGCTCGACCACCGGGAAGGCGCGGATCTTGGGAAAGCCCGCCGTGCGCTGGCCCGGCATGGAGACGGTCTTGCCATCGCAGCCCATCACCAGGCCGTGGTAGCCGCAGACCAGCTGGCCTTCGCAGACGCTGCCCAGCGAGAGCCGGGCGCCGCGGTGCGGGCAGAAATCCTCCAGCGCGGCGACCTGGCCGTCGGCACCGCGGTAGAACACGATGTGCTCGCCGCAGATCTGGCGGCCCAGGGGTTTTGCGTCGATCTCGTCGGGTGTGCAGGCGACGTACCAGGTGTTGCGCGGGAACATGCGGTCTCCGTGGGTGGCAAATAATTAGGGTTCCAATGTATACCGATTTCTGGGAAATAGGGTAAGAATGGCTGAATTGGAGAGAAATACTCGGATGAATGTATACATCGACACGGATGATCGCGAAGGCGCAGACCAGGGTGGTTCGCAGTCGCTGCGCGCCCAGCGGCAGCTGCGCGAGCTGATCCTGGCGGGCGAGCTGGCACCTGGGGCGCGCATCGCCGAGGTGGCGCTGGTCGAGCGTGTCGGTGTCTCGCGCACGCCGATCCGCGCCGCGTTGCTGCGGCTCGAGCAGGAGGGCTTGCTGCAGGCCTTGTCGGGCGGCGGCTATGCGGTCCGTGTGTTTTCCGAGCGCGAGGTGGCCGATGCCATCGAGCTGCGCGGCACGCTGGAAGGCTTGTCGGCCCGGCTGGCGGCCGAGCGCGGCGCGCCGCCCGAGGCGCTGGCGCAGGCCGGCGCGGCCCTGGACACCATCGACGCGGTGCTGCGCCACAGTGCACTCGACGATGCGCAGTGGCAGGACTACGTGGCGGCCAACGAGCTGTTCCACCACGTGTTGCACGGTATGTCCGGCAGCGCGGTGCTGGCGCGCGAGCTCGAGCGCGTGGTGCGGCTGCCGTTCGCCTCGCCTTCGGCCTTCGTCGTGCAGCAGGCCCATGCGCCGCAGGCGCGCGACATGCTGATCGTGGCGCAGGACCAGCACCGCCAGGTGCTGGACGCCATCGCGCGGCGCGAGGGCGCGCGCGCCGAGGCCATCCTGCGCGAGCACGCGCGCATCGCCCAGCGCAACCTGCGCGAGGCCATGGCCGCACCGCTGCCGGGCCGCGCGCCGGGCGTGCGGCTGGTCGTGCCCGAGGCCGCGCTGCCCGATCCCGTCGCCGAGCCACCCGCGCCACGCCGCCGCGGCCGGCCGCGTAAAGACGCCGCCACGGGGTGAAGCTCACGCACAATGCGCGACCGAAAGCGACGACAAACCCGTTCGATTACTAGACCAATGAAGGAGATGACATGCAAGCACCCACGACCCGCCGGACGGCGCTGACCCTGGCCGCGGCCGCACTGGCCGGCCTGGCCGCCCCGGCCATGGCCCAGGACAACGTGTTCAAGATCGGCCTGATCCTGCCCATGACCGGGCAGCAGGCCACGACGGGCCGGCAGATCGAGGCGGCCGCGCGGCTGTACATGGCGCAGAACGGCGACACCGTGGCCGGCAAGAAGGTGCAGCTCATCGTCAAGGACGACACCAGCCTGCCCGACCAGACGCGCCGGCTCGCGCAGGAGTTGATCGTCAACGACAAGGTCAACGTGCTGGCCGGCATGGGCATCACGCCCTCGGCCATGGCCGTGGCGCCGCTGGCCACGCAGAGCAAGACGCCGCTCGTGGTGATGGCGGCAGCCACCTCCAGCATCACCGAGGCCTCGCCCTACGTGGTGCGTACCAGCTTCACGCTGCCGCAGGCCTCGGTCGCGCTGGCCGACTGGGCGCCGAAGAACAACATCAAGACCGTGGTGTCGCTGGTCTCGGACTACGGCCCGGGCATCGACGCCGAGAAGTTCTTCAACGCGCGCATGGTCAACAACGGCGGCAAGGTCGTCGAGGCGCTGCGCGTGCCCATGCGCAACCCCGACTTCGCGCCCTTCCTGCAGAAGGTGCGCGACCTGAAACCGGACGCGCTGTTCGTGTTCGTGCCCTCGGGCGCGGGCGCGGCCGTCATGAAGCAGTTCACCGAGCGCGGCATGGACAAGGCCGGCATCAAGCTGATCGGCACCGGCGACGTGACCGACGACGACCAATTGAACGACATGGGGGACAGCGTGCTGGGCGTGGTGACTTCCCACCACTACTCGGCCGCGCACCCGTCCGAGCTCAACAAGAAGTTCGTCGACGCCTTCCAGAAGGCCAACAAGAACCTGCGGCCCAACTTCATGGCCGTGGGTGGTTACGACGGCATGCGCGTGATCTACGAGGCGCTCAAGACGACCAAGGGCGCCGGTGGCGGCGATGCACTGCTGGCCGCCATGAAGGGCCAGATCTTCGAGAGCCCGCGCGGCAAGATCTACATCGACGCGCAGACGCGCGACGTGGTGCAGGACATCTACCTGCGCAAGGTCGAGAAGAAGGACGGGCAACTGTTCAACGTGGAGTTCGACGTCATCAAGGACGTCAAGGACCCCGGCAAGAGCAAGTAAGCCGCCCCTGGGCGCACGGGCGGCGGCCTGCCGCCCCTTTCCTCGCACTCCATGCTGACCATCCTTTTCGACGGCATCGCCTACGGCATGCTGCTGTTCATCCTGGCCGTGGGCCTGGCCGTGACCATGGGGCTGATGAACTTCATCAACCTCGCGCACGGCGCCTTCGCCATGGTGGGGGGCTACACCACGGTGCTGCTGATGCAGCGCGCCGGCTGGCCCTTCCTGGCCTGTCTGCCGCTGGCCTTCCTCGTGCCCGCGCTGCTGGGCGCGGTGCTGGAACGCACGCTGTACCGGCCGCTGTACCAGCGCCCGCACCTGGACCAGGTGCTGTTCTCCATCGGCCTGACTTTCATGGCCGTGGCGGCGGTGGATTACTTCATCGGCTCCACGCAGCAGATCATGCAGCTGCCCGAATGGCTCAAGGGCCGCAGCGAGTTCGGCAGCGGTGCCTTCGCGCTGGGCATGGGCCACTACCGGCTGTTCATCATCGTGGTCTGCGCGCTGCTCACGCTGGCGCTGCAGTACGTGCTCTCGTCCACCCGCTTCGGCAGCCGGCTGCGCGCCAGCGTGGACGACCAGCGCGTGGCGGCGGGCCTGGGCATCAACGTCAACGTGGTGTTCCTCGCCACCTTCGCGGTGGGCTCGGGCCTGGCCGGCCTGGGCGGCGCGCTCGGCGCCGAGGTGCTGGGGCTGGACCCGCAGTTCCCGCTCAAGTTCATGGTGTACTTTTTGATCGTCGTGGCCGTGGGCGGCACGGCCTCGATCACGGGGCCGCTGCTGGCCGCGCTGCTGCTGGGCGTGGCCGACGTGGCGGGCAAGTACTACATCCCCAAGATGGGGGCCTTCATCGTCTACAGCCTCATGATCGCGATCCTGATCTGGCGGCCGCAGGGACTCTTTGTCAGGAAGGGTGCCAAGTGATGGACACGCGTGCTTCTCTGCTCAACATCAGCCGCATGCGCCCCTGGGAGCCCGTGCTCTGGCTCATCGCCTTCGCCGCACCGCTGCTGCTGCCCAGCAAGGCGCTGATCGTCAACGAGATCGCCATCGTCGCGCTGTTCGCCGTCTCGCTGGACCTGGTGCTGGGCTACACCGGCATCGTCTCGCTGGGCCATGCGGCCTTCTTCGGCATGGGGGCGTATTCGGCCGCGCTGTTCGCCAAGCACGTGATGCCCGACCCGCTCGCCGGCCTGGCCTTCGGCGTGGCCACGGCCACGCTGCTCGGCGCCGTGGGCTCGCTGACCGTGGTGCGCGGCACCGACCTCACGCGGCTCATGGTCACCCTGGGGGTGGGCCTTATCATGCTGGAGCTGGCCAACAAGCTGGACTGGCTGACGGGCGGGGCCGACGGCCTGCAGGGCGTGGTCATCGGCCCGGTGCTGGGGCAGTTCGAGTTCGACCTGTATGGCAAGACGGCGGCCTGGTACTCGCTCACGGTGCTGCTCGTGTGCTTCGTGCTGGCGCGCCGGCTCGTGCATTCGCCGCTGGGGGCGAGCTTCAAGGCCATCCGCGACAACCGCTTGCGCGCGGGCGCCATCGGCATCCCGGTCACGGCGCGCATCGCCACGGCCTACACCATCGCGGCCGCGCTGGCCGGTGCCTCGGGCGCGCTGCTGGCGCAGACCACGGGCTTCGCCTCGCTCGACGTGTTCGACTTCCACCGCTCGGCCGACGTGATGCTGGTCCTGATCGTGGGTGGCACGGGCTGGCTCTACGGCGGCATCGCCGGCGCCATCGTGTTCAAGATCATGTACGACGTGCTGGCGTCCATCACGCCGCAGTACTGGACCTTCTGGCTGGGGCTGTTCCTCGTGGTGCTGGTGCAGGTCGGGCGCGACCGGCTGCTCAGGCCCTGGACCTGGTTCGGCAAGCGGGGGAGGGCGTGATGCCGGAGATCGTTCTTTCCGCCGACAAGCTGGTCAAGCGCTTCGGCGGCATCACGGCCACCAACGACGTGACGCTGCACCTGGAAAAGGGCGCGCGCCACGCCTTGATCGGCCCCAATGGCGCAGGCAAGACCACGCTGATCAACCTGCTCACGGGCGTGCTGGAGCCATCCGAAGGGCGCATCACCCTGCTGGGCGAGGACATCACGCGGCTCGCGCCGCACGCACGCGTGCAGCGCGGCATGGTGCGCACCTTCCAGATCAACCAGCTGTTCCACACCATGACGCCGCTGCAGACGCTGGCCATGGTGGTCTCGCAGCAGCGCGGCATCGGCGCGCGGTGGTGGCAAAAACTCGGCGCGCAGGCGGGCGTGGCCGAGCGCTGCGCCGAGCTGCTGGCCCAGTTCCACCTAAGCGACGTGCAGGACCAGCGCACCGAGCACCTGGCCTACGGCAAGCGCCGGCTGCTGGAGATCGCCATCGCGCTGGCCTGCGAACCACGCGTGCTGCTGCTCGACGAGCCCGTGGCCGGCGTGCCGCCCGGTGAGCGCGAGGAGCTGCTGCAGACCGTGGCCGCGTTGCCGGCCGACGTGTCGGTGCTGCTGATCGAGCACGACATGGACCTCGTGTTCGAGTTCGCCAGGCGCATCACGGTGCTGGTCAACGGCACGCTGTTGACCGAGGGCACGCCGGACGAGATCGCGGGTGACCCGCGGGTCAAGGCCGTGTACCTGGGCCATGGCGAGGAGGCCGCCCATGGCTGAGCTGTTGCAGATCGAGAACCTCAGCGCCGGCTACGGCGAGGCCGTGGTGCTGAGCGGCGTGAACCTGGCGTTGCCCGAAGGCCAGACGCTGGCGCTGCTGGGCCGCAACGGCACGGGCAAGACCACGCTCATGAACACGCTGGCGGGTGCCACGCGCCAGCACGCGGGCAGCATCCGGCTCGGCGATGCCGTGCTGCACAAGCTGCCGGCCCACGAACGCGCCGCGGCCGGCATCGGCTGGGTGCCGCAGGAGCGCAACATCTTCAAGTCGCTCACGGTGCACGAGAACCTGACGGCCGTGGCGCGCCCCGGCAGGGCCGGTGCGCCGCAGTGGACGCCCGCGCGCGTGTACGAGATGTTCCCGCGGCTGGCCGAGCGCAAGGGCAACCTGGGCACGCAGCTGTCGGGCGGCGAACAGCAGATGCTGGCCGTGGGCCGCGCGCTGGTGCTGAACCCGCGCCTGCTGCTGCTGGACGAGCCGCTCGAAGGCCTGGCGCCCATCATCGTGGAGGAGCTGCTCAAGGCGATCCGCCGCATCACGCGCGAGGAGGGCCTGTCGGCCATCATCGTGGAGCAGCATCCGCAGGCCATCCTGGCGATCTCGGACCTGGCGGCCGTGCTGGACCGCGGCAGCGTAGTGCACCGCGGCGGCGCGGCAGAACTGCGTGGGCAGCCCGCGCTGCTGGACCAGTTGTTGGGTGTGGTGCGTTGAACCGGGGCGGGCTTGACAAAGCCCCCGCGCTGGTTTCCACTCAATGCGTCGCAACTGCAACGCAATCGCCATGAAGACCGCCACTTTCCCGTCCCTGCGCGTCGACGCCCAGTTGCGCTCGGAGGCAGAGAGCGTGTTGCGAGAGGGCGAGACCTTGACCAGCCTGATCGAGACCGCGGTGCGCGAGACCATCGCTCGCCGTCATGCGCAGGCGGAGTTTCTCGCCCGCGGCCTGCAGGCGCGTGAGCAGGCGCGCAGTTCCGGTGCCTACCACCCGGCCGAAGCGGTGCACCAGGAGTTGCGGCAGCGGCTGGATGCACGGCGCAAGCAGGTGCTGGGATGATCTCCCCGGGCGGCTTCGCCGTCCGCTACACCGACGCCGCCCGTGACGATCTGCTGCGGCTGTTCGACTTTCTGCTAGAGCGCGCGCAGACCGCCGATGACTTCGATCTGGCGCAGCGCGCCATCGATGCCGTGGTCGAGGCAGTCGAACGGCAGCTCGGCCGCACACCCTTCATCTTCCGCAAGGCCGGCTCCAGCCCCTTTCTGCGCGAGCTCATCATTCCCTTCGGCCATGCCGGCTACGTGGTGCTGTACGAGGTGCGGGACGCCTCCACCGTGGACATCCTGGCGGTGCGGCATCAGCGCGAGGATGACTACCACTGACCCGGCGCCGCGTTGGCGCCGCCCATTCCACCGATTCTTCGAGGAGACCTGACCCATGTGGTCCAAACGACGACTCTTGGCTGCCGGCGCGTTCTTGCCGGCCATCGCATGGCTGCCGCGGCAGGCCGCTGCCCAATCCTTCCCCAACAAGCCCATCAAGCTCGTCGTGCCCAACGCCGCCGGCGGCGCGGCCGACCTCACGGCACGCACCGTGGGCCAGAAGCTGGCCGATGCGCTGGGCCAGCCCGTGGTGATCGACAACCGGCCCAGCGCGGGCGGCATCGTCGCCGGCGAGGCGGTCGCGCGTTCGCCGGCCGACGGCCACACGCTGCTGCTGGTCTCCAGCGGCACGGCGGTCAGCGCGGCGCTGTTCAAGTCGCTGCCCTTCGACACGCAGAAGGACTTCGCGCCCGTGTCCATGCTGGCGACCTTCGACCTCGGCATCGTGGTCGCGCAGGACAGCCGCTTCAAGACGCTGGGCGAACTCGTGGCCTACGCCAAGGCCAACCCCGGCAAGCTCAACATCGGCACGCCGCAGATCGGCACCACGCAGAACCTGGCGGCCGAGCTGTTCAAGAGCACGGCCGGCATCGATGCGCAGATCGTGCCCTTCAACGGCACGCCGCCGGTGATCACGGCCGTGCGCGGCGGCCAGCTCGACGCCATGCTGGACATCCTGGGGCCGCTCATGGCGCAGATCCACGGCAAGGCGCTGCGGCCGCTGGCCGTGCTGGGCGCCAGGCGCACGGCGCTGCTGCCCGACCTGCCTGCCGCGCGCGAGACGGGCGGCAGCCTGGCAAACTTCGACCTCGCGTCCTGGAACGGCCTGGCGGTGCCGGCGGCCACGCCCAAGGACGTCGTGGCACGGCTCAGCAAGGAGACCAACGCGGCACTCGCGCTGCCCGACGTGAAACAGAAGCTGCTGGACCTGAGCCTCCTCGCGCAGGGCAGCACACCCGAGCAGTTGGCCAGCCAGCTGGACCGCGAGATCAAGCGCTGGAGCGAGGTCATCGCCCGCGCGAACATTCCAAAACAATGAGCATCACCATCCGCAACGCCAGCCGGGACGACACCGCGCTGATCCTGCACTTCATCCGCGAACTGGCGATCTACGAGAAGGCCGAAGACCAGGTCGAGGCCACGCCCGAGACACTGGCCGCCAGCCTGTTCGGGCCCGGCAGCCCTTCGCGTGCCTTGATCTGCGAGCAGGACGGCCAGGCCGTCGGCTTCGCCGTCTATTTCTTCAACTACTCGACCTGGCAGGCCCGGAAGGGCCTGTACCTCGAAGACCTGTTCGTGCTGCCCGCCGCGCGCGGGCAGGGGGCGGGCAAGCGCCTGCTGCAGCACCTGGCCGGCATCGCGGTGGCCGAAGGCTGCGGCCGCTTCGAGTGGAGCGTGCTGGACTGGAACCAGCCGGCGATCGACTTCTACCAGTCGATCGGCGCCAAGCCGCAGAGCGAATGGGTGCGCTACCGGCTGCATGGACAGGCGCTGCACGATTTCGCGGCCAGCGCCTCCCGGTGACCGCCGCGCGCGCCCGCGACCGGCTTGCCGACACGCTGCGCGCGCTCGCCATGCTGTCCGTGCTGGTGGTCAACGCCATCGGCTATGCGGCAGCGCCCTGGGGGCCCATGCTGGGCGTGCGCGCGCCTGCCGACAGCATGGCCGCAGCGCTGACCCAGGGCCTGGTCGGCGCCTTGCTGCAGGGCAAAGGGGTTGCGATGCTGAGCTTCGTGTTCGGCATGTCGCTGTGGCTCGCGGCCCGGCGCCTCGGGCGGCAGCCGGCACGGCAGCGCGGCCTGGCGCGCAACCGCCGCTTGTTCGGGTTGGGCGTGGTGCACGGCGTCTTCGTCTACTTCGGCGACATCCTGACGCTCTACGCGCTCGTGAGCCGGCCGCTGCTGCGTCGCCTGCACATGCCCTGGCGCAGCCTGCGCCGGCACCTCGGCCGCGCACTGGTCTGGGCGCTGCTGACCAAGTTCGCGTGGCTGCTGGTGCTGGTGGGCCTCGGTGCCGATCCGGACACCAGCAGCGTGCCGTCCTTCGCGACCGTGCGGGGCGCCTGGCCATTCCTGCAACTCAACGCGGGCAGCTATGCCTTCGCTCTGGCCACGAGCCTGGTGATGGCGGGGACGGTGACCTATCTGTGCATGGTCTGCGGTGTGGCCGCCGCGCGCCTGCGGCTGTTGACGCACCGCCGCTGGCGCCCGGCACTGCGGCGCTGGCTGTGGCGCGGCGGCCCGCTGCTGCTGGCGCTGGGCGCGGTCTACGGCTGGGGTTGCGCCGCACTGGCGCCGACGGATCCCGTGCGGCCCTGGATCGATGCGCTGGGCGACCTCACGGCCATCCCGTGGGCGGCCTGCTACGTGGCTGCCCTGGCGCTGGCCTCGGGCGGCGGCAGGGCCCCCTGGTGCGGCTGGTTCAGCCCGCTCGGGCAGCGCACGCTGAGCCTGTACATCGGCCACAGCCTGCTGTGCGTGGCGCTGTTCTCCGGCCTCGGGTGGGCGTTGGCGGCCAGCACGCTGCAGACCGTGCTGTTCGCCGTGGGCCTGTGGGCGCTGGCCCTGGTGGCGGCCCGCCGCAGCCAGGGCCGCTGGCCGCTGGAAGCCTGGATGGCGCGCCGCTGATCACGCTCTCAGAGCGGCGTGGACATCGGCTTGCCCGCGAAGAAGGCCTCCAGGTTGTCCAGCACCAGCGTGACCGACGCCTGGATCGCCTCGGGCGAGCGGCCTGCGATGTGCGGGGTGATGACCACGTTGGCGATGTCCAGCAGCTCGGCGGGTGGCTGGGGCTCGCTCTCGTAGACGTCGATGCCGGCCGAGGCGATGCGGCCTTCGCGCAGGGCCGCGGCCAGCGCGGCCGTGTCGACCACGCTGCCGCGCGCGATATTGACCAGGGTGCCTTTGGGGCCGAGTGCCCTCAGCACCTCGGCGTTGACCAGGTGGCGGGTCTCGGCGCCGCCCGGCGTCGCCACGACCAGGTAGTCGGCCCACGCGGCCAGCGCATGCACGCTGTCGAAGTAGCGGTGCGGCAGCGCCGGCTTGGCGCTGCGGCTGTGGTAGCCCACGGCCATGTCGAAGCCGGCCGCGCGCCTGGCGATCTGCTGGCCGATGTCGCCCATGCCCAAGAGGCCCAAGCGCTTGCCGCTCACGGTCGGCGTGTAGGCCGTGAGCTGGTCGCGCCACAGGCCGCGACGCACGCCCACGTCCATCTGCACGATGCCGCGCACGGCCGCCAGCAGCAGGCCGAAGGCATGGTCGGCCACGCAGGTGGCATTGGTGCCCGCGGCATTGGCCACGGCGATGCCGCGGGCCTTGGCGGCCGCGACGTCGACGAGTTCGTAGCCCACGCCCAGCGTGTGCACGACCTCCAGCGCCGGCAATGCGGCGATCTCCAGGGCCGTGAGGCCGATGGTGCCGATGGTCAGCACGGCGCGGATGCGCGCGCCATGCGCGGCGATGGCCTGGGCGCGGCGTGCATCGTCGCCGGCCTCGACCACGTCGAAGCGGTCGCGGAACTGTTGCATGTACTCGGCTTGCAGCGGGCAGAGCACAAGCAGGGTGGGGCGGGAGGTCGTCATGGGGAGAAAGCAGGCAGCGAAAGCGCCGCAGTCTAGCGCCGGCCTCAGTTCGCGTAGGGGGCGATGGCCCGCAACACCACCTCCTGCAGCAGCGCGCGCGCCACCTTCTGCGTCTCGGTCGAGGGCCGGCGCGAGGAGCGCACCAGCGTGAGCTGGCTGGTCGGCCGCGGCGCCTGCAGCCGGCGCACCACGAGCGCGCCGCCATGGTCGATGTTGGCCAGCGTGTAGGCCGGCAGCACGGCATGGCCGAAGCCCTCGCGCACCAGGCTCAGGATGGCGTTGAGGCCGTCCACCTCCATCGCGATGCGCAAGGCACAGCCCAGGCGCATGGTCTCGGCCTCCAGCAGCAGGCGGAAGGCGTTGGGGCGGCTGGGCAGGATCAGGGGCAGGGAGGCGGCATCGCGCAGGGCCACCGCGGCGCGCACCTTGCCCTTGCCCTCGGGCACCTCGGCGCGCGGCGAGATCAGCACCAGTTCTTCCTCGTGCAGCAGGGTCTGCTCCATGTCGGGCGAGCGCTCGGGGTTGTAGAGCAGGGCCATGTCCAGGTTGCCCATGCGCAGGCTGTCGATCATGACGAGCGAGAAGCCCTCGGTCAGCGTGAGCTGGGCCTGCGGCAGCTTGGCGCGGAAGGCCTGGGTCAGCGGCACCGTGATGAGCCGCGACAGGCTGGGCGGCAGGCCGATGGACACGCGCCCGGCCAGCGCGCCGCGCGCCACGCCGAGCTCTTCGCGTGCCACGGCCACCTGGTGCAGGATGCCGCGGCCGTGCTCGAGCAGCAGCTTGCCGGCCTCGGTGGGCGTGGCGCCGCGGCCGTTGCGGGCCAGCAGGTTCTGGCGCAATTCCACTTCCAGCAGCCGGATCTGGCGCGACAGCGCCGGCTGCGCCACGTCCAGCGCGATGGCCGCGCGCGTGAAGCTGCCGAGTTCGGCCACGCGGACGAAGTACTCCAATTGCTTCAAATCCATGTGGCGAGTGTATGGAATATCGCTTGCAGAGTTATTCCATTTCGTTCTAGCTGATAGCAGGTCCCCACGCTAGGCGGTCATGCGCCGCACGCGCAGAATCCCACCCCACCGCAGAGCCCAACACGAGGAGCACCATGAGCCGCGAGAACCCCTTGATCATCGACGTGCACGGCCACTACACGACCGCGCCCAAGGCGCTGGAGAACTGGCGCAACCAGCAGATTGCCGGCATCAAGGACCCGGCCGTCATGCCCAAGGTGTCCGACCTCAAGATCAGCGACGACGAACTGCGCGAGAGCATCGAGCTGAACCAGCTGGCCAAGATGCGCGAGCGCGGCAGCGACCTCACCATCTTCAGCCCGCGCGCGAGCTTCATGGCGCACCACATCGGCGACTTCAACGTCTCCTCGACCTGGGCGGCGATCTGCAACGAGCTGTGCTACCGGGTCTCCCAGCTGTTTCCCGACAACTTCATCCCGGCCGCGATGCTGCCGCAGAGCCCCGGTGTCGACCCTGCCACCTGCATTCCCGAGCTCGAGAAATGCGTCAAGGAATACGGCAACGTCGGCATCAACCTGAACCCCGATCCCTCGGGCGGCCACTGGACCAGCCCGCCGCTGTCGGACCGCCACTGGTACCCCATCTACGAGAAGATGGTGGAGTACGACATCCCGGCCATGGTGCACGTGAGCACCTCGTGCAACGCCTGCTTCCACACCACGGGCGCCCACTACCTGAACGCCGACACGACGGCCTTCATGCAGTGCCTGACCTCGGACCTGTTCAAGGACTTCCCGACGCTGAAGTTCCTGATCCCGCACGGCGGCGGTGCCGTGCCCTACCACTGGGGCCGTTTCCGCGGCCTGGCCCAGGAGCTCAAGAAGCCGCTGCTGACCGAGCACCTGCTGGGCAACATCTACTTCGACACCTGCGTCTACCACCAGCCCGGCATCGACCTGCTGACCAAGGTGATCCCGACCAAGAACGTGCTGTTCGCCAGCGAGATGATCGGCGCCGTGCGCGGCATCGACCCCGAGACCGGCCACTACTACGACGACACCAAGCGCTACATCCTCGCCACGCCCAACCTGTCGGACGCGGACCGCTACCAGGTGTTCGAGGGCAATGCGCGCCGCGTGTTCACGCGCCTGGACGCCGCATTGACCGCCAAAGGCAAGTAAGGAGATCTGACATGTACGAACTCGGAGTCGTCTACCGCAACATCCAGCGCACCGACGCCGCGACCGCCGATGCGCTCGCCGCGCTGGGCTCGGCCACCGTGCACGAGGCCATGGGCCGCGTGGGCCTGCTCAAGCCCTACATGCGCCCGATCTTCCCGGGCGCGCAGGTGTCCGGCACCGCCGTCACGGTGCTGCTGCACCCGGGCGACAACTGGATGATGCACGTCGTCGCGGAGCAAATTAAGCCAGGCGACATCGTGGTCGCCGCGATCACTGCCGAGTGCACCGACGGCTACTTCGGCGACCTCCTGGCCACGAGCTTTCAGGCACGCGGCGCGCGTGCCCTGGTCATCGACGCCGGCGTGCGCGATGTGAAGACGCTCAAGGAAATGAACTTCCCGGTCTGGAGCAAGGCCATCAGCAGCAAGGGCACCATCAAGGCCACCATCGGCTCGGTCAACATCCCCGTGGTCTGCGCCGGCATGCTGGTGACGCCGGGCGACGTGATCGTGGCCGACGACGACGGCGTGGTCTGCGTGCCGCGCGAGAAGGCCGCCGCCGCGCTGGAAGCGGCGCGCAAGCGCGAGGCCAACGAAGGCGAAAAGCGCGACAAGCTGGCCTCCGGCGTGCTGGGCCTGGACATGTACAAGATGCGCGAGCCGCTGGCCGCCGCCGGACTGAAATACATCGACTGAACCGAGAGACAAGCCATGACCAACACCCTTCGCCGCGCGTTGCTGCGCGCCGGTCTCGCCACCTGCGCCCTGGCCGCCACCTTCGGCGTGAGCCTCAGTGCTGTGGCCCAGCAGTTCCCGACCAAGCCCGTGCGCATCATCACGCCGTTCCCGGTCGGCGGCGGCCCGGATGGCGTGGCCCGCCTGGCGGCCGACAAGCTCGCACGCCTGTGGGGCCAGCCCGTGGTGGTGGAGAACCGCCCCGGCGGCAACGGCTTCATCGCCATCGACGCCTGGAAGCGCGGCGCCAAGGACGGCACCGACCTGCTGGTGCTGGACAACGTGCACCTGGCCGCTTATCCCGCGCTGTTCAAGAAGCTGCCCTACGACCCGCAGAAGGACTTCGAGATCGCGCTGCCGCTGTTCAAGACGCACTTCTTCTTCACGGTGCCGACCAACAGCAAGTACAAGACCGTGGGCGACATCATCGCCGACGCCAAGGCGCGCCCGGGCAAGCTCAACTACGGGTCCTGGTCCGTGGGCAACCCCGTGCACCTGGGCTCCGAGCTGTTTGAGAGCGTGACCGGCACGCAGATGGAACACGTGATCTTCAAGGAGACCACGCAGCTCTACACCTCGGTGGCCACGGGCGACATCGACTTCGCGCTGGGCAGCGCCGGCACGGCTGGCCCGCTGTACCGCGCCGGCAAGCTGCGCCTGGTGGCCTTCGCCGCCAACAAGCGTTCGGCCGATTTCCCGGACATCCCGACGGTGGCCGAATCGGGCGGCCCCAAGGACTTTGAGGTCACGGGCTGGAACGTGATCGCCGTGCCGCCGGGCCTGCCGGCGGGCACGGTGGACAAGATCCGCAAGGACTTCACCGAGATCCTGAAGGACAAGGATTTCATCGACCGCTTCAAGACCTTCGGCTACGAGCCGTTCCCGACCACGCCCGAGCAGTTCCAGGCCACCGTCAAGGCCGAGACGCAGCGCTTCGGCGACGTGATCCGCAAGGCCAACATCACCCTGGACTGAGGACGCCACCATGAGCAAACCCACCACGGGCCCCTTCGAGAAGACCGCCGGCTGGCTGGACTGGTACGCCGGCCCGAGCAAGCCGCGCTTTGCGCTGCCGGCCGGTGCCGTCGATGCGCACTGCCATGTGTTCGGCCCGGGCGCCGAGTTCCCCTACGCGCCCGAACGCAAGTACACGCCCTGCGACGCGAGCAAGGCGCAGCTGTTCGCGCTGCGCGACCACCTGGGCTTTGCGCGCAACGTCATCGTGCAGGCCACCTGCCACGGTGCCGACAACCGCGCCATGGTCGATGCCTGCCAGGCCTCGGGCGGCAAGGCGCGCGGCGTGGCCACGGTCAAGCGCAGCATCAGCGACGCCGAGCTGCAGGCGCTGCACGACGCCGGCGTGCGCGGCGTGCGCTTCAACTTCGTCAAGCGGTTGGTGGACTTCACGCCCAAGGACGAGCTCATGGAGATCGCCGGCCGCATCGCCAAGCTGAACTGGCATGTGGTGATCTACTTCGAGGCCGTGGACCTGCCCGAGCTGTGGGACTTCTTCACGGCGCTGCCGACCACGGTGGTGGTGGACCACATGGGCCGGCCCGATGTGAGCAAGCCCGTGGACGGGCCCGAGTTCGCGCTGTTCGAGAAGTTCATGCGCGAGCACAGCAACGTGTGGAGCAAGGTCAGTTGCCCCGAGCGTCTGTCGGTCGCCGGCCCCAAGGCCCTGAACGGCGAGCAGAACGCCTACCAGGACGTGGTGCCGTTCGCACGCCGCATCGTCGAGCAGTTCCCCGACCGCGTGCTGTGGGGCACCGACTGGCCGCACCCCAACCTGAAGGACCACATGCCCGACGACGGCCTGCTGGTGGACTTCATCCCGCAGATCGCGCCCACGGCCGAGCTGCAGAAGAAGCTGCTGGTGGACAACCCGATGCGCCTGTACTGGCCGGAAGAGGTCTGACTATGTACCCCCACGCTCATCACTTCGTGTTTTCGCTGCCCCCCGAGGGGGCGCAAGCCTCCCTTGGGGCGGCCCGGCGGGAGGCTTGACATGGCCCTCAACAAGCCTTATCTGGACGTGCCCGGCACGACCATCTTCGACGCCGACCAGTCGCGCAAGGGCTACTGGCTCAACCAGTTCTGCATGAGCCTCATGAAGGCCGAGAACCGCGCGCGCTTCAAGGCCGACGAGGAGGCCTACCTCGCCGAGTGGCCGATGACGGAGGAGCAGAAGGCCGCGGTGCGTGCACGCGATCTGAACTGGGCCATGCGCACGGGCGGCAACATCTACTTCCTGGCCAAGCTCGGCGCCACCGACGGGCTGTCGTTCCAGCAAATGGCGGGCTCGATGACCGGCATGAGCGAGCAGGCCTACCGCGACATGATGATCGGCGGCGGACGCAGCGCCGAGGGCAACCGTGTGGTGGGCGAGGGCGGCAATGCCCAGGGCGCGCCCGCGCAGTCGCAGGCCTGGAAGGAGTGGGAACTCTCGCACCAGGAAGCGCTGGCCGCGCAGATCATGGGTGAGCATGCGGCACGCCAGACCGGTGGCACGCCGGCCGGCCATGCGCGCATCACGGCCTCGGTCTACACCTCGCACGTGCCGGCCATCGGCGCGGCCATCGACCTGGGCAAGACCGGCGAGGACTACTGGAAACCGCTGTTCGCGGGCTACGAGCCCTCCAAGCAGTGGATGCGCGAGAACAAGCCCGACGTGGTGTTCCTGGTCTACAACGACCATGCCACGAGCTTCGACCTCGGCGTGATCCCGACCTTCGCAATCGGCACGGCGGCCGAGTTCCAGCCCGCGGACGAAGGCTACGGCCCGCGCCCCGTGCCCAAGGTGATCGGCCATCCGGAACTGGCCTCGCACATCGCGCAGTCGGTGATCCAGCAGGACTTCGACCTGACCATCGTCAACGAGCTGCAGGTCGACCATGGCCTTACGGTGCCCATGAACCTGCTGTTCGGCTCGCCCGAGGCCTGGCCGGTCAAGGTGATCCCGTTCCATGTGAACGTGGTGCAGTACCCCGTGCCCTCGGGCGCGCGCTGCTTCGCGCTGGGCCAAGCCATCCGCCGCGCGATCGAGTCCTACGACGAGCCGCTCAAGGTGCAGATCTGGGGCACGGGCGGCATGAGCCACCAGCTGCAGGGCCCGCGCGCCGGCCTGATCAACAAGGAGTGGGACAACAAGTTCCTGGACCGCCTGATCGCCGAGCCGGCCGAGCTCGCCAAGGTGCCGCACATCGAATACGTGCGCGAAGCCGGCAGCGAAGGCATCGAACTCGTGATGTGGCTGATCGCGCGCGGCGCGATGGCCGATGTCGCGGGTGGCCCGGCGCCCAAGCTCAAGCACCGCTTCTTCCATGTCCCGGCGTCCAACACCGCCGTGGGCCACCTCATCCTGGAGAACTGAACATGACGATCAAAGTAGCCCTCGCCGGCGCCGGCGCTTTCGGCATCAAGCACCTGGACGGCATCAAGAACATCGACGGCGTCGAAGTCGTCTCGCTGGTCAGCCGCGACCTCGAAAAGACCAAGGAGGTTGCCGCCAAGTACGGGATCGGCCACGTCACGACGAAGCTGGAAGACAGCCTGGCGCTCAAGGAAGTCGACGCCGTGATCCTGTGCACGCCCACGCAGATGCACGCTTCGCAGACCCTGGCCTGCCTGAAGGCCGGCAAGCACGTGCAGGTGGAGATCCCGCTGTGCGACGTGCTCAAGGACGGTGAAGAGGTCGTCGACGTGGCCAAGACCAGCGGACTGGTGGCGATGTGCGGCCACACGCGGCGCTTCAACCCCAGCCACCAGTATGTGCACAAGAAGATCGCGGCCGGCGAGTTCAACATCCAGCAGATGGACGTGCAGACCTACTTCTTCCGCCGCACCAACATGAACGCGCTGGGCCAGCCGCGCAGCTGGACCGACCACCTGCTGTGGCACCACGCCGCCCACACCGTGGACCTGTTCGCCTACCAGGCCGGCAGCCCCATCGTGAAGGCCAACGCGATCCAGGGCCCGATCCACAAGGACCTGGGCATCGCCATGGACATGAGCATCCAGCTCAAGGCCGCCAACGGCGCGATCTGCACCTTGTCGCTGTCGTTCAACAACGATGGCCCGCTGGGCACCTTCTTCCGCTACATCGGCGACACGGCGACCTACATCGCCCGTTACGACGATCTGGTCAACGGCAAGGAAGAGAAGATCGATGTCTCCCAGGTCGACGTGTCAATGAACGGCATCGAACTGCAGGACCGCGAGTTCTTCGCCGCGATCCGCGAGGGCCGCGAACCCAACAGCAGCGTGGCCCAGGTGCTGCCCTGCTACCAGGTGCTGCACCAGCTCGAGCAGCAGCTGAACGGCTGAACACCGCGGGGCGGCTCAGCCGGCCGCCGCCGTGCCGCTGCCGGTGCGCTTGAGGATGCGCCGCACCGTCTCGCGGCTCACCGAGCCCAGGCCGAACTCCTGGCGCGCAGCGCGCTCAAGTTCGAGCAGCGTCCAGCGCTGGCGGCCTTGCGGTGGCTCCGAGTTGGCCAATGCCATCACGCGCGCCTCGGCCTCCGCGCCATAGCGGCGCGGGCGGCCCGAACGGGCCAGGTCGAACACGGCCCGTTCCACGCCGCCCTGCAGGTACGCCGCCCTGGTGCGCCACAGCGCCGTGCGGCCGACGCCCAGCACTTCGAGGATTTGCGCCTCGGGGATGCCGCGGTCCAGGCACCACAGCACATGGGCCCGGTTGACCTCGCGGGCGTGGTGCACGCCCTTGCTGCGGATTTCTTCGACCTTGACCCGATCTTCTGCCGTCAGTTGCAGCTCGACCTGCCTCATGAGTACATCCTGTGTGCGTCTTGTTGGATTGTTTTAATGTATTCAAAGTGTGCGAAATTCCATCCTTGCATGGATGAAACAAATTGTTCCCGTGCCGCGGGCTTGCGTGCGGACGCTTGGCGTGGCATGGGGGCGGCGCGATGGCGGTGGCGGTAAGCTCGGCCCATGCACACACGCACCATCGGACCCTTCACCGTCTCGGCCATTGGCCTGGGCTGCATGAACCTGAGCCACGCCTACGGCGTGCCGCCAGCGCCCGAGCAGGCCGAGCGCCTGCTGCTGGCCGCGCTCGACGCCGGCGTCACGCTGTTCGACACGGCCGCGCTGTATGGCTTCGGCGCCAACGAGGAACTGGTCGGGCGGGTGCTCCAGCGCCACCGCAGCCGTTTCACGCTGGCCAGCAAGGGCGGCATGGCCGGCGTGCGTGGCGAGGACGGTGTCGTGCGCCGCGTGATCGACGGCCGGCCCGAAGCCCTGCGCCGCAACTGCGAGGACAGTCTGCGCCGCCTGGGCACGGACGTGATCGATCTGTACTACCTGCACCGCTGGCACAAGGAGGTGCCGATCGAGGACAGCGTGGGCGCGCTGGCCGATCTCGTGCGCGCGGGCAAGGTTCGCACCATTGGTCTGTCGGAAGTCTCGGCCGCCACCATCCGCAAGGCGCATGCGGTGCACCCGATCACGGCCGTGCAGACCGAGTACTCGCTGTGGACGCGCAACCCGGAGATCGCGGTGCTGGACACCTGCCGGGAGATCGGCGCTGCCTTCGTCGCCTTCAGCCCGCTGGCGCGTGCCTTCCTGACCGACACGCTGCACGACGTGGCGACGCTGGACGCCAAGGACATCCGTCGGCCCATGCCGCGCTTCGCGCCGCAGAACTACGCCGCCAACCTGCAGCTGCTGCCGCCCTATGTGGCATTCGCGCGCGAAATCGGCTGCACGCCGGCCCAGCTGGCCCTGGCCTGGCTGTTGCACAAGGCACCGCACATCGTGCCGATCCCGGGCACCACGAACCTGGCGCATCTGCAGGAAGACCTGGACGCCGCCCAGGTGCAGCTGACGCCCGCGCAGATGGCGCGCGCCGAGGCCCTGATCGGCCAGCACAACGTGGTCGGCCCGCGCTACGCGCCGCAGGCCACGGGCGAGGTGGACACCGAGAACTTTGCCTGAGAACGTGTGAACGAACCGCTCACACCCACGCGAGGCCCTCGATGAGCACCCGTTTCCATCATGATCGTTGCGCTCGGGGCCTCGCCCTTCGGGCCGGGGCGCGCCAGGCCGCATGCGGGCGTTGCGGTCCTTGCCCGGGCACGAGCCCGGGCTGCGGCCCGCGCCTACGCCTGCGGCCCGCCGCACCCCGTCGTGGGCGCGATCGGTTCATTCACACGTTCTGAGCCTGAGATAAACCGAAACAAAGCGAAACCGCCCCGAGACCCCGGCTGGGCGGTGCGCCGGCACCATCGCTGCCATGTTCACTTCTCTTCAAGAGGCATGGCGATGAAATCCTGGATCAAGCGCAGTCTGGCGGGCCTGTTCGGTGCCGCTGTGGTGGTCGGCAGCCTGTCGGCCTGCGGCCACCGGCCGCACGATGGCGGCTGGAAAGCCAGCGCCGAGCAGATGGCCGAGCGCCGCGCCAAGATGGTGGCGCGCGTGGCCAGCAAGCTGGACCTGGACGCGGCGCAGAAAGCCAAGCTCGAGGTGCTGGCCGGCAAGCTGTCCGAGCAGCGCAGCGCGCTGATGGCCGGCGCCCATCCGCGCGAGCAGGCCCAGGCCCTGGTGGCGGGCGAGAAGTTCGACCGCGCGGGCGCGCAGGCCCTGGTGGACCAGAAGACCGAAGCCATCAAGGCCAAGGCGCCGGAGGTCGTGACCGCACTGGGAGACTTCTACGACAGCCTCACGCCGGCCCAGCAGCAGAAGGTTCGCGACTTCATGCAGCGCCGCGGCGGCTGGCACCGCGGATGACAATGCAGGCATGCCCCGCATCCTGCTGATCGACGACGACGCCGACCTGGGCGCTCCGCTGGCCGCGTACTTCGCGCGCTTCGAACTGGAGCTGGTCCAGGCCGTGCATCCGGACGAGGGCCTGGCGCGCCTGCGCGCAGGCGGCTTCGACGCCGCCATCCTGGACGTGATGCTGCCCGGCATGGACGGCTTCGCGCTGTGCCGCGCGATCCGCAAGGACAGCGACCTGCCCGTGCTCATGCTGACCGCGCGCGGCGAGGTCATGGACCGCGTGGTCGGGCTGGAGCTGGGCGCGGACGACTACATTCCCAAGCCCTTCGAACCGCGCGAACTCGTGGCGCGCGTGCAGACCGTGCTGCGCCGGCGCGTGGCGGCGCCCGCCGCGGCCGTGGAGGACGGGCGGCTGCGCTTCGACGGCCTGGAGATCGACCCGGTCACGCGCAGCGTCTGGCGCGGCGGCGAGGCCCTGGACCTGACCGGCACCGAGTTCGAGCTGCTGCAGCTGCTGGCGCGTGAGCCCGGCCGGGTCTGGAGCCGGGACGACATCCTGAACCAGTTGCGCGGCCACGAGGCCGAGCTCTACACGCGCGCGGTCGACATCGTGGTCAGCCGGCTGCGCAGGAAGCTCGAACCGCTGGATGCGATCAAGACGCTGCGCAACGCCGGCTATGCGCTCGCCCTTGCACCGCGCAACGGCCGTGGCTGAGGCGCGCGCGAAGCAGCACGACGTGCAGGGCTGGCACCGGCGCGCGCACCGCGCCATGCGGCATTCGCTGCGGCTGCGGCTCGTCACGCTGTTCCTGCTGCTGGCGCTGGCCATGTCGGCCAGCTTCCTGTTCGGCATGCAGCGGGCGATCTCCATGGGCTGGCGCGACGCCGTGCGGCCGCTCGTGGCGGACTACGTGGACCGGCTGGTCGCCGAGATCGGCAGCCCGCCCAGCGTGGCGCGCGCACAGGCGCTGACCGCGCGGCTGCCGGTCAGCGTGAGCATCTCCGGCCCCTCCATCAACTGGAAGAGCGAGCCGCAGCCCGGCCGCGAGCGTTACCGCGACCGCGACGGCCATGACCACCAATTCCTGCGCCGCACCACGGCCGACGGCCACGTGGTGGAACTGGGCCTGTCGGTCTCGGTGTGGCAGGACAAGCCGCGCCGCATCGGCTGGATGACGCTGTCCGTGCTGCTCGTGCTGACCGCACTGGCCTGGATCTACGTGCACCGCCTGCTGAGGCCCTTGCGTGACATCGGCGCCGGCGCCCAGCGCTTCGGTGCCGGCGATTTCGGCCAGCCCATCCCGGTGCGCCGGCGCGACGAGCTCGGCCAGCTGGCCGAGGGTGTCAACACCATGGCCCAGGACATCCACGGCATGCTGGAGGCCAAGCGCGGCCTGTTGCTGGCCATCAGCCACGAACTGCGCAGCCCGCTCACGCGGGCCCGGCTGCACACCGAGCTGCTGCCCGAGTCGGCCGAACTGGCGCCCACGCGCGCGGCCTTGCTGCGCGACCTGGCCGTGATGCGCGACCTGGTGACCGACCTGCTGGAGAGCGAACGCCTGGCCACGCGCCACGCTGCCCTGCAGCTGGAGCCGACCGACCTGGGCGAGCTGGCGCGCGAGGTGCTCGATGGCATGGGCGGGGAGGGCGGCCAGACGCCGCGCCTGCAGGTGGCCGACGGCCTGCCGCAGCTGCCGCTGGACCGCGCACGCATGCGCCTGTTGCTGCGCAATCTGCTGGGCAATGCGCAGCGCCACAGCGCCGGTGCCTCCCAGCCACCAGAACTGCACCTGCAGCCCGAGAACGGCGGCATCCGCCTGCGCGTGCGCGACCATGGGCCGGGCGTGGACCAGGCCGTGCTGCCGCACCTAGCCGAACCGTTCTACCGGCCCGATGCGGCGCGCGAGCGCAGCAGCGGCGGTGTGGGCCTGGGGCTGTACCTGTGCCGCCTCGTGGCCCAGGCCCACGGTGCCAGCTGGCAGGTGGCCAATGCCCATCCGGGGCTGGTGGTGCAGGTGGACTTGCCGGGGCCGGCCCGGACGTGAAAAAGCCCGCTGGTGCGGGCTCTTTCGAGGCAGGGCGCTTACAGCGTGTCGATGAAGCTGCGCAGCTTGTCGCTGCGGCTCGGGTGCTTCAACTTGCGCAGCGCCTTGGCTTCGATCTGGCGGATGCGTTCGCGCGTCACGTCGAACTGCTTGCCGACTTCCTCCAGCGTGTGGTCGGTCGACATCTCGATGCCGAAGCGCATGCGCAGCACCTTGGCTTCGCGCGGCGTGAGCGAGTCCAGGATGTCCTTGACCACGTCGCGCAGACCGGCCTGCATGGCGGCCTCGATCGGCGCGGTGTTGGCGCTGTCCTCGATGAAGTCGCCCAGGTGGCTGTCGTCGTCGTCGCCGATCGGCGTTTCCATGGAGATCGGCTCCTTGGCGATCTTCATGATCTTGCGGATCTTGTCTTCCGGGATCTCCATGCGCTCGGCCAGGATGGACGCATCGGGCTCGAAGCCGAACTCCTGCAGGTGCTGGCGGCTGATGCGGTTCATCTTGTTGATGGTCTCGATCATGTGCACCGGGATCCGGATGGTGCGGGCCTGGTCGGCGATCGAGCGCGTGATGGCCTGGCGGATCCACCACGTGGCGTAGGTCGAGAACTTGTAGCCGCGGCGGTACTCGAACTTGTCCACGGCCTTCATGAGGCCGATGTTGCCTTCCTGGATCAGGTCCAGGAACTGCAGGCCACGGTTCGTGTACTTCTTGGCGATGGAGATCACGAGGCGCAGGTTGGCCTCGATCATTTCCTTCTTGGCATCGCGCGACGAGGCCTCGCCCTCGTTCATGCGCTTGTTGATGTCCTTGAGCTCGTCCAGCGGCACGACCACCTGGGCCTGGATGTCCATCAGCTTTTGCTGCAGGTCCTGCACCGGCGGAATGTTGCGGCCCATGATCGCGGCCCATGGCTTGTTCGAGGCGGCCTGCTTCTCGATCCACTTGAGGTCCAGCAGGTGCGACGGGATCTTGTTGCCCATCTTGTCGCGGCCGCTGAACTCGGCGATGAACTGTTCCTGCGGGTAGCCGCACTTGTCCACGATGATGCGGCGCAGTTCGCGCTCCTTCTTGCGCACGTCGTCGACCTGGCCGCGCAGCAGGTCGCACAGCTTCTCGATGGTCTTGGCCGTGAAGCGGATGGTCATCAGCTCCTCGCTGACGGCCTGCTGCGCCTTCAGGTAGTTGGGCGTGCCGTAGCCTTCCTTGTCGTAGATCTTGTGGACCTTCTCGAACAGCTCGCGCAGGCGGTCGAAGCGCGACAGCGCCTCGTTCTTGAGTTCTTCGAGCTTCTTGGTCAGCGCCTTGGAGCCGCCCTTGCCGTCGTCGTCGTCGGCCGCGTCGAACTCGTCGAAGTCTTCCTCGGCCACGTAGTCGTCGGCCTCGTTGGGATCGGTGAAGCCGTCCACGATGGTGGAGATCACGACCTTGCCTTCGCGGATCTCCTCGCCCAGGCGGAACACCTCGGCCAGCGTGGCGGGGCTGGCGCTGATGGCTTCCATCATGCGCATGAGGCCGCCCTCGATGCGCTTGGCGATCTCGATCTCGCCCTCGCGCGTGAGCAGTTCCACCGTGCCCATTTCGCGCATGTACATGCGCACCGGATCGGTGGTGCGGCCGAACTCGCTGTCCACGGTGGACAGGGCGGCTTCGGCGGCTTCCTCGGCTTCCTCTTCGGTCGAGCCGGTGGGCGCGTTGTCGGTGATGATCATCGACTCGGCATCCGGCGTCTGCTCGTAGACGGCCACGCCCAGGTCGTTCAGCGTGGCGATCACGACTTCCAGCGTCTCGGCGTCGACCAGCTTGTCGGGCAGGTGGTCGGAGATTTCGCCGTGCGTGAGGTAGCCGCGCGTCTTGCCCAGCTTGATCAGCGCCTTCAGGCGCTGGCGGCGCTTGGCCATGTCCTCTTCGGACAGCACCGTCTCGTCCAGGCCGAATTCCTTCATCAAGGCCCGTTCCTTGGCCTTGCTGATCTTCATGCGCAGCGGCTTGGCCTTCTCGACCGGCGCGTCGGCGGCCGCAGGCGCCGCGGGCTCTTCCGCGAACTCCTCCTCGATGTCGGACAGGTCGTCGCCGACGTCGTCCTCGTCCAGCGCCTTGGGCGCGGCCTTCTTGGCGGCGGCCTTCTTGGTCGCGCCTTCGCCGGCGGCCTTGGGCGGGCGGCCCGGCTTCTTCTTGGTCACGGTCTCATCGCCGGCAGAGGCGGCGGTCTTCTTGGCGGGCTTTTCCGAGGCGGGGGTCTTCGATGCGGGCACGGTCAGGGCTTTCGTAGGGGACTTGGCAGCGGCCTGCGCCTTGGGCACGGGCTTGGCTGCGGCCTTTGCAACAGGCTTGGCAGGCTTCTTGACAGGCTTCTCGGACTTCTGGCTTGGCATGGGGACACCTCGACACGACGAAAAACGCGAACAACAAGCGCCGCTTGGAACCCGGCGCGGGGGCGATGGGGCCAGACCTTCCGCACTAGGAAGGCAGGGCCCATGGGCAAGATGTGGGGGCGATCATTTGGAATGCAGCCCTTGCGATGAGATGGCCGGTCGTGCGCGCGTTGGCATCGGTTGGCCGGGCTCGGAGGTACTGCTGTCGCTCTTGCCGCGAGACAAACCCAAGAGTATAGCCGACGCGGCGAATTTCAAGCCGCAATCGATTTCTTGAGCGCCAGTTGCTGCAGGATGAGCTCGCGTTCGCGGCCGATGCGCTCCGGATCGGAGGCCGGCAGCGTCTGCAGGTACTTGAGTTCCTCGGCGATCACGTCGCGGTGCAGCTTGGTCAGGGTGGCCCGCACCTGCTCGAGCGGCACGTCCTCGATCTCGAAGACCTGGCCCAGCGGCTGCATGTTGTCCTGGGCGACGAGCTGGCGCGCCTCGGCTTCGAAGACCTGGCCGTGCAGGCCGACGTCCAGCGCGGCCCAGGGTTGGGCGCCATGCTCGTGCACCTGCTGGTCGACCCAGCGGAACAGCTCGCCGAACGGCCCCTCGAGCGCGCAGAGCAGGTCGTGGTCGGCGTGCGTGAGGCTGTCCCAGAGCTGGGTGTTGCGCAGCAGCAGCATGGCGACATGGCTGGCATGGGCCTGCAGCGCAGGGCGGCTGGCGCCACGATGGCGGCTGGGGCGCGGCCGCGCTGCCGCATCCTTGCCGGCTGGACGGCGGCGCGGCTTGGGCGCATCGGGCGCGGCGCGCGGCTCCCAGAGCTCCGACAGCTCGCGCGCGTCCAGCTGCACCAGGTCCGCCAGATCGCCGAGCAGCTGGCGCTTGAGCGCACCGTCGGGCAGCTGCGCCCACAGCGGCTTGGCGTTGCTGGCCAGGTGCGCGCGGCCCTCGGCGCTGCCCAGGTCGCAGCCCTCGCGCGCGACGTCCACGAGAAAGCGCGACAGCGGCACGGCCTCGCCCACGCTCAGCGAGAAGGCGTCGGCGCCATGTTCGCGGATGTAGCTGTCCGGGTCGTGCTCGGCCGGCAGGAACAGGAACTTCACGCTGCGCACGTCGGTGGCGTAGGGCAGGGCGCCTTCGAGCGCCTTGCGCGCCGCGCGCCGGCCGGCGGCATCGCCGTCGAAGCTGAACACCACGGCGTCGGTGAAGCGGAACAGCTTTTGCACATGGTCGGGCGTGCAGGCCGTGCCCAGCGTGGCCACGGCATTCGGAAAGCCGTGCTGGGCCAGCGCCACCACGTCCATGTAGCCCTCGGTCACGAGCACGTAGCCCATGTCGCGCAGGGCCTCGCGCGCCTCGTACAGGCCGTAGAGCTCGCGGCCCTTGCTGAACACCGGGGTCTCCGGCGAGTTCAGGTACTTGGGCTTTTCGTCGCCGAGCACGCGGCCGCCGAAGGCGATGCACTCGCCCTTGACGTTGCGGATCGGGAACATGAGCCGGTCGCGGAAGCGGTCGTAGCGCTTGCCGTCCTCGCTGTCCTCGTGGTGGATCACGAGGCCGCTGTCGACCAGCAGCGCGTCGTCGTAGTGCGGGAACACGCTGGCCAGGTTGCGCCAGCCCTCGGGCGCATAGCCCAGGCCGAAGCGCTTGGCGATCTGGCCCGACAGCCCACGCCGCTTGCAGTAGTCGATCGCCCGTTGCGACTGGCGCAGCTGCTTGCGCCAGGCTTCGCCGGCCTTCTCGAGCACGTCGGTCAGCGTGGCCTGGCGTTCGCGCTGTTCGGCGGCGCGCTGGCGTTCCTGCGGCGTGCTGTCGTCGTCGGGCACGGCCATGCCGACCTGCTGGGCCAGGTCCTGCACGGCCTCGCGGAAGCCCGCGCCCGTGTGCTCCATCAGGAAGCCGATGGCGTTGCCGTTCTTGCCGCAGCCGAAGCAGTGGAAGAACTGCTTGCTGGGGCTGACCGTGAACGAGGGCGACTTCTCGCCGTGGAAGGGGCACAGGCCCAGGAAATTGGCGCCGCCCTTCTTGAGTTGCACGTAGCGGCCCACCACCTCGACCACGTCGACGCGGGCGAGGAGTTCCTGGACGAAAGACTGCGGAATGGCCACGGCGCGAGCTTACACAGGCGGCGGCCTGTCCTGGGGGCGTGGGGTCAGCGGGGTGCCAGCCGGATCGCGCCGTCCAGGCGGATCACCTCGCCGTTGAGCATGTCGTTCTCGAAGATGTGGATGGCCAGGCGCGCGTAGTCGGCGGGCGTGCCCAGGCGCGAGGGGAAGGGCACGCTGGCGGCCAGTGCGTCCTGCACCTCCTGCGGCATGCCGAACAGCATGGGCGTGCCGAAGATGCCGGGGGCGATGGTCATGTTGCGGATGCCGGTCTTGGCCAGGTCGCGCGCGATCGGCAGCGTCATGCCGACCACGCCGCCCTTGGATGCGCTGTAGGCGGCCTGGCCGATCTGGCCGTCGTAGGCCGCCACCGAGGCGGTGGAGATCAGCACGCCGCGTTCGCCCGTGGCCTCGGGCGCGTTCTTGCCCATGGCCTCGGCCGCGAGCCGGATCATGTTGAAGCTGCCCAGCAGGTTGACCATCAGCGTCTTCTGGAAGGTGGCCAGGGCGTGGGCGCCGTTCTTGCCCACGGTCTTCTCGGCCGGCGCGATGCCGGCGCAGTTCACGAGCCCCATGAGCTTGCCCAGCTCCACGGCCTTGGCCACGGCGGCCTGGCCGTCGACCTCCTGGCTCACATCGCAGCGCACGAAAGCGCCGCCGATCTCGCGCGCCAGGGCCTCGCCCTTGTCCTGCTGCAGGTCGGCCACGACCACGCGGCCGCCCTTGGCCGCCAGCGCCCTGGCCGTGCCTTCGCCCAGGCCCGATGCGCCCCCCGTGACGATGAAGACCTTGCCTGCGATGTCCATGTGTTTGCTCCTTGGTGGTTGACGTTGACGTAAACGTCAATTATGGCGGCGGCGCGCGCGGGAAACAAAAGGGCCGCCCATCGAGGGCGGCCCTTTTGCCAGTCACGCAGGGGGCCGATCCCGCTGGACGGGGCCCTCGCCCTGCTTCTCGCGCCTTACTTGAAGCCGACGCGGTCCAGCATCTGCTGCACCTTGAGCTGGTGCGCGCCGACCTGGCCGATCGGGATCGTCTCGGCCTTGAAACCGTTCGGCACCATGGCGGCCAGCGCCGGGTTGTCGACCTTCACGCCCTTGGCGGTCGGCCATTCGTTGTTGCCGTTGGCGAAGTAGTTCTGGGCCTCGGGGCTGGCCAGGTATTCCAGCAGCTTGATGGCGTTGTCGCGGTTCTTGGCGTACTTGGCCACCGCGCCGCCCGCGATATTCAGGTGCGTGCCCCAGGTGCCCTGGTTCGGGAACACCACGCCGACCCGCTCGGCCACCGTGCGGTCGGCGGGGTTGCTCGAGCGCATCAGGCGGGCCAGGTAGTAGCTGTTGGTCACGGCCACACCGCATTCGCCGGAGGCCACGCCCTTGATCTGGTCGGTGTCGCCGCCCTTGGGGTCGCGCGCCAGGTTGGCGACGATGCCCTTGAGCCATTCCTCGGCGCGCGCCTCGCCCATGTGTTCGGTGACTGCGCCGAACAGGCTCAGGTTGTAGGGGTGCGAGCCGGAACGGATGCAGATCTTGCCCTTGAGCGCGGGCGAGGCCAGCTTTTCGTAGGTGTCCACATCGCTGGCCTTGAGCGTGGCCTTGTCGTAGACGATCACGCGGGCCCGCGTGGAAAAGCCCCACCAGGAGATGCCGCCATCGGGCCCTGGCTGCGAGCGCAGGTTGGACGGGATGGCGTCTTCGAGCAGCTTGGAGCGGATGGGCTGGAACAGGCCGTCGACTTCGCCGCGGTACAGCCGGGCGGCGTCCACCAGCAGGATCACGTCGGCCGGCGAGGCCGTGCCCTCGGCCTTCAGGCGCGCGATGATGTCGGCGTCGCCCGCGTCCACGCGGTTGATCTTGATGCCCGTGGCCTTGGTGAAGTTGCTGTACAGCGCCTCGTCGGTGGCGTAGTGGCGCGCCGAGTACAGGTTCACGACCTGGTCCTGCGCCAGCGCGGTGCCGGCTGCCAGCAGCAGCGCAGCCAGGGAAATGGCTCTCTTCAACATGAAGCTTCCTGGAACGATGGAGGGGGCGATGGTAAAGCCAACGCGAATCGTTCTCGAAAAACCCGGGCACAAAAAAAGGCCCCGCGTGGCGGGGCCCTTGAAGGGGTTCCTGAACTCCGATGAATTCGAAGAAACCCGAGGAGACAACTCGCAGGAGCCGGCCCGCGCCGGTCTCCCAGAAAAGAGGCTCAACGCTTCTTGGCGGCGGTGGTGGCCGTCTTGGAGGCGTTCACGGCCGAGGTGGCGACCGCGTTGAAGTTGGCTTCGGCCACGTCGCTGGCTTGCTTGACAGCCTTCTGCACGGATTCCAGGGCGTTGGTGCCAGCGGCCACAGCGCTCTTGAACACGGCCACGGCGGTTTCGGAGCCGGCGGGGGCGTTCTTGGCGGCGGTGTCCACGGCCGACAGGAACTTCTTCTGGGCTTCGCTGGCCTGGCTTTCGAAGGCCTTGCTGAACTCGGCGCCCGTGCCTTGGGCGATTTCGTAGACGTGGCGGCTGTAGGCAGCGGTCTTCTCGGCCAGGGGCTGCAGCAGGCTGGCTTGCAGGGCCAGCAGCTCCTGGGCGTCCTTGACGGACAGGGCGGCCTGGGCGGTGTCGGCGGCTTCGGCCAGGGCGGCCTTGGAAGCGGTGACGTTCAGCTCGACCAGCTTTTCCACGCCTTCGAAGGCCTTGGAAGTCAGGCCGAACAGCAGGTCGAAGTTGGCTTTGTGGGTGGCAACGATTTGGTCAGCGGTCAGCATGTGAATCTCCAGTTTGAAAATGCTCGGGATCTCTGCTGCTCTCCCGCCTCATCCAGTGATGTTGCAGTGCAGCATGGAACGAATTATAGGGACGCACCGGCCCGGTGCAAGTCTTTTTTGTTGCGTTGCAGCAATCTAGAGAGCGGTTTCTAAACCGGCCCGTTCTTGACCAGCCCCACTGGCAGAATGCCCCGATGTCCGACACCGCTCCCGCCACCCCGGCCCGCGCCCAGCCGCGTGGGCGCGAAGACTTCCGGCTGTTCCGCCCGATCACCACCCGCTGGGCCGACAACGACGCCTACGGCCATGTCAACAACGTCGTCTACTACAGCTGGTTCGACACCGCCGTCAATGCCTACCTGATCGAGCAGGGCGGGCTGGACATCGAGCGCAGCGCCACCATCGGTCTCGTGGTCGAGACGCAGTGCCAATACTTCGCGCCGCTGGCCTTTCCGCAAACCATCGAGGCCGGCCTGCGCGTGGCGCGCCTGGGCGGCAGCAGCGTGCGCTACGAGGTCGGGCTGTTCGCGCAGGGCGCGCCGCAGAGCGCCGCCCATGGCCATTTCGTCCATGTCTACGTGGACCGCGAGAGCCGCCGCCCCGTGCCGCTGCCCGCAGCGCTGCGCGCCGTGCTCACGCCGCTGCTCTGAAAACGGGTTCGGGCCGGGCGGGAGCGTTCCCGACCGGCCCGAACGGGCCTGCCGCGTGCCATCGCACGCCAACCAGGCCACAAGCGGTGCGTGCTCAGCTGCGCTTGGCGTCGGCCATCGCGGCGACGTGGGCCGCCTTGGCGTCCTTCATGCAGACGTCCTTGTTGTTGCCGGCCAGCGCATCGCACTTCTGCTTGGCCGTGTCGTAGGCGGCATCGGCCTTGGCTTCGGCGACCTTGGCGGAGGCCTTGGCGCTGGGCTTGTACTGCGCATCGAGCTCTGCCTTGGCAACCTTCTCCTTGCCCTTGGCCTCGCTCTGGCACACGTCCTTGGCATTGCCGGCCAGGCCGTCGCAGCGCTGCTTGTCGGCCTTGTACTCGGCCTCGATGCGGTCTTCCGCAGCCTTGTACTCATCGCGCGTCATGGCGTTGGCGTGCGATGCGAGGGTGAAGGTCATGGCGACACCCAGGGCGGTCAGGGCGTGCTTGACGGTGGTGGCTTGCATGGCGGTACTCCTCGGTGTGTGAATTCGAATGGGCTTCAGACGGACTTCTCGAAGAAGAAGTCGGGGTTGCGGCTCTCCCAGTCGCGCACCTGGCGTTCGGCCTCGTCGCGTGCGATGCCGTGGCGCTCCTGGATGCGGCCCAGCAGTTGCTCGCGGCGGCCTTCGATCACGTCGAGGTCGTCGTTCGTGAGCTTGCCCCACTGTTCCTGGACCTTGCCCTTGAACTGCTTCCAGTTGCCTTCCAGCTTGTCGTTGTTCATGTGCGGATCTCCTTGTGAAAACCGTTCCTTGCCGGCTGCTCGGAACGTGCTGTCACTCTAGGCAGCGGCCGGGTTCGCGATGGTAGGACGCTCCGGGCTGCCCACGTAGGCCGAATGCCTTGAGGCGTACCGCCAAAAACCGCACGCCGCGCCTGCGACAATGGTTTGTCATCACCCTGAAGCATCGAGCCGGAGACAAGCCCGCGCGGCCCGCCCACCATGATCCTCAGCAGCCTTCTCGACACCGACCTGTACAAGTTCACGATGATGCAGGTGGTGCTGCACCAGTTCCCGGGCGCCCAGGTGGAGTACCGCTTCAAGTGCCGCAACAGCGTGCCGCTGGCGCCCTACGTGAACGAGATCCGCGAGGAGATCCGCCACCTGTGCACGCTGCGTTTCCAGGACGCCGAACTCAACTACCTGCGCTCGCTGCGCTTCATCAAGAGCGACTTCGTCGACTTCCTGGGGCTGTTCAAGCTCAACGAGAAGTACATCGAGGTGCAGCCGCTGGCCTCGGGCGACATCGAGATCTCGATCCGCGGCCCCTGGCTGCACACCATCCTGTTCGAGATCCCGGTGCTGGCCATCGTCAACGAGGTCTATTTCCGCAACACCGCGACGAGCGCGCGGCTGGAGCAGGGCCGCGCACGGCTGGACCGCAAGATCGCCCAGCTGCAGGGCGAGGGCCTGGCGGATCTCAAGATCGCCGACTACGGCACGCGCCGGCGCTTTTCCAAGACCTGGCACGAAGAGGTGCTGCGGCGCCTGGCCGAGCGCCTGGGCACCGGCCCGCACGGCCAGTTGGCCGGCACCAGCAACGTGCTGTACGCCATGAAGCTCGGCATGACACCGCTGGGCACCGTGGCGCACGAGTACCTGCAGGCCTGCCAGGCGCTGGGCCCGCGGCTGCGCGACAGCCAGGTCTTCGCCTTCGACTCCTGGGCCAAGGAATACCGGGGCGACCTGGGCATCGCGCTCTCGGACGTGTATGGCATGAACGCCTTCCTGCGCGACTTCGACATGTACTTCTGCAAGCTGTTCGACGGTGCCCGCCACGACAGCGGCGACCCCTTCACCTGGGGCGAGCGCCTGATCGAGCATTACCGCCACAACCGCGTGGACCCGCACACCAAGACGCTGATCTTCAGCGACGGCCTCACGGTCCCGCGCACCATCGAGCTCTACCAGCGCTTTCGCGGCCGCTGCCAGCTGGCCTTCGGCATCGGCACCAACCTCACGAACGACCTGGGCGACCCGCCCGACCACGTGCCGCTGCAGATCGTCATCAAGATGGTGCGCTGCAACGGCCAGCCCGTGGCCAAGCTGTCGGACACGCCGTCCAAGAACATGTGCGACGACGAGAAGTACCTGGCCTACCTGCGCCAGGTGTTCGAGATCGAGCAGCCCGCGGCATGACGGGCCGCGCATTGCGCACGCTGGCATGCGTGCTGGGCCTGGTCGCGCCGCTGGCCGGCCACGCCGCCGAACTGGACGGCCGTGCACTGTCGGCCTGGTGGGGCCTGCCCTTCGCCGGCGTGCTGCTGTCGATCGCGCTGTTTCCGCTGTTCGCCATGCGCATCTGGCACCACCACTACGGCAAGATCACGGCGGCCTGGGCGCTGGCCTTCTTCGTGCCCTTCGTGTGGGTGTTCGGACCGAGCCTGGCCGGTGCCAGCCTGGTCCATGCGCTGCTGGCCGAGTACATCCCCTTCATCGTGCTGCTGACGGCGCTGTTCGCGGTGGCCGGCGGCATCTACATCCGTGGCAACTTGCACGGCAGCCCGGCGCTCAACACCGCCATCCTGGCCATCGGCGCCGTGCTGGCGAGCTTCATGGGTACCACGGGCGCCTCCATGCTGCTGATCCGCCCGCTGGTGCGCGCCAACGACAACCGGCGCCACAAGGCCCATGTGGTGGTGTTCTTCATCTTCATCGTCTCCAACATCGGCGGCTCGCTGACGCCGCTGGGCGATCCGCCGCTGTTCCTGGGCTTCCTGAAAGGCGTGGAGTTCTTCTGGACGCTGCGCAACATCCTGCCCGAGACGGCGTTCATGCTGGCCTGCCCGCTGGTGCTCTTCTACGCGCTGGACAGCTGGTATTTCCGGCGCGAAGGCGTGCTGCCCGTCGATCCCACGCCCGATACGCCGCGGCTGGGCTTCGACGGCGGCATCAACTTCGTGCTGCTGCTCGCGGTCGTGGGCCTCGTGCTCATGAGCGGCCTGTGGCAGTCCGGCGTGGTGTTCGACGTGGCCGGCACGCCGGTGCCGCTGCCATCGCTGGTGCGCGACATCGGCCTCGTCGGCGTGACGCTGCTCTCGCTGAAGCTCACAGCCGCCAAGGTCCATGCCGACAACCAGTTCTCCTGGGGGCCCATGGTCGAGGTGGCCAAGCTGTTCGCCGGCATCTTCCTCACGATCATCCCGGTCATCGCCATGCTGCGCGCCGGCACCGAGGGCCCGTTCGGCGCGGTGGTGCGCGCGGTCACGGGCCCGGATGGCCAGCCGCTGCCCGCCATGTACTTCTGGGCCACGGGGCTGCTCAGTTCCTTCCTCGACAACGCGCCGACCTACCTGGTGTTCTTCAACACCGCCGGTGGCGATCCGCAGCAGCTCATGACCGCGCTGGCACCCACCTTGGCGGCCATTTCGGCCGGCGCCGTGTTCATGGGCGCCAACTCCTACATCGGCAACGCGCCCAACCTCATGGTCAAGGCCATCGCCGAGGAGCGGGGCGTGGCCATGCCCAGCTTCTTCGGCTACATGGCCTGGTCCTGCGCCGTGCTGGTGCCGCTCTTCGCCGTGCTCACCTTCCTGTTCTTCGTCTGAAAGGTCTTCAGTCCATGTCCAAGCCCGCCGTCCTCGTCGCCCGTGCCGTGTTCCCCGAAGTGCTGGAGCGCCTGGCCGCACATTTCGAGGTCAGCGCCAACCAGGACGATGCGAGCTGGAGCGCCGACGAGCTGGCGGCCCGCCTGGCCGGCAAGCAGGGCGTGTTCACGACGGCCAGCGAACGCATCGACGCGGCCCTGCTGGCGCGCTGCCCCGATCTGAAGATCGCCGCCAACATGGCGGTCGGCTACAACAACTTCGACCTGGACGCGATGAGCGCGCGCGGCGTGCTGGCCACCAACGCGCCCGACGTGCTGACCGAGACCACGGCCGACTTCGGCTTCGCGCTGCTGATGGCCGCGGCCCGGCGCGTCGCCGAGAGCGAGCATTACCTGCGCGCCGGCCAGTGGACCAAGTGGAGCTACGACCTGTTCGCCGGCAGCGACGTGCACGGCGCCACGCTGGGCATCCTGGGCATGGGCCGCATCGGCCAGGGCATCGCCAAACGCGGCGCCCACGGCTTCGGCATGAATGTGATCTACCACAACCGCTCGCGCCTGTCGCCCGAACTTGAGGCCGAGTGCAAGGCCCGCTATGTGGGCAAGCAGGAGCTGCTGCGCGAAGCCGACCACCTCGTGCTGGTGCTGCCGTATTCGCCGGCCTCGCACCACGCCATCGGCGCGGCCGAGCTCGCGCAGATGAAGCCCACGGCCACGCTCGTCAACATCGCGCGTGGCGGCATCGTCGACGACGCGGCACTGGCCCAGGCGCTCAGGGACAAGCGCATCGCCGCCGCGGGGCTGGATGTGTTCGAGGGCGAGCCCTCGGTGCACCCCGAACTCCTGAACGTGCCCAACGTGGTGCTGACGCCGCACATCGCCAGCGCCAGCCGGCCCACGCGCCTGGCCATGGCCAATCTCGCGGCCGACAACCTGATCGGCTACCTCGTGCACGGCAAACCCCTGACGCCCTTGAACGCCGCCGCCTTGAATGCCTGAACTTGCGCTCGCCACCTGGCTGCTGCTGGGCCTGGCAGCGCTGAACGTGGTACTGCTCGTGGTGCTGCTGAGCCGTCCGACCTCCCGCGCGGCCGAGTTCGACGACCTCGTGCGCGCCCACACCGAGCGCACCGAGCGCAACCTGCGCCAGGAGCTGGCCGACGGTGCACGCGGCAGCCGCCAGGAAAGTGCCCAGGCCCTGGCCAGCTTCCAGCGCACGCTGCTGGCCCAGGGGGCGGAGGCCACGCGCACGCAGAACGCCCAGATCGACGCGCTGGCCCAGCAGCTCGCGCTGCTGCAGAAGTCGCTGGCCGACACGCTGGCCCAGCAACTGCTGGGCCTGTCGGAATCCAATGCGCGGCGCCTGGCCGAGGTGCGTAGCACCATGGAGACGCAGCTGGCCCAGCTGCAGGCCGGCAACGCCGCCAAGCTCGACGAGATGCGCCGCACCGTGGACGAGAAGCTGCAGACCACGCTGGAGACGCGGCTGGGCGAGAGCTTCCGCCAGGTCGCCGAGCGGCTCGAGCAGGTCTACAAGGGCCTGGGCGAGATGCAGACCCTGGCCCAGGGCGTGGGCGACCTGAAGCACCTGCTGGCCAACGTGAAGACGCGCGGCATGTTCGGCGAGGCGCAGCTGGCGGCGCTGTTGGAACAGGTGTTCGCGCCCGACCAGTACGCGACTCAGGTGGCGACCCGGCCGGGCCAGCGCAACGCCGTGGACTTCGCCGTGCGCCTGCCCGGCCGCGGCGAGGACGGCGCGCCGGTCTGGCTGCCGATCGATGCCAAGTTCCCCAACGAGGACTACGAGCGCCTGCTCGAGGCCCAGCAGCGCGCCGACGCGCCGGCCGTGGAGCAGGCCGCGCGCGCGCTCGAGGGCCGCATCCGGCTGGAGGCGCGCGCCATCGCCGACAAGTACGTGGAGCCGCCGCACACCACCGACTTCGCGATCCTGTTCCTGCCCACCGAAGGCCTGTACGCCGAGGTGCTGCGCCGGCCCGGCCTGGTCGAGGCGCTGCAGCGCGAGCACCGCATCACGATCGCCGGCCCCACCACCTTGCTCGCGATGCTCAACGCGCTGCAGATGGGCTTTCGCACGCTGGCGCTGGAAAAGCGCAGCAGCGAAGTCTGGCAGGTGCTGGGCGCCGTCAAGAGCGAGTTCCAGAAGTTCGGCGGCGTGCTGGCCGACGTGCGGCGCCAGACCCAGACCGTGCTCAACACGCTGGACAAGGCCCAGACCCGCAGCAACGTGCTGACGCGGCGCCTGCGCGATGTGGAGGCCTTGCCCGGCACGCAAGCGCTGCTGCCCGAGGACGACGAGGCCGGCCCATGACGGGGCGCGAGCTGCTGCGCCTGATCGGAGCCCAGGTCTGTCTGCACGCCACCATGGCCGGCATGCGCCTGGCCACCCCCTTGCTGGCGCTGCAACAGGGCCACAGCCCGGCCGCCGTGGGTGTGCTGATCGCGCTGTTCGCGCTGACCCAGGTGTTCCTGGCACTGCCGGCCGGCCGCTGCGCCGACCGCCATGGCTTGAAGCGGCCGATGGCCCTGTCCGCGACGGCCGCCTCGGCGGGCGTGCTGCTGGCTTTGCTGTGGCCCAGCTTCGCCGCCATGTGCGTGGCCGCGCTGATGACGGGCGGCGCCACGGGCGCCACGGTGATCGCGCTGCAGCGCCATGTCGGCCGTTCGGCGCACGACACCGGCGAGCTCAAGCGCATGTTCAGCTGGCTGGCGATCGCGCCGGCCGCGGCCAACTTCCTGGGGCCCTTCGCGGCCGGCCTCTTGATCGACCATGCGGGGCGCACGCCGGCGGACCTGCTGGCCTTTCGCGTGAGCTTCTTCGCGCTGGCGCTGCTGCCGCTGGCCAGCTGGCTGCTGGTGCGCCGCGCCCCCGAGCAGCCGCCCAGCCCGCCGCCAGCAGGCGCCGTGCCCACGCGCGCCTGGGATCTGCTGCGTGCACCCCTGTTCCGTCGCCTGCTCTTCGTCAACTGGCTGCAGTCCTCCAGCTGGGACGTGCATTCCTTCGTGCTGCCGGTGCTGGGCCACGAGCGCGGCCTGAGCGCGGCCGTGATCGGCACGCTGCTGGGCGCCTTCGCCATCGCCGCCGCGCTCGTGCGCGTGGCGCTGCCCGTGATCGCGGCGCGCGTGGCCGAGCGCCATGTGATCTTCACCTCCACCGTGGTCACGGCGGCGGTGTTCGCGGTCTATCCGCTGCTGCATTCGCCCTGGACCATGGGCGCCTGCTCGGTGGTGCTGGGCCTGGCCCTGGGCGCCGTGCAGCCCATGGTCATGAGCCTGCTGCACCAGATCACGCCGTCGCACCGCCAGGGCGAGGCGCTGGGCCTGCGGCTCATGACCATCAACGCCTCCAGCGTCGCCATGCCCATGCTGTTCGGCACGGTCGGCGCGCTGATCGGCATCGGCGGCGTGTTCTGGATCTTGGGCGGCGTGCTCGCGCTGGGCGGGCGCGCCGTGCTCGGGCTACAGATCGGCCCGGGCGATCACAAGGCGTAGAAGGCCTGGATCGCGGCCCAGGCGTCCTCGGGCTGGTCCACGTAGCTGAACAGCTTGAGATCGTCGGGCGAGATCGCGCCTTCCTCGATCAGCACATCGAAGTTCAGCAGCCGCTTCCAGTAATCCGAGCCGAACAGCACGATGGGCACGGCCTTGGCCTTGCCGGTCTGCACCAGCGTGAGCACCTCGAACAGCTCGTCCAGCGTGCCGAAGCCGCCCGGGAAGGCCACCAGTGCCTTGGCGCGCATCATGAAATGCATCTTGCGCAGCGCAAAGTAGTGGAACTTGAACGACAGGCTGGGCGTGATGAAGCGGTTGCCGCTCTGCTCGTGCGGCAGCGCGATGTTCAGGCCCACGTTGGCCGCGCCGGCATCGTGCGCGCCGCGGTTGGCCGCCTCCATGATGCCGGGGCCGCCGCCGGTGCAGATCACCAGGCGTTCGGCGGCCGGGCGGCTGGCGCTGTCGCGCGCGACCAGCTCGGCGAAGCGGCGGGCCTGGTCGTAGTAGCGTGCATTGCGCATGCGGCGTTCGGCCAGCTTCAGCGCCTGGGCGTCGCCGCTGCTGCGGGCGGCCGCCAGTTCCAGCTCGGCCTGCTCGGGCGCCGGGAAGCGCGCGCTGCCGAACACCACGATGGTGTTGGCGATGCCCTGGGCCTGCTGCTCCAGGTCGGGTTTGAGCATCTCCAGCTGGAAGCGGATGCCGCGCGTTTCGCGGCGCAGCAGGAATTCCGGGTCGGCGAAGGCCAGCCGGTAGGCATCGGCCTGCAGCGGCTGGCCCTGGTCCGAGGAGGCCTGCAACTGGGCCCAGGCGGCGGCCACGTCCACATTGCGCTTGTCGAGGGTGTCGGTGTTTTCCATTTGCAGCCATTTTGCAGGCAAAGCATGGCGCTTTCGGGGGTTTCCCGGCTGGCCTGGGGCGGCGTCAGCGTCCTACGCCCGCATCGGTTCGTGCCGACAGGCGCGGGCCCGCCGGCCGACCATGATGGACCCAGGCCACGACGGCAGTGCCGCGGGCCATCCACCAACCTGTCAGGAAAGGACATTCACCATGAACAAGAACCAAGTTTCCGGCCGCGTCGAACAAGCCAAGGGCGCCGTCAAGGAAGTCGCGGGCAAGGCCGTGGGCAATGCCAGCCTGCAAGCCGAAGGCAATGTGCAAAAGAACATGGGCAAGGCCGAGAAGAACTTCGGCGATGCCCGCGAGCACGCCAAGGACAAGGCCAAGGACGCCGTGGACAAGCTTTGATTTGAGGAGCACAGCATGAAGACCAAGCAACTTCCCCTGCGTGCAGCCGGCCTGCTGGCTGCCAGTGCGCTGACCCTGGGCCTCGTGGCCTGTGGCGAGCGCGTGGACACTGCCGGCACCCAGCCGAGCGAACCCACCGTGGGCCAGCGTGTGGACTCGGCCACTGAGCGCACCGCCGACGCTGCCGGCAACATGGCGCAGAAGGTCGAGCGCAGGGTGGACGACGCGGCCATCACGGCCTCGGTCAACGCCAGCCTGGCCAAGGACCCGGACCTCTCGGCCATGAAGATCGACGTCGATACCAAGTCCGGCGTGGTCACGCTCAGCGGCCCGGCGCCGACCGCCGCCGCCAAGGACCGCGCGACCAGCCTGGCCCAGGCCGTAGATGGCGTGGCTGGCGTCAACAACAACCTGGAAGTGCGCGCGGGCTGATCGCCATCCCGTCCCACGCGGAGCCGCTTTCGAGCGGCTCTTTTTTTGTGCCGCACGCCGCATGGGCGCTTAAAGTCGGGCGCGATGCGCATCCTGCTGACCTCCGACCTGCACTACACGCTGCGCCAGTACGACTGGTTGTTCCAGCGGGCGGCGGACTTCGATGCGGTGGTGGTGGCCGGCGACCATCTGGACGTGGTGTCCGCCGTGCCGGCCGAGGTGCAGGTCGCCGCGCTGTCGACCACGCTGGCCCGGCTGTCCGCCCTGGTGCCGGTGCTGGCCTGCTCGGGCAACCACGACCTCAACAGCCGCAATGCCGCGGGCGAGAAGACGGCCGACTGGCTCGACGGCCTGCGCAGCCCGCGGCTGGCGGTCGACGGTGACAGCGTCTGCATCGGCGGCACGCTGTTCACGGTCTGTCCATGGTGGGATGGCCCGCATGCGCAGGACGCAGTGCGCCGGCAGCTGGACGCCGCCGCGCTGCGCCGTGGCGAGACCGCGCAAGGCCGCTGGGTCTGGGTCTACCACGCCCCGCCCGAGGGCGGCCTCAGCTGGACCGGCCGGCGCCACTACGGCGATCCGCTGCTGCCCGAGCTGGTCGCACGCCTGCGTCCCAGCGCCGTGCTCTGCGGCCACATCCACGAAGCGCCATTCAAGGCCGGCGGCGCCTGGGCCGAGCGCATCGGCGGCACCTGGCTGTTCAACGCAGGCCGGCAGATCGGCGATGTGCCCGCGCGCATCGAGATCGACCTCGCGGCCGGCACCGCCACCTGGGTCTCGCTGGCCGGCGTGGAAACCCGGGCGCTGGAACAGCTTCAGTAGTCGGGCACGTCGGCGCGCTCGGAGCCCGGCGCGTGCGGCGGCCTGGGCTGTTGCTCCATGAGGCGCGCCAGCACCTGGTCCATCAGCGCCAGGTGCGTGCCGATGTTGGCGTACTGCTGCTGCAGGTCGACGAGGTAGGCTGTGACGGTCTGCAGCCGGCGCGCCAGCAGTTGGGCGATGGCCAAGGTGAGGGCAGGGTCGCTGCGCACCGCCGCGCCAGCGGGGTGGATCACCTGCACCAGGCTGTCGGTGGCGGCGACCACGCTGGCGCTGGCCGGCGCATCCAGCAGCGGCGCGATCTCGCCCAGGAAGGCGCCGGCTTCGCGCACCTGCACGATGCGCACGCCCGCGCGCACGATGTCGAATGCGCCCTGGCGCAGCACGTAGAGGTGGTCGCTGCGCTCGGCCTCCCGGATCAGAACCGTGCCGGCCGGAATCGCGCGCTCGGGCCAGGGGCTGGCCGGGGAAGAGGGGTGGGGCATGGCCCCGATTCTGAGGCCCGCGCGCGCAGGGGTCTACGCCGGCGTGGGCTCGGCCGGGGCATCGGACGGAACCGGTGCGCCGGCCTGGGCGATCACGTCGTGCACGAAGCGCAGCTTGCGCAGCGCCTCCTCGCTGAGCGCGAACGGGTAGGCATCGTCCTGGCCCAGGCTGCGGTTCAGGCTGTTGAGCAGCAGCGTGACCGGCACCCATTGCGCGATCCATTCGTCGAAGCTGCTGCGGCCGTCCTGGAACGGGTCGGCCGGTCGGCTCGGCTGCGCGCCCTCGGCACTGGGCAGCACGATGCGCGTGCGGTAGGAGGCCGCGGTCTCCAGCAGGTCCACCATGTGCAAGTAGTGGGCCCAGGTCTCGGCCCAGTCTTCCCAGGGGTGGGCGGCCGCATACGCGCTCACGAAGCTGGGACGCCAATCGGGCCGGCCGTCGCCGGCCGCATAGTGGGCCTGCAGGGCCTGCATGTAGTCCTGGCTCTCGTCGCCGAACAGCGCGCGGAAGTCGGCCAGGCGCTGCGGATGGTCGCGCACCAGCTGGTCCCAGTAGTAGTGGCCCGACTCGTGGCGCAGGTGGCCCAGCAGCGTGCGGTAGGGTTCGAACAGCTGCACGCGGCGGCGCACGCGCTCGTCGTCGTCGGCCTCGGCCACGTTCAGCGTGATGACGCCGGCCGCGTGGCCGGTCATGACCGGGGCCTGGCCGGGCAGGTCGGCCATGAACTGGTAGACCGGGCCTTCCTTGGCCTGCGGGTCGGCCAGGCCCAGGCGCAGCAGGGTGTAGAGCAGGCGCCGCTTGGCCGTCTCGATGCGGATCCAGCGCGGCACGTTCTCCGGCACCGACAGGTCGGGCAGGATGCGCGTCTGCCGGCAGGACATGCACAGCGGGTTGGGGTCGTCGGCGGCCACCGTGAAGTTGCAGGCCTGGTAGCGCGTCTGGTTCTGGCACAGGCGGTAGCGCTGCGCCGCGCCCTCGCCGGCGCCGCGCGGTTGCCACAGGGGCTCCGCGGGTGGCGTCTGCGGGTCGGTCGGCGCGGCATCGGGCACTGGCTCGATGGCCGTGACGGCCATGCGCTCGGGCACGAAAGCCAGCGCGCTGCCGCACTGCAGGCATTGCACGTTCTCGAAGAACACGGGGTGACCGCAATGGTCGCAACTGAAGATCTGCATGGAGTGCCTTGTTGGCCGTCGCGCGAAAACGGGCGCGCACCCTTGGCGCGCGCCCGTTCAGCCCGGGGTGGGCGGAATGTGGCTCAGGGCCGCACGGCCAGCGTGTTGCGCACCTCGCGCACGCCCTTGACCTCGCGCGCGAGGCGCTCGGCCTGGGCCCGCTCCGCACCGGACTTGGCGAAGCCGGACAGGTTCACGGTGCCGTTCAGCGTCTGCACGTTGATGGCGCCGGCGTCCACGGTCTTGTCTTCCACGAACTTGGCCTTCACCGCGGTGGTGATGGCGGCGTCGTCGACGTAGGCGCCCATGGTCTGCTGGTCGCGCACGACGGCGCAACCGGTGATGGTGGCCACGCTCAGCGCGGCAACGAGGACGAGGGTGACGGGGCGGAAGGTGCGCATGGATGGCTCCTGTGGTTTGTTGTGGTGCGGAACGGTGGCAGCGACAGGTTGCACGAGACCTGGCGCCGGTTTCACGTCGCTCCCGCGCGCTGGCCAGTGGCCACCGCTGCGGTCGTGCGTGGGGTTTCCTCCTCGCGAGGATCGGTGTCCGCGCCTGGTGGCGCGGCGACGAAGGAACGCGCCGTGGCCTTCAGGTCGGACGATTTCATGAGCGCGAACGCCACGCCGGTCAGCGGCAACAGGTGCCATACGCGCAGCAGCGCCAGTGCAGCACCGGCGCCTGCCGCCATGCCGACCAGTCGGTAGGGCTTGTCTTCGGCATAGTCCTGCAAGGCAGGGCGCGCGAAGTCCACCGCGTTGTGGATCGGATGCGAGTGCCACCAGACCCGGGCCGCGCGGCGCATGCGCGGCAGCATGCCTTGCTGCGCCAGCGCCGGATCCTCGGCCGGCAGGCCGGGACGGCGGCGACGCGCAAGCTGGCGCGCCAGCGCGTTGCGGGTGATCTCGAGCCGCTCGCGCGGCGTGGGCTCGCTGGCCAGTTCAATGGTGTCCATGGCCACCTTCTCCTGCAGTGCGCAACAGGCCGATGTCGGCGGCCATTTGCCGGCGCAACTCCGCGAAGCGCTCGCCCGGCGACGGGCGCCGGCTGGCCAGCAGGGCCCCCAGCGTGATCAGCAGGGCGATGCCGGGCACGGCCGCCAGTCCCCAGTGGAACTGTCCGTGCAGCAGGCCCAGCATGGCGGCCACACCGGCCAGCAGCACGAACATCAGTCCGAAGACGCCCGCCACGGCCAGCGCCACGGCGCGCAGTTTGAGATCGCGGCCTGTCGCTGCCGCCTCTTCGCTGGCCAGCGCCACGTAGGCCGACAGGTGGTCGACCACGAGGTCGGGCCGCGAGACCACGGTGGAAAAGATCGGGTGCAGCATCATCGTGGTGGGTTGGAGCGTGGGGATGGCGAAGTGCGGCTCAGTAGCTGCGGTTGCGGTGCTCGCGCCGCTTGCGCGCGCTGTTCGCGCTGACCATGGCCAGCGCAGCGATCACGGCGCCGGCCGCGGCGGCGATCAGGATGGCGCGCACGGGCTGGTCGGCGACGTAGCGCTCGGTCACCGCAGCGTACTGGCGCAGTGCCTGCTGGGCGCGCGCGCCGCTCTGCGAGGCCAGGTCCAGGCTGCGGTGGGCGAGCTTCTGGGCGTTGCTGGCGATGTCCTCGAGCGCCGGTTCGACGCGGCCACGCGCCTTGCGGATGGCGCTGTCGGCTCCGTCCAGCGCGTGCTGGGCCAGGTCGCGCGTGGATTCGACCGCTTCGTGGGCCGACTGCAGCACGCGGTCGGAGAGGTGGCGGGTCATCTGGTCGGCGTCGCGGGCCAGGCCGTTGTGCGTGCGGAGGTTCATGACAGGTTCCTTTGTGTTCGTTGGAAGGCGAGGGGACCGGCGCGCTTGGGTGCGCGGGCTGGGCGGCGCCGGCCGCTGGCGGCGCTCAGTTGCGCCGCACCATGCTCACGACGAAGCCCACGATGGCCATGATGGCGAAGATGAAGAACAGGATCTTGGCGATCTCCACGGCACCGGCGGCAATGCCGCCGAAGCCGAAGACGGCTGCGATCAGTGCGATCACCAGGAAAACGACCGAGTAGTGCAGCATGACGGACTCCTTGTGGCTGTTGGTCAGACCATCGTCGTGGTCTGGTCGCAAGCGTACGGAGTGGGGCGCGAACCGTTGATCAGCGGCTGGCGGCTCGCACCGTCGGTTGCGGTGCGCTGGCGGCGTAGGAGGGTGCCGACCTGCGCGCCCTGGAGCCGTTCAGCCGTCTGCGCGCGTTGCAGGAGTGCGCAGCGGCAGCGTGGCGGAAACCCGTGTGCCCTGGCCCGGCGTGGAATGGATGACCAGCCGGCCCCCGGCGGCCTCCACCCGGTGCCGCATGCCGGCCAGGCCGTGGCTGGCCGCCGGCATGGTGCGCGCGGTATCGAAACCCTGGCCGTCGTCCTCGACTTCCACCGTCACATGGCTGCCGTAGTTCTGCACGCTGACATGCACCTGCTGGGCACGCGCGTACTTGCCGATGTTGGTCAGCGACTCCTGCACCAGCCGGTAGACGGTGAGCTGCGCGGCCTCGTCGAGATCGACGGACTCCAGATTGGTGGTGACCGACAGCACGGAACGTTCGCCGAACTCGCGCGCGAGGATCTCCAGCGACGTGACCAGCCCGAGGTTGGTCAGCGAGGAAGGGCGCAGGTCTTCGATGATGCGGCGCTTCAGGGCGATGCCGCTGTTGAGCGTGTCGGTCAGGTGCTGGATGCGCTGTTGGGCATCGGGCGAGTCCGCGCCCAGGCGCGACTTGAGCCGCGCCACGTCCAGCTTGGCGGCCGTGAGCAGCGCGCCGAGTTCGTCGTGCAGCTCGCGCGCGAGGTGGCCGCGCTCGCGCTCGCGCACCTCCTGCAGATGGGTGGCCAGCTCGGCCAGGCTGGCCGTGCGTTCCTTGACCTGCTGGCCCAGCAGGTCGCGCTCGCGCTGCAGGTCTTCCTGCACACGCTGGTCCACGGCCTGCAGCCGGCGGGTCTGGCGCAGGTACATGTAGAAGGCCAGCAGGCCGACCAGGGCCACCAGCGCGATGCCGATGCGCGAGAGCTGCAACGCCTGCGTGATCTGGGCCTCGCCCGCCGCCTGGCGCAGCATGGCGGCCTGCAGCAGCTGTGCGGACTGCTCGCGGATCGCGTTCATGTGCTCCTGGCCCACGTCGGTGCTCAGCACGAACTTCCAGGCGTCCTCGTGGCCCTGCTTGCGCAGGCGCACGCTGACGTCCATCTCGGCCAGTTTGCGCTGCACGTTGCGCGAGAGTTCGGCGAACAGCTCCAGCTCGCGCGGGTGCTGCAGGTACAGGCCGCGCAGCGCGTCCAGGTTCTGCGCGATGACCGAGGTGGCGCTTTCGTAAGGCTCGAGGTAGCGCGCATCGCCGGTCAGCAGGTAGCCGCGCTGGCCGGTCTCGGCGTCGAGCATGTGCTGCAAGAGCTGGGTGACGCCGCTGCGCGTTTGCTGCACCTGCGTCATGCTGGACAGCGCGGCCATGGAGCGGCTGTGGCCCGTCTCGTTGATCGCGATCAGCACGGCCGCGGCGAGGATCGCCAGCGGCAGGCTGATGGCCATGGTGGGAATGGACAGCCAGCGCGGACGTGCGAAGCGCGGCACGCGTCAGCCTCCCGCGCTCAGGCGCGCGAATGCTCGACGCAAAAATCGATCAGTGCATCGATCTCGTTGGACTTGTCGAACACCGCGTCCACGCCCAGCTGGGCGCAGCGCTTGCGGATGTCGGGCGTGGCGTAGTTGGAGAGCACCACGAGCTTTTGGCCCGGCGCCCGGTCCTTGCAGGCGTGCAGGATGCCCAGGCCGCTGCCCTGCTTGAGGAACAGGTCGATGATGGCGAGATCCCATTGCGGGCCATTTTCGGTGAGCCAGGCCTTGCCCTCGTTCTCGGTCTCGGCGCTGCCCACCGCCTGGATGTTCGCCAGTTCCTCCAGGGTCGCGACGAGGTTCTCGCGGATGGTGGCGTTGTCTTCGACGATGTAGGTTCTGAGCGGCACGGCGGTTGGAGTTCTGGCCGCGGGAAGGGGTTTCACCCGCGCTCGAAAGATTGTGCCAGCCTGCCCTTGGCAGACACGTAGGAGCTTGCCTACACATCGGCGGCTCCGTCCTCCGGGTATACACCCGGCCTCCTCACACCCGCCCGATGATGGAGGCGGTGGCCATGAGCTCCTCGAGCAAGGCCAGCGAGACCCTGCCCGACACCGCGTACGGGTCGAGCTCGGCCTTCTCGGAGTACTTGAGCAGGATGGAGTGGTTGAGCCGGTTCAGGTTGACCTGGCCCATGGTCCACCCGCCGAAGCGCCGCTCGGTGATTTCCTCGAAGTGCAGCAGCGCCACGTCCTGGTGGCGCGGGTCCTTCTGGATGTGGCCGAAGAGTTCGCTCACGGCCATGCGGCCGCCTTCGATGGCCTGCAGGAAGATGCCGCCGCCGTAGCACAGGATGCCGGTGATGCCGCAGCTGGGATTGTGTTCGCGGGCCTGGGTCAGGATGGCCTCGATGGCGCCGGGGCTGGTGTCCACGGCGCGGCTGGCGTAGAGCAGACGGACGAGCATGGGCGGCCTTCAGGACTTGCGTTGGGGGATCAGCGCGAGGAATTCGCGGCGCAGGTTCGGGTCCTTGAGGAACACGCCGCGCATGACGGAGTTGATCATCTTGCTGTCCATGTCCTTCACGCCACGCCAGGCCATGCAGTAGTGGCTGGCTTCCATCACGATGGCCAGACCGTCGGGCTGGGTCTTGTCCATGATCAGGTCGGCCAGCTGCACCACGGCCTCCTCCTGGATCTGCGGGCGGCCCATGATCCACTCGGCCAGCCGTGCGTACTTGGACAGGCCGATCACGTTGGTGTGCTCGTTGGGCATCACGCCGATCCAGACGCGGCCGATGACGGGGCAGAAGTGGTGCGAGCAGGCACTGCGCACCGTGATCGGGCCCACGATCATGAGCTCGTTCAGATGCTCGGCGTTGGGGAATTCGGTGATGCTGGGCGCCTTGACGTAGCGGCCACGGAACACCTCGTTGACATACATCTTGGCCACGCGGCGCGCGGTGTTGTCGGTGTTGTGGTCGCGCTCGGTGTCGATGACCATGCTGGAGAGCACGCCCTCCATCTTCTGCGTAACCTCGTCGAGCAGCTGCTCGAGCTCGCCGGGCTCGATGAAGTCGGCGATGTTGTCGTTGGCGTTGAAGCGCTTCTTGGCCGCGTTCAGGCGTTCGCGGATCTTGACCGAGACGGGCGTGCCTTCGTCGTCGGCGGAGGAGGGGGACAGCGCTGCTGCGCCTGGCGGGTGCATGAGCATCGCGGGATATTAACCCAGCGCCTTTTCGGGCGTGGTCTGCGGCGCGGGTGCCGTGGCGTGGAGAAGGTCCTCGAGTTCGCCCAGCGTGCCGGCCTCGTGCAGGGGCTTGTCGTCGCGGATGCGCAGCATGCGCGGAAAGCGCACCGCGATGCCGCTCTTGTGGCGCGGGCTGCGTGCGATGCCCTCGAAACCGAGCTCGAACACCAGCGAGGGCACGACGCTGCGCACGGGGCCGAACTTCTCCAGCGTGTTCCTGCGGATGATGGCGTCCACGCGGCGGAATTCGGCGTCGGTCAGGCCCGAGTAGGCCTTGGCGAAGGCGACCAGCTGCAGTGCGCCAGGCTGGGCCGGCTCCTTGCGCGCGATCGCGTCGATCACGGCCTGGGCCTCGGCCGCGTCCTGCGGTGCGCGGTTCCAGACCGCGAAGGTGTAGTCGGTGTAGACCGAGGCGCGCCGGCCGTGGCCGGCCTGGGCGTAGACCAGCACGGCGTCCACGGCCATGGGATCGATCTTCCATTTCCACCACAGGCCGTCCTGTTTGGTGCGGCCGGTGCCGTAGGCGGCGTCGCGGCGTTTGAGCATGAGGCCTTCCACGCCGCGCTCGCGCGATGTGGCGCGCGCGGCCGCGAGGGCCGGCCAGTCGGCACCTGCGACCAGCGGCGACAGGCGCAGCCCGGGATGGCCGGCCAGCAACCACTCCAGTTCGGCGCGGCGCGTCGATTGGGGCCGGGCGCGCAGCTCCTGGCCCGCCAGTTCCAGCAGGTCGTAGGCGACGAAGGCCACGGGCGCGTCGGCCAGCAGCTTGCGCGGCAGCGTCTTGCGCGCGATGCGCTGCTGCAGCAAGGCGAAGGGCGCGGGCTGCTCGGCCCCGGCCGGCCAGACCAGGATTTCGCCGTCCAGCACCGTGCCGTCGGGCAGGGCCTGCGCGGCGGCCACGATTTCGGGGAAACGCTCGGTCACGAGTTCCTCGCCGCGCGACCAGAGCCAGACCTGGCCCGCGCGCTTGACGATCTGGCCGCGGATGCCGTCGTACTTCCATTCCACCTGCCAGTCGTCCACCGGGCCCAGGCGCTCGGGCAGTCCGGCCAACGGCGTGTCGAGCTGGTGGGCCAGGAAGAAGGGGTAGGGCTGGCCGGGGTCGGCCGGCGCGTGCGGGCTGTCTTCGTCCAGCGCCGCATGGGTCAATGCCGCGAAGCGCTCGGGCGTGGGCATGCTGCGCGTGTCGGTGTAGCCCATCATGCGCTGGGCCACGCGCTTGGCGTCCACGCCGGCGTGCGCGGCCAGCGCGCGCTGCACCAGCAGCTTGCTGACGCCCACGCGAAAGCTGCCGCCCACGAGCTTGATGAGCAGGAAGCGGCCCTGCGGATCCAACTCCTGCCAGTAACTGCGCACGCGCGCCGCGACCTCGGGCTCGGGCAGGCCGCGCAGCGGCAGCAGGCGTTCCTCGATCCAGGCCGCCAGGCCCAGCGAACTGCTGCCGCCGTCCAATGGCAGGATGTAGGCGATGGTCTCGGCCAGATCGCCCACCGCCTGGTAGCTCTCCTCGAACAGCCAGTCGGGAATGCCGGCCATCTCGCAGGCGATCGCGCGCAGGCTGGCCGTGCGCACCACCTGGCGCGGCTTGCCACCGGCCAGGAAGTAGACGGCCCAGGCCGCGTCGGCCGGCTGGGCCTGGGCGAAGTAGCGCTGCATGGCCTGCACCTTGGCGCTGGTGGAGGTGGTGGCGTCCAGCTCGCTGAACAGGCGCGCGAACAGCTTCATGCGGCCTCAGTCTCCAGTGCCTCGTCGCCGTATTCGGTCTGGAAGGCGCCGGCCTGCAGGCCCTGCTCGGCCAGGTAGCGCACCATGACCGGGATGCTGCCATGGGTCACGATCACGCGTTGCGCGCCGGTGGCACCGATGGCGCGGTGCAGGCCGGGCCAGTCGGCATGGTCGCTGAGCACGAAGCCGCGGTCGTAGCCGCCACGCCGGCGCGCGCCGCGCAGCTGCATCCAGCCGCTCGCGAAGGCCGTGCCGATCTCGCCGAAGCGGCGCGCCCAGGTGCTCGCCGCCGCGCTGGGCGGGCACAGCACGAGCGCGCGCTTGAACAGGGTGCGGTCCGTCACCTCGGTCGCCAGCTGCGTGGCGGGCAAGGCGACGCCGGCCGCGCGGTAGGCCTGGTTCAGCGGCTCCACGGCACCGTGCACGACGATGGGACCGATGGCCGCGTTCACGCCCGCCAGGATGCGCTGGGCCTTGCCGAAGCTGTAGCAGGCCAGCAGGCTGGCGCGGCCGAGTTCCGCATTGGTCTGCCACCAGGCATCGATCTCGGCGAACAGCTCGGCATCGCTGCGCCAGCGGTAGATCGGCAGGCCGAAGGTCGATTCGGTGATGAACACGTCGCAGCGTTGCGGTTCGAAGGGCGCGCAGGTCGGATCCGGCGCGACCTTGTAGTCGCCGCTGGCCACCCAGACCTGGCCGCCGTGGGCCAGGCGCACCTGGGCCGAGCCCAGCACGTGGCCGGCCGGGTGCAGCGAGATCTCCACGCCCTGGTGCACGAGGCGCTCGCCATAGGCCAGGGGCTGCAGCGTGATCTGGCCCAGGCGCTGGCGCAACACGCCTTCGCCCGGCGCGGCCGCCAGGTAGTGGCCGTGGCCGGTGCGCGCGTGGTCGGCATGGGCATGGGTGATCACGGCCCGGTCCACCGGCCGCCAGGGATCGATGTAGAAATCGCCGGGTGGGCAGTAAAGTCCTTCGGGGCGCTGCACCACGAGTTCGCTCATGGGGCGGCATTGTGCGGCTGGCCGGTCTGCGACAGAGAACGGCCCGAACGCAATGGTCGCGTCGGCCGCCGCCCCGCACCATTGGCAGCCATCTTCCCGTTCCCCGGACCATCATGCACCGAGACCTTCCCACCGAACCCCGCGCCGACGAGGCCGCCATCGTGTCCGCCGCCCGGGCCCTGCGCGGCGATGCCGTGCAGATGCTGCAGGAACTGGTCGCCCAGCCCTCGCTGCTGGGCCACGAACAGGGCGCGCAGGACGTCATGGAGCGCGCCTTCCAGCCGCTGGACCTGCGCGTGGACCGCTTCGCGATCGACGAGGAGCGGCTGCGCCAGCACCCGGCCTACTCGCCGTCCATCGTTTCCTACGAAGGCCGCACCAACGTGGTCGGCATCCACCAGCCGCGCGGCCTCACGCGCGGCAACTCGCTGATCTTCAACGGCCACATCGACGTGGTGCCGGTCGGGGCCGAGGCGCTCTGGTCGCGCCCGCCGTTCGAGCCCTGGATCGACGGCGACCGGCTGTACGGCCGCGGCGCCTGCGACATGAAGGCCGGCCTCGTGGCCTACACCATGGCCTTCAAGGCGCTGCGCGCGCTGGGGCTGGAACCCGCCGCGCCGGTCTACCTGCAGTCCGTGATCGAGGAGGAGTGCACGGGCAACGGGGCGCTGGCCTGCCTGGTCGAGGGCTACCGCGCCGACGCGGCCATCATCACCGAGCCCGTGGGCGGCATCACGACCTGCCAGATGGGCGTGCTGTGGCTGCGCATCGAGGTGTTGGGCAAGCCGGTGCATGCCTCGGTCGCGCAGACCGGCGTGGGCGCCATCGACTTCTCGATGTACCTGTTCTCCAAGCTCAAGGAACTGGAGGCGCGCTGGAACGCGCCCTCGGCGCGCTACCGCTGCTTCGCCCACAACCAGCACCCGGTCAACTTCAACCTGGGCCGCATCGAAGGCGGCGAATGGGCCTCGTCCGTGCCCACGGCCTGCCGCAGCGACATCCGCATCGGCTTTTACCCCGACATCAAGGTGGGCCAGGTCAAGGCCGAGGTCGAGGCGCTGCTGGCCGCCGCCTACGCCGCCCACCCGGCCAGTGCGGCGCTGCAGTACAAGGTGGTCTACGAGGGCTTCCAGGCCGACGGCTTCGACCTGCCGCTGGACCTGCCGGTGATCCAGGCGCTGCAGCAATGCCATGAGGACATCGCCGGCGCGCCGCTGCTGCCCTTCGCGTTCACGGGCACGACCGACGCCAAGTTCTTCAACCTCTACGGCGACACGCCCTCGGTCTGCTACGGACCCACGGGCGCGAGCTACCACGGCATCGACGAATGGGTGTCGCTGGCCAGCCTCATGGAAGTCACGGCCGTGCTGGCCGTGTTCATGGCGCGCTGGTGCGGCGTGAACCCGCGCGCCTGATCAGTCCAGGGCCGCGTCCTGGCGCCCGAGGTAGTGCCTCGGCGTCTTGCCCATCACGCGGCGGAACATGGCCGTGAACGCGCTGGGGCTGTCGTAGCCCAGGTCCAGCGCCACCGTGGTCACGGGCTGGCCCAGCGACAGCCGCGTCAACGCCTCCATGAGCCGCACCTGCTGCAGCCACAGCGTGAGCGTGATGCCGGTCTCCTGCCGGAACAGCCGCGTGAGCGTGCGCCGGCCCAGGGCGCCGATGCGGGCCCAGTCGTCCAGGTCGCCGCCCTGGCCGGGGTCGGCCAGCAGTGCGCGGCAGATCTTGAGCAGGCGCGGGTCGCGCGGCATCGGGATGTGCAGCGGCATCTTGGGCGCGGCGCAGATCTCGTCCAGGATCAGCCGCATCACGCGGCCGTCGCGGCCGTTCTCGTCGTAGAGCAGCGGGATCTGCGTGGCCTCCAGGATCAGCTGGCGCATGAGCGGCGACAGCTCGATCACGCGACAGTCGGTCGGCAGGCCGGGCGAGGCGTCGGGCTGGATGTAGAGCGAGCGGTTGGAGACGGCCTGCCCGCGCGCATGCATCTCGTGCACCACGCCGCCCGGCACCCAGACCGCCCGGTTGGGCGGCACCAGCCAGGCGCCCTCGGCCGTGTGCAACGAGAAGATGCCCTTGACCGCGACGGCCAGCTGGGCCTTGGGGTGCGAATGCGACGGCACGATCAAGGAGGGCTCGGGCGCGTGCTCCACGATGATCATCGAGACCGGCCGCGGCACGACCTGGTAGGCGTGGAAGGTGTCGCTACGGCTCAGGTCCTGCATGGTGGTGGTGCTCCGCAAAACATCGTGGGGGCGTCATCCGGGCAAAGCGAATGGCAGTGCATTTTCCGTGCCACGGCCGCGCATGCTGCCTGCGCGCCAGCGCTTCGGTCAAGCCTTCGCGCGGATGGCCCGCGCGGAACAGAACTTGGCTCAAACCCGCCAATCCTGCGCCAGACCCGTTCCTACACTGGATCGCACATCCACCGAGGACGCACCATGAAGAAACGGGATTTCCACAAGTTCGCGCTCGCCGCTGCCGCGATGGGGCTGGCCGACATTCCGCTGGGCATCACGCGGGCCCACGGGCAGACCCGCGGTGGCACGCTGAACTCCATCGTGCAGCCCGAGCCGCCCATGCTGAACCTGGCCGTGAGCCAGCTCACGCCCACGCAGATGGTGTCGGGCAAGATCTTCCTGAGCCTGTTGACCTACGACGTCAACTTGAAGCCGCTGCCCAGCCTCGCGAAGAGCTGGACGGTCTCGCCCGACGGGCTGACCTACACCTTCCAGCTCGAACCCAATGCCAGGTGGCACGACGGCAAGCCGCTGACGGCCGAGGACGTGGTCTACACCGCGCGCGAATTCCTGCCCGTGACGCACCCACGTGCGCGCGACATCTTCGGGCGCTGCGAGTCCATCACCGCGGCCGGCCCGCACACCGTGGTGTTCAAGCTCAAGGCGCCCTTCGGCCCCTTCCTGAGCGCCTTCGACATCTCCAACCTGCCCGTGATGCCCAAGCACATCTACGCGGGCACCGACCTGGCCAAGAACCCGGCCAACCTGAACCCCGTCGGTTCGGGGCCCTACAAGCTCAAGGAATGGGTGCGCGGCTCGCACATCCACCTGGTGCGCAACGAGGACTACTTCAAGCCCGGCCTGCCGCACCTGGACGCCATCATCTACCGCGTGATGCCCGACGGCGCCTCGCGCGCGCTGGCCATCGAGAAGAGCACGGTGCAGCTCACGCAGTGGACCGACCTGGAACTGTTCGACGCCCAGCGCATCGCCAAGCAGTCCAACCTGGCCATGACGACCAAGGGCTACGAGTACTTCGCGCCCATCATGTGGCTGGAGATGAACAACCGCACGGCGCCCATGAACGACAAGCGCTTCCGCCAGGCGGTCATGCACGCGATCGACCGCAACTTCATCAAGGACCGCATCCTCTACGGCTTCGGCAAGGTGGCGACGGGGCCGGTCAACTCCAAGACCAGGTTCTACGAGCCGGACGTCAAGAAGTACGACTTCAACGTGGCCAAGGCCAATGCGCTGCTCGACGAGATGGGCCTCAAGCCCGACGCCAAGGGCATCCGCGCGCGGCTGCGTTTCCCGGTCTCGCCCTATGGCGAGATGGTGCAGCGCTCGTGCGAGTACATCCGCCAGTGCCTGTCCAAGATCGGCGTGGCCGTCACGCTGGAGTCCACCGACCCCGGTAGCTACACCCAGCGCATCAGCCAGTGGGACTACGACCTGAACCTGTCCTGGCTGTACCAGTTCGGCGACCCGGCCCTGGGCGTCACGCGCAACTACGTGAGCTCGAACATCCGCAAGATCCTGTTCACCAACACCGTGGGCTACTCCAACGCCGAGGTCGACCGCCTGGCCGATGCCGCGGCCCTGGAGACCGAGGACGCCAAGCGCCAGGTGCTGTACAGCCAGATGCAGAAGCAGCTTGTGGAAGACGTGCCGATCGCCTGGCTCGTGGAGATGGAGTTCCCGACCATCCACGACAAGCGCATCCAGAACCTCGTGACCACGGCCATCGGCATCCACGAGAGCTTCGACCAGGTTTCGATCAAGGCATGAGCATGGCGCCCACCGTGGAGCTGGGCTGGCGCATGGGCGCGCCGGACCTGGCCGACGATCCCGAGGCCTGGTCCTGGCCGCGCGTGCGCGAGCGCTTTTGCAGCATGCGCGGCGTCATCCCCACGGCCAATGTCTGGCGCGGCGAAGGTCCGGTCGCCGCGCTGCCGCGCGCGCCGCGCGACGACATCGACGCCGTGCGCTTCACGCCGCTGGGCGGCAGCGAGACCATGCGCTGGGACGCCTCGCTCGCAGCCAACCGCACGGACGGCATCCTCGTGCTGCACCGCGGCCGCATCGTCTACGAGCGCTACGACGGTCCGCTGCGCGCGGAGCTGCCGCATGTGTGCATGTCGGTCACCAAGTCGCTGGTCGGCACGCTGGCAGCGGCCGAGGTGGCCGAGGGCCGGCTCGACCCGGCCGCGCCCGTCGCCACCTACGTGCCGGGTCTGGACGGCAGCGCCTGGGCCACGGCCACGCTGCGCCAGGTCATGGACATGACGACGGCGCTGCACTACGACGAGGACTACACGCGGCCCGATGCCGACGTTTGGGCCTACCTGCGCGCGGCCGGCCAGCTGCGGGCCGCGCCCGGCGTGCCGGTGCCGCGCGGCATCCACGCCTTCCTGCGCACGGTGCGCGCGAGCGGGGCCCACGGCCAGGGCTTCACCTACAAGACCGTCAACACCGAGATGCTGGCCTGGGTGCTGCGCGAGACCACCGGCCTGCCGCTGGAGCAACTGGTGTCCGAGCGGCTCTGGGCGCCCATGGGGACCGAGCAGGACGCCTACTTCGGCGTGGACGCGCTGCGCCTGGCCGGCGCGGGCGGCGCGCTGAGCGCCACGCTGCGCGACCTGGCCCGCTTCGGCGAACTGATGCGCTGCGGCGGCGTGTTCAACGGCCGGCGCATCCTGCCGCAGGCGGCGGTGGCCGACATCGCGCGCGGCGCCAGCCCCGCGGACTTCCGCCATGCGGGCTACGCGTTGCTGCCGGGCTGGAGCTACCGCGCCATGTGGTGGGTCACGCACAACGCGCATGGCGCCTACTGCGCGCGCGGCATCCACGGCCAGGGCATCTACATCGACCCGAGCGCCGAGATGGTGATCGCACGCTTCGCCTCGCACCCGGGCGCGGGCAATGCCAACCTGGACCCGACCACGCTGCCGGCCTACCACGCGCTGGCGCAGCACCTGGTGGCCAACCCATGACGCGCGTGGCGCTGCTGAGCCGCTCGGCCGACCTGGACTTCCTGCGCCCGCTGCTGCTGGCGCAGGACGCCAGCCTGGACATCGCCACCTGGCCCGACCCACGCTGCCTGCAGGCCGAGGTCGCCGTGTGCTGGCAGACGCCGCCCGGCCTCTACGCGCAGATGCCGCATCTGCGCCTGGTGCACAGCATCGCCGCGGGCGTGGACAACGTGGTCGCCGGCCAGGACCTGCGTGGCCTGCCGGTCTGCCGCGTGGTCGACCCGCTGCTGGCCCAGGGCATGCTGCAGTACGTGCTGTGGGGCGTGCTGCACTTCCACCGCCACTTCGACCGCGCGCTGGCCAACCAGCGCCGCGCGCACTGGCAGCGCCATGCGCAGACGCCGGCGTCCGGCTGCCGTGTGGGCCTCATGGGCCTGGGCGAGCTGGGCGGCCTGGTCGCGCAGCGGTTGGCGGCCATGGGCTATGCCGTGGGCGGCTGGTCGCGCACGCCGCGCAGCCTGGCCGGCGTGCAGACCTTCAGTGGCGCGGAAGGTCGGCAGCCCTTCCTCGCGCGCACCGACGTGCTGGTCTGCCTGCTCCCCCTGACCGACGCCACGCGCGGCATCCTGGGCGCGGAATGCTTCGCAGCGCTGCCGGCCGGCGCCGCGCTGGTCCACTGCGGCCGTGGCGAACACCTGGTGCCCGACGACCTGCTGGCCGCACTCGACAGCGGCCACCTGCGCGGCGCCGTGCTCGACGTGTTCGAGACCGAACCCTTGCCGGCCGAGCACGCGCTGTGGCGTGCGCCCGGCGTGGTCGTGACGCCGCACATGGCCTCCATGGCCGGCTTCGACGTGGTCGTGCGCCAGATCGCCGACAACGTGGCGCGGCTGCGCGCCGGCCGGCCCCTGCAGCACCAGGTCGATTCCACCCAGGGCTACTGAACTTCTTTTCCCGACGATCCACGATGCTCATCGATCCCGAATTCAAGGCCGCCATGCACGGCACCCAACCCGCCGCGCTGGACCCCAAGGTGCGCGCGTTCGTGCTGGGCATGGCGGCCGATGCCGCCAAGTTTCCGCGCCGCGACACCGTGTCCATCGCCGAAGGCCGCGACATCGCCGAGCAGGTGCGCGCGCCCTGGGCCAAAGGCGGCCCGGCGATGGCGCAGACGCAGAACCTGCCCGTCCCCACGCGCCACGGCGAGGTGCAGATCCGCGTCCACACGCCGTTGGAGCGCCGCCAGCCGGGCGCCTTCATCTACATCCACGGCGGCGGCTACGTGCTGTTCAGCAACGACACGCACGACCGCCTGATGCGCGAATACGCGCAGCGCGCCGGCATGGTCGTGGTCGGCATCGACTACACGCGGGCGCCCGAGGCGCGCTTTCCGCAGCCCATTGAGGAGTGCATCGACACCGTGCGCTGGCTGCGCGGCCACGGTGCGGCGCTGGGCTTCGACGCGGCCCAGCTGTTCATCGGCGGCGACTCGGCCGGCGGCAACCTCGCGCTGAACACCTGCCTGCACTTCCGCGACGCGGGCGAGGCGGTGTTCCGCGGCATGGTGCTGAACTACACGGGCTTCTCGACCAACCTGTACCGCGACTCGGTGGTGCGCTACGGCGCGGGCGACCACGGCCTGTCGCTGCACATGATGGTCTGGTTCTTCCGCAACTACCTGCGGCGTGCCGAGGACTTCCACGACCCGCGCATGAACCTGCTCGCGGCCGACCTGCGCGGCATCCCCCCGGCCTACCTGGTCATCACCGAATGCGATCCGCTGTACGACGACAACGTCGACATGGTGGCCAGGATGCAGGCCGCGGGCGTGGACGTGGCGTCCAAGGTCTACCAGGGCACGGTGCACAGCTTCCTGGAGGCGGTGTCCATCGCGCCGGTGGCCGGCGAGGCCTTCGACGACACCGTGCGCTGGATGGCCAGCAAGGCCTGATCGATGAGCGACCCCGAAACCGCGACGCGCAACGAGCTGGCCGCGCTGTACCGCCTGGTCGCGCATTTCCGCATGACGGACCTGATCGACACCCACATCAGCGCGCGCATCCCGGGCACGCCCGACCGCTTCCTGATCAACCGCTACGGCGTGCTGTTCCACGAGGTGCGGCCCGAAGACCTGGTCACGATCGATCCCGAGGGCCGGGCGGTCCACGGCCCGGACGACCCGTCGCAGCAGGTCAACCAGGCGGGCTTCACGATCCATTCGGCCATCCACATGGCGCGCCACGACCTGGCCTGCGTCATCCACACGCACACGGCCGACGGCATGGCCGTGGCCTGCCAACAGGACGGGCTGTTGCCGATCACCCAACACGCGCTGAAGTTCTACGACCGGCTCGGCTACCACGCCTACGAAGGCATCGCGCTGGACCTGGACGAGCGCGCACGCCTGGTGGCCAGCATGGGCCAGCACCGCGCCATGGTGCTGCGCAACCACGGCTTGCTGGCGGCCGGCCGCAGCATCGCCGAGGCCTTCGTCAACATCTACTTCCTGGAGCGCGCCTGCCAGGCCCAGGTCAAGGCGCTGACCGGCAACCGGCCACTGAGTCTGCCGCCGCCCGAGGTCTGCGAGCGCACGGCACGCCAGTTCGAGCGCGCCGACAGCCTGGCGCACTGCGAGCTGGCATGGCGGGCGGCCAAGCGGCTGCTGGATCAGTAGCGCTTGCGCGTCACGAACAGGGCCAGGCGCATCACGAACATGGCCAGGTTCTCCTTGCAGCGCTGCAACCAGGGCCGGCGGCCGTGGTGGGTGGGTTCCATGCGCCGGCCTTCCTCGCGCATGGCGCGCAGCAGGCGTTCGCGCAGCTGCTGCGCAAAGGCCTTGTCTTCGACGACCACATTGGCCTCGCGCGCGAGCAGCAGGCTTAGCGGGTCGAGGTTGGACGAGCCCACCGTGGCCCAGTGCCCGTCGATGACGGCGACCTTGGCATGCAGGAAGCTGGGCGCATATTCGTGGATCTCCACGCCGGCGTCCATGAGCAGGCCGTAGACGGGCCGCGAGGCGTGGTACTGCATGAAGTACTCGTAGCGGCCCTGCAGCAGCAGCTGCACGCGCACGCCGCGCTGGGCCGCACGCACCAGTGCGTTGCGCAGCTTGCGGCCCGGGATGAAGTAGGCGTTGGCGATCACGACCTCGCGGTGGGCCGCGCCGATGGCCTTGAGGTAGGCGCGCTCGATGCGCTTGCGGTGGCGCAGGTTGTCGCGCAACAGCAGGGCGGCGCGCGCGCCGGAGGGGCCGGGCGGGGCGCCTGCGCCGCGTTGGCCGCCGTCGCGCAGCAGGTCTTGCACGGCTTGCAGCGGTTCGCGGCGGCGCAGGTCGTGCACGGCCTGCAGCCGGCGCCACAGCAAGGCCATGGTCTGCTGGGCGTCGGCCACGAGCGGCCCCGTCACGCGCACGGCGAAGTCCAGGCGCGGCGCCTCCAGCCGGCCCCAGCTGGGGTCATGGAAGTCGTCCAGCACGTTGATGCCACCGCAAAAGGCCACGTGGCCATCGACCACGCAGAGCTTGCGGTGCAGCCTGCGCCAGCGCGTGGGCAGCAGCAAGGCCAGCGCGTTGACGGGCGAGTACACGCGCCAGTGCAGGCCGGCCTCGGTGAAGCGCTGCTGCCATTCGGCGGGGACCGTGCCCGTGCCCAGTCCGTCCACGGCCACGCAGGTCTGCACGCCACGGCGCGCAGCGCGCAGCAAGGCTTCGGCGAGCTCGGCGCCACTGCCCGTGAAGTCGAAGATGTAGGTCTCGAAATGGACCAGCGTCTGCGCCGCGTCCATGGCCGCGATCAGCGCGGGAAAGAACTCGCGCGTGCCTTCCAGCAACAGCAGTTCGTGGCCGCCCTGCGGGCGGGCCGCCGCACGCGTCATGCCCGGGCCGCGAAGCGCGGCAGCATCAGGATGGCCTCGGCGTTGGACGGCGAGAAGCAGGCGTCGGCCGCGGCCTGCCAGGGCAGCCACTGGAAGGCCGTGTGCTCGCGCGCGTGCAGCCGCACTGGCGTGCCGGCCGGCACGGCAAGGCTGAACAGGTGCTCGGTGTTGTGCCGCACGCCCGGTGCATAGCGGTGCAGCCACTGCGGCCAGATGGCGTAGACGTTCTCCAGCTGCCAGTCCACCAGGCCCGCGCCGCAGGCAATGCCGGTTTCCTCGAACACCTCACGCACCGCGGTATCGCGCAGGTCTTCGGCCTCGGTGTCCTTGCTGCCCGTGACGGACTGCCAGTGTTCCTGCGCATCGGCGCGCCGGATCAGCAGCACCTCGAGCGCAGGCGTGTGGATCACGACCAGGACCGACTGCGGGATCTTGTAGGGGCGGGACATGGCGGCGGGATTCTAGGACGCTGCATGGGGATACCCGCGCGGCTAGAATCAGTCACCGGGCCCAAGTTATTGGCACCCGGTTTTTTGTTGTCTGCATCGACGGCAAGCCGGACCAGTCCAAGCGCTCAATCTTGTTCAAGCATTGATGAAAGCTGGATTGCCATGGAAATCTTCGACTACGACAACATCCTTTTGCTGCCGCGCAAGTGCCGCGTGGAGAGCCGCTCCGAATGCGACGCCAGCACCACGCTGGGTTCGCGCAGCTTCCGCCTGCCGGTGGTGCCGGCCAACATGAAGACGGTGGTGGACGAGGCCACCTGCCTGTGGCTGGCGCAGCACGGCTACTTCTACGTGATGCACCGCTTCGACCTGGACAACGTGGCCTTCGTGCGCCGCATGAAGGACCAGGGCACCTTCGCCTCGATCTCGCTGGGCGTGAAGAAGCCGGACTACGACACCGTGGACCAGCTGGTCGCCCAGGGCCTGGCGCCCGAGTACGTGACCATCGACATTGCGCACGGCCATGCCGACAGCGTGAAGAACATGATCGCCTACCTCAAGGACAAGCTGCCCGAATCCTTCGTGATCGCGGGCAACGTGGGCACGCCCGAGGCCGTGATCGACCTGGAGAACTGGGGCGCGGACGCGACCAAGGTCGGCATCGGTCCCGGCAAAGTCTGCATCACCAAGCTCAAGACCGGCTTCGGCACGGGCGGCTGGCAACTGTCGGCGCTCAAGTGGTGCGCGCGCGTGGCGACCAAGCCCATCATTGCCGACGGCGGCATCCGCGACCATGGCGACATCGCCAAAAGCATCCGCTTCGGCGCCTCCATGGTCATGATCGGCTCGCTGTTCGCCGGCCATGAAGAGTCGCCGGGCCAGACCGTGGAGGTCGACGGCAAGCTGTTCAAGGAGTACTACGGCTCGGCCAGCGACTTCAACAAGGGCGAGTACCGCCATGTCGAAGGCAAGCGCATCCTGGAACCGATCAAGGGCCGGCTGGCCGACACGCTGATCGAGATGGAACAGGACGTGCAAAGCTCCATCAGCTACGCCGGCGGCAAGAGGCTCGCCGACATCCGCAAGGTGAACTACGTGATCCTGGGCGGCGACAACGCCGGCGAGCACCTGCTCATGTGAGGGCAGGGGCCTGCGCGGCGAGCAACTGCTCGACCTCCGCGCAGTCCGGCCCATGGGCCACGCCGCCCGGGCGCTGGCACTTGAGCGCGGCCGCAGCGCAGGCGAAGCGCATCGCGTCCTCGTCGGGCAGGCTGCGCGCCATGGCCATGGCCAGCGCGGCATGGAACACGTCGCCCGCGCCGTTGGTGTCCACGGCCTGCACGGGGAAGGCCGGCAGGCTTCTCACCGGGCCGCCCGGCCGTTGCCAGCGCACGCCGCGCGCGCCCAAGGTCACGGCCGCCAACTGGGCGCCCGATGCGAGCGCGGCACCCAGGCCATCGGCCAGCGTCGCCTGCGGCGCAAAGGCCGCCAGGCCCGATTCAGAGAACACGGCCCAGTCGGCCAGCGCGGCCAAGGCCTGCAGGTCCTCCGTGGGCGACAGATCGCCATCGAGCAGTGAAGGCACGCCGGCCTGCCGTGCCCAGCGCAGGGCGGCCAGTGCGCCGGGCATCCAGCGCGGGTCGGCCATCAGCACGTCGCAGCCGGCCAGCACGCCGGTGTCGAGTGCGGCAGCGCGCGCGAGGGCATCGCCGCGGTGGTTGAAGATCTGGCGTTCGCCGCGTGCGTCGATGACCACGGCCGACACCGAGGAGGCCGCGCCGGCCACGCGCTGCAATTGCCGGCAGTCCACGCCGGACGCGCTCAGGCACCGCACCAGGAAGTCGCCGGCATCGTCGTCACCGATCGCACCATGCAGGCGCACCGTCGCCCCCAGGCGCACGGCCGCGATCGAGGCGTTGGCCGCCATGCCGCCGGAGATCGCCTGGTAATGCCGTGCTGGCGTCTTGGTCGGCGCAGGGGGGAAGTCCGCGATGGAGAAGCAGTGGTCCAGTGCGGCGTGGCCCACCGTGCAAAGTGTCCACGGGCCGGATGTGCGCATGGTGTGGTCCTTCTTCTTGTGGCTGGCGGTGCGCTCATCTTAGTGGCCCCCTGGCGCCAAAAAATATGAAAAATCTTGCGCCGTCCACAAAAAGTAGGTTATAGTCTAGGGCTTCCGGGGAACACAAGGTTACTTGCAAATACCCGGCGATGATTGCGAAGACGGTTGGCCCCGAAAGCCGGCCGGCAGCACAAGACATCGGGCTCTTAGCTCAGTTGGTAGAGCAGCGGACTCTTAATCCGTAGGTCGAGTGTTCGAGTCACTCAGGGCCCACCAAATTCAATTTGGTAGATCAAGCGCTCAGGTCGAAGGACCTGGGCGCTTTTTCTTTGCGTCCCGATCCTTTGGCGCAGCTGGCTGCAAACGCCGTCGCCCCGGTGCACGCCGTCAAGGCGGCGCGGCCACCGGCAAGGAGGCCGCAGGGAACTGCACCCGCACGCTGAAGCCCAGGCCGTCGATGCCCGTGCCGGTGAGGACCGTGGCCTCATGCAGCCGCGCGATCCCGGCCACCAGGGACAGGCCGATGCCGCTGCCGCGCGTGCCGTTGCCCGGCACGCGGTGGAAGCGATGGAAGATCGCTTCGCGCTCGGCGGCGGGAACGCCAGGCCCGTCGTCCGCCACCTCCACATAGCCCGCCGGGCCAGCGCCCGTGTCCATGCTGCCGCAGCGGATGCGCACGCGGCCGCCCTGGGGCGTGTAGCGCAGTGCGTTGTCCACCAGGTTGCGCAACAGGATGCCGATCTCATCGATGTTGCAGTCGATGCCAGCGGGGGCAAGGTCCAGCGCCAGGGTGCGCTGGTGGGTCTGGGCGAAGATTTCGAACTCGCGCGCCACGTGCAGGACGAGTTCGCTGAGATCGGCCCTTTCGCGCTGCGGCGCATGTTCACCGGCGTTCAGGCGCGCGAGGTCGAGCAGCTGTTCCGAAAGACGTGTGCTGCGCTCGGCGACAGCGATCAGTTTGACCAATGCGGCGTCTTTTTCCGCGGTTGTCCGCGCATGCAGGGCGACGTGCGCCTGCGCCTGCAGCGCGGCCAGCGGGGTGCGCAGCTCGTGGGCTGCGTCGCCGATGAAACGGCGTTCGCCTTCGATCGCCACGTCCAGTTGCGCCAGGACGTGGTTGAACGACTCCACCAGCGGTTGCAGTTCGGTCGGCAGGGCCGTCGCCGGCAGCGGGGTGAGATCGAACCTGGCCCGGCGCCGCAGTGTTGCTTCCAGATCCGCGACGGGCCGAAGCGACCGGCGCACCGCCAGGAAGGTCAGCATGCCGATGGCGCAGACCACCGTCGTCAGGACGCCGACCACGGTCAGCGCCTTGCGCTGCAGTTCGGCATCGAGTTCGCTGTGCAAGCGGCCCACCTGCACGAACTTGCGCCCGGCGCTGTCGGACACCGAGTAGACACGCCAGCGCTGGCCGCCGACCAGCAGGCTGGCGAAGCCGTCGGCAAAGTCCGGCTTGAGCGCAGAAGCCGGCGCACCCGGTGTGTGGGCAACGAGCACCGACCGGTCTGCCCACACCTGGAACGCGAGCAGTGGATCGTCGGGCAGCGCCGATGGCTTGGGCGATGTCCCGGGCCCGGGCGCCAGCGCATCCCGCTGGGGAATGGCCTGCAGGATGCGCGTGGCGAAGTTCCTGAGCCCGTTGTCGGCGATGCTGGTCTCGCTGTGCTGCAGCAGGAACCACAGCGCCACCAACGCCAGCATCCAGCTCAGCAGGACCGTGCCGCCCAGGACGCGCAGCACGTGGCCCTGCAAGGAGTTCACGGCAGGGCCTCGCCGATCATGTAGCCATGGCCGTGCAGGGTGGTGATGAGGTCTTCGCCCAGCTTGCGGCGCAGCTGGTAGATGAACACCGCGATCGTGTTGCTCTCGATGCTGCCGCTGCTGCCGTAGACCACATCTTCCAGATGGGCGCGTGTGACCACATGGCCCGGCCGCTCGAGCAAGGCCAGCAACGTGCGGTACTCATGGGCGCTCAGCGACACGCGCTTGCCCGCGCGCGTCACCAGGCGCTTGCTGCGGTCGAGCTGGATGTCGCGGAAGGTGAAGACGGGAACCACGCGCCCCTGGCTGCGGCGAATGACGGCGCGCACCCGCGCCCACAGCTCGTCGACCTGGAACGGCTTGACGAGATAGTCGTCCGCTCCGGCGTCCAGCCCCTGGATGCGTTCGCTCAGCTGGCCGCGGGCCGTGAGCATCAGGACGGGCGTCACGTCGTAGCTACCGCGCATGGCCTTGAGCACCGACAGACCCGAGGCCCCGGGCAGGCCGATGTCCAGCAGCACCGCGGAGTAGGCGTGGTCGACCAGCGCCAGACGCGCGCCGGCCGCATCGCCCACGTGGTCGATCTGCCAGGCGTTCTGGCGCGCACCTTCGCACACCGCATCGGCGAGCATGGCGTCGTCTTCCACAAGCAGCAGGTGCATGGTCCCAATGTTCTGGTGATCGATGACCGATTGTGGTCCGGCGCGATGAAGAGGCGATGAAGAGCCGCCGGCCTGCCGTCGCCGCGTCCCCGCTGTCGCGCAGCCTGCCGCTGCCGCTGGCAAGGCATCGGCTTTCTGGCGGATCAGGCAAGACACCCGCGCGATCGGGCAACCGCTGCGCCGGGGCCGCTGCGACGATTCGCAGCCATGCACACACCATGTTCCACACCCATGACGGAGCCGGCCGCCCACGGCCCGGCCTGCTCGCGCCGCGGCTTCCTGGCCAGCAGTGCTGCAGCGGCATTGCCAGCGTCCTCGCTCGCCCAAGCCTCCGACCCGCCCCAGGCGGCCACCGCCGCCACCGTGCGTCTGCGCGTGAACGGCACGGCGCACGAGCTGGCGCTGGACCCGCGCACCACGCTGCTGGACGCGCTGCGCGACCGGCTCGATCTCACCGGCACCAAGAAGGGCTGCGACCATGGCCAGTGCGGCGCGTGCACGGTGCTGGTCAACGGGCGGCGCATCAACAGCTGCCTGTCGTTGGCGGTCATGCACGAGGGCGACTCCGTCACCACCATCGAAGGCCTGGGCGCGCCCGGCCAGCTGCACCCGATGCAGGCCGCATTCGTGCGGCACGACGGCTTCCAGTGCGGCTTCTGCACGCCGGGGCAGATCTGCTCTTCCGTCGCGATGCTGCAGGAGCTGCGCAGCGGTGTGCCCAGCCATGCCACCGCCGACCTCATGCGCGTCGTGCCCTCCGACGCCGAGCTGCGCGAGCGCATGAGCGGCAACCTATGCCGCTGCGCCGCCTACCCCAACATCATCGCGGCGATCCGCGAGGTCGCAGGAGCGCCTGCATGACCCCCTTCACCTACCAACGCGTGAGCAGCGCCCGCGAAGCCGCGGCGGCCGTGGCCGCGGTGCCTGGCGCGCGCTTCATCGCGGGCGGCACCAACTTGCTGGACCTCATGAAGCTGCACGTGGAGACCCCGACCCACCTCGTCGACGTCAACCGCATCGGCCTGGACGCCATCGCGGCCACGCCGGATGGTGGCCTGCGCATCGGCGCGCTGGTGCGCAACACCGACCTGGCCGCCGACGCGCGCGTGCGCCGCGGCTACGCCGTGCTGAGCCGCGCGCTGGTGGCCGGCGCCTCGGGCCAGCTGCGCAACAAGGCCACGACGGCCGGCAACCTCCTGCAGCGCACGCGCTGCCCCTACTTCAGCGATCTCGCCATGCCCTGCAACAAGCGCACGCCGGGCAGCGGCTGCGCGGCCATGGGCGGCGAAACGCGCCACCACGCCATCCTCGGCACCAGCGCGCATTGCATCGCCACCCATCCGTCGGACATGGCGGTCGCGCTGCGCGCGCTCGACGCGCAGATCGAGACCGTCGACGCCTCGGGCCGCACGCGGACGATCCCCATCGCCCAACTCCATGCGCCACCGGGTGACACGCCGCACCGGGACACCATCCTCGCTGCGGACGAGCTCATCACCGCCGTCACGCTGCCCGCGCCCTTGGGCGGCGTGCACGTCTACCGCAAGGTGCGTGACCGCGCCTCCTACGCCTTCGCCAACGTGTCCATCGCGCTGGTCGCACAGCGGCGGGGCGGCCGGCTGGTGCCCCAGCGCCTGGCCTTCGGCGGGCTGGCGCCGGCGCCCTGGCGCGTGGAAGCGGCCGAACGGCTGGGGGAGGGCGCGTCGGCCGGCGCGATCGCCGATGCCGTGCTGCAGGGCGCGCGCCCCACCGCCCACAACGCCTACAAGATGGCGCTGGTGCCGCGCGTGCTGCAGGCCAGCCTCGCCCAGGCCGCCGAGGTGCTGCCATGATCGGCCAGCCCATCGATCGCGCGGACGGCCCGCTCAAGGTCACCGGCCGCGCGCGCTACACGCTGGACCGGCGCGAGGCCGGTGCCACGCTCACCGGCGTGCTGGTGGGCGCGGCGGTCGGCCGTGGCCGCATCGTCGGCATCGACACGGCACGGGCCGAGCGTGCCCCGGGTGTCGTGCTGGTGATGACGCACCGCAACGCGCCCGCCCAGGGCGCCCTGGACACCAGCGTGGCCTCGCAGTTCGCGCGCGCCCGGCCGCTGTTCGCCGACGGCACCGTGCACCACGCCGGCCAAGCCGTGGCGCTGGTCGTGGCCGAGACGCTGGAGCAGGCCCAGGCCGCGGCGCTGCTGCTGCGGATCGACTACGCCAGCGAGCCGGGCCGCTTCGCGCTGCAGGACCAGGAAGGCTACGCCCCGGCCCGCGCCAACGCCGGCTTTGCCACCGACACGGCCGCCGGCGACGTGGACCGTGCCATGGCGGCAGCGCCCGTGGTGGTGGACCGCAGCTACCGCACGTCCTACCAGATGGCCCATGCCATGGAGCCGCACGCCTGCATCGCGTCCTGGCGCAACGGCCAGCTGCACGTGTGGACCAGCCTGCAGCGCATCGTCACCACGCGCCAGGCCATCGCCGCAACGCTGCAGATGCCGCTGCACGACGTGCACCTCGACGCGACCTTCGTGGGCGGCGGCTTCGGGTCCAAGCTGTCGCTGCACGCGGAGATCGTCGGCGCAGCGTTGGCCGCGCGGGCCCTGCAACGGCCGGTGCGTGTGGCCTTGTCGCGGCGGCAGATGGCGAGCATGGTCGGCGGGCGTCCCGAGACCGTGCAGCGCGTGCGGCTGGCCGCCACGCGCGACGGCAGGCTCACCGGCATCGCCCACCATGTGCGCATGCAGGGCAGTCCGGGCGAGGAGTTCACCGAGCAGACGGCCACCGTGACCCGCGCGCTGTATGCCGCACCGCACCGCGCCACCGCCCACCGCGTGGTGGTGCTGGACCGCGTCCTGCCCGAGCCGGTGCGCGGGCCCGGCGAGCTGCCCGGGCTGCTGGCGGTCGAGACGGCCATGGACGAGCTGGCCATGGAACTGGGCATGGACCCGGTGGCGCTGCGCCTGCGCAACGACACGGCCACGGACCCGGAACGCGGCGTCCCGCTGTCCGGCCGCAAGCTGGCCGACTGCCTGGTCGCCGGCGCCGAGCGCTTCGGCTGGGCGCGCCGGCCGGCGCGGCCCGGCACGCAGCGCGATGGCCGCTGGCAGGTGGGATGGGGCGTGGCATCGGCCATCCGCATCCACTTCCAGGGGGCCACGCGCGTGGTCGTGCGGGTGGGCGAGGACGGGCGCATCCAGGTGCTCTCCGACATGACGGACATCGGCACCGGCACCGCGACCATCCTCGCACAGGTGGCGGCCGAGAGCCTGGCGGTGCCGCTCGCGGGGATCGAGGTGCAGCTGGCGCGCAGCGACCTGCCGGTCAGCGCCGGCTCGGGCGGCTCCTGGGGCGCGGCCAACACCAGCGTGGCCTTGCAGCGCGCCTGCGAGGCGCTGAAGGTCAAGGCGCGTGCCGCCGGCCGCGCGCCTGGTGCGGGCCAGCAGCCCTATCCTGCCGGGCTGCAGGCCGAGGGCAGCATCGTGGGGCAGGGCGACGATCCGCGCTACCGCATGTTCTCCCAGCACACCTACGGCGCCACCTTCGCCGAGGTCGGCGTGGACGTGGACACGTGCGAGGTCCGCGTGCGCCGCATGCTGGGCGTGTTCGCGGCCGGACGCATCCTCAATCCCAAGACGGCGCGCTCGCAGCTGATCGGCGGCATGGTCTGGGGCATCGGCTCGGCCCTGCACGAGGCCGGCCACCTGGACGCGCGGCACGGCCACATGGTCAACGGCGACTTGGGCGAGTACCTGGTGCCCACCCATGCCGACGTGCCCGCCATCGACGCCGTGCTGCTGGACGATTTCGACGGCGAGGCCAATGCCATGGGCATCAAGGGTGTGGGCGAGCTCGGTGTGTGCGGCAGCGGTGCGGCCGTGGCCAATGCCATCTTCCACGCCACCGGCGTGCGGGTGCGCAGCTTCCCGGTCACGCCCGATCGGCTGCTGATGGCCTCGCTCGAACAGCCGGGCGTGCCCGGTGCAGGGAGCGCCGCATGACCACCGCCGCGACCACCCAGGCCCTGGCCCGCTCGCCCGACCGCCTGGCCGACTGCTATGCTTTTCTGATGCCGGACCTGCCATCTCCTGCCCGCACCGGCGGCGACCCGCTGCGGCGTGCGGCCTGCCTGGCCGAACTGGCGCGCTGGGCCGAGGCATTCGCACCGCACGACGGTGTGCATGCCACGCCGATCCCCAAGCTGCGCCTGATCCGTGCGAGCGCACCGTCGGCCCTCACCCATGTGATGTACGAGCCGGCCGTGTGCCTGCTCGCGCAGGGACGCAAGCAATTGCAGGTGGGCGATGGGCTGGTCGAGTACGACCCGGCCCACCACGTGGTCGCCGCGCACCACATCCCGGTGGCGGGGCAGATCGTCGAGGCGTCGCCGCGCCGGCCCTACCTGTGCATCTGGATCGACCTGGATCCCGCGCTGCTGGCCTCGTTGCTGGCCGAGCGTGGCACGGCAAAGGGCGAGCGCCACCGGGACGGCAACGTGCCGCGCGGCATCTACGCCGCGTACACGGGCGACCAATTGCTCGATGCGGTGCTGCGCCTGTGCCGGCTGCTGGACACACCGCAGCACATCCCCCACCTCGCGCCGCTGGTGCACCGCGAGATCATGTACTGGCTGCTGGCCGCCGACGACGGCTGGAAGCTCGCGCAGCTCGTGACGCCGGGCACCCAGTCGCAGCGCATCGGCCTGGCCATCGACTGGCTGCGCCGGCACTACCGCGAGCCGCTGGACATGGACGACGTGGCCCGGGCGGGCCACATGAGCCGCTCGTCCTTGAACGCGCATTTCCGTGCCGTCACACGCATGAGTCCGCTGCAGTACCAAAAGCAGCTGCGCCTGCTGGAGGCGCGCCGGCTGTTGGTCACGCAGGCGTGCAGCGCGGAGCATGCGGCGCGCGAGGTCGGTTACCAGAGCGCCTCGCAGTTCAACCGCGAGTACACGCGCGCCTTCGGCAACAGCCCGCTGCGCGACGCGCGCCTGCTGCGTGCCGCCTGAGCGACCTGGCACGCCGCCCATGAATTCTTAAAACTTCTAAACGGCGCTTCATCGCACCGGCGCAGGATGGGGCCACCACCCACTCCCAGGATTTCTGCATGGACCCGATCTCCGCCCGCGGCCGCCGCGCCCGCTTCCTTGGCACCGCTGCCGGCGCCGCCCTGTGCGCCCTCGGCGCCGCCCCAGCCTTGGCGCAGGCCCCCACGGACGACAGCGGCGGCGCAGCGCAGTGGGGCCTGGGCATCGGCGTCGGCTACGAGCGCAGACCCTACCGCGACTTCGACGACAAGGCCCGCGCGCTGCCGCTGCTCATGTTCGAGAACCGCTACGTGAGCCTGCTGGGCACGCGCGCCGACATCAAGCTGCCTTCCTACGGACCGCTCCATTTCAGCGTGCGCGCGCGCTATGCGCTGGACGGCTACGACGCCGGCGACTCGCCCTTCCTCTTCGGCATGCAGGAGCGCAAGGACAGCCTGTGGCTCGGCGGCACCGTCAGCTGGCGTGCCGCGTTCGGCACGCTGTCCGGCGAAGTGCTGGGCGATGCCTCGGGCCACAGCGAGGGCACGCAGTTCCGTGTGCAGCTGGAGCGGCGACTGCAGCGCGGCGCCTTCGCCTTCACGCCGCGCGTGGCAGCGCACTGGATGGACGACAAGTACGTGGACTATTACTACGGCGTGCGGGCGTCCGAGGCCCGCCTGGGCCGCCCCGTACACCGCGGCGAGTCCACCACCAACCTGGAACTGGGCCTGCGTGTGGACTACACGCTGGCGCCGCGGCAAAGCCTGTTCCTGGACGTGAGCGCCACGCGCCTGGGCAGCGGCATCGAGGACAGTCCGCTGGTCGACCGCTCCAACGTGACCGGCGTGCGTCTCGGCTACCTGTACCGCTTCTGATGCGCGCGTCCCGATGCGGTCTGTTGGCTGCGCTGGCGGCGGCGGCCCTGGCCATGGCCTGCGCATCGCCCCCCGGGCCCGGGTCCGGTGCGCCGACCGGTCAGGCCAGCTTCGATGCCTACGTGCACGAGACGCGCGCCTGGATCGCGGGGCGGCGCGCCTTCCAGACGGCCAGCCCGGCCGACGAGCTGGACTGGAACGCCCCGCGCGAATGGCGCCCTGCGGGAGCGGCGACGCGCGGCGTGCTGCTCGTGCACGGGCTGGGCGATTCGCCATGGTCGTTCACCGACATCGGCGCCATGCTGGCGGCGCAGGGCTACCTAGTGCGCACTGCACTGCTGCCCGGCCATGCCACCAGGCCGGAAGACCTGGTGGGCGTGGACCTGGAGGACTGGCGCCGCGTGGTGCGCGAGCAGGCCACCCTGCTGGCGCGCGACGCACCGCAGGTCTACCTCGGCGGCTTCTCCACGGGGACCAACCTGGCGCTGGAGTACGCGCTGGAGCACGACCATGTGCAGGGCCTGCTGCTGTTCTCGCCGGCGCTGAAGGCCGGCGTGGCGGGCGGCTGGCTGCTGCCCTGGCTGGCAGGGGTGAAGACCTGGCTGCGCCAGCCCGACGACGTGCAGGCGCAGCAATCGGCGCTGCGCTATCTCAACGTGCCCACCAACGCGTTCGCCCAGTACTACCGCAGCAGCGTGGCCGTGCGCGAGAAGATCGCGCGCCAGGTCTTCGACAAGCCGGCGGCGCTGGTCCTGGCCGAGCACGATTCGGTGGTCGACGTGCAGCACGCGCTGCAGACCTTCGCCACCCGCTTTACGCACCCGGCGAGCCGCATGATCTGGTACGGCGCGCTGGCGCCGCAGGCCACGCCCGCGCGCGTGCTGGTGCGCCCGGACCAGCTCGCCGCACAGCGGATCAGCCAGTTCTCGCACATGGGCGTGCTGTTCGCGCCCGACAACCCCCTGTACGGCGCCGCGGGCAGCCAGCGCATCTGCTGGAACGGCCAGGGCCACATCGAGCGCGCGCGCTGCCTGGCCGGCGACCCCGTGTGGTATTCCGAATGGGGTTACCGCGAGCCCGGCAAGGTGCATGCGCGGCTGACCTACAACCCGTGGTTCGATTGGCAAGGCGGCGTGATCCGCACGGTCATGGCGGCTGCGGACTGAGACCCCACGCAGGTCCGGGCATGCCGGCCCAGTGCGCAGGCCGGCTCCCATCGCCGGGTGGGAGCCGCCCGCTTCGGCGACCCGCCGCTGCCGGCCCCAGCCGGCAGCGCGGGGCCTCAGGGGCAGGTCGTGCCTGCCGGAATCAGCCGCGAGATGGCCGAGATGTCGCGGATGTCGACGACACCGTTCTGGTCGACGTCGGCAGCGGGGAGGAAGCCGGCCTGCCCCGTGCGCTTGCCCACGGCGGCTTTCGCGGCCGAAAGGTCCGGGCACGCGACCACGTCGTTGCCGTCCACGTCGCCATAGACATAGGGCTTCATGTCGTAGGCGTACAGCTTCATGGCCGTGCCGCTGTCCGGGCCGGCCGCGCGCAGCGCGACGAAGCCGCCGGTGGCGGCCTGCCGCTGGCTGATGGCGTTGCCGCTGTCGCGGTTGGGCGTGTCGCCGCTGTCCACTTCCTTGAGCGCGTAGTGCTGGTCACTGCCGTCGCGTCCCGTGTAGAGGAACATCTTCGTCAGCCCGGTCTTCGGGTCGATGGGCGTGTGGAACCACACGGCCTGGTCCAGCGCCCGGTCGGCGACCGGCGTGCCTTCGGCGCCGTTCTGTTGCCGCGTGATCAGCGCGTGATAGTCGCCGACCACGGTGCCGGCCGCCCCGTTGCCGCGGAACATCACGTTGGGATAGACGTTGGTGCCATGGATGAAGCTCTCCATGGTGTAGCCGTCCTGCCCGTCGTAACGGCCGGCCGCCGGGCTCTTGACCGCCTCCAGCATGAACTTGAGGTTGTCCTGCGCCAGCGCGGGCTCGCCCTGCGGTGCGTTCGGGTTGCGCAGGGGCACGAGCGTGTCGCCGCGCAGCACCACCGGCGTGCGCGACAGCGACTCGGGTGCTGCCGGTGCATTCGATGTGGTGGTCGCGGGCTTGCTGCGGTTGGTCAGCACGTAGCCCCTGGTTTCCCCGTCGGCCTGGAAGGTCGAATCCGCGGACAGCAGCATGTAAGTGCGGCCCGGTTCGATGCGGTTGGCCACGCGCCAGGCCTTGGTGGTCGTCGCGTCCTTGTTCAGACGCAGGCCGGCCGGGTTGGCGATCAGCTCCTGCGGGTTGAGGACCAGCGTGCTGCGGCCGTGCCTGGGCACGGCCTTGGTTTCGCTGGCGCCGGTCGCACGGAGAACCCCGTCCGGGCCATTGGCCGTCTTGTGCTGCTTGAGCTTGGTCGCACCGTCGCTGAAGCGGACCTCGGCGAAGGCGTAGGGCGCCTGCAGGGAGGCCGTGTCCTCGAACCACGACACCGCCATGTTGCCGAAGGACAGCACGTAGGTGGCGGTGTTCTCCACACCCACGCTCTGGTAGGCCGGCGCCGGATCGGCGCCGCGGGCCTTCACCGTCACATGGCAGGGCCGCCCCGGCACCACCGCGCAGTCCGACGGGCTGTAGGTGATGCTCTCGACCGCGTAGCCCGCGGGCAGGCTGATGTTGTCGGCCGTGAAGCTCACGTTCTTCGTGCCGGCCGGCACATGGATGTCCAGCTTGGCATGGGTGTTCTTGCCGCCCCAGGTCCTGGCGCTGAAGGTCTCGCCACCGTACTTGAATGTGGCCGTGACACCGCTGGCGGGCAGGCCCGCGTCCGCGAGGTACTGGTCCGGATTGGCCACGGCCCAGTAGGCTTCCTTGGGCTGGCCGACGGCGGACCACAGGTAGCCGTTCGTGTGGTAGCCCGGGTCCGTCAGGCCCCACCAGGACACCCGGTGCACGCCGCCCTGGTACTGGCGGTTCTTGCCCGCGGGCCCCACCGCGTACTCCTTGAGCATGTTCAGCATCTTGGCGTAGTAGACGCCCTGGGCCATGAAGATCTCGTTCATCTCGGGGCCGTTCTGGATCCGCTGGCCCTTGTCCAGGCCCAGCACGGGCGCGGCCTCGAGCTCGGTGATGTCCACGTCCACGCCGATGTCCAGGTAGGTCTTCACCGTCCGCTCGAAGGCGTCCAGGTTGAGCCGCATGTTCAGGTGCCCCTGGGTGCCGATGACCTCGACCAGCGGCCGGGGCTTGCCATTGGCGTCCCGCAGGATGCGGCCCTTGCCCGCCGCCGACTCGGCCGCATAGCGCTCGTTGAACTCCTTGACCATGGCCGCGATGGCGTTGGCCTTGGACTCGCGCTCGTTGTCGTTGAAGTCGTTGTAGACCAGCCGGGCGGTGGTGTTCTGGCGCGCATGGAAGTACGCGTCGTACATGTAGTCCCAGCTCTTGCCGCCCTTGGCATAGGCCTGGGCCCAGCGTGCGGGACGCTCCTCGGGGCTGTAGCCCGAGCGCAGCGCGTTGCGCCAGTCGGAAGGGTTGTCGGGGTTGTCCTTGAAGGCCTCGTTGACCACGTCCCAGGCGTACAGCTTGCGCGGTTCCTGGTCGAAGTGCGACGCCACCGTGCGCACGTAGTACTCCAGGTTGGCCTTCGCCGTCGCGTTGTCCCAGGGCGTCTCCCACAGGCCCTCGGGCGTCAGCAGGTTGGCGGCCGGCCAGGTCGGCGACTGGTTGTGCCAGATCAGCACGTGCCCGGTGACCTTGACCCCGGCCGCGTTGGCCGCGGCGATGTCGGTGTTGACGCCGGCGGCCGGGTTCAGGAAGCCCGGGTTCTCGTCGGTGCGGCCACCGCCCCAGATGGACTGGGGCTTGAGGTTGTTCTCGGGCGTCACCGCGTTGAAGTGCTTGCGCCGCATGGCCGAGGCCGAGTCCTCGCCGGGCTGCACGTTGGGCGCATAGGTGGCGGCACTGGGCCCTGTGGTGCCGATCAGGAAGTGGTTCTTGTAGACCTCCTTGAGGGCCGGCCAGTCGGCCGGGTTGGTCGGCCGGTCGGCGGCCAGTGCCGCGCCGGCGGCGAACAGGGTGGGCAGGGCAACGACGATCGCGTTGCGTGGGAATCTGTTGAACATCATGCGCGTTCCTCCTTTTTGATCTCCGGGTGCCAAGGGGTCTCAGCGCGCCCTGGGCTTGATTGCGCGGCCACCGAGCAGGGCGAAGAGCCCGGTCGCGGCCAGGAAGAGGCTGCCGGGTTCCGGCACGGCGCTGACCTCGGCCGTGAGCGCGCGCGCCTCGATGGCGATGTCCGCCAGGTTCGAATCGAGGAAGCCCAGATCGGAGAAGCTGAAGCTGGCCAGGCCGCTGTGCTGCACGTCGAACGAGAACGTGGCCAGCTCGCCGGAGCCGTCGACACCCGCGACCGGTCCGATCAGCCCGCCGAGCACGAACGAGATCGAGCCGGCGAGGTTGTCGATGCTGCCGGCGTCGAAGAAGGTGGTCGCGCCCGTGCTCTGCAGGAACGTGCCCTCCGTGCCCGCGACGGCCCGCAGCAGGGCCGGGTCGAAGTTCAGCGTGAACTGGTAGCCGTAGAGGTCCACGACATCCCGTGCGCTGACGGTGAGCTGGATGCCGGTGGCCGAGGCCACCGTCGACATCTCCAGGACCGGTGCGGCCTGCGCGGGAGACAAGAACGCCAGCGCGAGCGCGCATGCTCCCGCAGCATGCGATGCAAGACGCAATGGATTCAGCATGTGATTTCCTTTTTGGATGGTTGATGGCTTGGTTGCACTTGTGGAGCAGGCATGGCGAAACCGACGCGGTCGCGCCTGCTGCTGGGGGACAGTTCCGAAGCCACGCCGCCGTGGACCGGCCCGTGGCTCCGACCCTGAATCAGGATGCGGCGTGGTCTCGCCGGGCGGCGGTGCGCAGTGGCACGGCCGCCGGAACGTCCGCGATCCGGTGTCCGGTCGATGGGGCCGCCGCTGGCGCGTGGTGCAGGCGCCGTGGTGGCGCTGGGCGGGCAGCGAGCCGGCGCCGCGCCGGAGCATCCGCCTCGGTCCTGCGCGGCGCGCAGGCGCGCGCCGGCGCGGCGACGGCACGGGCGTGTGCGGGGCCGGTCGGGCGGATGGTCGGGATGGGATGGCGCAGCGGTCGCGGCATGGGCGTCTTGTCTCCGGTTGGGATGCAGGCCCAAGGTGTCTGGGCCCTCAGCGTCTGCGGCCTTCTTCTGTGCAGGCCGTCAGCGACGCGGCGCGAAGATTAGGTTTCGCGCCTGCCCGGGTCCACTGAATGTTTTGCCACGACCCATTCCAAACGCTGATGGGTCAGCGGCCTGTCGCCGCGCCGGCGGCGGCCGGCCGTTCAGGCCATGGAAGGCGTGGGCGCCGGCTCCGCCATCTCGCGCAGCACCTCGATGAAGGCCTGCGCCGACGGCGTGGGCGGCTCGCCCAGCCGCGTGATCAGGCCATAGCTCGGCATGTGGTCGGGCAGCTCGACCGGAATGCGCGAGAGCAGCCCGCGGTCCACGTACTTCTGGATCAGCGCGGCGGACTGCAGCGACAGCATGTGGGTGGTGTTCATGAGTTCCAGCGCGAACAGGAACGAGGGTGTCTCCACGACGCCGGCCGTGAGCGAGAGCCCGGCACCGCCGAACAAGTCGTCCGAGACCTTGCGCACGGCCGTGGAGCCCGGGTACAGGATCCAGGGCCAGTGCGCCAGCTCGCTGAGCGTGAGGTCCGTGGCGCCGCGCAGCGGGTGGTGCGGGCCACCGGTCACGTGCAGGGGCTCGGCCGACAGGCGCTCGTAGTGGAACTGGGCGCGCTGGGCGTCGTCGGTGAAGCGGCCGATCATGAGGTCGATCTTGCGCTTGGACAACCAGGCGATCAGCTGGTCGCTGCTCTGCTCCAGGATCTTGATGACCAGGAGCGGGCGCTGGCGCTGGATCTCCTCCACGGCGGCGATGAGCAGGTGCGCGGCCGAACCGGTGATGGCACCGACCGTGAGGTGCCCGTGGCCGCCTTGCTTCAGGGCGTTGAACTTCTCCACGAAGCGGCGCTGCCCATCCAGCGCGGCGCTGGCGTAGCGCAGCGTGAACTGCCCCAGTTCGTTGGGCCGCATGCCACGCGAGAGGCGGTCGAACAGGCGTGCTTCCAGGATCTCCTCGATGTCCATCAGGATCTTGGTGGCGGCGGGCTGCGTGACGTGCATCTGCTCGGCCGTCAGGCGCAGGTTGCGGGTGCGGCCGAGGATGTCCAGGAACTGCAAATGCCGGAACCGCAGGCGTGCACAAGCCTGCGCCAAAGTCAAGGGTTTACCCGGATATTGGTCTGAAGTCATAAGCGTTGGGAATGGATTCTCGCAAAACATTCAGTGGACCCGGTGGGGCCCCGAAACCTAACCTTCGGCCCGCGCTGATCCAGGCCACCCGAAACAAGCCGCACGCGCCGAGGTCCTCCCCTGCGGGGTCCCGCCATTCCAACGAAGACAAGACACCATGCAATTCAAGACCCTCGCCCTGGCCGCCACCCTGCTGGCCGCGCTGGCCGCCCCCGTCGCAGCCCAGATCAAGGAACACACCTTCAAGGTCGGCATCGGCCTCAGCGACGACCACCCGCAAGCCCAGGCCGTGCGCCACTTCGCCGAGCGCCTGCAGGCCAAGAGCGGCGGCAAGATGAACGCCAAGCTGTTCGCCAGCGGCACGCTGGGCAACGACGTGAGCATGACCTCCGCCCTGCGCGGCGGCACGCTGGAAATGACGATCCCCGATTCGTCGACGCTGATGTCGCTGATCAAGCCCTTCGGCGTGCTGAACCTGCCGCTGACCTTCAACAACGAGCAGGAGGCCGACGCGGTACTCGACGGCCCCTTCGGCCAGAAGCTGCTGGCCATGCTGCCGGAGAAGGGCCTGGTCGGCCTGGGCTTCTGGGAGAACGGCTTCCGTCACGTGACCAACTCGCGCCGCCCGATCACCAAGGCAGACGACCTGGCGGGCCTGAAGCTGCGCGTGATCCAGAGCCCGCTGTTCCTGGACACCTTCAATGCGCTGGGCAGCAACGCCATGCCCATGCCCTTCACCGAGCTCTACACGGCCATGGAGCAGTCCGCCGTCGACGGCCAGGAGAACCCGCCCGCCACCATCCTGGCCAGCAAGTTCTACGAGGTGCAAAAGCACCTGGTGCTGTCGCGCCACATGTACAGCGCCTGGGTGCTGCTGATGTCCAAGAAGACCTGGGACAGCCTGTCGGCCGAAGAGCGCAAGATCGTGCAGGAGGCCGCGCGCGAGGCCACGCTGTTCGAGCGCAAGACCATCCGCGCCTTCAGCGAGAACGCGCTGGGCGAGCTCAGGAAGAACGGCATGCAGATCACCGAGCTGCCCGCCGCCGAGCAGACCAAGCTGCGCACCAAGCTGCAGCCCGTGCTGGCCAAGTACGGCAAGGAGTTCGGCGAGGAGACCACCTCGGAGATGACGGCCGAGCTGGCCAAGGCACGCGGCGGCAAGTAAGCCGCCCCCGCCATGGGCGCCGCGCACGCGCGGCGTCCCCCGTCCGCTTCCTGCAACGTCCCGACCCATGACAACAAGAACACGCGGCCCGTTCCGCTCCCGCGAATGGTTCGCCGCCCCCGAGCGTTCGGACATGACCGCGCTCTACCTCGAGCGCTTCATGAACTACGGCCTCACGCCCGAGGAACTGCGCTCGGGCCGGCCCATCATCGGCATCGCGCAGACGGGCAGCGACCTGTCGCCCTGCAACCGCATCCACCTGGACCTCGCCCGCCGCGTGCGCGACGGCATCCGCGACGCGGGCGGCATCCCGATGGAATTCCCGGTCCATCCCATCTTCGAGAACTGCCGCCGCCCCACGGCCGCGCTGGACCGCAACCTGGCCTACCTGGGCCTGGTGGAGATCCTGTACGGCTACCCCATCGACGCCGTGGTGCTGACCACGGGCTGCGACAAGACCACACCGGCCGGGGTGATGGCCGCCGCGACGGTGGACATCCCGGCCATCGTGCTGTCCGGCGGCCCCATGCTGGACGGCTGGCACGAAGGCCAGCTCGTGGGCTCGGGAACCGTGATCTGGCGCAGCCGCCGCCAGCTCGCGGCCGGCGAGATCGACGAGGAAGAGTTCCTGCAGCGCGCCTGCAGCAGCGCGCCCTCGGCGGGCCACTGCAACACCATGGGCACGGCCTCGACCATGAACGCCGTGGCCGAGGCACTGGGGCTGTCGCTGCCCGGCTGCGCCGCCATTCCCGCGCCCTACCGCGAGCGCGGGCAGATGGCCTACGCCACCGGCCGGCGCATCGTGGAGATGGCGCACGAAGACCTGCGGCCCTCGCGCATCCTCACGCGCGAGAGCTTCCTGAACGCGCTGTCGGTCGTCAGCGTGGCCGGCGGCAGCAGCAACGCGCAGGTGCACATCATGGCCATGGCGCGCCACGCGGGCGTCAAGCTCGAGGCGCGCGACTGGACCGAACACGGCTACGACCTGCCGCTGCTGCTGAACATGCAGCCCGCGGGCCAGTTCCTGGGCGAGCGCTTCTTCCGCGCCGGCGGTGTGCCGGCGCTGATGTGGGAGCTGCAACAGGCCGGGCGCCTGCATGCCGGCTGCGCCAGCGTCACGGGCAAGACCGTGGGCGAGAACCTGCAGGGCCGCGAGACCTCGGACCGCGAGGTCATCCGCCGCTTCGACGATCCGCTCATGCACAAGGCCGGCTTCATGGTGCTCAGCGGCAACCTGTTCGACTTCGGCATCATGAAGACCTCGGTGATCTCCGAGGCCTTCCGCCAGCGCTACCTGAGCCGGCCGGGCCAGGAAGGCATCTTCGAGGCGCGCGCCGTGGTCTTCGAGGGCGCGGACGACTACCACGCGCGTATCAACGACCCGGCCCTGGACATCGACGAAGGCTGCATCCTCGTCATGCGCGGTGCCGGGCCCATCGGCTGGCCCGGCTCGGCGGAGGTGGTCAACATGCAGCCGCCCGATGCGCTGATCCGGCGTGGCATCAGCACCTTGCCCACGCTGGGCGACGGCCGCCAGTCGGGCACGGCGGACAGCCCTTCCATCCTCAACGTGTCGCCCGAGAGCGCGGTGGGCGGTGGCTTGGCCTGGCTGGCGAGCGGCGACATGCTGCGCATCGACCTCAATACCGGCCGCTGCGACGCGCTGGTGGCGCCCGAGGAGATCGCGCGCCGCCAACGCGAACTGCCGGCACCGCCGGTGCCGGCCAGCCAGTCGCCGTGGGAAGCGCTGTACCGCGAGAAGACCGGCCAGTTGGTCGATGGCGCGACGCTGGACTTCGCGCTGGACTTCGCGCGCATCGCCGAGCGCACGCCGCGCCACAACCACTGACCCCCACGTGTGGACGGCGTCCGTCCACGCGGCATTTTCCGAAGGACATTCCATGAACGACATGACGGATGCGGCGTTCGCCGCGCGGGCCAGCGCACCTCAAGCGAGCCTGCAGGTGCTGCCCGACGACGGCCTGCAGGGCACGCTGGTGGGCCGCGTCTGGGCGCCCCAGGGCCCGGTGGCCGGCCCGGCCGTGGTGGCCCTGCGGCCGGACGGCGTGTTCGACCTCAGCGCGCAGTACCCCACCATGAGCACGCTGCTGGACACCGCGGCCCCGGCGCAGGCCGTGGCCGCAACGGCCGGCCAGTTCCTGTGCAGCGTGGACGCGCTGCTGGCCAACAGCCAGCCCGGCGCACGCGACACCACGCGCCCCTGGCTGCTGGCCCCGTGCGACCTGCAGGTGGTCAAGGCCGCGGGCGTGACCTTCGCCTCCAGCCTGATCGAACGCGTGATCGAGGAGCAGGCGCGCGGGGACGCCACGCGCGCCCAGGGCCTGCGCGCTCAGGTGACCGGGCTCATCGGCGAGAACCTGGCCGCCATCCGCCCGGGCTCGCCCGAGGCCATGGCCTTGAAGAAGCTGCTGCAGGACAAGGGCCTGTGGTCGCAGTACCTGGAGGTTGGCATCGGCCCCGATGCCGAGGTCTTCACCAAGGCGCCCGTGCTGGCCTCGGTCGGCTGCGGCGACGACATCGGCATCCGCGCCGATTCGGCCTGGAACAACCCCGAGCCCGAGGTGGTGCTGGCCGTCAACAGCCGCGGCGAGATCGTCGGCGCGACGCTGGGCAACGACGTGAACCTGCGCGACATCGAGGGCCGCAGCGCGCTGCTGCTGGGCAAGGCCAAGGACAACAACGCCTCCTGCGCGCTGGGCCCGTTCATTCGCCTGTTCGATGCGGGCTTCGGCCTGGAGCAGGTGCGCAATGAGACCGTGCACCTGCGTGTGGCGGGTAGCGACGGCTTCGAGCTGCGCGGCATCAACACCATGGCCAGCATCAGCCGCGACCCGGCCGACGTGGTGGCGCAGACGCTGGCCGCGCACCAGTACCCCGACGGCTTCATGCTGTTCCTCGGAACGCTGTTCGCACCCATCGAGGACCGCGACGAGCCGGGCAGCGGCTTCACGCACAAGCTCGGCGACCTGGTTTCCATCCAGAGCGCCTGGCTGGGCGGCCTGCACAACCGTGTCACGCACAGCGAAGCCGCCGCCCCCTGGCGCTATGGCCTGCGCGCCTTCATGGGCAACCTCGCGCAGCGCGGGCTGCTGCAGGGCGCGGCACTCTGAACCCGGCGATGACAGAACAAGAACGGAGACGACCCGTGCTGGACACCCTGATCGACCGCAGCTGCCGCTGCATCAACCTGCTCATCGCGCTGGCGCTGGCCGTGATGGTGCTCATGGTCTTCGGCAATGTGGTGCTGCGCTACGCCTTCAATTCCGGCATCGCCATCAGCGAGGAGGTATCGCGCTGGCTATTCGTGTGGATCACCTTCCTGGGAGCTGTCGTGGCGATCCGGGAACACGGGCATTTGGGCACCGACCTTCTGCTCGTGAAGCTGCCCCCGTGGATGCAGCGGGCCTGCCTGGTCGTAGCACACGGCCTCATGCTGTTCTGCACCTGGCTGTTGTTCAGCGGCGCCCTGGCCCAGACGCGCATCAACCTGGATGTGGAAGCGCCGGTGACAGGTGCCTCGGTCGGCATCTTCTATGCCTCCGGCGTGGTGTTTGCAGTGGCCTCGGGCCTGCTGTTGCTGCTCAACCTGTGGCGGCTGCTGTCGGGTCGGGTGCGCAACGACCAACTTCTTCGCGCGTCCGAATCGGAAGAGCTGGCCGCGCTGCATGGCGTGCATCCGGAGCGCGCCGAGACGCGCCCTTGAACAAGCGGCTGAAATCCTCATGACAGTCTTCATATTTCTGGGCGCCCTGCTGGCCGCCATGGCCATCGGTGTTCCCATCGCATACGCGCTGCTGGTGTCGGGTATCGCCCTCATGTGGCACCAGGACCTCTTCGACGCGCAGATCCTGGCGCAGAACGTCATCAACGGTGCCGACTCCTTCCCGCTGCTGGCCGTGCCGTTCTTCATGCTCGCGGGCGAGATCATGAATGTCGGCGGCCTGTCCAAGCGCATCGTCAGGCTCGCGCTCACCTTGGTCGGTCACAAGCGTGGCGGCCTGGGCTTCGTCGCCATCCTGGCGGCGTGCATGCTGGCCGCGCTGTCGGGATCGGCCGTGGCCGACACGGCTGCGCTCGCCGCGCTGCTGCTGCCCATGATGGCGAGGGCTGGGCACGACAAGGGACGCGCGGGGGGGCTGATCGCCTCGGCCGGCATCATCGCCCCGGTCATCCCACCTTCCATCGGATTCGTGGTCTTCGGCGTGGCGGCGAATGTCTCGATCAGCAAGCTTTTCCTGGCGGGCATCGTGCCTGGTTTGCTGATGGGCCTGTCGATCGCGCTCGCGTGGTATTGGGTCGCGAAGCGCGAGAACATCGAGCCGCCTCCTCGGGCGTCGGCCGCGGAGATGCTGGAGGCGCTCAAGGAATCCACCTGGGCGCTGTTCCTGCCCGTGATCGTGATCGTTGGTCTGAAGATGGGCGTGTTCACGCCCACCGAGGCCGCCGCCGTGGCTGCCGTGTACGCCCTGCTCGTGGCCACGCTCGTCTACCGCGAACTGCACTGGCGCCAGCTGACGAGCGTCTTCGTCAGTGCAGCCAGGACGACGGCCGTGATCATGTTCCTGGTGGCGGCCGCCATGGTCAGCGCCTGGTTGATCACCGTTGCCGACATCCCACGCCAGCTGGTGGCCTTGCTGCAGCCGTTCATGGACAACCCCGTCCTGCTCATGGTCGCCATCATGGTGCTGGTGATGGCAGTCGGCACCGCCATGGACATGACGCCGACCATCCTGATCCTGGCACCCATGCTCATGCCCGTGGTGAAGGCGGCGGGCATCGACCCGGTCTACTTCGGGGTGCTGTTCATCATGAACTGTGCGATCGGCCTGATCACGCCGCCAGTGGGCACGGTGCTCAACGTGGTGGCCGGCGTGGGGCGCATGCGCATGGACGAAGTCGTCCGTGGGGTGCTCCCGTTCATGGCGGCGCAGTTCGCAGTGATGTTCCTGCTGGTGCTGTTTCCGTCCATCGTGCTGGTGCCGATGCGCTGGTTCGTCGGCTGAGGCGCACGCCGCGAGGGCCGCCAATGCCGGACCGCAACGCACCATGGACGCGATGACCGTGCCGGTCGCGCCGCCCGCCGACGCAGCCCCTGCCGACAGCAGCCGGCTGCGCATCGGCGAGCTGCTCGTGCAGTCCGGCAGGTTCGCCGCGCGCGACCTGGAGCGTGCGCTGGCGGCGCAGCAGGAACTCGGCGGGCTGATCGGCCGCGTGCTGCTGCGGCTGGGCCTGGTGTCCGAGCCGGACCTGGTGCAGGCGCTGTCGGTGCAGCTGGGCCTGGCGGTGGTGCGGGCCGGCGACTTCCCGGCCTTCCTGCCCGAGGTCGAGGGGCTGAATCCGCAGTTCCTCGTCCACAACGCCATCTGCCCGCTGCGCGTGGAGCAGGGCGAGCTGCATGTGGCGATGGCCGTGCCGCAGGATGCCTTCCTGGTGCAGGCGCTGGCCCTGGCGAGCGGCCTGCGCGTGCGCCCCTGGCTGGCGCTGGAAGCGGACATCGAGAAGGCCCTGGCCGAGCCGCCACCGGGCGAAGCAGCCACCGAGGGGCTGGAGGACGGCCTGGACGGCGCCGAGTTCGTCGAGCACCTGAAAGACCTGGCGAGCGAGGCGCCGGTGATCCGGCTCGTCAACACCATCATCGGCCGCGTGACCGACCTGCGCGCGTCCGACATCCACCTGGAGCCCTTCGACGACGGCCTGCACGTGCGCTACCGCGTCGACGGCGTGATCCACCCGGGTGAACGCGTGCCGCCGCGGCTGGCGGCTGCCGTCGGTTCGCGCGTGAAGCTGCTGGCGCACCTGGACATCGCCGAGCGCCGGCTGCCGCAGGACGGCCGGATCCGCACGCGTGTGAAGGGCCACGCGCTCGACCTGCGCGTGTCCACCGTGCCCACCGTGCACGGCGAGAGCGTGGTCATGCGCGTGCTGGACCGCGCCGAGGTCCGGCTCGACCTGCAGCGCATGGGCTTTGCGGCCGACACGCTGGCGCAGTTGCAGCGGCTGCTGGAGCGGCCGCACGGCATCCTGCTCGTGACCGGGCCGACCGGCTCGGGCAAGACCACCACGCTGTACGCGGCGCTGTCCCGCATCGACGCGGGCGCGCACAAGATCATCACGGTCGAGGACCCGGTCGAGTACCAGCTCGAGGGCATCAACCAGATCCAGGTGCACCAGCAGATCAAGCTGTCCTTCGCCAGCGCGCTGCGCTCCATCCTGCGGCAGGACCCGGACATCATCATGATCGGCGAGATGCGCGACGGCGAGACCGCGCAGATCGCAGTGCAGTCCGCGCTGACCGGGCACCTGGTGCTGTCCACGCTGCACACCAACACGGCAGCGGGCGCCGTCATCCGGCTCAAGGACATGGGGGTCGAGGGCTTTCTGATCACCTCCGCCGTCAACGGCGTGCTGTCGCAGCGCCTGGTGCGCACGCTGTGCGAGGCCTGCCGGCAGCCCTATGAGCCGGGCGATGCCGTGCGCCGCAGCACCGGGCTGGCCCAGCTCGGCGGCGCGCAGGGGCCGGTGTACCGCGCCGTGGGCTGCGCGCAGTGCCGCGGCTCGGGCTACCGCGGGCGCACGGGCATCCATGAGCTGCTGGTGCTGGACGAGCCGATGCGCGCGGCCATCCTCGCCGGCGACGACGGCAACGCGCTGCACGCGCTCGCGCGCCGGCACGGCATGCGCACGCTGTACGAGGACGGGCTGCGCAAGGTCGCGGTGGGCCTGACCTCGCTCGACGAACTCGCCCGCGTGGTGCAGGACCAGGGCGATGCCTGAGTTCGCCTGGCGGGCCGTTTCCGCGTCCGGCGCCGTGGTGCAGGGCCGGGCCAGTGCGGCGACGCCGGCCGGGGTGCTGCGCCAGTTGCAGCAGCAGGGCCTGACGCCGCTGGCCATCGACGACGGCAGCGCCGCGCCCGCCGCCGCGCCGGCCGCCGTCCAGCGCCGCGCGCGCGCGGCGAAGGGGCCCATGCGGGCCGCGGACGTGCTGGCGCTGACCTCCGAGCTGGCCATCATGCTGCGGGCCGGCCTGGCGCTGGACAAGGCCTTGCGCCTGCTGGTGGACATGCACCCCAGGCCCAGCGTGGCCGCGCTGCTGCAGCAGGTGAGCGAGGCCGTGAAGGGCGGGGCGCCGCTGAGCGGGGCGCTGGCCCAGCATCCGCGCCAGTTCGGTGACTTTCATGTGAGCATGGTCCGCTCGGGCGAGGCCAGCGGCCAGATGCCCGCCGTGCTCGAGCGCCTGGTCGCGCACCTGGAGCGGCAGCGCGCGCTGCGCGACAGCGTGGTGTCCGCCACCCTCTACCCGGCCATCCTGCTGGTGGTCGCCTTGCTGTCCGTGGTGGGCATGCTGGGCTTCGTCGTGCCGCAGTTCGAGCAGCTGTTCGCCGAGATGGGCGACGCCCTGCCGCTGCCCACCCGCGCCATCGTGCAACTGTCGCAGCTGTTCACCGGCCACGGCCTGCTGCTGGGGACCGCCGCGCTCGCGGCCGGGTGGGCGGGACTGCGCTGGCTGCGCTCCGCCCCGGGCGCCGCCTGGTGGCGCCGGACGCTGCTGCGCCTGCCGCTGGTGGGGCCGCTGGCGCTGCGCTACGAGACGACCTTGTTCGCGCGCGCGCTGGGCACGCTGCTCGCCAATGGCGTGCCTTTGCTCACGGCGCTGCAGGTGGCGACGCAGACCGTCGGCAGCCCCACGCTGCGCCAGGCCCTGGAGCGCCTGCCCGCCATGGTCAAGCAAGGCAGCCGGCTGGCCAGCGCGGCCGAGAGCACGGGCGTCTTCGCGCCGCTCGCGCTCAACCTGCTCCGCGTGGGCGAAGAGACCGGCCGCGTGGGCCCCATGCTGCTGGAACTGGCCACGGTGCTGGACCGTGAGGTCGAGACCGGCATCAAGCGGCTGCTGACGCTGGTCGAGCCGGTGCTGATCCTGCTGCTGGGCGTGCTGATCGCCGCCATCATCGTTTCCATCCTCCTCGGGATTCTGTCCGTCAATGACCTCGCACTCTGACCCCTGCCGTGCCCGTGCGTCCCTCCGTGCCGGAGGGCGCCACCGTGGCTTCACCCTGATCGAACTCATGGTCGTGCTGGCCATCCTCGTGCTGCTGGCCGGCCTGGTCGGCCCGCGCGTGCTGAACCAGCTGGGCGGCGCCAAGGCCAAGACGGCCGCGGTGCAGATCGCCGACCTGGACAAGTCGCTCGAGCTCTTCAAGCTCGACGTGGGCCGCTACCCGACCACCGAGGAAGGCCTGCAGGCCCTGGTGGCCCGTCCCGGCGCGCTGGCGGGATGGGCCGGCCCCTACCTCAAGGGTGCCGGCGTGCCGGCCGACCCCTGGGGCCACGCGTACCGCTACACCGCCGCGAACGGCGCCATCGAGATCCTGTCGCTGGGCGCCGACGGCGCGCCGGGCGGGGAGGGCGAGGCGGCGGACATCCGCAACCTGCCTTGAGATGCGCGCCCGCCGCCATCCGCCTCGCCAGCGCACCCTGCGCGGCTTCACCCTGGTGGAGCTGCTCGTGGTGTTCGCCATCGTGGCGCTGCTGGCGGGCCTGATGCCGATCGCGTTCGACCGGCTGCGCGAAGGCGCGGAATACCGCGACACGGTGCGCGCCATGGCCGGCGAGCTGCGCTCGGCCCGCCACCGGGCCATGGCCCAGGGCCGGGCGCTGAGCTTCGTGGTCGACCTGGACCGGGCGGGCTTCGGACTCAGCGACGCGCGCGCGTTGCGGCCGCTGCCCCGGTCGCTGCGTGTGCGTGCGGTCGTGGCCGGCACCGAGGTCCAGGGAACGGGGCGGGCGGCCATCCGTTTCCTGCCGGGCGGCGGCGCCACGGGCGGCAGCATCGAGCTGGTCCGCGCCTCGGGCGCCGGAACGCGGCTGCGCGTGGACTGGCTGACGGGCCGGGTGAGCCACGAGGGGCTGGCGCCATGACGCGGCGGCACAGCGCCGGCTTCACGCTGCTGGAGCTGCTGGTGGCGCTCGCGGTCATGGGCATGTCCCTGGGGTTGCTGTACCGCGCCAGCGGCGCCGCCGTGCGCAACGTCGGTGCCATCGAACAGCTGCAGCAGGCCATGCTCGTGGCCCAGTCGCTGCGCGCGCTGCACGACGACGTGCCGCAGCTGGGCTGGAACGCGACGGGCCGCTCGGCCGGCCACGACTGGCAGGTCCGCAGCGCGCCGTACGACGCCGGGTCGCCGGACGCCGGCCAGGTGCCCCTGCACGAGGTGCAGATCGTGGTGCGTTGGGAGGACGCCGGCAAGGCCCGTGCCTTCGAGCTCTGGACCCTGCTGCCTGAGCAGCGCGCCAGCGTGCCGGGAGCCGCGCCATGAAGACTGCCGGTGGCACGCGCGGTTTCACCTTGCTGGAACTGCTGGTGGTGATGGCGCTGCTCTCGCTGCTCATGCTGGGCATGGGCTCGGCGCTGCGCAGCACGGCGCGGGTCGAGCAGGGGGTGGACGCGCGGCTGGCGCGCGCCGATGCGATGCGCGTCACCTCGGACTTCCTGCGCACCGTGCTGTCGCGCGTGTCGGCGCGCCAGGGCGCGCCCTCCGCTGCGCGGCCCGACGCGCATTACTTTGCCGGCAGCGCGGACAGCCTGTGGTGGCTGGGTGTGATGCCGGCGCGCCATGGTGCGGGCGGCATGCACCACTTTCGCCTGGGCATCGAGGCCGCCGGCCTCGTGCTGCGCTACCAGGCCTGGCGCGGCGAGGCCCTGCCGGACTGGGACCGTGCCGAGTCGCTGCTGTTGGTGGCCGGTGCCACGCAGATGGCGCTGCGCTTCGAGGACGACCGGCGCCTGCCATCGCGCTGGGTGGACGACTGGACCGCGCCCGAGGCGATGCCGCGGCGCGTGTCTCTGGAGGTGGCCACGCCGTCGCAGGCCTGGCCGGCCGTCGTGGTGCAGATGCGCGCCCTGCCGGGCACCGACCCCACGCTCGCCAGCGAGCCGTCCTACGGAGGAGGCCGCTGATGCGTCACGCCAACCACTCCCGCATGCAGGGCATGGTGCTCGTCGCCGTGCTGTGGACCGTGGCGGCCCTCTCGCTGGTCGTGGTCGGTCTCGTGCACGGCGTGCGCCAGGAGGCCCGCGTGCTGTCGACCCAGCGTGCGCTGGCGGTGGCCGGCGGCATCGGCGACGCGGCCGTGCAACTCGCGCTGCGGCGGCTGGCGGTGCTGGACGCGCTGCCGACGCGCATGCTGAGCTGGCCCCTGGCCTACCGGCAGACCCCGGTGGCGGTGCGCGTGATGCCGCTCAATGGCCTGATCGACCTGAACGCTGCCGGTGCCCCTTTGCTCGCCGCCTTGTATGAGGTGGCAGGTGGCCTGCCGCGTTCCGAAGCGCAGCGCCTGGCGGCGCACACGCTGGCCTGGCGCGCAGGGTCCGCCGGCGCCCGCGCCGAGCGCTTCGAGGCCGTCGAAGACCTGCTGCGCGTGCCTGGCATCGGACTGGACCTCTATGCGCGGCTGGCTCCGCTGGTGGCGGCGGAGAACGGCGGCAGCAGCGGCGGCGTGAACGCGCTGGCCGCGCCGCTGGAGGTGCTGGAGGTGCTGGCCGGTGGCCGCGCGGGCATCGCCGCCCGGATCGCCGCCGCGCGCGATGCGGGCGATGCCGGCATCGACACCACGGACCTGCCTGCCGCCTTCCTGGAGAGCGGCGCCGTGCAGCGCTACCGGATCGACGCCAGGGTGCCCCTGCCCGACGGCGGCTGGCTGCACGTGGCGCACCACGTGCAGCTGGGCGCCGAGCCCCAGGCACGCCTTCCCTGGCGCACCTTCCACACGGAGCAGTGGGTGGTGCCCCCCCAATCCCCGGTGTCCTGAACCATGCCATCCGTCTCGCGCGATCTGCGTCTGTTCGGCCTGGACCTCGGGGCCCTGTGGGCGGCCCTGCGCCGGCCCTGGGAGGCCGCGCCCGGCTGGCCCATCGTCTCCTGGCTCGCGCCCGACCAGCCGGTGCGCGTGGTGCGTGCCGATGCGCCGGACGCGTTCTGGCAGGGCGCGCGGGGCCGCATGGCCCAGCCGCCTGCCGGTGCGCCGTCCACCGTGGCCGTGGCGCTGCCGCAGGCCATGGTGCTGCAGCGCACCGTCGTGCTGCCGCGTGCGGCGGCGACCGAAGCGGCGCACGCGCTGGCGCTGCAGGTGCAGGGCTGGAACCCGTTCCCCGCGCAGGACCTGGTCTGGGGCTGGCGGCGCCGGTCCACGGCCGGTGGCGGCATCGCGGCCGATGTCGCGCTCGCGTCCCGCAAACAGGTGGCCAGCCATCTGGAAAGCCTGGCCACGCGGCTGGAGAGCGCCGCCGCCGTGCCGGAGATCTGGGTCGCGCCCGACGACGGGCCTCCCATCGTGCTGCCGGACTACGGCGAGGGCCGGCGCGCGGCAGCGGCGCGCCGGCACTGGCGGCTGTGCCGCGCCTTGCTGGTACTGGCGGTGCTGCTGGCCCTGCTGCTGGCGCTGACCCCCAGCCTGCAGCTGTGGCTGCGCGAGGCCCAGGCGGCCCGTGCGCATGCAGAACTCGCCGCGCAGGCACGGCCCGTGCTGGCCCGGCGCGAGGCCCTGGTGCAGGCGCAGGAGGCGATGGCCGCGGCGGCGAAGCTGCTGGACCAGCGCATCGACCCGCTGCGCGTGCTGGAGTTGCTGACGCAGGCGCTGCCCGACGGCACGGCCGTGCAAAGCCTGCGCCTGCAGGGCGACGTGGTGACGCTGTCCGGAACGACCGGCGACGCCGCCAGCCTCATGCAGGGCCTGGGCCGGCAAGCGGGCCTGCGCAATGTGCGCGCACCCGCGGCCGCGACGCGGCAGCCCGGCGCGGCCTTCGAGAGCTTCACGGTCAGTTTCCAGCTCGATCCCGCCGCGTTCGCCCTGGCGTCGCGCGGTGGTCCGGCGCCCGCAGCAGCCACCGCGGCGGACGGAGGCGGCCGATGAAACCGCGCAGGGGCTGGCAGCGCCAGGACCGCACGTGGCTGGGCATCGGCCTGCTCGCGATGGCAATGCCGCTCGTGTTGGTGGCGTGGCAGGTGGCCGAATGGCACCAGCGCACCCAGGCCGGTCTGGAGCAGCTGCAGGCCCGCCATGCGCGCCTGCTCGGCCTGGTCGCGCAACGGGGCGAAATCGATGCGGCGCTGCAGGCGGCGCAGCTGGAACGCAGCGCCCAGGTCTACCCCGCCAGCGACGACGCGGCCCAGACCGGCAACCTCGTGCAGCAGCGCATGCGCGCGCTCATGGCGCAGGCCGGCATGCAGGTGCGCAGCAGCCAGGTGCTGCCACCGACCGAGGAACAGGGGTTCGACCGCGTGGGCGTGTTGCTGGGCCTGGAAGGCGACCTCGCGGCCTTGCAGCGTGCGTTGGCCGCGCTGGCGCAGCAGTCGCCCGTGGTCATGGTCGACGACCTGGACATCCGCCTGCAGGGCGCGCTGGCCAGCCAGCGGCCGACCGAATCGCCGCGCCTGGCGGTGCGGCTGCGCCTGGGCGTGCTGCGGGGCCGTGCATGAAAGCCCCTGCGCTGCGCGTGCTCGCCGCGTTGTGCGCGGCGCTCGGCCTCGTGCTCGTGGCCCTGTGGGTGACGCCGCAGGGTGCGCTGCGCGCGTCCGCGCAGTGGCAGGCGCCCGCGCCGCACCTGGGCGACTACCGCGCGGGCGACGCCGCGTCGGCGCAGCGCGCGGCGCCCGACGCGCAGCGACAGCCGATGCTGCTGGACCGGCCGCTGTTCGCCAAGACCCGGCGCCCACCCGAGCCCGCCGCGCCCGCACCCGTCGACACGGCGCCCGACCGGCTGGGCCAGGCGCGGCTGCGCGCCATCGTGGACGGCGGGCCGGCCGGCAGCGCCGTCATCCTCGAGATCGATGGCAAGAGCCACCGGATCGCCCGGCAGGGCGGCTTCGAGGGCTGGACCCTGGCGTCGGTGAGCCCCGAGGCCCAGACCGTGACCTTGACGCGCCGCGGCCAGACGCGGGTGCTGGCCCTGCAGCGCGGGCAGCTGTCCGCGGCCGCAGGGCGTGGCCGCGCCGCCGGTGCGCGCCGTCTGCCGTCGCGCCCTGGCAGCCCGGCGGTGCCGAACCCCACGCCCGCGCAGCCGGGCGCCGGCACCGAGGGCGCGGCTGCGGCCCTGCCCGCCGGCCCGGCGCAGCGCTGAGTCCGTCTCCCCACACGCTTTGACCGAAACGACTTCCATGACCGTCCCACGCATCGCCTGCGGCAGCCTTGCCTTCGTCGTCCTGTCCGCCTCGGCGCAGACCGGCACCGGGCTGGGCGGCACGCAGGATGCCGAACCCACCACGGCGTCGCGCATCCTGCGCGGCAACGACCGCGTCGTCGCCGCGCCGCGCTCCCTGCCCGCGCTGACCGGCGGCCCCGTCTCCCTGCACTTCGAGGAAGCGCCCGTGGCCGACGTCGTGCGGACCGTGCTCGGCGACATCCTCAAGGTGGACTACACCCTGCACCCGCCCATCGACGGCGCGGTGACGCTGTCCACGCGCAAGCCGGTCAGCCCCGACCAGGCCGTGTTCCTGCTCGAGAGTGCCTTGCAGGCCAACGGGCTGGCGCTGATGCGCGACGCGCGCGGCAGCTTCCAGGTGGGGCCAGCGGAGGTGCTGCGCGCGCTGGGCGTCTCGGTCAGCCAGGCGGGCGGCAAGGATCCGCTGCCCGCGGGCTACGGCGCCGTGATCGTGCCGCTGGAATTCATCGGCGCCAATGAGATGGCGGCCATCCTGCGGCCGCTGCTGCAGCCCGAATCCCTGGTGCGCGTCGATCCGCTGCGCAATTTGCTGGTGCTGGTGGGCAGCCGCAGCCAGGCCGAGGCCTGGATGGAGCTGGTGCGCAGTTTCGACGTCGACCTGCTGCAGGGCATGTCGGTCGGCCTGTTCTCGCTCAAGTACGCCACGGTGGCGGACGTGGCGCAGGGCCTGGAGCTGCTCAACCCGGCCGCGGCTGCAGTGGGCGGCGCCGCAGCTGCGCCCGGTGCGGCGCGTCCTGCGCCGGCCATGCCGGCGACCGGGGGCGCGGACGCGGCGCTGGCCGCGTCGCGCGCCTTCCATGGCATGCACGTGATGCCGATCGAGCGCCTGAACGCCGTGTTGGTCGTGGCCCCGCGTGCGAGCCAGCTCGACCAGGCCCGGCGCTGGATCGAGCGCCTGGACCAGCCCAACGAGAGCAGCACCGAGCCGCGCCTGTTCATCTACCACGTGCAGAACGGCAATGCGCGCCACCTGGCGAGCCTGCTGGCGGGCCTGTTCGGCGAGGGCGGGCAGGGCAGCGCGCCGCCTTCGGCCTCCGCGAACAGCGGCGTCGCGCCCGGCCTGCCGACGGCGACCGTCGGCAGCCGGGGCGCCGTGGGCGGCACGGCCGGCCTATCCGGCAGCGCGGGCGGCCTGACCGGCGGCTGGTCCCCCGGCGGGTTGAACGGGACAAGCGGCACGGCCGGGCCGATGGGCACCGCCATGCCGCAGGGCGGCGTGGGGCAGACGCAGACCTCGACGGCCAGCAACGTCGGCAAGTTGCGCGTGATGGCCGACGACGTGAACAACGTCGTGCTGATCTGGGGGCCGCGCTCGGAGTACGCCAAGATCGAGGCCTCCCTGAAGCGCCTGGACGTGCCGCCCAACCAGGTCCTGATCGAGGCCAGCATCATCGAGGTCACGCTGGACGACAGCCTGCAGTACGGCCTGCAGTGGTTCTTCCGGGACGGCCGGCGCAACGGCCTGTATGGCAGCGGCGGCCTGTTCAACGCCGCCTCGGCCGAAGCCGGCCGGCTGACCGGCGCCACCAGTCAGGGCTTCACCTACACGCTGCGTGCCGGCGGCCTGGGCGGCGACATCCGCGTGGTGCTCAACGCGCTGGCCTCCAAGTCGCTGCTCAAGGTGATCTCCAGCCCCTCGCTGATGGTGCAGGACAACTTCACCGCGAACATCGCCGCGGGCACGCAGCAGCCCGTGAACGCGGGCACCACGATCTCGGGCTCGGCCAACCTCGTGACGACCAACATCCAGTACAAGGACACGGGCGTGAACCTGTCGGTCACGCCCTCGGTCAACGCGGGCAACATGGTCAACATGCTGATCAACCAGTCCGTGACGGACCTGGGCAGCCTGGACGATGCGACGCAGCAGTACAGCTTCCTGCAGCGCCAGATCTCCACCAAGGTGGCCGTGCGCTCGGGCGAGACGCTGGTGCTGGGCGGCCTGATCCGCGACAACAGTTCCAACGGCCGGTCCGGCCTGCCGGTGCTGCAGGACATTCCCGTGGTGGGCAAGCTGTTCGGCTCCACCACCAAGGTGGCGGCCCGCACCGAGCTGCTGCTGACCATCACGCCGCGCGTGGTGCGCTCCGACCAGGAGCTGCGCGACGTGAGCAACGACCTGCGCCTGAAGATGCAGGGCCTGTCGTCGATGGCGCCCGCGACCACGGCGGCGCCCGCCGAGGTCATCGTCGAGCCTTTGCGGTAGGCCTCACTCGAGCGCGGTCGCGCGTGGCTCCTGCGCGAGCAGCCCGCCCTGCGCCACCACCGCCTGCCAGCGTGCCAGGTCCGTGCGCACCCGCTCGCCGAGCAGTTGCGGCGGTCCGGACTCCACGCGCGCGCCGTGGCGTTCGAACAGCGCCACCACGGCCGGATCGGCGAGCACCGCATTGAGCGCCCGGTTCAAGGCCTGGACGCGCTCGGCCGGCGTGCGTGCGGGCGCGAACAGGCCGTACCACTGCGTCAGCTCCACGCCTGGGATGCCGGCCTCGGCCAGCGTTGGCACCTCGGGCAGCGCCGGCAGCCGCTGGGCGCCGGCCACGGCCAGCGCGCGCAGCCGCCCGCTGTGCACGAAGGGCGAGGCCGTGAACAGGCTGGGGAACATGAGCTGCACGCGGCCGCTGGCCGTGTCGGCGATGGCCGGCGCGGCACCTTCGTAGCTGCTGCCCACCAGCGTCGTGCCGGTGGCGAGCTGGAACAGGGCGGCCGCGAAGTGCGGCGGCGTGCCGTCGCCGGCCGAGGCGTAGCCATAGCGCCCCGGCGCAGCGCGCAGGGCCGCCACGAGCGCCGGCACGTCCCGTGCCGGCACGTCCGGGTGCACCACCATCAGCGTGGGCGAGGAGCCGACCAGGCCGACCGGCGCGAAGTCGGCCACCGGGTCGTAGCCGAGCTTCTGCAGCGCCGGGTTCATGGCATGGGTCGCCACATAGCCGAACATCAGCGTCTGGCCGTCGGGCTCGGCGGCCGCCACGTATTCGCTGGCCACGGCGCCGTTGGCGCCGGCCCGGTTGTCCACCAGCACCTCCTGGCCCAGCAGCGGCGCGAGCTTGGCGGCGATGATGCGGGCCATGGTGTCGTTGCCGCCGCCGGCGCTGGTCGGCACGATCAGCGTGAGCGGCTTGCGCGCCGCGGGCCGAGCCGCTTCCTCCGGCCGCGAGAACACGTAGTCGGGCAGGTGCAGCTCGCCCTGCATGATCTTGCGCGCGGTGCGCACCAGCGCGGCGCGCCGCACGCTGACCTCGCCGCCTTGCTCGCCCATCTCCACCTCGATGTCGATCTGGCCCGCGGGATGCAGCACGGTCAGCTGGTGGCAGCCGGCCGCGCGCGCCACGCCGCTGGCCACCGTGCCCGGCAGCGCGAAGGCGCTGGCCACGCCGATGGCGCCCGTCACCGCATGCGAGGCATGGCAGCGCCGCGGCGTGAAGTAGCGCGAGATGATGCTGTCCGGCGAATCGCCCGCGCTGACCAGCACCGGCTTGGGCACCACGCTGTTCGACACGTCGCCCAGGCCCATGCGCAGGCCGGCCTCCAGGCGCAGCGACTCGATGCGTTCGAGCAGCGCGGCGTCGGCGTCCAGCGCCACCGGCTTCTCGCGGCCCGTCACGCCCAGGTCGGCCGCGCGGATGATCATGAGCGGCATGGCCGCGTCGATGCAGCTGACCTCCACGCCCTGAATGCGGTCGATGCGCTGGCCGGTCGGGAACACCTTGCCCGTCACCGCGCCCCAGGCGTCCAGGAAGTCCAGCAGGATGGGCGCGGCCGTGCCGGCCACGCCGTCGATGCGCGCATCGCCCGCGTAGGTGACGCGGCCGCCCGGCGTGCGCACGGTCACGTCGATGCGCGCGCCGGTGTTGACGTTGTGCACGCGCACCTTGGTCGTGTCGTCCTGCGCGGGCACCAGGCCCTGCTCGATCGCGAAGGGCGCCACGCCCGAGAGCATGTTGCCGCAGTTGGGCCGCGTGTCCACCGAGCGGTGGCCCACGCCGACCTGGGCGAAGAGGTAGTCGAGGTCGCAGCCCGGAATGCTGGAGCGCGAGACGATGGCCACCTTGCTGTTCAGCGTGCTGCCGCCGCCCACGCCGTCCAGCTGCAGCGGGTCGGATGCGCCGATCGCGCCGATCAGTGCCTGGTCACGGGCCTCGTCGCCCTCGGGCAGCCATTCGCGCAGGAAGAAGGGGCCGCGCGAGGTGCCTGCGCGCATCAGGACGCATGGGATGGTTTTGCTCATGCGCCATTGTTCGGCCTCACGTTCTCGCCGTGAATTGCATTGTTGCTTGCAATTGATCGGGCCGATGCATCAATGGCCAAGCATCACTCCATCTTGATGCCGCGCGACTTGACGATGGCGCCCCACTGGTCCCACTCCTTCTTCATGAACGCGGCGAAGCCGGTGCGTGTGGTCGGCTGCGGCGTCAGGCCATGGTGCGCGAGCGCATCGCGCACGCCGGGGTCTTCCAGCACCTTGACGATCTCCTGGTTCCAGCGGTCCAGCAGCGGTGCGGGCGTCTTGCCCGGTGCGACGAAGGCGTACCAGTTCAGCGCCTCGAAGCCCGGGTAGCCCGATTCGGCCACGGTGGGGATGTTGGGCATGTAAGCCGGCCGCGCGAGGCCCGTGGTGGCCAGCGGAATGAGCCGCCCGGCCTCGACCTGCGGCAGCGCGGTGGGCGGCGCCGCGAAGTACGAGGCGACGCGACCGCCCAGCAGGTCCTGCAGCGCGGGCGCGCCGCCCTTGTAGGGAACGTGCACCATCTCGACGCCGGCGCGCTGGTTGAACAGCTCGCCCGCCAGGTGCGAGGCCGAGCCGGCGCCCGTGGAGGCGTAGTCCACGCTCTTGCGTTTGGCCAGCTCGACGAACTGCTGCAGCGTCTTCACGTTCAGGCCCGGGTCCACCACGAGCACGTTCGGAAAGCTCACACCGCCGGACACCGGCGCCAGGTCCTTGAACGGGTCGTAGGGCAGCTTCATGAGATGCGGCGCGATGGTCAGCGGGCCGACCGAGCCGAACAGCAGCACCGAGCCGTCGGCCGGCGCCTTGGCGACGATCTGGTGCGCGATGTTGCCGCCCGCGCCGGCCTTGTTGTCCACCACCACGGTCTGGCCGATGTTCTCGGCCAGTTTCTTGGCGATCAGGCGGGCGGCCGCGTCGGCGGCGCCGCCGGCCGCGAAGCCGACGACCAGCGTGACCGGCTTTTTCGGCGGAAAGTCCGGCGCCTGCGCGGCGGCCGGCATGCTGAGGGGGGCGAGCAGCGCAGCGGTGGCCGCGCCGGCCACGAGGTGGCGGCGTTGGGTGTTCATGGGGGCTCCGTGGGAAAAAGGAACTCAGTCCGCGCCCAACCCGACCGGGTTGGGGCGGCGCTTTTCCACCGCATGCCGCGCCAGTGCGGCGCTGCGGAAGATGCCGTGGGCGAACTTGCCGTAGGGCAGGGTGGCGAACAAGGCCATCACCGCGCCCAGGTGCAGGCACAGCACCGCGGGCATGGCGGCGCTGCCGCGCGCCCACCACAAGGCGAGGCCGCTGGTGGCGGTCAGGAACAGCAGCGCGATGAAGCCCAGGTCCATGGGCTTTTGCGCCGCATCGCCGTGCGCAGGATCGCGCCGCAGGTTCAGCCAAGCCAGGCCGGCCGTGCCCAGCGCGAGCGCCACGCCCCCCACGCCGCCGAGCAGCTTGGGCAGGCTGGGCAGCTCGTAGGGCGCGGCCCAGCCGAAGGCGTAGTGGTAGAGCGTGGCCACCGCGGTCGCCGCGAAGCACAGCAGGAAGCCGTAGAAGCTCAGGTGGTGGCAGCGCCTGCGCCACAGCGTGAACGCATCGTCGGCGTTGTTACAGCCCTGGCCGTGGCCGCCGTCCAGGTACTTCAGCCGCAGCACGTCGTGCGTGGCCTCGGCGGCGGCCGGCGCGTCCAGTGCGGCGCCGCTGGTCACTGGCGTGATCTCGCGCCAGAAGCGCCGCACGCCCATGGCCAGCGCCAGCACGGCGAACCCGAACACCGGCGCGAACAGCCCGACCATGAGGTTGTGCGGGAACAGGTCGTAGAAGCTGCCGCCGGCCGGCACCACCGCCCGCAGGCCGCCGCGCAGCGCCACCGCCAGCGCGAGGAACAGCGCGAGCGCCGCGGCCAATGCGAGGCACAGCACGAGGCCGTTGCGCTGGTACAGCCGGCCCAGCGCCGGCGGCCAGGCGTAGTCCTGGTAGGTCTGGCCGCGCACGCGCGCCATGGCCTGCGGGATGTTGACGGCGAATTCGTGCGGCGGTGCGTACTGGCAGGCGTGCAGGCAGGCGCCGCAGTTGTGGCACAGGTTGGCCAGGAAGTGCACGTCGGCCGTGGGGAACTCCAGCCGGCGCGTCATCGCGGGGAACACGGCGCAAAAGCCCTCGCAGTAGCGGCAGGCGTTGCAGATGTGCAGCTGGCGCGCCACCTCGGCCTCGGCCGGGGTGGCCAGGCGCAGGCCGGCGGTGGGGCCGGTGGCCAGGTCACTGGCCTCGCGGATCAGGTGGTCAAGCGTGGACATGGCGATTTCCTTGCGTGGCAGCCTGCTCGGCCTCGATCAGTGCGCCCAGCGTGCCGGGCGCGCGGCCGGCCGCGGCGCGGGCGGCATTGGCCCCGGCGATGCGGCCGAAGGCCGTGCCGATGCTCATGCCCACGCCGGCCGTGTAGCCCTTGCCGAGCACGTTGCCGGCCATCATTTCGCCGGCCACGAACAGGTTGGGGCTGGCCGCGCCGGCGAAGCGCGCGGCGGCCGTGTCGTCGGTTTTCAGGCCCAGGTAGGTGAAGGTCACGCCGGGCTTGAGCGCGTAGCCGTAAAAGGGCGGCCGCGCGATGGGCCGCGCCCAGTGCGTCTTGGCCGGTGCCAGGCCTTCGGTGCGGCAGTCGTCCAGCACGGTGTGGTCGAAGCGGCCGGGGCGGCAGGCGGCGTTGTAGTCCTGCAGGGTCTGCACGAAGCGCAGCACGGGCAGGCCCAGCTGCTCTGCCAGCGCCGGCAGCGTGTCGGCCTGCACGCCCGGGAACACCGGCGGCATGAAGCGGCCGATGGCCTGGCTGTCGATGATGGACCAGCCGATCTGACCGGGCTGCTGCGCCACGAGACGGCCCCAGATGGCATAGCGCTTGGGCCAGAAGTCCTCGCCCTCGTCGTAGAAGCGCTCGCCCTCGCGGTTGACCACCACGCCGAGCGACACGCAGTCGATGCGTGTGCAGATGCCGCCGTCGTACAGCGGCGCGCGCGCGTCGATGGCCACCATGTGGGCCTGGGTGGGGTCGCCCGTGCGCTCGGCGCCGTGCACGTCCAGCAGCTCGCGCAAGACAACGCCCTGGTTGAAGCGCGTGCCGCGGATCAGGAAGTTCTCGGCCGGGCGCTCGCCGCGCGCGTTGACGCCCCAGGCCTCGCCCAGCCAGGCGCGGTTGGACTCGAAGCCGCCCGCCGCCACCACGCAGGTGCGCGCCGTGATGCGCTCACCCGCGCAGTGCGCGGCGACGAAGCGGCCGCCAGCCATCTCGATGCGCTCGACCGGCGCTTCGTAGCGCACGCGCACGCCCAGGGCTTCGGCGCTGCGGTAGTAGGCGTTGACCAGCGCCTTGCCGCCGCCCATGAAAAAGGCGTTGGTGCGCGCCACGTGCAGCGCGCCGGACAGCGGCGGCTGGAAGTGCACGCCATGGCGGCGCATCCAGGGCCGGCAGCCGGCCGAATGGCGGATCACGAGCCGGGCCAGCGCCTCGTCGGTGAGGCCGCCCGTGACCTTGAGCAGGTCCTGCCAGAACTCCTCTTCGGGATAGGCCTCGACCAGCACGTCCTGCGGCGCATCGTGCATGCAGCGCAGGTTGCGCGTGTGGCTGGAGTTGCCGCCGCGCCAGGCGCGTGGCGCGGCCTCCAGCAGCAGCACGCTGGCACCGGCCTCGCGTGCCATGAGCGCCGCGCACAGCGCCGCGTTGCCGCCGCCGATGACGAGCACATCGGGTTCCATCTGGTTCTTGCCTCCTGGGGTAGGTGCGGGCGGGCAGGGCCGGCCGGTGCAGGAGACTGTAGGAAGCCGCGGCCCGCGCGTGCAGGCGCGGCGAGGGATGGGGGTATCACGGGATGTGATGACGCGAGTGCGCCCAGACGTGGACCTGCACAGAATTCCGGCCAGGCTGTCACAGGACGTTGCGCTCGCGCGTCTAGTGGTCGACGGGCTGGCATGGTGCCGACCCGCCAACTACTTGAAGAAGGACTGCGACAACATGAAACGCGCGAACTGGTTTGCTGTGTCCCCCGAAGGTGCCAAGGCCGTTGGAGGGCTGCATCATTTCGTCACCACGGGAACGGCGCTGCCGTCCCGTCTGGTCCACCTGGTGTTCCTGCGGGTGTCCCAGATCAACGGCTGCGCCCACTGCATCGACATCCACACGCGCGATCTGCTGCAGGAAGGCATGGCCATCGACACGGTCGTGCTGGTGCCGGTCTGGCACGAAGCGGCCTACCTGTTCTCGGAGCAGGAGCGCGCTGCGCTGGCCTGGGCCGAGGAGGTGACCCGCGTGAGCGAAACGCACGCGTCCGACGCGGCCTACGCGGCGGCGGCAGCGGTGTTCTCGGAAAAGGACCTGGTGGACCTCACGCTGACCATCGCGGCCATGAACGCCATCAACCGCCTGGGGGTCAGCTTCCGCCTCAAGCCGCGCGCCAGAGCCGAGGCTTGAGCCGTCGGAGTCGATTCATTCACCGTGGACGATGCCCACACCCTGCCAGCGTCCGCTGTCCGCCAACTGGCGCACGCAGTCGCGCACCACGTTGCGCGCCGCCAGGCAGGCTGGCGGCAGCGCGTCGTCGGCGCGGCTGCACAGCAGGTTCACGCGGCGCGCAGTCGGGTCGTCCAGGCGCGCCGTGCGAAAGCGCTGCAGCGCGTCCGGGTAGCGGCCCAGTGCAGCCCAGGGCTGCACCGTGGAGCCCAGGCCGGCATCCACCGCCGCCATCACCATGGCCAGCGAATCGACCTCCAGCGCGATGGTGGGTGCGATGCCGGCGCGCGCGAAGGCCGCGTCCAGCGTGCTGCGCAGACCGTGCGGGCCGGTCGGCAGGATCAGCGGCTCGCCGCGCAGGGCTTGCGTTGCAAGCGTGTCTGGCAGAGGGGCGGACGCGCTGCCGCGCACCAGGAACAGCTCTTCCTCGACCAGCGGCTGCACCTGCCAGCGGCGCCCCGCGCTCCCGGCTGGCTGGCGCAGCTCCAGCAGATCCGGCCGGTGGCCGAACAGCACGGCCAGGTCCAGCTCCTGGGCACGCAGCATGGACGCCAGATGGCCCGACATGCCTTCGACCATGTGCAGCCGCACGTCCGGATAGCGTGTGCGCATGGCCTGCATGAGCGGCAGGCCCAGCATGGCCGAAGTGGTCGGTGCCAGGCCGATGCTCACGCTGCCCGCCAGCCGTGCCTGCTGCGCGGCGCGCGCGGCCTGTTCGGCATGGCGCAGCGTGAGCCGCGCCTCGCGCAGGAACGCCAGGCCTGCCTCCGTGGGGGAGACGCCCTGCGGCGTGCGCTGCAGCAGCCGCGTGGCCAGCTCACCCTCCAGCCGGCTGACCTGCTGGCTCAGCGCGGACTGGACCATGTCGAGCTCCAGCGCGGCGCGGCTCATCGACCCCGATTCCACGATCTGGACGAAGTAACGCAGCTGGCGCAGTTCCATGCCTGGATTCTGGCAGCCGCCTGGATGCTCAGAAGCTGTGGCGAACCCCCAGGCTGACGCCCGTGGCCTTGGGCTTGTTGGCCGCGCCCTGGAAGCCGCCGTGCCAGCGCGTGTGGTCGACCTCGGCGTAGACCACGCTGCGCCGCGAGAGCGTGTACTCCGCGAAGCCCACGGTGCGGCCATAGCCGTCGTCGGCGCGTGCGCTGCGCGCGCGGTCCACGCGGTAGTGGGCCAGCGTCAGCGCCACCAGTGCGCCCGCCGGCACCGTGGCGCCCAGGCCCAGCGTGCGCAGGGTGGTGCGCGCCGTGGCGCCGGTCTCCGCGTGGCTGCGGCCGAAGATGCCGGCCAGGCGCGTTCCGCCCGCCAGGGTGTAGGCCGCGCCGAGCACGCTGGCCCGCAGGCCCAGCGTGTCGTCGTTGTTGCGAAAGCGCTGGTGCGCCGCCGACAGCTGCAAGGGACCGTGCTTGTAGCCCAGCGCCAGGCCCGTGGAATCGGAGGCGCCGCTGTTGCCGGCGACCTCGCCGAAGCTGTGCATGGCGCGCAGGTTGACGCCGGCGACATCGCCCGTGTACTTGACGCTGTTGTTGAGCCGGTACGACGCCGTGGCCGAGCCGCTCGCGCCGAAGCCCACGCCGAGCTGGTGCTGGCTCAGCGCCGCGACGTTGACGCTGGGGTTGAAGCTCGCCAGGCGCATGCCCAGCGGGTCGATCGGCGAGATCGCGTCGGCCAGCAGGCTGGTCTGCCGACCCATGCTCACCAGGCCCCAGCGGCTGCCCAGGCCCACCCAGGACTGGCGGTCGAAGTACATGCTGGAGCTGATGGGCGCGCCGGTCCTGGCGTTGATGCCCGATTCGAGCTGGGCCTGGGCGCTGAAGCCGTCGCCCAGGTCCTCCTGCACGCGCAGGCCCCAGCGGCTGGTGTTGTTGACGCCGCTGGACATGACGGTGGCCGAAGTGGCGCTGGGCGCGAACTCGTCGAGTCCGCTGGCCCGGCGCATGGCGAGGTCGACGATGCCGTAGAGCCGCACGCTGCTCTGGGCCTGGGCGCCTTCGGGCGCCACGGCGCACAGCGTGGCCAGGGCTGCGGTCGCGGTGGAAATGTGGCGCATCGGGTGCTTGCTTCGCTGCCGCATGCGATCAGTCCGCCTTGAGCCTGGCGGCCTGCACCACCTGCTTCCACTTGACCTGCTCGTTCGCCATGAAGCTGCGCATCTGCTCCAGGCCCATGGTCTCGACCTCCGCCCCGTGGTCCTCCAGCCGCTTGGCGACCGCCTTGTCGGCCAGCACCTCGTTGATCACCTTGTTGAGCTGCTCGAGCACGGGCCTGGGCGTCTTGGCCGGGGCGAAGATCGCATACCACTGCGAGACGTCCACATCGGCGATGCCTTGCTCCTTGAGCGTGGGCACGTCGGGCAGCAGCTCCGAGCGCTTGCTTCCGGCCACGCCCATGGCCTTGAGCTTGCCGCTTTTCACGTAGGGGATGGCCGTGAACAGGCTGGGGAACATCACCTCGGTCTGGCCGCCGATGGTGTCGGTCACGGCCGGCGCGGAGCCCTTGTAGGGCACGTGCAGCAGGTCCACGCCCGTGGACAGCTTGAACATCTCCGCCGCGAAGTGCGGCGCCGTGCCGTTGCCGGCCGAGGCATAGCTCAGCGGCGACTTGCTGGCCTTGACGAGCGCCACGAGTTCCTTGGCGCTGTTGGCCTTGACCTTGGGGTTGGCCACCATCAGCGTGGCCGAGGACCCGACCATGGCGACGGGCTCGAAGTCCTTGACGGGGTCGTAGCGCAGCTTCTGCAGCGCCGGGTTCATCGCATGCGTGGCGATGTAGCCCAGCATCAGCGTGTAGCCGTCGGCCGGGGCGCGCATCACGGCCTCGCTGGCGATGGCGCCGTTGGCGCCGGCCTTGTTGTCCACGATGACGGGCTGCTTGAGCACCTGCGACATGGCCTGCCCGATGGTGCGCGCCATGGCATCGTTGGCGCCGCCGGCGGCCGTGGGCACGACGATGGTGATGGCCTTGTCGGGATAGGCGGCCAGCGCCGCGGCGCTGGCCAAGGCCGCCGCGATGGCGATGGCCGCGGTGCTGGCCAGGCGCTTGGGGTTGAACTGCATTTGTCTGCTCCGGTGGATTGGGATGGTTGTCGTCGAACCGGTGCAATGGTCGGCGTGGCGAAGCTTTCTGTGAATTGCATCTTTGCGAACGATTGATGCACACTACCTATCAACGCAAGCGCAGCATCCCCATGGCCATCAACTTCAATCTCAACGACCTGCAGGCCTTTCGCACGGTGGCGGAGTTGTCGAGTTTCCGCAAGGCGGCCGAGGCGCTGCACGTGTCGCAGCCGGCGTTCAGCCGCCGCATCGAGAAGCTGGAGGAGGCGCTGGGCGTCAAGCTGCTCGAGCGCACCACGCGCAAGGTCAGCCTCACGGCCGTGGGCCGCGAGTTCGACCGCAAGGTGCAGCAGCTGCTGGACGACCTGGACAGCACGCTGCTGGGCATCCGCGGCGTGGCCGGAACGCGCATGGGCGAGGTGACCATCGCCTGCGTGCCATCCACGGTCTATTACTACCTGTCGCAGGTGGTGTCACGCTACCGCGAGCGCTACCCCAAGATCCGCGTCAAGGTGTTCGACGCGGGCGCCAACGACGTGCTGGCGGCGGTGGCGCGCAGCGAGGCCGACTTCGGGCTGAACTTCATCGGCAGCCAGGAGCCCGACATCGAGTTCACCCCGCTGCTGGAGGAGCGTTTCGTGGCGGCCTGCCGGCGCGACCATCCGCTGGCGAAGAAGCGCAAGGTGGGCTGGGCCGAACTGGGCCAGCACGACTTCATTTCCGTCAGCAAGAGCTCGGGCAACCGGCTGCTGCTGGACCAGGCGCTGGCCGGCCTGCCGGGGCGGCCGGAGGCCGTCTACGAAGCCCAGCACGTGACGACCATGCTAGGCCTGGTGGAAGCGGGGCTGGGGGTGGCGGCCGTGCCCTCGCTGGCCATGCCGGGCGCCGACCATCCGCTCCTGGTCAGCGTGCCGCTGGTGGACCCGGTGGTCACGCGCAAGGTGGGCCTGATCCGCCGCAAGGGCCGGCCGCTGGCGCCAGCGGCGCAGCAGATCTACGAATTCTTCCTGGAGATGAAGGGCAGGCGGCGCGGTGCGGCGGGCAGGACGGCGGCGGCACACCTGGAGTGATGCACACTGCGACGCATGCGCAACTTCTTCGAAAGCCCCTTCAAAGGCAGGCTGCTCAGCGAGCAGGTGACCAACCCCAACATCCAGGTCGGACGGTTCAGCTATTACTCGGGCTACTACCACGGGCACGGCTTCGACGATTGCGCGCGCTACCTGCTGCCGGACCGCGACGACGTCGACAAGCTGATCATCGGCAGCTTCTGCTCGATCGGTTCGGGTGCCGCGTTCATCATGGCGGGCAACCAGGGGCATCGCGCGGACTGGGCATCGTCCTACCCGTTCTTCTACATGCAGCAGGAGCCCGCTTTCGCCGCTGCGCAGGATGCGTTCGTTCCGGCCGGAGACACCGTGATCGGGCACGACGTCTGGATCGGCAGCGAGGCGATGGTCCTGCCGGGTGTTTCCATCGGCCACGGTGCAGTCATCGGCAGCCGCGCGGTGGTCACGCGGGACGTGGAGCCCTATGCCATCGTCGCAGGAAACCCGGCCCGGGAGATCCGCAAGCGTTTCCCGCCGGACCAGGTGGCGATGCTGCTCGAGATGCAGTGGTGGGATTGGCCTCTGGCAGCCATCCAGGCGGCCATGCCCTTGATCTGCTCTGGCGACATCGCGGGCCTGCACCGGCACTGGCGCTCCGCGCGCTGAGCGCGAGCTGCTACGCCCGCGCCGCCAGCACCCGGTCCACCATCACGCCGGCCTGGCCCAGGTGGTTGGCGGGCTCGCACATGGCCTCCAGCTGCGCACGCGTGACGTGCCGGGTGATCTCCGGGTGCACGGCCAGGATCTCGATCAGCGGCCGGTCCTTGGCGATGGCCTCGCGGCACAGGTCGTACACGAGGTCGTGGGCGTACTCGCGGCCGATGTAGGGCCCCAGGCCCATCATCACGGCCTCGGACATCACGAGGCCGTTGGTCAGCGCGATGTTGGCGCGCATGCGGCCTGCGTCCACTTCCAGGCCCTTCAGGATGAACTTGGTCTGCTTGAGTGCGCCCGACATCAGGCAGAAGATCTCGGGCAGCGACACCCATTCGATCTCCCAGGGGCCGGTGGAGCGCTCGTGGTCGGCCACCATCGCGTCCATGAGCGCAGCGGCGTGCTGGCGCGCCACCGAGATGTTGGCGTGGATGTACAGGCAGGAGATGGGGTTGCGCTTTTGCGGCATGGTGGACGAGGAGCCGCGCCCGGGCGCGAAGGGCTCGAACACCTCGGCCACCTCGGTCTGCATCATGAGCTTGACGTCCATCGCGATCTTGCCCAGCGAGCCGCCCACCATGGCGAGGAAGGCGCCGACTTCGGCGATGGTGTCGCGCACTGTGTGCCAGGAGATCAGCGGCTGGGCCAGGCCCAGCTCCTGCATCAGGCCGGCCTGGGTCTCCATCGCGCCCTTCTCGAGCGAGGACAGCGTGCCCGAGGCACCGCCGAACTCGCCCATCAGCACGCGGGGCTTGAGCTGCTGCAGCCGCTCGCGGTGGCGGTCGATGCCGGCCAGGATGCTGGCCATCTTGTAGCCGAAGGTGATGGGCGTGGCCTGCTGCAGGTTGGAGCGGCCGATGACGGGTGTGTCCCGGTACTTCGTGGCCAGCGCGGCCAGCGCCTCGCCGATCTCGTCCAGGTCCTGTTCGACCAGCGCCAGGCCCTCGCGGATCTGCAGCACCGCCGCGGTGTCGGTGATGTCTTGCGTGGTGGCGCCCCAGTGGCAGTACTCGCCGAGCTTGTCGCGGCAGTTGGCGTTGATCTGGTTCACCACCGCGATGATGGGGTAGCCGATCTGCTCGGTCTTGGCCTTGAGCTGGGCCCAGTCGATCTGCGAGAGTTCGCAGTTGCGCACGATCTCGTTGGCAGCCTCCTGCGGGATGATGCCGAGCCGGCCCTGCACCTTGGCCAGCGCGCGTTCGATGTCCAGGTACTTGGCGGTGCGGTTCTCGTCGGACCAGACGGCGCGCATGCGCGCGTCGCTGAACATGTCGCCGAAGATGCGCGAATCGATGATGGTGGCTGCCATGGTGTGCTTTCGATGGAAGGGATCAGATGGCCTGGGCGGCCCGCAGCGCGGCGATGTCGCCGCTGGCATAGCCGAGTTCGGCCAGGATGGCATCCGTGTGCTGGCCCAGCGCCGGCACCGGGTCCATGCGCGGGCCGGTGTTCCAACTGCCGGGCGGCAGCATGGCGGGCAGCGGGCCCTGCGGCGAGCCGACCTCGGTCCAGCGGCCGCGCGCCTTCAGCTGCGGATGCGCCCAGACCTCGGCCATGGTGTTGACCTGGGCGTTGGCGATCTGGGCCTGTTCCAGGCGTTCGACCACCTGCGCCGCGCTGAGCGAGGCGAAGGCCTCCACGATGATCCGGCGCAGCGCCTCGCGCTCGGCCACGCGCTTGAAGTTGGCGCTGAAACGCGGGTCGTTCGCCAGGCCCGGTTGCTGCAGCACGGTGGTGCAGAAGCTGGCCCACTCGCGCTCGTTCTGCAGCCCCAGCATCACGCTGCCGCCATCGCCGGCCGGGAACGGCCCGTAGGGGTAGATCGTGGCGTGGCTGGCGCCCGTGCGCGGCGGCGGCGCGGCGCCTTCGAAGGCGTAGTACAGCGGGTAGCTGGTCCATTCGGCCAGCGCTTCGAGCATGGAGATGTCGATGCGCTGGCCCTGGCCGGTCTGGCTGCGCTGCATCAGCGCAGCCAGGATGTTGGTGTACGCATACATGCCGGCCGCGATGTCGGCGATCGAGGGGCCGGCCTTGCAGGGCTCCTCGGGCGTACCGGTCACGGAGACGAAGCCGGCCTCGCTCTGGATCAGCAGGTCGTAGGCCTTCTTGTCGCGGTAGGGGCCGGGGTTGTGCGGGTCGTCACCGTAGCCGGAGATGTCGCACACGATCAGCCCGGGCTTGCGCTGCGACAGGTTGTCGTAGCCCATGCCCAGGCGCGCCGCGGCGCCGGGCGCGAGGTTCTGCACCACCACGTCGGCCTTCTCGAGCACCAGGCGTTCCAGCAGCTTGGCGGCCTCGGGGTGCTTGACGTCCAGCGTGAGGCTCTCCTTGGAGCGGTTGGTCCAGACGAAATGCGAGGCCAGGCCGCGCACGCGTTGGTCGTAGCCGCGCGCGAAGTCGCCGCTGCCGGGACGCTCGATCTTGATGACGCGCGCGCCCAGGTCGGCGAGCTGGCGGGTGGCGAACGGCGCCGCGATGGCGTGTTCCAGCGTGATGACGGTGATGCCCTTGAGGGGTTGCATGGCGGTCCTTTCAGCGCAACGTCGCGGTGGCGTCCATGGTCAGCCAGCCTTCGTGGTCGCTGGCCCACAGCCGCACGGTCTTGCCGTCGGCCTGCAGTTCGCCGTTGACGTGGAAGGGGTGCAGGTCGAAGGTCGGGCGCACGGCCTTGAAGCGGAAGTCGGCCACGTCGGCATCCGGCAGCTGGCGGCGTAGCAGGTCCATGAGCAGGGTCGCGATCAGGGGGCCGTGCACGATCAGGCCGGGATAGCCTTCGACCTCGGTCACGTACTTGCGGTCGTAGTGGATGCGGTGGCCGTTGAAGGTCAGTGCGGAGTAGCGGAACAGCAGCACGTCGTCGGGCACGATCTCGCGCCGCCAGGCGCCGCGGACGGCGGGCTGGGGCGGCGGCACCACGTCGTCGGCCCGCTGGGCCTCGCGGTAGACGATGTCGTGGAACTCCACGAGCGCCGGATCGGTGGCGCCGTTGCAGCGGACTTCATGGCGCACCTTGACGAACACGAGCCGACCGGTGCGGCCGGACGTGCTGCGCACGCCGTCGATGGTGGAGGTGCGCGCGACCTGGTCGCCGACACGGATGGGCGCATGGAAGCTGAACTGGCTGCCCGCCCACATGCGGCGCGGCAGCGGCACGGGCGGCAGGAAGCCGCCACGTTTGGCGTGCCCGTCGGCGCCGATCTCCGACTGCCGGTGCATGGGCAGGAAGTAGAGCCAATGCCACAACGGGGGCAGCGGCGTGCCGGCGGGCGCCGCGGCGGCCGGATGGTCCAGCGTGGCGGTCAAGGCCACCACCGGGGTGGGGGTGATCGTGTCCTGGACGGTTTCGGTGCGTCCGGTCCATGCGTCCAGCGCTTTGAGGTCTGTGTTCAATGGAATCTCCATGCAGGCCTGGCTTGCGCAGCGGCCATGCACGAAGTCTTGAACAAGCCTGCCTGCCTGTGAAGTGCAATGTTCGGAACAATTGATGCATGCGGTGCAATGGTCCTGCCGCATGTCGGAGGGCGCCGTCGCGCCGGCGGGTGCCGGCGTCAGTCGCCGGTCCAGTGCGGCCGTCGCTTTTGGGCGAATGCCGCAGGCCCCTCGACCGCGTCCCGGCTCGCCAGCATCCGGGCGGCCGCCGGGTAGTTCTCATGCATGGTGTCCGCCAGGTTCGCGACGGCCAGACTCTGCAGCATGATCTGCTTGGACGCCTGAACGGCCAGCGGGGCGCAGGCCAGGATCTCTTCGGCGTACTGCCTGGCCCGGGCCATCACGCGTTCGGCCGGCACCACGTCGTTGAGCAGGCCGATGCGTTTGGCCTCCTGTGCGTCGATCGTGGCGCCGGTCAGCACGAGGGCCATGGCGTCCTTGGTGGCGATCTGGCGTGGCAGGCGCTGGAGCAGGCCGCCTCCCAGGGCGGCCAGACCGACGCGCGGCTCGGGCAAGCCGAACTTGGCGCTGCTGGCGGCCACGCCGATGTCGCAGGCCGCGAGGATTTCCATGCCGCCGCCCAGGCAGTGGCCGTTGACCGCTGCGATGAGCGGCTTCCACAGGTCGAAGCGGTGGGTGATTCCCGCGAAGCCGGTCGCTGGCTTGGCATGGTCGCCCGTCGCGGCCAGTTCCTTGAGGTCCGTGCCGACGCAGAAGGCCCGGTCGCCGGCCCCGGTCACGATGCACACGCGCAGCTGCGGGTCGGCGGCATAGCGGTCGAACGCGTCGGCCAGCTCCCGGTGGGCCTCGGGGTGCAGCGCATTGAGAACCTGGGGCCGGTTCAAGGTCAGGGTCAGCAGCGCGCCCTCGGTCTGGTACAGGCAGTGGCGGTATGCGGTGTCGCTCAAGGTGTCTCCTCGGAGTTCGTGGGCAGGGCCGGTCCGGCCGGCGCGTTCCGATTCTGGGAAGGGCGGCGCCCGCGTGTCCATGGCGCGCAGGGCATGGGCGCCATCACGCAGCGACATGCAGGCGCCGAAACTCCAGGTAAACCCTGGGCGGGCCGTCCCCACTATGTTCTCCATACATGGCTGGTATGTGTTTACGCTAATTTTCAAATGGGGACCGTTCTCCTAGAGTCGCGCCGATCGTTCAATCGCCCAGACCAACAGGAGACAAGCATGAGGAACTGCGTGAAGAGCATGGCCGCCGCGATGGCGATGGCGGCCATCGGTGCGGTGGCCACGGCGCAGACCGTGCCCGTCATCGGCATCGTCGAGCTGTCGGGCGCCGGCGCCACGGCCGGCGTGAACTTCGACAACGGCGTGAAGCTGGCCGTCAAGGAGATCAACGCGGCCGGCGGCATTCTGGGTCGCAAGGTCCAGTACACGTCGCTCGACTCGCAGACCCAGCCCGGTGTCGCCAAGGGCCTGGCGGCCAAGGCGGTCGACCAGGACGTGCCGCTGGTGATCGGTCCGGTGTTCTCGGGCTCGATCCTGGTGTCGATGAACGAGACGCGGCGCGCCGAGGTGCCGAACATCATCGGCGGCGAAGCGGCCGCGATCACCCAGCAGGGCAACCCCTACGTGTTCCGCGCTTCGTTCACGCAGGCCGCGGCGATGCCCAAGGTGGCGCGCTACCTGAGCGAGAGCCTGAAGATCAAGACGCTGGCCGTGATCTACGTCAACAACGACTTCGGCAAGGGGGGCCGGGACATGATCGGCAAGGCGGTCGAGGCCAAGGGCATCAAGGTCGCCGCCGACATCTCCACCGACCAGGGCCAGGTGGACTTTTCCAGCGCCGTGCTGAAGGCCAAGCAGTCCAACGCCGACGCGCTGTTCGTCTATTCCAACGAGGAAGAATCCGCCCGCCTGCTCAAGGAGCTGCGCAAGCAGGGCTACGACAAACCCATCGTCGGCGAGACCACGCTGGCCAACGACAAGGTCATCGAACTGGCCGGCGAGGCGGCCAACGGCGTGATCGCGCACGTGGGCTTGACGGCGGATGCACCCAACCCCACCGTGCAGGCCTTCGCGCAGCGCTACCTGGCCGAGTACAAGGTCAAGGCAGACCACAACGCCATGAAGGGCTACATCGGCATGCATGTGGCACGCGCAGGGTTCGAGAAGGTCGGCAAGATCGATCCCAAGGCCTTCGCGAAGACCCTGCACGGTCTCTCGATCTCGGCCGACAAGTACCCGGGCGTGCTGTTCGACCTCACCTACGACGACAAGGGCGACCTGGACCGCGAGAGCTTCTTCGTGCGGGTCGCCGGCGGCAAGACGCAGGTCATCGAAACGCTCAAGCCGGCCAAGTAGGGCCGCACCCCGTCGCTGCGCGGCGCCTGCGAGGGGCGGCGCCGCGCACGGCACCGCATCGGGTGCTGCGCGGCGCGGCCGCGCCGTGCCGCACCGCGCGCTGGAACGCACATGACCGACTTCATCCAACTCCTGTTCAGCGGCCTGTCCACAGGTGCGATCTACGCCCTGGCGGCGCTGGGCTTCACCTTGCTCTGGCAGGCCAGCGGCACCATCAACTTCGCCCAGGGCGAGTTCGTCATGCTGCCGGCCTTCGCCATGCTGGTCTTCCTGTCGGCCGGCGCACCGTTGTGGCTGGGCTTCGTGCTCACCTGCTTCGTCGCCAGCTTCGTGCTGGGCTGGGTGTTCAAGCGCGGCATCGTCGATCCGCTGTTCAAGTACGGCATGATGCCCATCGTGGTGGCGACCATCGGCCTGTCGATCGCCTTGCGCAACGGGGTGCGGGCCGGCTACAGCGCCGAGGCCCACGCGTTCCCCAGCCTGTTCCCCGGCAGCTTGTTCACGGTCTCGGGCGTCACCGTCTCGGCCACCGACATCGGCACCTTCGTCTTCGCGCTGGCGCTGGTCCTGCTCGTGCAGACCTTTCTGTCCAGGACCATCACGGGCCGGGCGATGCAGGCCGTTGCCCAGAACACCGAGAGCGCCTCGGTGCTGGGCATCAACGTGCCGCGCATGATCCTGTACACCTTCGCCATCAACGCCGTGCTTGCCACGGCGGCCGCGCTGCTGGTCACGCCCACCTATCTGGCGAAGTTCGACATGGGCGAAAGCCTGGGAACCAAGGCCTTCTTCGCCGCCATCATCGGCGGCTTCAACAACAGCCGCGGCGCCCTGCTGGGCGGTCTGATCGTGGGCGTGTGCGAGAACCTGGCCGCCGCCTACATCTCGCCGGCCTACAAGGACGCCGTGGCCCTGGTGATCTTCATGGTCGTGATCCTGTTCAAGCCGCAAGGCCTGCTGGGCAAGAAGGTGGAACGCAAGGTATGAAGAAGCTCCTCATGGCCGCCGCCGTGGCATGCGTGCTGCTGGTGACGCCGCACTTTCTGCGCAGCTACGGCATCTACCTGCTCAGCGCCTGGCTGGTCTACATCATCGCCACCATGGGCCTGAACCTCACGGTGGGCTATGCCGGCCAGAAGTCGCTCGGGCACGCCGCCTTCTTCGGCATCGGTGCCTACACGGTGGCCATCCTCATGAAGGCCGGCATCAGCTTCTGGCTCGGGCTGCCGGCGGCCGCGGCGATCTGCTTCGCCGTGGGCCTGATCCTGGGCTTTCCGGCGCTGCGCGTGCAGACCATCTACCTGGCCTTCGCCACGCTGGGCTTCAACACCGCGGTCTGGCTCGTCATGCGCAACGAGGAGTGGCTGACCGGCGGCACCTTCGGCATCAACAACATCGCGCGGCCGCAGCTGTTCGGCCTGAGCCTGGAGAGCAACCTGGCCTACTACCACTTCGTGCTGGTGGTGGCCGTGCTGCTGGGCGCGCTGCTCTGGGGGCTGCTGCGCTCGCCCTGGGGCAAGGCCTTCACGGCGCTGCGCGACAACCCGATCCGCGCCGAGAGCCTGGGCGTGGACATCCGCAGCTACACGCTGCTGAGCTTCGCGATCGGTGCGGCCTACGCCGGCGTGGCCGGCGCGCTGTTCGCCAGCCTGGTGCAGTTCATCGAACCCGCACCGTTCACGGTGCTGGCCTCGATCATGATGTACCTGATGGTCGTCGTCGGCGGCCCGGGCTACTTCTTCGGGCCGGTGCTCGGTGCGGCCGTGGGCGTCATCCTGCCCGAGTGGTTGCGCTTCGCCCAGGCCTGGTACCTGTGCGTGTTCGGTGCGGCCGTCGTGGTGCTCATGATCTGGCTGCCGGACGGTCTGCTGTCGATCCCGGACCGCATCCGGGCGCGCCGCCAGTCCCGCGAGGCCTCGGCCGCACGCGCCGCCGCGGCGCGCGCGCAAGTGCCGCCGCGCGCCTCGGGAGCAGAGGCATGAGAGCCGACCGCGAAGGCGCAGTGCGCAGGCCGCTGCTCAAGGTCAGCGGCCTCAGGAAGCGCTATGGCGCGATCCAGGCCGTCGGGGGCGTGGACTTCGAGGTCTTCCCGGGGGAGATCTTCGGTGTCATCGGCCCCAACGGTTCGGGCAAGACCACGCTGTTCAACAGCATGCTGGGCCAGATCACGGCCGACGAGGGACGCATCGAACTCAACGGCGAGGACGTGACGCGGCTCGGTCCGCTGGCGCTCAACCGCAAGGGCGTCGGACGCACCTTCCAGACCCTGCAGGTGTTCGGCAAGATGACGGTGCGCGACAACCTGCTCGTGGCGGCGCAGGAGCACCACGGCAGCATGCTCGGCCGCATGTTCGCGCCCGGCGATTGCGGGCTGGGTGCGCGCGCCGATGCCCTGATCGACCGCTTCCGCATGCGCCACGTGGCCGACAAGAAGGCCGGCGAGCTCTCCTATGGCCAGCAGAAGCTGGTGGACATCGCCATGGCCTTCATGAGCGAGCCTGCGCTGGTGCTGCTGGACGAGCCCTGCGCGGGCGTGAACCCCAGCCTGGTCGGCGGCATCGGCAGCCTGCTCAAGGACCTGAACCGCAACCCGGCCGCCGCGCGCCGGAGCAGCTTCGTGGTCATCGAGCACAACATGGACTTCGTGATGGACCTGTGCCACCGCGTGATGGTCATGGTCGAGGGCACGGTGATGGCCATCGGCACGCCGGACGAGATCCGGTCGAACAAGCGCGTCCTGGACGCCTACCTCGGGAGCTGAGCGTGGCCAACGAGATCTGCATCGAGTTCGACGACGTGGTCGCGGGCTACAAGGACTTCATGATCCTGAACAAGCTGAGCTTTCGGGCCCGGCGCGGCGCCATCACCTTGCTGCTGGGCCCCAACGGCGCCGGCAAGTCGACGGCGCTGAAGACCTTGTTCGGCCTGCTGCGCCCCCGGCAGGGCCGCATCCTGCTGGACGGCGAGGACATCGCCGGCTGCGACCAGAAGACGCTGCTCGGCAAGGGCGTGGCCTTCGTGCCCCAGGGCCGCAACCTGTTCGGCCAGCTGTCGGTGTTCGAGAACCTGGAGCTGGGCGGCATCACGATCGGAACCCGGCAGACGCATGCGCGCATCCCCGAAGTGCTGGCGCTGTTCCCGCGGGTCAAGGAGCGGCTGCACAGCGCCGCTTCCAGCCTCTCGGGCGGCGAGCAGAAGCAGTTGGAGATCGGGCGCGCGCTGTTGCTGCGGCCCAAGGTGATCCTGGTGGACGAGCCCAGCATCGGCCTGTCGCCCATCGTCGTGCAGGATGTGTTCAGGCTGTTGCGCGGTCTGGCTGCGCAAGGGACCACCGTCCTCATGGTGGAGCAGAACGTCAAGAGCGCGCTCAAGATCTCCGACGAGGCCATCGCCCTCGAATCGGGGCGGCTGGTCCTGCAATGCCCCGCAGCGGAGCTGTTGGCCGACCCGCACATCGAGCGGCTGTTCCTGGGCGGGGCGGCCGTGCCGGCTGCGACCGATGCCGTGGTGGTCTGAGAACGTGTGAACGAACCGCTCACACCCACGCGAGGCCCCCAATGAGCTCCTGTTTCCATCATGATCGTCGCGCCCGGGGCCTCGCCCTTCGGGCCGGGGCGCGCCAGGCCGCATGCGGGCGTTGCAGTCCTTGCCCGGGCGCCAGCCCGGGCTGCGGCCTGCGCCTTCGCCTGCGGCCCGCCGCACCCCGTCGTGGGCGCGATCGGCTCATTCACACGTTCTGAGGGAGGCGACATGCGCTTCGAAGGACACCAGGCACTGATCACGGGCGGGGCCTCGGGCATCGGCCTGGCCACCGCCCGGCGCATGGCGGGCGAGGGCGCCCGGCTGATCCTCTGGGACATCGACGCGCAGGCGCTGGACCGGGCCGCGGCCGCGTTCGGCCCGCAGGCCCTGTGCCAGCGCGTCGACGTGACCGACGAGCACGCCGTCCAGAGCGCGATGGCAGACGCCATGGCGCAGTGCGGCCGGTTGGACATCGTCGTGAACTCCGCCGGCATCGTCGGCCCGTCCGAGCCGTTCTGGCGCCACAGCCTGTCGGCCTGGCAGCGCGTGATCGACCTGAACCTGACGGCGATCTTCCTGGTGTGCCGCGCCGCGGTCCCGCACCTGTCCACCGGCGGCACGGGCCGCATCGTCAACCTGGCGTCCATCGCCGGCAAGGAAGGCAACGCCAACCAGGCGGCGTACTCGGCCTCCAAGGCCGGCGTGATCGGGCTGACCAAGTCCATGGCCAAGGACCTGGTGGACAGGAACATCCTCGTGAATGCCGTGGCGCCGGCCATCGTCCACAGCGCACTGGTGGCGCAGATGCCGCCGTCGCAGATCGAGCTGGTGCTCGCCAAGATCCCGATGAAGCGGACCGGCCGGGTCGAAGAGGTGGCAGCCCTCGTCTGCTGGCTGGCATCGTCCGAGTGCTCGTTCAGCACCGGCGCGGTCTACGACGCCTCGGGCGGCCGCGCGACCTATTGAGAACGTGTGAACGAACCGCTCACACCCACGCGAGGCCCCCGATGAGCACCCGTTTCCATCATGATCGTTGCGCCCGGGGCCTCGCCCTTCGGGCCGGGGCGTGCCAGGCCGCATGCGGGCGTTGCGGTCCTTGCCCGGGCACGAGCCCGGGCCGCGGCCCGCGCCTGCGCCTGCGGCCCGCCGCACCCCGTCGTGGGCGCGATCGGTTCATTCACCCGTTCTGAGCCTGCCGGTGCGGGCTCAGCGGCGTGCAGCCGCTCCGCGCGCAGGGCGCGCCGCCCGCAGGAACAGCTCGGCGCAGATGCTGCGCAGCCAGCGGTTTCCGGGGTCCTGGTGGTAGCGCGAATGCCAGTGCTGGCGCACCGAGAAGCTCGGGATCGGGACCGGGCAGGGCAGCACGCGCAGTCCACCGAGTTTCGCCAGCGTCTCGCCGATGTGCCGCGGCAAGGTGGCGATCAGGTCGGTGGTGGAGAGGATGGCGGGCAATCCCAGGAAGCCGGGAATCCTGAGCACGACGCGCCGCTCGATCTCCAGCCGCTTGACCGTGCTTTCCAGCAGCTGCGCGCCGGTGCCGTAGACGATGCCGGCATGGGCCTCGCGCGTGTAGTCGGCCAGACCGAACGACTTCGGCCGGATGCGGGGGTGGCTGGAGTGGGCGAGGCACACCCAGTCCTGGTCGTAGAAGGTCTGCTGGTAGAAGCCGGCTTCCAGCTCGGGGATGAAGCCCAGCGCAAGGTCGGCCGCACCGGATTCGAGCTCCGCGGCCATGCCGCCATGGATGCCCACCGCCTCCAGCGTGACGCCCGGCGCGAGCGCGCGCACGTGCGAGAACAGCCGGGGCAGCAGGGTGATGTGGCTCGCGTCGGTCATGAAAATCCGAAAGCTGCGCTGCACGGTCGCCGGATCGAACACGTGCGGCGATGCGCTGATGGAACGCAGGCCGGCAAGCACGCTGCGCACCGTGTCGATCAACGCGTCCACACGCGGCGTGGGCAGCATGCCCTGCGCCGTGCGCACGAACAGCGGATCGCCCAACTGCTCGCGCAGCCGCGCCAGCCAGATGCTGACCGTGGGCTGGGTCTGGCCCAGCATCTCGGCCGTGCGCGTCACGCTGCCGGTGCTGTGCAGCAGCTCGATCAGCTGCAGCTGCTTGCCGTCCAGCAGGGGAAGGTCCGACATCCGCATCTCCATGTGAATTCTCAATGCAGTGTATTGCAGTCATGCGATTTGCAGAATGGCAGCGCATGCCCAGAATGCGCCGCGATGACGGGGAGAATCCATTGAAGATCGCAGTACTCGGCGCGGGCGCACTGGGCTGTGCCATCGGCGGCGCGCTGGCCCTGGCCGGCAACGACGTGGTGCTCATCAACCGCAACCGCGCCCATGTGGAGGCCATCCGGACGAACGGCCTGCGCCTGCGCCAGGGCGATACCGAACGCAGCGTGGCGGTGCGTGCGGCCACGGACTGCACGGCACTCGGCCCCGTGGACCTGGTCGTCGTGCTCGTCAAATCCTTCCACACCGAGGAAGCCATCCGCGGTGCGGCACCGCTGATCGGGGCCGACACGGTGGTGCTCTCCCTGCAGAACGGTCTGGGGCACGAGGACATCCTGGCCGAAGCCGTCGGGCGCGCGCGCGTCGTCGCGGGCAAGACCTACGTCGGCGGCGTGCTGCTCGGGCCGGGCCACATCCTGAGCGGCACCGCGGGCAAGGAGACGCTGATCGGCGAGCTCGACGGCACGGCCAGCGCGCGCATCGCCCGCATCGCCGCATGCTTCGCGGCGGCCGGGCTGGCCACCACCGTCAGCGCCAACATCCTGGGCACGATCTGGGACAAGCTGCTCATCAACGTCGCGACCGGCGCGGTCAGCGGCATCACCGGCCTGAGTTACGGCCCGCTCTACCGCATCGCGGAGATCGAGGCCACCGCGGTGGCGGCGGTGCAGGAAGCGATGGACGTGGCCCGCGCCAGCGGCGTGCAGCTGTCCTACACCGACCCGCGCGCGGCCTGGACCAAGGCGGCCGCCGGCCTGCCCGAGGACTTCAAGACCTCCATGCTGCAAAGCCTGGAGAAGGGCTCGGTGACCGAGATCGATTTCATCAACGGCGCCGTCGTGCGCTGGGGCCAGCGCAGCGGCGTGCCCACCCCCGTCAACGCCACGCTGGTCGCGTGCATCAAAGGCATCGAGCGCGCACGCGCCGCGATGTGAGGAGACCCCCATGACCACCCCCTTCACGCCACCCACCTTCGCCTATGTCGAGCACGTTGCCATCCGCGTGCGCGACATCCACTGGCACATCCGCTTCTTCCACGAGGTGCTGGGCATGGACGTGCGCGAGATCGACGGCCCCGCAGACGACCCGCGCCAGTACTGGACGCTGGGCGGCATCCAGCTCATGGCCACGCCCGACTTCGAGGCCCCGCCCAGCAACGATGCCGGCTGGCTGGCCCACCTGGGCGTGATGGTCGATGACCTGGAGGCCGCGCTCCGGGCCGCCGAGCCCTGGGGCGTCAAGGCCTTGCCGCAGGGCCGCCACTGGTTGCAGCTGCCGGATGGCCTGGCCGTCGAGCTGATCCAGGCCGCACCCGGCAGCGTGGCCCAGGCCCTGGCCGTGCGCCCACGCGGCTGACACCTTCCCATCTGGAGACGCACCGTGAAACTGACACCGCCCCCCCAGCATTTCGAGACGCCGGAAAAGTACTGGGACGACGCCGCCGAAGGCGACACCTGCACCAGCCCCGAGTACGAAGTCACCGAGGCCCGCATCAACGCCTATGCCGAGCTGACCGGCGACTACACGCCCGTGCACATCGACGAGGACTACGCCAAGACCACGCCCTTCGGCACGCGCGTGGCGCACGGCCTGTTCGGCCTGTCGATCGCCGATGGCCTGAAAACCCGCAGCGAATACCGCTTCCTGCCCGGCATGTCGCTGGGCTGGACCTGGGACTTCCTGCTGCCCATCAAGATCGGCGACCGGCTGCACGTGAAGTTCACGGTCACCGGCCTGCGCGCGTCCAGGAGCCGGCCGGGCTGGGGCATCGTGGTGCTGCCGTCCGAACTCGTCAACCAGCACGGCCAGGTCGTGCAGAAGGGCGAGCACCGCCTCATGATCCCCAGGAGACCCGCATGAGCGCCGCACAGAACAGCGCACAGCCGCTGCCGCTGGCCGGCATCCGCGTCATCGACTACTCGCACTTCCTGGCCGGCCCCTACGTGGGCCGCTGCCTGGCAGCGCTGGGTGCCGAGGTCATCAAGGTCGAGCGGCCGGGCAGCGGCGACGCCGGCCGCCAGCACGCCTGGTTCGTGGGCGAGGACGGCGCCTACTCGGGCTACTTCCTGCAGCTGAACATGGGCAAGCAGGGCGTGTCCGTGAACATGAAGGACCCGCGCGGCAAGGCGCTGGTCCAAAAGCTCGTGGACAGTGCCGACGTGTTCATCGAGAACTACCGCCCCGGCGCGCTCGACAAGCTGGGCCTGGGCTACGCGGAACTGAGCCGGCGCAACCCCGGCCTGGTCTATTGCTCGATCTCGGCCTACGGCCACACCGGGCCCGATGCGCACCGGGCCGGCTTCGGCCTGATCGCCGAGGCCAAGAGCGGCATCATGCAGATGGTGGGCCAGCCGGGCGAGGCGCCGCCGCTGCTGCGCATCTCGCTGGGCGACATGTACACCGGCATCCATGCGGTGGCGGCCATCAACGCCGCGCTGCTGGGCCGCACCAAGAGCGGCAAGGGCCAGCACATCGACATGGCGCTGTACGACACGCTGGTGTCCATGCACGAGTACGCCGTGCAGTGCTACACCTTCTCGGGCGGCACCGAGCTGCCGGTGCAGACCGGCCACGACATGCCGACCTCCACGCTGTACGGCGTGTTCCGCGCGGCCGACGGCGATCTGGTCATCGCCGCCCAGGTCGACGACGCCTGGAAGCGCTTCGCCGCGCTGGTGCAGTCCCATGGCGGGCCGGCCGGCTTCGGGGCGGACACCCGCTTTCACACGACCTCGGGGCGCAACGCCAACCGGCTGGAGATTCTGGGCGTGGTCAAGCCCTGGGTGGCCTCGCGCACGGTGGCCGAGGTGCTGGACCTGCTGGACGGCATCGACGTGCCCTGCGCCAAGGTGCAGCGCATCGACGAGGTGCTGGCCGACCCGCAGATCCAGGCGCGCGGCATGGTCGTCGAGCAGCAGCATCCGGTGCTCGGCAAGATCAGGCTGCCGAACCTGCCGTTCAGGTTCTCGGACTGCGACACCACCATCCGCCAGGTTGCGCCTGACCTGGGGCAGCACAACGCCGAGGTCGCCGCCGGGCTCGGCTTCTCGGCCGAGGAGATCGCCGCGATGCAGGCCGACGGCGTGCTCTACACCCGGGCGATGCCGTCATGAGCGACCGCTATGCCGTCATCGGCCACCCCATCGGCCACACGAAGTCGCCGCTGATCCACGGCATGTTCGCCAAGGCCAGCGGGCAGGACCTGGTCTACACCGCGATCGAGGGCCGGCCGGGGCTGTTCGCCGAGGATGCCGCGGCCTTTCGCGCGGCCGGCGGCCGCGGCCTGAACGTCACGGCGCCGTTCAAGCTCGATGCCTTCGCCTATGCGACCGAGCGCTCGGCACGGGCCAGCCTGGCCGGGGCCGTCAACGCGCTCAAGTTCGACGGCGAGCGCGTGCTGGCGGAGAACTTCGACGGCGTCGGGCTCACGCGCGACGTGGTCCGCAACCTGGATTGCGCGATGCAGGGCAAGCGCGTCCTCGTGCTCGGCGCCGGCGGCGCCGCGCGCGGTGCCTTGCTGCCCTTCCTCGAACAGCGCCCCGCCGAGCTGGTCATCGTCAACCGGACCGTGGCGAAGGCACTGGCATTGGCCCAGGAGCTCGTGGGCCAGGGCCCCGTGCGCGCCTGTGGCTACCAGGAGCTCGAGGGCCAGCGGTTCGACCTCGTCTTCAATGCCACGTCGGCCAGCCTGCGCGGCGAGCTGCCGCCGGTGCCCGCCACCGTGTTCGTTCCCCACGGTCTGGCCTATGAACTGGCCTACGGCAAAGGCCTCACGCCGTTCCTGCGCATGGCGCAACAGACGGGCGTGCGCCGGCTCGCCGATGGCGTGGGCATGCTGGTGGAACAGGCGGCCGAGGCCTTCGCATGGTGGCGTGGCGTGCGGCCGGCGACGCAGCCGGTCATCGAGCGGCTGGCCGTCCCGCTGGCCTGACTGGGCGTGGCGCAGGCTTTGAAGACCGCGCAGGCCCCTGGCCGGCCTGCAGGCAGCGCCTGGTCCCCCGGCGCTGCGCAGCAGCCCGTGCGCAGGCGGCCGGCCGCGCTTGCCAGCGCCGCCGACCCGCGGTTTACTGCACAGATGCAAACCCCACGCAAAACCCGCATCGCCGTCGCTGGCGCCGGCCTCATCGGCCGGGCGCACATGGGTGTCGCCCAGGCCAGCCCCCGCTGTACGCTGTCCGCGATCGTGGACCCGGCGCCCGCAGCGGCCGCGCTGGCCGCGCAGGCGGGCGTCGCGCTGTACGGCTCGATCGAGGAGCTGCTCGCCAGAGACCGTCCCGATGGCCTGGTCCTGGCCACGCCCAACGCGCTGCACGTGCCGCAGGCGCTGCAGTGCATCGAGGCCGGCCTGCCGGTCTTGCTGGAAAAGCCGGTGGCGACCACGGTGGCCGAGGGGGCCCGGTTGCTGCACAGGGTGGAGGCGACCGGCGCCCGGGTGCTGGTCGGCCACCACCGCGCGCACAGTCCCATCATGGCCACGGCCCGGCAGGTCATCGACGCGGGGCAGCTGGGTCGGCTGGTCGCGGTGATGGGCAGTGCCGTCTTCTTCAAGCCCGCGCAGTACTTTGCCGACGCCCCCTGGCGGCGTGAGCCGGGCGGCGGCCCGATCCTGCTGAACATGATCCACGAGGTGCACAGCCTGCGCATGCTGTGCGGGGAGATCGCCGCCGTCCAGGCGTTCAAGTCGCATGCCGTCCGGGGCTTCGCGGTCGAGGACACGGTGGCGATCAACCTGCGCTTCGCCAGCGGTGCGCTCGGCACCTTCATGCTCTCGGACACCGCCGCCTGCGCGCGCAGCTGGGAGCAGACCAGCCGGGAGAACCCCGCCTATGCCAGCGCAGACGACGAGGACTGCTACGTCATCACCGGCACCAACGGCAGCCTGTCGGTGCCCACCATGCGCCTGAGGACCTATCCCGGTCCGCAGGACCGCTCGTGGTGGAAGCCGTTCGACGCCGCCACCGTGGGCCTGGTGCGCGAGGACCCGCTCAAGCTCCAGATGGAACACTTCGGAGCCGTCGTGCGCGGCGAGGTGCAGCCACTGGTCACCGCGCGCGACGGCCTGCTCAACCTGCGCGTGACCGAGGCCATCGCCGCGGCGGCGCAGTCCGGCGGCGTCGTCGAGATTCCCCTCACTTGAATCCGGAAGAACCCATGAAATTCCTCATGCTGCATGGCATCAACCACAACATGTTCGGCAAGCGCGATCCGCGGCAGTACGGCACGGTCACGCTGGACCAGATCAACGCGGCGCTGTGTGACCTGGGCCGCGAACTGGGGGTGGAAGTCCAGCACTTCCAGACCAACCACGAAGGCGCCATGTGCGAGCGCATCCACCAGGCCTACTTCGACGGTGTCGATGGCGTCATGATCAACGCCGGTGCATGGACCCACTACAGCTACGGTATCCGCGACGCGCTCGCCATCCTGAACTGCCCGATCGTGGAACTGCACATGTCCAACATCCATGCGCGCGAAGCGTTCCGTCACCGGTCCGTGTTCGCCGAGATCGTGCAGGGGCAGATCGCCGGCTTCGGCGTGGACAGCTATCTGCTGGCGTTGCGCACGGCCGTCGGCCACGCACAGATCCCGGCCTGAGCAGCCGCGACGAGCGTTCCATGGTCATCGAAAAGCCGAGCGATGTGACCGCGGCCGTGCTGGCCGAACTGGCGCGTGCGGACGATCCGCGCTTCAGGGAGATCATGACCGCCGCGGTCACCCATCTGCACGGCTTCGTGCGCGATGCGCGGCTGTCGGAGGCCGAGTTCCACCAGGCCTGTGCCCTCATCGCCCAACTCGGCCAGCTGACGACGGCCTCGCACAACGAGGTGGTGCTGATCGCCGGCTCGCTGGGCATCTCCGCGCTGGTCTGCCTGCTCAACAACGGCGACAACGGCCGGACCGAGACCACGGCCAACCTGATGGGCCCGTTCTGGCGCATGGATGCGCCGGCGACCGCCAACGGCGGCTCCATCGTGCGTTCGCCGACGCGTGGGGCGCCCGTGTTCGTGAACGCCTGGGTGCGCGACCCGCAGGGCCGCCCCGTGGCCGGTGCCGAGGTCGACGTCTGGCAGGCATCGTCCGAGGGCTTCTACGAGAACCAGGACCCGGGCCAGGCCGACATGAACCTGCGCGGCAAGTTCACGACGGACGCCGGCGGGCGCATCGCGTTCCGCACCATCAAGCCCGTGGGCTACCCGATTCCGCTGAGCGGCCCGGTCGGTGCGCTGTTGCGTGCGCAGGGCCGGCACAACATGCGGCCGGCCCACATCCATTTCATGGTGTTCAAGCCCGGCTTCAAGACGCAGTTCGCGCAGGTCTACTCCAGCGACGACCCGTACCTGGAGACCGATGTGCAGTTCGGCGTCACGCGGGCCCTGGTCGGCCAGTACGTGCTGCATTCGGGCGAGCCACCGCCAGCGCCGGACATCGCGGGGGCCTGGTACAGCCTGGACCACCATTTCGTCATCGAGCCCGGCGAGGCCCGCCTGCCCAGGCCGCCCATCACCGGCAAGGCCAGCGGCGCGCGGCCTACGCGGGCCGTGCTGGAACGCGCCGACGTTCCGGCTGCGGAGGGTGCGGGCACGAAGCGCTGAGTTCGCCGCCAGGGCAGCCCGGCGACGCCCGGCGCCGGCCGGCGGCTGAACAGCCGGCTGACGCAGAATGCCACGGTGGACGACCCCATCGGCAACAGTTACCAGGCCTTCGCGGCCAGCCAGCAGGCCAGGCTCGAGGCCGAGTCGCGCATGTTCGCCTCGGCGCTGGACCTGCAGGCTCCGCCAGACACCAGCCTCTTCAAGGCCATGCAGGTCGAGCGCCGGCGCGAGATCTTCTGCCTGCGCACCTTGCTGCACTTTTCCGAACAGGCGGCAGAACACGCGCGCGCCTTGACGCAGCGCCTGCCCCGGCGGCCGCCGTCCTGATCCGGGGCCGGGCACGGCGCTTGCCCCGGCCGGGCATGGCCTCGATCCACACCTCCCCCCCCGCTCTGCCGCGCCGCCGCATCCTGACCTGGCATGTGCACGGCAACTACCTGTACTACCTGAGCCAGGTGCCGCACGACTTCTACCTCGTGACCGATGCCGGGCGAACGCCGGGCCGCAGCGGGCGCAGCGGCACGCTGCCCTGGGGCGACAACGTGCACGAGGCGCCCGTCGAGCGGCTGCAGGCCATGGAGTTCGACCTCGTGCTCTACCAGTCGCGCCAGAACTGGGACGAGGACCGGCTCATGCTGCTGTCCGAGGCCCAGCGCGCGCTGCCGCGCATCTACCTGGAGCACGACCCGCCCCAGCAGAACCCGACCGACCAGCGCCACTGGGTCGACGACCCGGGGGCGCTGCTGGTGCAGGTCACGCCATTCAACGCGCTGATGTGGGACGCCGGCCGCACGCCGCAGCGCGTGATCGAGCACGGCGTGCAGTTGCTGGGGCCGGCCCGCTACACCGGCCGGCGTGCCTGCGGCATCATGGTCGTGAACCAGCTGCAGCGCCGCGGCCGCAAGCTCGGGCTGGACCTGTACCAGTCCGCGGCGGGCCAGCTGCCGCTGGAACTGGTCGGCATGGAAAGCAACCTGGTCGGCGGGCTCGGCGAGATCGACAACGCGGCGCTGCCGGCCTTCATGGCCGACTACCGCTTCTTCTTCCACCCGGTGCGCTACACCAGCCTGGGCCTGGCGCTGATCGAGGCCATGGCCGTGGGCCTGCCCGTCGTGGGCCTGGCCACGACCGAACTGTCCACGGTCATCCGTTCCGGCGAGAACGGCTACATCGACACCCGGCCCGAGCGGCTGGTGCAGGTCATGCAGCAGCTGCTGCGCGACCCCGGCCTGGCCGAGGAGTGGGGCGAGGCCGGCCGGCGCGCGGCGGCCGAGCGCTTCGGCATCGGGCGCTTCGTGGCCGACTGGCAGGCCACCATCGCCGAGCTCACCAGCTGACGGCCTGGCCGCCAGCCGGCTGCACCCGCAGGAGGGCGCTGGCCAGCGGCAGCGCGGCTTCGTCCGGCGTGCGCGGGCTGGCCAGCCGGCGCGCGAAGTCGTCGATGGTGCGGCGCAGGCCCTGGGCCAGCGGCACCTGGGGCGCCCAATCCAGCAGTCGCCGGGCCAGCCCGATGTCCGGGCAGCGCCGGCGCGGGTCGTCCTGCGGCAGCGGCCGGTAGACCAGCTGCGCGCTGCTGCCGGTCAGCGCCAGCACCTCGGCCGCCAGCACGTGCATCGTGATCTCGTGCGGGTTGCCCAGGTTCACGGGGCCGGTGCTGTCGGATTCCATGAGCCGCAGCAGGCCCTCCACCGTGTCGTCGACGAAGCAGAAGCAGCGCGTCTGCCCGCCGTCGCCGTACAGCGTGATGTCCGCGCCGTGCAGGGCCTGCACGATGAAGTTGCTGACGACCCGCCCGTCGTCGGGCAGCATGCGCGGCCCGTAGGTGTTGAAGATGCGCGCCACGCGCACGGCCACGCCGTGCTGACGCAGGTAGTCGAAGCACAGGGTCTCGGCGCAGCGCTTGCCCTCGTCGTAGCAGGCGCGCGGGCCGATGGTGTTGACGTCGCCGTGGTAGTCCTCGCGCTGCGGGTGCTGGGCCGGGTCACCGTAGATCTCGCTCGTGGAGGCCTGCAGCAGCCGCGCGCCGCAGTGGCGCGCCAGTTCCAGCATGCGCCAGGTGCCCAGCACGCTGGTCAGCGTGGTGCCCACCGGGTCCTGCTGGTAGTGCGGCGGGCTGGCCGGGCAGGCCAGGTTGTAGATGCGGTCCACCTGCAGGGCCAGCGGCGCGGTCACGTTCTGCTCGACGAAGCGAAAGCGCGGGTGCGATTGCAGGTGGGCCAGGTTGTCGCGCGTGCCCGAGCTGAGGTTGTCCAGCCCCATCACGCGGTGGCCGCGCTCGAGCAGGCGGTCGCACAGGTGGCTGCCCAGGAAGCCGGCCGCGCCGGTGACGAGGATGTCGTGGGTGGAAGGCACGGGCAGTCTCCAGGCAGGTCAGGGGAACAGGGTGCGAAAGCGCCAGGCGCCGCGCAGCCGCCAATAGCAGGCCAGGAACGGGATGGCCAGCGAGGTCACGAGCATCTCGGCCACATGGCCCGGCGCATGCGAGGCGCCGCGCAGGCGCCGCAGCGCGAACACCAGGCAGCCGGCCAGCGCCAGCGCCGCGAACGCGCCGGCCCAGGCGCCCTGGCCGGCCAGCGCGGTGCCCAGGGCCGCGAGGCCGGCGCCCACCACCAGCGCGTACAGCCAGGGCGGGCGGCGCCGGATGCGGCTGCGGAACAGGGCCGGGTGCTTGGCGTAGAGCAGCGCGTCGAAGTAGACGTTGGCCTGCTGCGCCATCGAGATGCCCCAGCGCACCGGCCGCACCGGGTGCACGACCACGGCGCGCTCGGCCCGGCCGACGCCGCCGTAGCGCTCCAGCAGCGCGAACTGCAAGTCCGAGTCCTCGCGCCAGGCGCGCGTGAAGCGCGCGTCGAAGCCGCCCACGCCCAGCAGCGCATTGCGGCGCACGAAGGCGTTGGCGGTCACGAACTCGGCCCGCTCCAGGCCCTGGGTCATGCGCGCGTGGTCGGTCGGCGCGCCGTCCACGGGCACGACCACGCGGCCGCCGGCCGCCACCAGGCCGCCCTCGAGCGCGCGCAGGCCCTCGGCCAGCCAGTCGGGCGCGGGCACGGTGTCGTCGTCGGTGAACGCGATGACGGGCGCGCGCGTGCTGCGCCAGCCCGTGTTGCGCGCGCCGGCCGGCCCGCGCGTGCCCTCGGCGCGGGCGTAGCGCAGGCGCGGCCGGGTGCCGCCGCCTTCGGCCAGCGTGCGCACCAGCGTTTCGGTCTCGGCGCAGGGGCCGTCGTCCACCACCACGATCTCCCAGTCGTGCACCAGGCCCTGCTGGCGCAGCAAGGCCTGCAGGCAGCGGCGCAGCAGGCCGGGGCGGCGGCAGGTGGCGATGACCACGGCGACCTGCGGCGCCGCCGGGTCCGCCGCCGCGAAGCGCTTCACCGCGGCTTCTCCAGCAGGAAAGGGCCCATCACCAGCGCGTCCAGCGGCGTGCTGAAGAAGGCGTCGAGCGCATCCTTGGGCGTGCAGACCACGGGCTCGCCGCGCACGTTGAACGAGGTGTTGATCAGCACGGGCACCCCGGTGCGCTCGCCGAAAGCCTGCAGCAGCGCGTGCAGGCGCGGGTTGTCCTCGGCCGTGACGGTCTGCACGCGCGCCGTGCGGTCCTGGTGGCAGGCGGCCGGGATGCGCGCGGCCTGCTCGGGCCGCACGTCGTACAGGAACAGCATGAACGGCGCCTCGCCGCCGTTGGCCTCGGCCGGCGTGAACCAGTCCGCCAGGCGCTCGCGCGGCACCACGGGCGCCACCGGGCGGAAGTCCTCGCGGTCCTTGAGCTCGTTGATGCGCGCCTGCATGCCGGCGTCCAGCGGCGAGGCCAGGATGGAGCGCGCGCCCAGCGCGCGCGGGCCGAACTCCATGCGGCCCTGGAACCAGCCGAGCACGGCGCCGCGCGCCAGCAGCTCGCTGGCGCGCCCGGCCACGTTGTCCAGCCGGCGGTAGGGCAGCTTGGCCCAGCGCAGCAGGGCTTCGATCTCCTCGTCCGCGTAGGCCGGGCCCAGGTAGGCGTGGCGCATGGACCAGGGGCGCGTCGCCAGCGGCGTGGCGCCGTCGACATCGGGGGCCTTGCCCGCGCGCTCGCGCGCATCGGTCCACAGCGCCGCGCCCAGCGCGGTCCCCGCATCGCCCGCGGCGGGCTGCACCCAGACCGATTCGAAGATGCCGCTGTCGCGCAGCTTGGCGTTCATGACGCAGTTCAGCGCCACGCCGCCGGCCATGGCCAGCCGCGCCTGGCCGCTGGCCTCGCGCAGCCAGCGCGCGATGTGCAACACGGTTTGCTCCAGCACGGCCTGCAGCGAGGCGGCCAGGTCGAAGTGCTGCGCTTCCAGCGGCGTGCCGCGCTGGCGGGCCGGGCCGGCCAGCGCGACCAGGTCGACCGGGTCGATGCGGTAGCCGCCCGCCGGCAGCAGGCCGATGTGGGCGCGCAGCGCCGAGGCGAAGCGCGGCTGGCCCATGGCGGCCAGCGCCATGACCTTGTACTCGTCCGAGGAGTGCAGAAAGCCCAGGTGCGCCGTCACGCGCTCGTAAAGCAGGCCCAGCGAGTGCGGCATGCGGACCTCGCCCAGCGCGCGGTAGCGCCCGTCCGCGTAGACGCCGTAGCCGGTCGTGGCGTCCTCGCCGCGGCCGTCCAGCGTCATCACGGCGCAGCTCTCGTAGGGGCTGGCCAGGAAGGCGCTGGCCTGGTGGCTCAGGTGGTGGCCGACGAAATGGAAGCGGTAGGGCCCGTCGGGCCGCGCGCCCTTCAGCCGCGCCTGCAGGTGGTGCGGCGCGCCGTCGGCCAGTTGGCGCGGCGCGTTGACGATGTAGGCCGCGAACAGCGGGTCCCAGGGGTTCTCCCAGGGCCCGGCCGGCTGCGCCGAGGGTTCCAGCGGCAGCGCGATCGCGGCGTCGGCGCGGCCGGCCAGGAAGCGCGCCGGGTCGTAGCTGTAGGCCACGTGGTCGACATCGGTCAGGCGCAGGCCGGCCTGGCGCAGGCAGTCGTCGATGGCATGGAAGGGCAGCTCCCAGGCCGTGAACGGCAGCGGCCGCTTGGCGTGCTTGATGCGCGTGAAGCGCTCCTCCTCGCTGGCCGCCACGACCGCGCCGTCCACGACCAGGGCCGCCGCGCTGTCGTGGAAGGCCGCGTTGATGCCCAGCGTGATCATGCGGCCTCCCTGGCGCCGGCCTGCAGCAGTTCCAGCGCGGCCGCGGCCACGTCGGCCGGCGCGACCCGGGCCAGGCAGTCGTGGTGGCCGGCCGGACAGGTGCTGCGCAGGCAGTGGCGGCAATCGACATCGTGGAACAGCACGCGCGCGGGCACCTGCCAGGGCGTGTGCTGCGGGTTGGTCTGCGCGTACAGCACGACCACGGGCGTGCCCAGTGCGGCCGCCATGTGCACGGGGCCGGTGTTGTTGGCCACCAGCACGCGCGCACCGGCCAGCAGCGCGCCGAGCTCGCCCAGGTCCAGCGCACCGGCCAGCGCCAGCGAAGGCATGGCCATGCGGCTGCGCACCTGCTCGACGAGCGCCTGCTCCGACGCAGTACCGGTGAACACCGGCAGCAGGCCGCTGAGCCGCGCGATGGCATCGGCGGCGGCGGCGAAGCCCTCGGGTGCGTAGCGGCGCGAGGCAGCGCTCGCGCCCACGTGCACGGCGAAGTAGGGGCGGCTCGCGCTGCCACTGGCCGCCGCCAGGCGCTGGCGCAAGCGGCGCGCGTGCGCCGAAGGCACCTGGAACACCAGCGGCCCGCCGCTCGCGTCGATGCCCAGCTGGCGCACTAGGTCCAGCTGGCGCTGCACCTCGTGGCGCATGCCGGTCTGCACCTGGTCGGCGTCGCGCACCCAGTCGCTGAGCAGGCCGTAGGGATTCTCGCGGCTGTGCGCGAGCCGCAGCGGGATGCCGGCCAGCCGGCACAGCAATGCTGCCGGCAGCGCGCTCTGCGTGCAGACCGTGAAGACGATGGCCGCATCGAACTCGGCGAGGGCCAGGCGCTGCAGCAGTGCATGGTCGGCCTGCGCCCCGTCGCCCGCGGACGAGCGCACCCAGGGCGCGTCGTAGGCGATGGCCTCGTCCAGCATGGGCAGGTGGGGCAGCGCGGCCGCGCCGGACGGCGAGGCCAGCAGTGCCATGCGGGCCTGCGGCAGTGCCTGGCGCAGGGCCGCGAGCGCGGGTGTGGTCATGAGCAGATCGCCCAGGTTGTCCAGCCGTACCACGAGCAGGCGGCGGACCTGGGCCCAGCGGGCGTCGATCACAGCCATGGCCGCTCCTGTGCGGCCAGCGCGAGCCGGCCGGCGCCAGCGGCATGGAGGCTGCGCTGCGCGGGCACTGGCACGCGCCGTATGCCGCGGTAGACACCGAGCAGGCCGTCGACCACCTTGTCCCAGGTGAACAGCCGCTGCACGCGGCGCCGCCCCGCGGCGCCCAGGCGCGCGGCCAGTGCCGGATCGCGCTGCAGCAGCGCCAGCCGCGCGGCCAGTGCGGCGGGGTCGTGCGGCGGCACCAGGAAGCCGGTGGCGCCGTCCACCACCGAATGGCGCAGCCCGCCCACGTCGCTGGCCAGCACCGGGATGGCGCAGGCCATGGCCTCCAGCGGCGTGATGCCGAAGGGCTCGTACCAGGGCGTGGAAACGAACACGTCGGCGGCCGCGTAGAAGGGGCGCAGCGCATGGCGTGCGCGGTGGCCCGTGAACTGCACCTCGGCGGCGATGCCCAGTTCGTGCGCCAGCGCGCGCAGCCGGCCGATCTCGGGCGTGCGCGCCGCATCGGGCTCGGGCGTCTCACCGCCCACCACGAGCAGCCGTGCGCGCCGGCCGGCCGCCTGGTCGCGCAGCAGGGCCAGCGCGCGCACCACGTTGTCCACGCCCTTGCGGGGCACCAGCCGGCCCAGCTGCAGCACCAGGAATTCGTCCGCATCCAGGCCCAGCGCGCGGCGCGCTGCAGCCCGGTCCATGGGTGCGAACTCCTGCGGGTCGAAACCGCAAGGCACCAGCGCAAGGCGCTGCGGCGCCGCGTTGTACAGACCGATGAGGTCGGCCCGGTCCTGCGGGCACTCGGCGATCACGGCATCGGCATCGCGCACGCAGTCGCGCTCGATCGCGATGCGCTCGGGCGGAAAGGCATCGGCCGATTTCTGGTGCTGCAGCCGCACCAGGCCCAGCGCATGGAAGGTGATTGCGAACGGCAGGCCCAGGCGCTGCTGCAATTGCCGCGCGACCAGGCCCGACATGAAGAAGTTCGCATGCGCGAGGTCGTAGGTGTTGTGGCGCATCCATTGCTCGCAGCTGCGCATGAACTGCGGCATGTGTTGCAGCAAGTCTTCCTTGCGCAGGTAGCGGTCCGGGCCCGCCGTCACATGCACCACGCGCGCACCGCGGCATAGGGACTGCACGTCCGGCAGGCCGGGCGCGTCGCGGCGCGTGAACACGTCCACGCGGTGGCCGCGCCGCGCCAGCGTGCGTGCCACGTGGTCCACATAGATGTTCTGCCCGCCGGCGTCGACGCCGCCGGCCGGCGCGAGCGGCGAGGCGTGCTCGCTGATCAGCGCAATGCGCAAGCCTGTATTCATGGTGTTGTCGCTTCTGTAGCGCCGGAAACCGCTCCGGCCTCGCCTGGGCACTTGGCAATGGGCATGCCCGGGGCGTGCAGGGCGGGCAGGCGCCTTGCCCTGGCGCCGCATGCAGACCACTTCCTCCACCGCCGCCCGCGGCAGCGGGCTGGGACGGCGCGCGGCGCCGCTGGCGCTGGCCCGCGCCCTGTCCCTGGTCGAGACGCCCGCCTGTCCTGCTGCCACGGCATGGACGGCATCGTGGTCGGCGTGGGCGGTGCCGAGCCCTGGTACGGCGAGGCCTTCGGCCCGGTGCTGGCGGCCTGCCTGCGGGCCGAGGTGCAGCGGCTGGCGGCCGAGGCGGCCGGGCAAGACCTGCTGGCGGTGCCGGACGGCCGGTAAGCGCTGCCGCAGCGCTTACCTCAGCGCGGGAAGCCATCCAGGCGCGCGTCCATCGCCCGGGCCAGTGCCGCGCCGTCCAGGGGCTTGACCAGGTAGGCGTCGAAGCCGGCCTGGCGTGCCGCCTGCAGCGCGCGCGGGCGGCCATAGCCCGAGACCGCCACGAGCCGGCCCGCGTAGCCGGCCGCACGTGCGCGCCGCGCCAGCGTGAGCCCGTCCATGCCCGGCATGCCGATGTCGACCACGGCGACCTCGGGCCATTCGGCCAGCAGCAGGGCCAGACCGGCCGCACCGTCGGCCGCGCTGCGCACCGTGTGGCCGGCATGGGCGAGCAGGGCGGCCGTGGCTTCGCGCAGGTCGGCATGGTCGTCCACCAGCAGCACGCGGCGTGGCGCGTCGCTGCCGGCGCCGTCACCGGGCGGATGCCGTGCGGGCGCGGGACCGCCATCGGCCGCCTGGGCGGAATCGAGCAACCGGTCCAGCAGCTCGGTGAGCTGCTGCGTCTGCCGCTGCACGATGGCCACGGCACGCCGGGCCAGCACGGGCCCGCCGGCGCCGCTGCGCAGCACCTCGGCCGCGCCTGCGATGGCGCCCAGCGGATTGCGCAGCTCGTGGCCCAGCATCAGCAGGAACGCGTCCTTGGCCCGGCTCTCGGCCTGGGCTTCGCGCCGCCCGACATGCTCCTGCACGGCCGCGCGCCGGTGCCGCCGTTCGGCGCGCTTGAGGCCGGTGGCGTCCACCGCCAGGCCCACCATCTGCAACGGGCGATCGTCCAGGTACTGGCAGGCCAGCCGCAGCGACAGCCAGCGCCCGCTGCTGGCGGCCACGCGGAAATCCAGCTGCACACGCGTGCGCCGGTGCGCCAGCGCCGCGGCCAGCTGGGCGCGCAGCCCCGGCAGGTCTTCTGGCGCCACCGCGGCCAGCCAGTCGCGCAGCCGGCCTTGCAGGGGCCGCGGCGCCAGGCCCAGCAGCCGCGCCATGCCGGCGCTGCAGACCAGGGCATCGGCACGGAAGCGGAACTCCAGCACGCCGGCCTCGCCCACGTCCTGCGCGAGCTCGACCAGCGCCTGCTGGGCCTTGAGCGCCCGGTGCGTGCGCTCCAGGTCCGCCAGCGCGGTTTTGAGTGGCGTGATGTCCATGACGGCGCTGAGCCCACCGCGCGCACGGCCCTCGGCATCGTGCAGCGGCACGGCGCTCGCGACCACGTGCAGCACCGGCGCGCCGACGCGTCGCAGCTCCAGTTCCGTGGCCGGCACCGGCCCGCCCGTGCGGCAGGCCTGCTGCAGCGGTTGCTGGCCGGGCTCCAGCCGGCGGCCGGCCTGGAACACGCCCAGGCTGCCGGCCGGCGGCGCCGCCGCGCCCAGCAGCGCGTCCATGGCCGGGTTGCACTGAACCTGGACACAGGCACTGTCGCGCGCGAAGGCCAGGCCGATCGGGCTGCCGTGGAACAGCGCCTCGAACTCGTCGGCACGGCGCTGCAGCTGGTCGGCCGCGACGCGGTCGGCCCGCTGCGCCGCTGCCAGCGCCTCGCACAGCAGCGCGATCTCGCGCACGGCCAGCCGGCCCGTCTGCGGCGGCTGGCCGCGCAGCGCGAGCGCGCCCAGCGGCCGCGTGACCTGCAGTGCCAGCAGCAGGGCCAGCGACACACCCAGCAGCAGGCTGGCGCCAGTGGTGGCCACGGTCTGCAGCATGCGCGCACGCTCGGCCTGCTCCAGCGGCTCGGCCAGGGCCGACGAGGTGGCGAGCCAATCGGCATCGCGCAGTTCGCGCGCGGCCGCCAGCGCGGCGGGGCCGTCGTCCAGCGCCAGCCGCTGCAGGCCGGCGGGCGGCGGCTGGTGCGCGGGCCACGCCCGGGGCGCCGTGCCGGCGAGCGCCTCGCCCGCCTGTGTCATGAGCCCCGGCAGGGCCGCATCGGCCGGTGCGGCCGCCACCAGCGCCGGCCACCAGCGCGCCTCGAAACGCACGCCCAGCCACTGGTGCAGCTGGCCGTCCCGGTACAGCGGCAGTGCCGCCAGCACCTGGCCGGACGGCAGACGCGCCACCAGCCGCGCCGCGCCGCTGCCCGTGGCGCCGCGCAGCCGTGCGGACAGCCGATCGGCCGCGGCCGCGTCGCCGGTGTCGGCCAGCACAGCGCCCTCGTCGTCGGCCAGGAACACGCTGGCCCAGGCCGGCTGCATGCGTTGGCGCGCGCGCAGCAGCGGCAGCCGCGGCGCACCCTCGCGCAGGGCCGGCGCGTCAGCCAGCGCGGCCAGCGCATCGAATGTGGCGCGCAACTCCCGGTCGGCCTGCTGTGCCAGCGCCAGCGCAGCGGCCTGCAGTCCGGCGTCCACGCGCGCCCTGTTCTGGGCTGCCTCGCTGGCCTCGCGCCAGGCCAACACCAGCGCGATCGGTACGCTGGCCAGCAGGATCACGGCCACGAAGTAGCTGCGCAGGCTGGGTGCGGGCCAGCGCTGCAGCAGGCGGCGCAAGGCCACGTGCGGCCGCAGCGCGGCGCTGCGCGGGGCAGCCGGGGGATGCACGGCGTTCATGCGCCGCACCCGTGTGCGCTGGCCGGCATGCGGCTTGCCGCGGCGTGGCCATGGAAACCGCCCCGGAGCCGCCGCCGTCCGGTCTGCCCGACCTGCGCAGCGCCGATGCCTTGCTCGGCTGGTCGGTGGTGGACCGCCAGGGCGGGCTGCTGGGCACGGTGCAGCAGTTGCTGTGCGATCTGCGCACCGGCCGCATCGTCTACGCCGTGGTCGCCAGCGGCGGCTTCGTGGGGCAGGGCGAGGCGCGCTTCGCGCTGGACTGGAGCGGCCTGGAGGCGGCCGATGCGCCGCAGCGCTTCATCTGGCACGGTGCCGCGCCGAAGCCGCATTGAGCCGAAGAGAGCGCGCATGCTGGTTCAGCCCGGCCGGCCGCCGCCGAACTCTTCGCGCTCGATGAGCCGCACCAGGCTGTCGGCCTGGTGCCGCGCCGCATGCGCCTCGTGTCCGGCCTGCAGCGCGGCCCGGGCGTCGCGGCGCTGGCGTTCCAGCGCCTCGAGTTCGCGCTGCAGCGCCGCGCGCTCGCGCAGCACGCGCACGGCGCTGCGCAGCACGTGTTCGGATTCGGCGTACTGGGCGCGCGCCAGCGCGTGCAGCGAGAACACGTGGCCGGTGTGGCAGGCATAGCGCGGCGGCCGGCTGCCACGCACCTGCCAGAGCGTGCCGCCACAGTCCGGGCAGGTCTGCAGGCCGGGCTCGGCATCGGCGCACAGGAAGGCCATGGTGTCGCGGCCTTCGCTGGCCGCTTGCTCGCGCCGGATGCGGGCCACGGCCGCCTCCGGCCATTGCCGCGGTGGCGGCGGCTGGGCCACGGTGCGGGCCAGCAGCTGGCCGATCGCCTCGGGCGGCAGGCAATGGTCGACGGCGACATTGTTCAGCGCCGACATCGGCATCTCGCGCGCCTCGGCCGTCCCCGGGTCCTGCACGATGGCCAGGCCGCCGCACAGCTTGATGTCCTGCAGGCCGGCCGTGCCGTCGTCCAGCCGCCCGCTCAGCACCACGCCGATCGCACGCGGGCCGTGGGCCAGCGCACAGGTGCGCAGCAGTGGGTCGAACGCGGGCCGCGTGTGGTTGACCTTGGGGCCGTGGGAGAGCCGCAGCCGCTGCGGCCCGGCCAGCAGATGGGCATCGGGCGGGGCCACGTAGACCACGCCGGGCCGCAGCGGTTCGCCGTCGCAGGCCTCGCGCGCGGGCAGCACGCCCAGTCCGGCCAGCCGGGCAGCCAGGCCGCTGCGGTAGGGGCCGATGTGCTGGACCACCAGCACGGGGGCCGCCAACTCGCGCGGTAGCTGCGCGATCAGCGCGCCGAGCGGGGCCAGGCCGCCGGTGGAGGTACCGATGGCCACCACCCAGCCGGTTTCCGTCTCATCTGCTGTGCCGCTCGGGCGGGGCTCCATGCGCATGCTCCTTGACGCCGATCGCCCGCTCGGGCAATCGGCGTGCCGAGGCGTGCGCGTGGAGTCTCAGAACGTGTGAATGAACCGATCGCGCCCACGACGGGGTGCGGCGGGCCGCAGGCGTAGGCGCAGGCCGCCGCCCGGGCTGGTGCCCGGGCAAGGACTGCAACGCCCGCATGCGGCCTGGCGCGCCCCGGCCCGAAGGGCGAGGCCCCTGGCGCGACGGTCATGATGGAAACAGGTGCTCATCGGGGGCCTCGCGTGGGTGTGAGCGGTTCGTTCACACGTTCTCAGCCCTGGCGTGCCGACCAGAGCTGGTCGATCAGGGCCAGCAGTTCGGCCGCGTCCACGGGCTTGACGAGGTGGCCGTCGAAACCGGCCGCGCGCGCGGCCTCGCGGTCGTTCTCCTGGCCCCAGCCGGTGGCGGCCACGAGCACGGCCTGCCGGCCCCAGTCGCTCGCGCGAATGCGGCGTGCGAGCTCGTAACCGCTGAGGTCGGGCAGGCCAATGTCCAGCACCACGGCCTGGGGCCGCAGCTGCTGCCCCAGCGCCAGCGCCTCGGCGCCGGTGGCGGCCGTGTGCACCGCGCGGCCGTTCATCTGCATGGCCATGGCCAGGCTCCAGATGGCATCGTTGTTGTCGTCGACCAGCAGCACCTGCTGCAGCGGCACGGCCGCTGCCGCCGCCGCCGGGTGGCCCGGTACCTGCTCCGGCGCCAAGTCCTGCGGCAGCGGCAGGCGCACCGTGAAGCGGCTGCCCTGGCCGCGGCCGGCACTCTCGCCCTGCACGCTGCCACCGTGCAGCGCGACGATGCTGCGCACCAGCGCCAGGCCGATGCCCAGCCCATGGCTGGCGCGCTCGCCGGCGCCGCCGCCCTGGGCGAACATCTCGAACAGCGTCTCGATCTCCTGCCCATCCAGGCCGATGCCGCTGTCGGCGACGCTGATGGCCAGCCGCGCGCCATCCTCGCGCCGCGCCTGCAGAGCGATGCGGCCACCATCCGGCGTGTACTTGGCCGCGTTGGTGAGCAGGTTGGACAGCACCTGGCTCATGCGCAGCGGGTCGGCGTCCAGCACGACGGGCTCGGGTGGCAATTCCACCGTGAGCTGGTGGCCGCCCGCGTCGATGGCCGGGCGTGCAGTCTCCAGCGCGCTGCGCACCACGTCCTCCAGCAACACCGGCTCGCGGCGCAGACCAAGCCGGCCGAGCTGCAGGCGCGAGACGTCCAGCAGGTCGTCCAGCAGGCTCTTGACCACCAGCGACTGGCGGTCGACGATGCCGGCCGCGCGCTGGCGTGTGGCCGGCTCGGCCTGCGCGGACAGCAGCAGCTTGGCCGCGCCGCTGATCGAGGCCAGCGGGTTGCGCAGCTCGTGCGAGAGCACCGCCAGGAAATGGCCCTTGGCGCTGTCGGCCGCCTCCAATGCGGCGCGCGCGGCCTCCTTCTCCTGCAGCGCAGCCGCCATCTCGGCCTGGCTGCGCTCGATCTCCTCCTGGGCGCGGCGCGAGGCGCTCTGGTCGCGCATGACCTTGACGAAGCCCACCACCTTGCCGCTGGGGCCGTGCATGGGCATCAGCACAGCGCTGGCCCAGAAGCTGCTGCCGTCCTGGCGCCGGTACAGCCGGTCGTCCAGCGCCCGGCCGTCGCGCAGCGCCACCTCCACCTCGCGCTGCGGCGCGCCAGCGGCCTGGTCCGGCTCGGTGAACAGCATGTCCAGCGGCCGGCCGACCACGTCGGCCTCCTGGTAACCCAGCAGCCGCTGCGCGCCGGTGTTCCAGCCCGTGATGCGGCGCTCCAGGTCGGTCGAGAAGATGGCGAACTCGGTGGCGTTTTCCAGCACCAGGCGCAGCCGTTCCTCGCTGCTGCGCAGCGCGTCCTCGGCGTGCTTGCGCTCGCTGATGTCGGTGCTGACGATCAGCACCGTGCCGGGCTGGCCCTGGCCGTCGGTCAGCACGCTGACGCTGTTGAGGGTCCATTTGGACGCGCCGTCCTTGCACAGGCTGCGTTTTTCCATTTGGAAAGGCGCGCCCTGCTGCAGAAGCCGCGCGAACAGCTCGGCGGCGCGGACGCTGTCCTCGGGCGCCACCAGGTCGAGCACGTTGCGGCCCAGCAGCTCCTTCTCGTCGTAACCCAGCATCGCGCAGTAGCTGCGGTTCACGAAGCTGATGCTGCCCTCCAGCGTGGTCTGCACCAGGCCCACGGTGGCCTGTTCGGCGATCGCGCTGAAGCGCTCCTCGGACTGGCGCAGCGCTTCCTGGCCGCGCTTGCGCTCGGTGATGTCGACGAAGGTCAGCACCACGCCGCCGATGTGCTCGTCCAGCGTGCGGTAGGGCAGCATGCGCACGAGGAAGCGGTTGCCGCCTGCCTCGTCGACCTCGTGCTCGATCGGCGCGAGCCGCTCCAGCACACGCGCCGCGTCGCTGCCCAGTTCGGGATAGTCCAGGTGCGAGGTCAGGTCCGAGAGCGGGCGGCCCACGTCGGTCGGGATCAGGTTGAACAGCGCCACGGCCGAGGGCGTGAAGCGCGTGATGCGCAGCTCGCGGTCCAGGAACACGGTGGCGATGGCCGTCGCGTCCATGAGGTTGTGCATGTCGCTGTTGGCATGCCCGAGCTCGTCGACCTTGCTCTTGAGCTCCTGGTTGACGGTGGTCAGCTCCTCGTTGATGGACTGCAGCTCCTCGCGGCTGGTCTCCAGCTCCTCGGTGGCCGAGCGCAGCTCCTCGTTCATGGCCTGCAGCTCCTCGTTGCTGGCCTTGAGTTCCTCGGTCGAGGCCTCGTACTGCTCCACCGTGTCGCGCAGGTGCGACTTGAGCCGTTCCAGCTCGCGGTCCAGGTGGTGCACGGCGCTGTCGCTGTTGGGCGCCGCGGCCACGGTCTGGCCAGCCTGCAGCGGCCCGTCGGCGACGGCGCGGAACAGCACCAGCAGAAAGCCCGGCGCCACGTCGGGCACCGGCGTGACCTGCACCGCCACCATCGCCACCTCGCTGCCGCCCAGGTCCAGCGGCAGGGCCGGCAGGTCCACCGTACTGGCGCTCTGCGCGGCGCGGTACAGCGCGGCGCGCAGCTCGATGCGCAGGGCCGGGTGCACCACGCGCAGCAGGTTGCGGCTCGGCTCGCCACCGCTGTAGAGCAGGTAGCGCCCGGCGCTGGGCGACAGGTGCAGGATCTCGTGCTCCGCATCGACGAGCAGCGAGGGCGGCGCCACGTGCTCGAGCAGCCGGAAGTGCGCCTCGGCCCAGGACGACACGCGCCCGCCCATGTCGGGCATGGCGTGTTGCAGGTTGCCGCTGCGCAGCGCGTTGCGCGTCGCGCCCGAGACCACGGGGCCGGTGCGTGCCGCGTTCTGCGCCTCCAGCGCCAGCGCCAAGGACCCCGGGCCGGCCGGCAGCGGCATGCCGATGCGCGGCGTGGACCGCTGCATGTACAGGCGGTGCTTCTTGTCCAGCACCGAGAACAGCGCGCTGCCGTCCTCCACGGATTCGGAAGCGCCCAGGAACAGCATGCCGCCCGGCAGCAGCGCGAAGTGGAAGGTCTCGAACACCCGGGTCTGCGCCTCGCGCCCCAGGTAGATCAGGAGGTTGCGGCAGCTGACCAGGTCGAGCTTCGAGAAGGGCGAGTCCTTGAGCACGTCGTGCACGGCGAACAGCACCATCTCGCGCACCTCGCGGCGCACGCGGTAGCCCCGGTGCTCCTTGACGAAGAAGCGGCGCAGCCGTTCTTCGGAGACGTCCGCCTCGATCGTGGCGGGGTAGACGCCCTCGCGCGCGACGCGGATGGCCTCGTCGTCCAGGTCGGTCGCGAAGATCTGGATCGGCGGCGGCACTTCCAGCGTGCGCGCGTGCTCGCTGAGCAGCATGGCGATGGAGTAGGCCTCCTCGCCCGTGGCGCAGGCGCTGACCCACACGCGCACCGGGTCGGCCGCGCCCTTGCCACGGAACAAGGTGTCCACATGCCCCTGCAGCGCCGCGAAGCAGTCGCCGTCGCGGAAGAAGTTGGTGACGCTGATGAGCAGGTCCTGCAGCAGCGCGCCGGCTTCGCCCGGGCGCGTGCGCAGGCAGGTTAGGTAGTCGGGCAGCTCGGCGATGCCGTTGACCTGCATGCGCCGGCCGATGCGGCGCAGGATGGTGGCGCGCTTGTAGTAGGAGAAGTCGCGGCCGGTGCGCATGCGCAGGAAGCCCAGCACCTCGCGCAGCGTGCTCTCGTCGGTGGCCGGGCTGCGACCGGGCTGGGCGATCTGCGGGCCGGCCTCGGGCGGCAGGCGCAGCGCGCGTTCGTTGCGGTGGTACGCGACGATGCGCGGCGCGATCTCGGCGATGGGCAGCACCCAGTCCACCATGCCGGTGCTGACCGCCGTGCGCGGCATGCCGCTGACCTCGGCCTCCTCGGGCTCCTGGGCGATCGTGAGGCCGCCGCGCTCCTTGATGCGCTTGATGCCGATGGCGCCGTCGCCGTCGCCGCCGGACAGCACCACGGCCGTGGCGTGCGGGCCATGGCTCTCGGCCAGTGCGCGGAAGAAGGTGTCCACCACCACATGGCGCTGGCGCTCGGCCGGCAAGTCCATCAGCTGCAGCTGGTTGTCCACCGTGCGCATGGCCTTGGCCGGCGGGATCACGTAGACGGTGTCGGCCTGCATGCGCAGCGTCTCGCGAACCTGCACCACGGGCATGGCCGTGGCTTTTTGCAGCATGCGCGCCAGCTCGCTCTCGTGGTCGGGCGACAGATGCAGGATCACGACGAAGGCCAGGCCGCTGCCGGCGGGCGTGTGCTGCAGCAGCTGGCGCAGCGCGCCGATGCTGCCGGCGGAGCCGCCGATGCCCACGACGGGCAGCATGTGGTAACCGTGCGCGGGAATGGCGTCGTCCTGCTGCTCGGCCATCTCCTGCTCGGGCAGGTCGGGGTCGATCTGGTCGGGTGTGCGGTCGTTCATGTTCGAGGGCGTTGCCGACGCTCAGGTACGGAAAGGTGCAGCACAGGTGCAAATTCGGTGCCGCCTGGCCGGCGGCGCCCCGTGTCGTCCATGTGGAGTCGGCGCGCATCGTAACCGTCCTACATCCCATTCGGCCGCGCCAACACCACAATCACCGCAGGATGCTCGAACTTCCCCGCCCGGATTCTGCGCAGCCGACCGTGCCAGCCGGACCTGCCGTCCCACACGCCCGGTCGCCGCATGCACCATGGCAGCAAGTCTTGCGGCAAGGTTTACCGGCCGCCGACGCGGCCGGCGACGTGCTGCCCGTGCGCGCCGTGCGGCGCGCGCTGCTGCTCCTCGGGGCGGGCCCGCTGCTGGCCGGCCTGGTGTGGTGGGCGGGTGGAACGGCACCCCCCTCGGCCGGCGCGCTGGCTTGGCTGGGCGCGCTGTGGCTGGGCTGGACGGGTGGCGTGGCCTGGCTGCTGCGGCGCAGCCGCCGTGCGGAGGCGGTCGTGACGCCGGCCCACTGGATGGGCACCGCGGCCCATGCGCTGCGCAACCGCCTGGCTGCGCTGGGCGGGGCCACCGAACTGCTGGCCGTGCCCGATGCCGCGCCGGCCTTGCGTGCACGCGCGCATGCGATCGCGGCCCTGCAACTGCGTCACCTGGCCGACCTGGCCGGCAACCTGGCCGAACTGGCCGAACTGGCCGAAGCCGGTGCGCCGGGCGCACACGGCGGGCCGGGCCGCCCGCTGGACCTGGCCACGCTGGCGCTGGCGGCGCTGGATACGCAGCGCCCGGCGGCTGCTGCCGCCGGGCAACTGCTGCTGCACGCGACGCAGCCGGCGCCGGTGCTCGGCGAGGCGCGTGCGCTGGAGCAGGCGGTGGCGGCGCTGCTGCGCCATGGGTTGGGCCAGCTGCCCGTCGGTGCGGCCCTGGTGCTGGAGGTGCGCGCGCAGGCTTGCGAGGCCGTGCTGCGCCTGCGCAGCGACCGGTCCGCGCTGGTGCCCACGCCGCAGCGGGCCGCGCCGCCGACCGACGACCCGGACATGGGCTTGGTGCTGGCGCAGTCCACCGTCGCCCGGCACGGCGGGCGGCTGTCGATCGCCGCGGGCGCGGAGCCGGACATCGAGTTGCGGCTGCCGCTGCACAGTGGCGCGTCGGCCGGTACGCGGCCGCGCGCGGCGGCCGGCCTGCGCCTGCTGCTGGTCGAGGACGTGGCCGGCGTGCGCGACAGCCTGGCCGCGCAGCTGCGCGGCGAAGGCCATGCCGTCAGCGCCCAGCCGGACGGCGAGGCCGGGCTGCGCAGCCTGCTCGCCGAGTGGCCTGATGCCGCCGTGGTCGATCTGAGTCTGCCGGGCCTGAGCGCCTGCGCGCTGGCCCGTAGCGCCCGGCGCGCGGGCTACGCGGGCCGCATGGTCGCGATCGCCGGCTACGAACCCTCGCCCGAGCGGGCCGAGGCCTTGCGCGCCGGCTTCGACGCCTGCGTGAACAAGCCCGTGCGGACGAGCCAGTTGCGCCAGTTGCTGGCCAGCCGGGGCTGACAGCTGGTTACAGCCATGCCGTACGAAGTTTCGATAATCACAATTTTTGTGTCGCAGAGGGAGTCCCATGGCATTGACGCTGATCGTCGATGACGATGCCGATGCCGCGGAGATGCTCGCGGCGCAGCTGGCGCAGCGCGGCCACGCCGTGGTCGCGGCGCACAGCCTGCGCGACGCGCGCCGCCAGATGGCGGTACAGCCGCCCGAGCTCGTGCTCCTGGACCTGCGACTGCCCGACGGCCACGGCCTGGCCTTGTTCGACGAGCCGGCCATGGCGCAGGCCAGCGTGGTGCTCATGACGGGCTATGCCACGCTGGAAACGGCGGTGCAGGCGCTGCGGCTTGGCGCGCTCGACTACCTGGTCAAGCCGGTCACGGCCGAGCAGCTCGGCGCGGTGCTCAAGCGTGTGCTGCCGGCGCCCACGGCCGAGGCCCGCAGCGACTGGCGCGCGCAGCTGGAGCAGGGGGGCCGCTACGGCCACCTGGTCGGCCGCGCCGCCTGCATGCAGCGCGTCTACCAGCAGATCGCGCGCGTGGCGCAGACCGGCGTGACCGTGCTCGTCACGGGCGAGAGCGGCACCGGCAAGGAACTCGTGGCGCGCACGCTGCACGACGAGAGCCGGCGGCGCGAGCGGCCCTTCCTGGCCGTGAACTGCGGGGCGATCTCGCCGCAGCTCATGGAGAGCGAGATCTTCGGCCACGAGAAGGGCAGTTTCACGGGCGCGGACCGGCAGCACCAGGGCTTCTTCGAGCGCGCCGACGGCGGCACGCTTTTCCTGGACGAGGTCACCGAGATGCCGCTGGAGCTGCAGGTCAAGCTGCTGCGCGTGCTGGAGACCGGCAGCTTCATGCGCGTGGGCTCCACCCAGCTGCGCCAGACCGACGTGCGCATCGTCGCCGCGACCAACCGCGATCCCTGGCATGCGGTGGAGCAGGGCCGGCTGCGCGAGGACCTGCTGTACCGGCTCAACGTGTTCCCGATCGCACTGCCACCGCTGCGTGAGCGGCTGGACGACCTCGGCCTGCTCTGCGCGCATTTCCTGGACGAGATCGGTCAGCGCGAGGGCGGCGTCAAGCGGCTGTCGCCGGCGGCGCTGGACAAGCTGGCCGAGTACCGCTGGCCCGGCAACGTGCGCGAGCTGCGCAACGTGCTGCAGCGCGTCTACGTGATGAGCGAGGGCGACAGCATCACGACCGAATGGCTGCCGGCCAACGGGCCGGCGCGCGCGCCCGCCGCCGCGGCCGAAGACCCGGACCTGCGCGTGGCGCTGGGCACGCCGCTGGCGGACGTGGAGCAGCGGCTGATCCTGCAGACGCTGCGCCATTACGGCAACCACCGCGAGCGCACGGCCGCCGCGCTGGGGGTGAGCCTCAAGACGCTCTACAACAAGCTCAAGGCCTACGAATCCGAGCCGCCCTGAGGCGGGCATGGCTCTGTCCATGCGCTGGCGCGCCATTCGCAGGGCACGAAACCGGGTCGCAAGGCGCAGCAGTCGAGCACGCGGAAACCCTTGCGGGTCGGCGCGCTGGCCGGTGGAGAGGAGTTCATGGCGGTGCTCCGGGATTCTTGTGCGCCGGGAGCCAGCAATTGGCGTGCCGGTGTGCCGCGGGCATGCCGCTTGCCGCACCGTGCCACCTTGCCTACCGACCTGCCCATTCCGATTCCCCGCCGCGTGGCCGTGTTCCGCGCCCTCGTGCTCGGCGACATGCTGTGCGCCACGCCCGCGCTGCGTGCCATGCGCCACGCCTGGCCGCAGGCGCAGCTGACGCTGGTGGGCCTGCCCTGGGCCGCAGAACTGGCGGCGCGGCTGGACAGCGTGGACGACTTCATCGCACTGCCGGGCTACCCGGGCCTGCCCGAGATCCCCTGCACGGTGACGCAGTTGCCGGCCTTCCTGCAGACGGTGCAGGCGCGCGATTTCGACCTGGCGCTGCAGCTGCACGGCAGCGGCGGCATCGTCAACCCGCTGGTGGCCAGCTTCGGCGCGCGGGCCACGGCGGGCTTTTACGACGACTGCGCCTGGGTGCCGCCGGCGGACCGTGCGCGCTGGCGGCGCTGGCCGCAGCAGGGCCACGAGATCGAGCGGCTGCTCGCGCTGACCGACCACCTGGGCCTGCCGCGCCAGGGGCTGGCGCTGGACTTTCCGCTGCGCCCGGCCGACCACGCGGCGGCGCGCGCGCTGCTGGCGCCGCTGCCGGCGGGCACCGCCTACGCCGTGGTGCACGCCGGCGCGCAGCTGCCCTCGCGGCGCTGGGCGCCGGAGCGTTTTGCCGCCGTGGCGCGCCACCTGGCCGGGCAGGGCCTGCACCCCGTGCTGACTGGCGGCGCGGGCGAGGCCGCGCTCACGCGCGCGCTGGCCAAGGCCGCGGGCGTGCCCTGCCTCGACCTGGCCGGCCGGACCACGCTGTGGACGCTGGGCGCACTGGTCGATGGCGCCGCCTGCGTGGTCTGCAACGACACCGGCATCTCGCACATCGCGGCCGCGCGCGGCCGGCCCAGCGTGGTCGTGAGTTCAGGGGCCAACGTGCGGCGCTGGGCCCCGCTGGACGCCGCGCGCCACCGCGTGCTCGCGCAGGACCTGCCGTGCCGGCCCTGCGCCCATGCCGTCTGCCCCTACGACCATGGCTGCGCCACGGCCATCAGCGTGCCGCAAGTTCTGGCGGCGTTGCCGCCGGTCCTGCCGCTGCCGGTGCCCTGACGATCTGCCGTGCCGCGTCGTGCAGGTTGGTGGCACGCGCATGCGGCGTGCGCCAGGGGCCGTCCTGCCACAGCGTCTCGTTGCCAACGTCCAGCAGCACGCTGCGGCAGCCGGCGCGCTGGCCGGCCTCCACGTCGTCCAGGATGTCGCCCACCATCCAGCTGCGCGCGAGGTCCAGCCCGTGCGCGCGTGCGGCCTGCTGCAACAGGCCCGGCGCCGGCTTGCGGCAACTGCAGGGCGGCCCGGCCGCCGGGTCCGGTGCGTGCGGGCAGGCGTAGAAGCCCGTCAGCGGCACGCCGGCACGCGCCAGCCGGCGCGCCAGCGCCTGGCGCAGACGCAGCAGCGCGTCGAGGTCGAAGTAGCCCAGCGCGACGCCGGGCTGGTTGGTCACCACGACGATGCGAAAGCCGTGCGCATGCAGCATGCGCAGCCCGTCCAGCGCGCCGGCGGTGAAGGACATGCGGGCCGGATCCACGTTGTACGGCCGGTCCTCGACCAGGGTGCCGTCCTTGTCCACGAACACGGCGGGGTCGCCCGGCTGGTCGCTCAGGGCCATGAACTCTCCTGCTCGGGCAGCACCATGATCTCGGCCACCACCGAGCCGCGCGGCATGGCCAGCATGAACTGCACGGCGGCTGCGACCTGGGCCGGGTCCTGCAGCCTGGACGGATCCAGGTCGGGGAAGCGGTCGAGCAGGAACGGTGTGCGCATGCCGCCGGCGACCACCGTGCCGACGCGGATGCCGGCACCGCGCAGCTCGGCGTGCAGCGCGCGCGACAGGCCCAGCAGGCCCCACTTGCTGGCGTGGTAGGCGCTGGCGTTGGGCCAGCTGCGCAGCGCCGCGGTGGAGGCGATGTTGACGATCTGGCCGCCGCGGCCCGCGTCGGCCGCACGCAGCCAGGGCAGGGCGGCCTTGGCCAGGTGAAAGGGCCCGAGCAGGTTGGTGCCCAGCACGCGCTGCCAGGCGCCGACCTCGATCTCGTCCAGCGGCGCCGTCACGTCGGTGCCGGCGTTGTTGACCAGGGCGCCGATGCCGCCGAAGCGTTCGGCCAGCTGCGCCACCGCGCGCTCGGCCGCCGCGAAGTCGCCCACCTCGGCCTGCAGCACCAGCGTGCTGCCGCCGCCGGGGTCGAGCTCCTCGGCGAGCGCCTGGGCGCGTTGGCCGGCCACGTCGAGCAGGCCCACGCGCCAGCCCGCGGCATGGCAGCTGCGCGCGATCGCTGCGCCCAGGCCGCTGCCTGCGCCTGTGACGAGCGCGCAGGGCGGGGGAGAAGGAGAGTCCGGGTGGGAAGCGGTCGCTTGCATGGAGGCTCGCAGGGTGGAAAGCCAGCTCCAAGGCAAACGGCGTGCCTGGCCGGTGTCGCTTGCCGGTTTCCGCAGGGCTTGCCGCAAATCTTGCGGCGCCGCGGCGTGCGCGCAGCGGCCCGGGCCGCCGCGTGTCTCCGGCGCCCTGGGGCGACGGGCGCAGTCGTTTCCAGGTGTCACAGGCGCCGCGCGGCGGCACGGCGCTTGCGGTGCAGGCCTTAGTCGTCACCAACGGTACGCCCCACCATGCTCCAACCTGCTCTCCAGCACCAGGCCCAGCCGCAGTTCTCGGTACGCCAGCAGCGCGCCGTGCAATTGCTGCAGATGCCCAACCTCGAGTTCGCCGCCAGCATCGACGCCTGCCTGGCCAGCAACCCCTTCCTGGAAATCGACGAGCAGGCCCCGCCACCGGCCGCCGCGCACGAGGAGGCCCAGGCCGCCGCCGCCGGCCAGCTCTGGGGCGCATCGATCGGCGCGCGCCAGCGTCCGCGCAGCGGCGATGGCGACCTGGACGCCCTGGCCTTCGTGGCAGCGCCGACCAGCCTGCGCGACCACCTGCACGGCCAGCTGCGCCTGCTGCGCCTGGACGACCGCGCCTTCATGTTGGCCAGCCTGCTCTGCGAAGCGCTGGACGATGACGGCTACCTGCGCGTGGACCCCGCCGAACTGGCGGCCCTGGGCGAGCTGCAGCCTGCCCCCACGGCCGCCGAGTGCGATGCCGCGCTGGCCTGCGTGCAGGCGCTGGATCCGCCCGGCGTGGGCGCACGCAACCTCGTGGAGTGCCTGCAGCTGCAGCTGGCCAGCCATCCCGACGCGCAGGAACGCCAGCTGTGCGCGCGCCTGCTGACCGACGCCGAGCCCGCCCTGCGCGGCGGCGACGTGGCGCGCTGCGCCCGCGTGCTGGGCTGCAGCGCCGCCACCGTGCAGCGCCTGCTGCGGCTGTTGCGCGGGCTGGACCCGCACCCGGGCTGGCGCCACGGCGGCGAGCCCGTGCGCTATGTGGTGCCCGACGTGCTGGCGCGCCGCACGCGCACGGGCTGGACGGCGCAGCTCAACGAAGCCGTGGTGCCGCGCGTGCAGCTGCATCGCGGCTATGCCGAGCTGTACCGCCAGCACCGCGGCGCCGCCGCACCGGCGCTGGCGGGCCAGCTGCAGGAGGCGCGCTGGACGCTGCGCAACGTGGAGCAGCGCTTCTCCACCATCCTTGCCGTGGCCCAGGCCATCGTGCGCCGGCAACAGCGCTTCCTGGAACACGGCGCGCTGGCCATGCAGCCGATGGTGCTGCGCCAGATCGCCGAGGAGCTGGGCATGCACGAGTCCACCGTCTCGCGCGTGACGCACCAGAAGTTCATCGCCACGCCCTCGGGCACCTTCGAGCTCGGCTACTTCTTCTCGCGCGGCCTGCCGGTGGCCGGCGGCGGGCAATGCTCGCCGACGGCGGTGCGCGAGCTCGTGCACGAGATCATCGTGCGCGAGCACGGCCAGCCGTTGTCGGACGTGGCCATCGCGCTGCAGCTGGCGCGCCGCGGCATCCGCGTGGCGCGCCGCACGGTCACCAAGTACCGCCAGCAGCTGGGCCTGGGCACGGCCGGCCTGCGCGCAACCCGGGCCATGGCCCAAGGAGCATCGGCATGAGCAGCACTTCCCCCAAAGACAGTGGCGCGGGCACCCGTCCCGTGACCGACGGTACCGTGGCCAACATCGGTGCCGGCGGCGCGCTCGCGACCGGCCGGGCCGCCACGGGCGAACCCAACAACGGTCCGGCCCATCCCGAGCGCATGCAGGACAAGGCATCGGATGCGGCGGGCGAGCGCCTGGACGATTCGGTGCCGCTGGGCCTGCACGGCGACAAGAGGCCGCAGGCCAACACCGAGCCGCCCGAACACGGGGCACCGCCCCGCTGAACCGGCGCCCGGCCGGCGCTGGAATGCCGATTGCCTGCTGCAGTGCGACCTTTGGAACTTCAGGAGACCCGCATGCCACACCTCTCCCGCATCCGCGCCATGGCACTTGCTGCCGCGGCCACGCTGGCCCTGGGCGCCTGCCAGCGCAACGAGGCGCCCGCGCCGGCCAGCCCGTCGGCGCCGGCCACACCGGCGCCGCAGCAGAGCCCGCCTCCGACGGCGCCGAGCGCGCCCGCGTCCGCGCCCGAGGCGGGGCCCACGCCGGCGCCCGCCAGTCCCACGGCGCCCACGCCGCCGGCCGCGCCGAGCAGTTCCTGAACACCCGCCACCCGACCCGCCGCCGGCCTTTGGTCCGGCAGCGGCAAGGCGTGCAGCACCACATCCGCGGAGACCCACGATGACCCCCTGGAGCGCGCAGCTGTTGCCCACGGCAACCAACATGGTCCGGCTGGACCACACCCACGTGCTGTCGACCTTCCACCAGTACAAGGCCAGCGCGCCGGCGCGCGTGCGCATCGGCCTGGCCAACACCATCTGCCTGGCGCTGGAGGTGCATGCGCAGCTGGAAGAGGAGATCTTCTACCCGGCCGTGCGCGAGGTGGCGCCGGAGCTCGTGGTGGACAGCGCGGCCGAACACCAGCAGATGCGCGAGGCCATCGCGCGCCTGCGCCGATGCGACGCCGAGGACCCGGACCATGAAGAGCAGCTGATGGCCCTCATGCGCCTGGTCATGCACCATGTGGCCGACGAGGAGACGCTGGTGTTGCCGGCGGCCGAGCGCTTGCTGCCCGGGCGGCTCGGCGAGATCGGTCTGCAGATGACGCGCCGGCGTATCGCGCTGGTCGCGCCGCGCAGCGGCGAGATCGCGCTGAACCTGGGCCGGGCCGCCTCCGGCAACAAGCTGCTGCTGGCCGGCGGCGCGGTGGCCGCGCTGGGCCTGCTCATGCTGGGCCGCCGGGCGGGCTGGCAGGCCATGCGGTCCGCGTCGCGCGACTGACGGGGCGGCGCACTTTCCCGGTGGGCGCCGTGAAGCGCCTCACGGCCGGCCGAACGCCGTCACGCCGACTTCAGGCGCAGGGCGGTCCTGGGCTTCGCACGGGGCGCCTGAACGGCCTGCTCCTGCACGCCGCCGAAGCGCTGCGCCCGGGTGGTGCGGAAGATCGCGACCGATTCGACGAGCTCCTGCGCCTGGCGGCTGAGGCTGTCTGCGGCCGCTGCACTTTCTTCGACGAGGGCCGCGTTCTGCTGCGTGGCCTGGTCGATGTGCGTGATGGCCTCACCGACCTGGCCGACCCCGATGCCCTGCTCCGAGCTGGCACTGCTGATCTCGCCGACCACTTCGGTGACGCGGCGGATCGCGTCGACGACTTCATGCATGGTGGCGCCGGCACGGTCCACGAGTTGCGTGCCCTGGTCCACCCGCCCCACGCTTTCCTCGATCAGGGCACGGACTTCCTTGGCGGCCTCTGCGGACCGACCTGCCAGGCTTCGCACCTCGCCGGCCACGACGGCGAAGCCACGCCCCTGTTCGCCCGCCCGCGCCGCTTCCACCGCGGCATTGAGCGCCAGGATGTTGGTCTGGAAGGCGATCCCGTCGATGACACCGATGATGTCGGCGATCTTCTTGCTGCTCTCGCTGATGGCCTTCATGGTCGTGACGACCTGGCCCACCGCGGTGCCGCCGCGCTCGGCGACTTCGCGCGCCTCGGCCGCATGCCGGTTCGCCTGGCCCGCGTTGGCGGCATTGCGTTGCACGGTGGCCGTCAACTGCTCCATGGCCGCCGCGGTCTCCTGCACGGCGGACGCCTGCTGCTCCGTCCGGTTGCTGAGGTCGGCGTTGCCGTGGGAGATCTCCGTGCTTGCAGTGGCGACGCCTTCGGCGTGCTCGCGCACACCATCGACCACCGTGGTCAGCGAAGCCTGCATGTCCTTGAGCGCGCCCAACAGCGGCGAGAACTCATCGCGTGCGGGATCCGTCACCGGCTGCGTGAGGTCGCCATCGCGGACACGCTCGGCCACCCCGCGCGACAGGGCGACGCGCGCGCGCAGGGTGCGGCCCAGGTACCAGGCGAACAGCAAGAGCCCGCCGGTCGCCGCGATCACCAGGGGGATCAGAACCCGCATCACCGAGGCCGCGTCGCTGCGCAGACCGGCAATGTCGGTGCGCAAGGCAGCCTCCTGGAACTTCACGTTGTCTTCCAGCACGTCCAGCAGCGCGTTGCGGGCGGGAATGGTGCTGTCGACCAGGAAGGCGAAGGCCTCGTCCTTGCGGCCGTCTAAGATGAGCTTGACGTTGGCCTCACCGAACTGCCAGAACGATGCGGTCAGCTTCTGGATCGCCGCCACGCGGCTGGCGGACTCGGCGCCCTTCAGGTCGGACGCGTAGGCGTCGATGGCGTCCGCAATCAGCTTGCGCTTGCTCTCGATGTCCTTCAGCGAGGCCTCGCGCTCCTGCGGCGTGCGCGCGAGGATGGCATGGCGCAGCTGCAGGGACACCCGGGTCACGTTGAGCTCGACGGCCGACACGCGCTGCAACTGCGGGACGCGCAGTTCCTCGGTGGTCTCGGCGAGGTGCACGATGTGGTCGAGCCGGCTCTGCGCGAACACGGCCGTGAACACCAGCAGGGTGACCAGTACGGCGGTGATCATGTAGAGCCGACCGACGATCCCGACATTCTTTTCCTTGAGCATCTCTGCCTCCGTCGATGGGGAACTTGCAAGTTAATGACTGGACCAGGCCGCCTTGGCCTGGAAGTGCGGGTCACCGGGAGAAAATTCTCCGGTGGCTGTTCGATCGGAATGTGTCGGGACTGTGGCCGACGCTTGGCTTCCGGTTTCGATTTCTGCGGGATTGCGCCACGCCTGGCGATTCCCACCCGCAGCGGGCATGCGCTGCGGCAGCCGCGTGCCGGGTTCGGATCAGGTCGCTTCCCGGTGATCGGCCCGTGCCGGCCGCGGGCGCATGCGAAGCGACGCGACCAAAGCCTCCGGATCCAGCACGATGAGGGAGTGCGGTTGCGCGTTTCTCTGGACGCTCGCCACCCCGAGGACGTACGGGGTCGATGCCTCCGCGTTCAGTGGCACGGGCTGCAGTTCCTCTGCAGGAATCTCCAGGACATCGGAGACCGCATCCACGACGATGCCCGCGGTCCGGGTTCCGAACCCCAGGACGGCGGTCACAGGGCGGTCATCGACGCGGTCTGGCAGCCCCAGATGCGTCCTCAGGTCGAACACCGGCATGACCTGGCCGCGCAGATTCGTCACACCGAGAAGGGCGGGAGGAGACGATGGAATCCGGACCGGCGGCACGTAGGAGCGGACCTCCTGCACCTTGCGGATGTCGATGCCGTAGGCCTGGCCACCCAAATCGAAGCTCAGAAGCTGGTGCGATCCGCTCACCTGCGGTTGCTGCGGGGCGCTGTCCTCGGGGACGCTGTTGACGTTCATTTGCACTCCTTGAAGTGGTGCAAATGATAGTTCTGAGTTCTAAATTGGCAAATATGATGGGCTGGATGCTGTGCGATTTCGCCGATTTGTTATCACTTTTCTGCTTCCACATCAGCTGTCAGGTGCTGCGAGAGTTCGTGCCACGCGCTCGCGATGCGCTGGGCATCTCCCTGCAGACATGCCGCCTCCAGTTCCGCTGCGCAACGGGATGGGCCCGTGCGGCCCAACATGGCGAAGACGCTCTTCAGGCTGTGGGCGAGCCGCCGCAGCGCTCGCCAGTCCGCGTTCGAGAACGCCTGCAGCCCGTCAACACGGTCCTTCGGGAACTGGCTGCAGCAGGACCGCTGGAACGCTGTGAACAAGCCGGGGTCGCCACCGAAGTGGGCATCGACCGCCCACCGTTCCTCCGCCGTCCATCCCGCCGACGCCGCTGGGACCGGGGTGGGCGCTGCGGGTGCTCCCGGTGGGATCGCCGCTGGGGGCCCTTGGGGAGACAGGGCGTCGCGCACGCATGCCAGCAGTTCCTGCAGCGAGACCGGCTTCGCGAGCATCCGCCACGCCCCGAGCGCCTGCAGGCGTTCACGCGTGGCGGCATCCAGGCCGGCGCTGAGCACGGCGATCCGTGCCACGGGCCCCAGCGAGGCGTCTGCCCGCAACGCGGCCATCAGATCGGCACCGGACGCGCCGGGCAACATCAGGTCGGTCAGCAGCAGTTGCACAGGGGCCGTGCGGAGATGGCGCATGGCATCCGCCGCCGTCGACACGATGCTGAACGCGAGCGGCTCCTCTTCCAGCGCGAGCGCAATGAAGCGCTGGATGGATGGATCGTCCTCGACGACCAGAACCTGCGGCGTGCTCATGCTGTCGGCCCGTGCGGGGCCAGTGCCTCTTGCAGCAAAGGGGGCAGTGCGGTCACCACATCGGCTTTTGGCACCACCGGCACCCCCTTGAGCGCAAAGGCATAAGGTTCCCGCTGCGCCGCGTCGAGGGAGGTGACGACGATGAGCCTGCTGTGGTCGAACTGCGCCTGCGTCCTGAGCCCGGTGATCAGCGCTGCTCCATCGATGCCGGGCAGCAGGATGTCGACGATCAGCACCGCCGGGTCCAGCCGCCCGGCCAGGACCAGGCCTGAAATGCCGTCGGCCGCGACATGCAGGTCCACTTCGGGGAATTGCTGCGTGATCACCAGCCGCAGCAGATTCTGGTAGTGCACGGAATCCTCGATGAGCAGCACGGTGGGCTTGCGCGGTGCCCCGTCCGGCGGGCGCGTCCAGGCAGTGCTCTGGGCGCGATGGGACGTCTCAGCTTCGCGCCCATCCGCCACAGGCTGCTCGCCGCGCTTTTGCGAGATCCACCGGTGGACCGACTCCCGAGAGATGCGGCGGTGCCCGCCTGGCGTCTTCCATGCGGTCAGCTCGCCGCGGTCGACCATGAGCTGCACCGATCGGACGGCCAGGCCCATGTGGTGGGCGGCTTCCAGCGTCGTGTAGGTTTCGGCGGCATCTGCCGGCAGGGATTGTGTCATTTTCCTCGGAAACTATCATTTATGCAGATTTGAAAATGATTCAAAACTGCGAGGAAGATGATAATTCAGCGAACCCCTCACGCACACCATCCCCATGAAGACCGTCTTGATCGTTGAAGACCATGCCGACATCCGGCGCCTCATCCGCATGACCCTCGAATTCGAGAGCTGCACGATCCATGAAGCCGGCGATGTGGTCGCGGGCATGGACGCCGTCAAGGCCTGGATGCCGGACCTGGTCTTCCTGGACGTCATGATGCCCGGCGAGCAGAACGGACTGGACCTGTGCCGGGCCATCAAATCGGACCCGCAGTTGCAGCGCATCAAGGTTTTTCTGGTGTCTGCGCGCGGTGGCAGCAAGGACCAGGAACAAGGGATGCTGGCGGGTGCCGATGCCTATGTGGTGAAGCCTTTCAGCCCGATGAAGCTGCTGGAGCTGATCGGCGAACCGGCGGAGCAGCTGTGAGCAGCCTTGCCTGCGCTGGTGCTGCCGGCGAACGGGCCGCCGCGCAGGACAAGTCCTTCGAAGACGCCGCCGCTGCGCAGATGGAACGCCTGCTGGCCGACTTCGGCCAGATGTACCACGAGAGGAACCAGGCCCTGCAGGAGGTCACCCGCGCCCACCATGAAGCCTTGCTGCTGCTGGCGCGCGCGGCCGAGTTCCGCGACGACGACACAGGCGTGCACATCGTCCGGATGGGCTATCTGGCCTGGGGGCTCGCACTCAAGCTGGGACAGGATCGCGCGTACGCCGCACTGCTCCGGCAGGCGGCGCCCATGCACGACATCGGCAAGATCGGCATCGTCGACGCGGTGCTGAAGAAGCCCGGCGCGCTGACCTCGGACGAGCGCGCGGTCATGAAAGAGCACCCCGGCATCGGCGCCCGCATTCTGGGACGGTCGCGGATCCCGCTGTTCCAGCTGGCGGCACAGACCGCCCTGGCGCACCATGAGCGCTGGGATGGCGCCGGCTATCCGAGCCGGCTGTCCGGTGAAGCGATCCCGCTGTCGGGCCGCATCGTGGCGGTCGCCGACTTCTTCGATGCCCTGACCATGGACCGCTGCTATCGTGCGGCCTTCGACGATGCGACGGCGCTGGACATGCTGGCGGCCGAGCGTGGCCGGGCCTTCGATCCGCAGGTGGTGGACTGCTTTGTGCGCCACGCCGACCTCTTCATCGCGATCCGCGACGAAGTCAATTCGCGCAAGTTCGATCTGGCTGAGCTGATGCAGGAGCCACCCCGCCTGCAGGCGGCGCAGGCCTTCAAGTGAGGAGCAAGACCATGTGGAAGAACTTCTCGCCCTTGGCCGCAACCATGGCGGTCGCATGCTCCGTGCTGCTGGGCTCCGCGGCGCAGGCGGGACCGGTGCTCGACCGCGTCCAGAAGTCCGCAACGGTGCACGTGTGCATCTGGCCCGACTACTACGGCATCACCTACCGCAGTCCGCGGACGCAGCAGCTGACCGGCCTGGACATCGATCTGTCCGCGGCGCTCGGCAGCGACCTGCGCGTGCGCGTCGAGCTGGTCGACTCGTCCTTTCCCACGCTGGTGCAGGACTTGAACCGCGACCGCTGCGACATCGCGATGTTCGCCGTGGGCATGCTGCCGCAACGGATGGCGCAGCTGGCGTTTTCGCAGCCCTATCTCCAGAGCGACATCTACGCCGTGACGACGCGGAGCAACCGCGCCGTGCGCGAATGGGACGACATCGACCAGCCCGGCGTGCAGGTCGCGGTGCAGGCCGGAACCTTCATGGAGCCCGTCATGGCACAGGCCTTGAAGCGGGCGACCCTCGTGATCGTCAAGCCGCCCGCCACCCGCGAACGTGAACTGGAGGCCGGCCGCGTCGACGTGTTCATGACCGACTACCCGTACAGCCGGCGCCTGCTCGACAACGCCGACTGGGCACGGCTGGTGGCGCCGCCCACGCCATTCCACGTCGTTCCCTACGGCTATGCGGTCAAGCAGGGCGACGCCGAGTGGCTGGCCGTGGTCGACGAGTTCGTTGCGCGCATCAAGCGCGACGGACGACTCGCGGCGGCGGCCCGGGCCCATGGGCTCACGCCCGCGTTGGTGCGCTGATGCTCCCGTCCGGCGCGCCGCCCGAGTCCGGGGAGACCACCGCCAGGCCCAGCGCATGGACCGAGAGCCGCATCGTTCTGCTGCTGGGCCTGGCCCTGACGGCGCTGGTCGCCGCTGCCGCGCTCTGGGTCGGTTTCCTCGAGTACCGCAACCACGTGGAGAACGCACGTTCGGAGCAGGCATTGATGGCGCGCGTGCTGGAGGACCACGCCACGCTCACCGTCGACACCGCCGCGGTCTCGCTGTCGGCCCTGGCAGACCGGCTGGCCAGCCGTCATCTGCCGCCGGGACCCGAGCTGACCGCGCTCCTGCGTGAAGCACAGGCCGGTTTTCCATTCCTGCGCGGCTTTGCGGTGCTGGACGCCAACGGCGTCGTCGTCGCCAGCACCGTTGCGACCGACACCATCGGCGTCGTGGTCGACCGGACCCGGGTCGGCGCATGGCCGGCGCCGGGCCGCGAGCGCCTGGGGTCGTTCGTCCCGGGCCGCGGGATCGCCGATCTGGCGCAGCCTGCGGGGCTGCCGAGCCGGGCGCCTGCGGGCGTGGGCTTCATTCCCATGTTCAGGACTGTGCAGATCGGCAGCGATGCGAGCGGCCTGCTCGTGGCCATGCTGAACCCCGACGCGTTCTCCAACTACCAGACGCTGACCCTGGACGACACGCGCGCGACCGGCCTGCTGACCAGCTACGCCGGCGAAGTGCTCGCCGCAACGGTCGGCGCCAGCGTCAATCCAGGCGAGCAGGTGGGCGCGCACGAACTGTTCCGCCGGCGGCTGGCCACCACCGAACACGACACCTACGAAGGAGACGGCATCGGGAACAGCGCAGCGCAGATCGTGGCCTACCGTGTCTCTCGCCAGTGGCCGCTCGTGGTGCTGGTGCAGCACCCGGTCGCGACGATGAAAGCCGCGTGGTGGCGCTCCATGCAAAGCACCATCTGGGTCGCCGGCGCCGCAGTGCTGCTGCTCGGCGCGATGACGGCCGTCGCCTGCTTCGGCCTGCGCGCCCGTGAGAGAACGCGCAAGCTGCTGAACCAGGCCCAGGCGGAAGTCGCCCGCCGTGAGCAGGAGCACAGCACCACATTGCGCAGCGTGCAGGAGCTCATCTTCCGGACCGACCCCCAGGGCATCCTGACCTTCGTCAACGCGCGCTGGACGGCCATCGCCGAGACCTCTCCGTCCGATGCCATCGGCATGGAGCTGTCCGCGCTCGCGATCCCTGCCCAGAGGAAGCAGATGCAGGCGCTGTTCGAGCCGGCGAGCGGGGCGGGCATCCGCAACGCGCAGATCACGGTCCAGGCCCATGGCGGCTCCGAGCGGCGCATCGTCGACGTGGCCGTCGTCCCCCTCGTGCACCGCGAACGCATCATCGGCTTCGCGGGCAGCGCCGTCGACGTGACCGAGCGTGTCACCTCGCAGCGCAAGCTGCAGACCCAGCTCGCGATCACCGAGCTGATCCTGCAGACGAGCCCGCTGCCTCTTTCCGTGCGCGACCTGCGCGGCCGCTACCTGAGCACGAACCAGGCGTGGGAGCAGTTCACCGGACTGTCGCGAACGCAGGTCCACGGCCATTCGGCCATCCCTGGGCCGGCCCAGGAGGCGCTGTCCTTCCACAGCCAGAACGACGACGAGCTGATCCTGCGCGGCGGGCGGATCCGGTACGAGACGAACATGCCCCACGCCGATGGTTCGCGTCGCGACGTGGTCATCGAGAAGGTGCTCATGCCCGGTGACGGCGGCAAGCCGGCCGGCATCCTCTCCGTGCTCATGGACGTCAGCGAGTTCAGGGCGGCCGAACGCGCGACCCGGGCCGCCCGCGACGTTGCGGAGGAGGCCTCGCGTGCCAAGTCCGAGTTCATCGCCAACATCAGCCATGAACTGCGGACACCGCTCCAGTCCATTCTCGGATTCTCCGAGCTCGGCCTCATGCGCGGACGTGACCAACCCAAGCTCAGACCGATGTTCGAGGACATCCTGAGCTCGGGCAAACGCATGCTGGCACTGGTGAACGACCTGCTCGACGTCGCGAAGCTGGAAAGCTCGGTGGGGACGTTCACGCTCGAGCGCACCGATCTTCGTCCGCTGATCCGGGAGGTCGTCCAGGAGCTTGCGCCCCAGATCGCCGCGAAGGGGCTCCAGCTCGAAGACGCGCTGGCGGCCACGCCGCTCGTCGGCAAGGTCGATCCGCTGCGCTTCCAGCAGGTGATCCGGAACGTTCTCGCCAACGCCATCCGGTTTTCCCCGGCGCAGGGAATCATCGCGATCTCGGGCGAATGCCCCGATGGACAGGAGATCGTTCTGCGCATCCGGGACCAGGGCCCGGGCATCCCGGACCAGGAAACCGAGCGCATCTTCGCCGCCTTCGTGCAGTCCACGACGACCAAGGACGGCTCCGGCGGGACCGGCCTGGGCCTGGCCATCTGCCGCAAGATCCTGGAGATCCATGGCGGACGGATCAGTGCGCAGAACCGCCAGACGGGCGGCGCCGAGTTCGTGATCGTGCTGCCGGCGAAGAACTTCGCCGAGACGATTCCGGGGCTTCTGTAGACCGCCCCTTCACCGCGCGCCATGGGCAGGCGCACCGGTGCCGACGGCGCACGACCTGCTCATGCCTGCTCCCGCGCTTGCCGCAGGTTGGCCTTCAGGTGCGCGGGAACCCGCTCGTCGAAGCCCAGCGCGACGCGCCGCACCTCCGGTGTGTCGGCGGGCGCATGGCCGACGCCGAGCGCAGCCGCGCGTGGCGGGTCGATGCCGACCACCGTGCCGCCGATGCGGCCGAGGCCGGTGATCTCGCACTCCACCGTCTGGCCTGCATCGATGCTGCGCGAGTGGCAGGGCGTGCCCATCAGGATCACGTCGCCGGCCACCAGCGTGATGTGGCGCGCGATGTCCGCGATGACGTAGTGCGGCCCCCAGATGGTTTCCTCGCCGATCTGCGCCTCCTGCACGACCAGGCCGTTCACGAAGGTGCGCAGCGTCTGCTCGAACAGGTTCACGCCGCGCACGATGCCCGGACCGATGGGCAGCAGCGTGTCGGCCCCCTTCACGCGCAGCATGCTGCCCTGGTCGGTGTCGCGGAAGTCCTGCAGGCCCATGTCCAGCGCCGGGCAGAAGCCCTCGATGCAGTCCCAGGCCTCGTCTGGCGTGACGTTGCGGCAGGTCCTGCCGATGACGACCGCATACTCGCCCTCGTAGTTGAGGTACCTGCAGTCCGAAGGCTTGAGGATCTGGCCGCCGTGGCCGTTCAGCGCGCTGGGCGGCTTGGTGAAGTAGGTCGGCGTCTCGCTGGGCTTGGGTTTGTCGCGCGTCTCCATGCTGCGCGAGCGGTAGCTGATGTGCACCGCGATGATCTTGCTGGGGGACACCGGCGGCAGGTAGGTCTGCGCCTCGGCATCCAGCACGCAGCCATCGTCCAGCCGCAGGCGGCCGGCAGCGGCACCGTGCTCGACGAGGGTGCCCCAGAAGGCGCTGCCACCCAGCAGCACGCGGCGGCGCTCCACGCGCGGGCCGCGCAGCACGGCCGGAAGTTCTTTGAAGGGAAATTCGAAGTTCATGCGTGCTCCGTGCCGAACCAGATGTGGATGTTGCCGGTGCCGCGCGCGTTCTCGTAGGCCGAGAGCGCCTCGCCCCGGGCGCGGCAGGCGGCGCCACCCATGGCGCCCAGCATCTGCAGGTAGTGCGCGCCGAAGGCCTCCCAGGGCTTCGTGCGGTAGTCGCTGTCCCAGCGCGCGAGGATCTCGTCGTGCCGGCCCTCGGCCATCAGCGCGATGGCCTGCTTGTCGCTGGCGATGTTCTCTTCCGAGGAAACATTGCTCTCGTGGAAGATGCGCGGGTGCTTCGGTTTCCAGTCGATGCCGTTGAACTTGTGCGAGAGCGCGCCCGAGGCCAGCAGCACCACGCGCAGGCCGCTTGCGCGGATGCCTTCGGCGATGTCTTCGCCCGACTGCAGAAACTGCTCCCAGCGGCAGTTCTGGCAGGAGCTGACGGTCACCACCGGCGTGTCGTCCAGTTCCAGCCGCAGCTGCTTGACGAGGTTGACGGTGGCGTAGTGCCGGCCCAGGTCGGGGTGGTCGATCACGCGCACATGGCCCTGGCGCGCGCGCGAGGCCGCCTCCAGCGCCCGCGCCAGCCGGGGGTGGCCGCGGTAGGCGAAGGGCACGCCGTGCAGGTACCAGGGCATCTCGTCGGAGATGTAGGTGCCGCTGTAGCGCGCGCCGCCGTCCACCAGGTGGTAGCCGGTGGTGAACCAGTGGCTGTCGAAAACCATGACCACGTCGGGCCGGGCGGCGGCGATCTTCTCACGCAGCCGTGCGTAGCCGGCGATGAGGTCGGAGTCCTCGCCCGCGCCCATGGCGCGACGGAATTCCTCGCATTGCATCAGGCCAGGGTGGTGCGACACGATGGCGGCACCGGCGATCTGTCCAGTCATGGGGATCCTTTCAACGCTGGCTGAAGCTGGCGCGGAAGGGCTTCTTGGGCACCACCACGTCCTTGATGTCGCAGAAGAACTCGAAGCTCCAGTCGCCGCCCTCGCGGCCGATGCCGCTGCGCTTGATGCCGCCGAAGGGCGCGGCCAGGTCTCGGATGCCGAAGCTGTTGACCCAGATGAAGCCCGTGCGCACGCGCTGGGCCACGGCCGTGGCGTGTTCGGTGGCGCCGTAGCACACGCCGCCCAGGCCATAGTCGGTGCCGTTGGCAAGACGGATGGCCTCGTCGTCGCTGCCGAAGGTCTGCAGCGTGAGCACGGGGCCGAACACCTCGTTCTGCACGATCTCGTCGTCCTGGCGCAGCTCGGTCAGCATGGTCGGCTGGAAGTACTGCGCGCCGAAGGGATGCGGCCCGCCGCCCCACAGCAGCCGCGCGCCGCCCGCCACGGCGCGCTGCACGAAGCCCTGCACGCGCTCCACCTGGCGCGGATGGATGATGGGGCCGACCTCGGTCGCCTCGTCACGGGGGTCGCCGATGGCCAGCTTCTCCACGTAGCCACGCATGGCGGCGACGAAGCGGTCCGCGACCCTGGCATGCACGAGCAAGCGCGTGCCCGCCAGGCAGACCTGGCCGGCGTTGCGGTACATCAGCGCGCCGGTGGCGGCGGCGTTGTCCAGGTCGGCATCCTCCAGCACGATGAAGGGGCTCTTGCCACCCAGCTCCAGGCTGCAGGGCACCAGGTTGGCGCCGGCCGCCTGCGCGATCCACTTGGCCGTGGGCACGCTGCCCGTGAACGAGATGCGCGCGATGCGCGGGTCGCTGACCAGGCGCGCGCCGGTGGTGGCGCCCGTGCCCTGCACCACGTTGAACACGCCGCGCGGCAGGCCCGCGGCGTCGGCCGCCTCGGCCAGCAGCGAGCAGGTCAGCGGCGCCCACTCCGGCGGCTTGAGGATGCAGGTGTTGCCAGCGGCCAGCGCCGGCCCGAGCTTCCAGGTCGACAGCATCAGCGGCGCATTCCAGGGCGTGATGATGGCCACCACGCCGGCCGGGTCGTGGCGCACGATGTGGTGCGCCTGCTCGGTCTCGATGGGCCGGTTCTGCAGGGTGAGCGCATGCTGGGCGAACCAGGTGATGTTGAGCATGGCGCGCGGCACCACGCCGTGGCGCATGCGCGAGAGCAGCACGCCGGCGTCGTTGCTCTCGAGCCGGCAGAAGGCGTCGGCGCGCCGGCCGATCTCCTCGGCGAAGCGGTCGAGGTAGGGCTTGCGCTCGGCCGCTGTCAGCGCACTCCAGGCCGCGAAGGCCTGCTGCGCCGCGACGATGGCGGCCTCCACATGCGCGTCCAGACCCTCGGCGACCTGGCCCAGCGGGCGCTGGTCGATCGGGCTGGACAGGGCGAAGCGGCTGGCCGAGGCGACGCGTTGGCCGTCGATGTAGTGGTCGGGCGAGACGGACACGCTGTCGACGACGATGGGCTGCGATGTGGTCAAGCAAGACTCCTGCAAATGCGCGGTCAGACGAAGCGCAGCGCGATCGCGCCGAGCGGGCCGTAGTCGGCATGGAACACGTCGCCGGCCGCACAGGCGACGGGCCGCGTGAACGAGCCGCCCAGCACGGTCTCGCCGGCCGCGAGACCCTCGCCGTGGGCCGCCAGCTTGTTGGCCAGCCAGGCCACGCCCTTGGCCGGATGGTTCAGCACCGCGGCGCCCAGGCCGGATTCCTCGACCACGCCGTTCTTGAACAGCAGCGCACCGGCCCAGCGCCAGTCGACCTGGTCCGGGCGCATCGGGCGGCCGCCCAGCACGATGCCGGCGTTCGCTGCGTTGTCGGCGATGGTGTCGAGCACCTTGCGCGGTGCGCGGGTGTCGCGGTCGAACTGCTCGATGCGCGCGTCGATGAGTTCCAGGGCCGGAACCACGTAGTCGGTCGCGTTGAGCACGTCGACGAGGCCCAGGTTCGGGCCCTCGAGCGGCCGGGCCAGGATGAAGGCGAACTCCACCTCGAGCCGCGGCACGATGAAGCGCGCCGCCTCGACCTCGCTGCCGTCCTGCAGCAGCATGCTGTCCAGCAAGGTGCCGTAGTCCGGCTCGGTGATCTGCGAGGCGATCTGCATGGCCCGCGAGGTCAGGCCGATCTTGTGGCCGATGGCACGGCGGCCCTGCTGCTGTTGCAGCCGCACCCATTCGCGCTGGATCGCGTAGCTGTCGGCGATCTCCATGGCGGGATGCAGCCGCGAGAACTGCGGCAGCTGGACGCGGCTGCTTTCGGCCTGCGCGAGGTCGCGCGCCAGGGCCTGGTGGATGTGCGTGGCGAGCAAGGTGGTCTCCGGGTCGGGGAGCGGGCAGTGTCGGCGGCGTGCAGGCCCGCCACAATCAATCGATTCGGAGGAGTTTTCAAGCCGGGCTTGATAATCCGCGGCATGCCGCTGACACGTTTCACGCTGCGCCAGATCGAAGCGCTCACCGCCGTCGCCCGGACCCGCAGCTTCGGCGAGGCCGCCGAGCAGCTGGGCATGACGACGCAGGCGGTCAGCCAGCTCGTCGCCGAGCTCGAGTCCGTCCTGGGGTTCCGGGTGTTCGACCGCACCACGCGCCGTGTGGACCTGTCCAGCGCGGGGCGCGACTTCCTGGGCTCGGCCGAGACCATGCTGCGCCATGTGCATGCCGCGGAGCGTGCGGCGGCCGACGTGCGCAACCGCGCCGCCGGCGTGGTGCGCATCGGCGCGCCGCTGGTGCTGGCCAGTTGCGCGGTGCCCGCGGCCATCCAGGCCTACCGGGCGACGCACCCCAAGGTGGTCGTGCGCGTGCACGACCTGGCGGTGGATGCGCTGGTGGACGCGGTGGCCGCGGGCGACGTGGACCTGGCCGTCGGACCCGACCGTGCGGTGCCGCCCGAGGTGGCGCGCCACGGCCTGTTCGACAGCCTGTGGGTGCTCTGGTGCGCGCAGGACCATCCGCTGGCGCGCCGCGCCCGGCTGCGCTGGGCCGATCTGCGCGACGTGGCGCTGGTCGCCGCCGGGCGGGACCACGAACGCAGCGTGGCGCGCATGCACGCGAACATGCCGGACGGCGAGCGGGTCGTTCCCGTCGACGTGGTCGACAACGTCTCGACCGCCCTGGGCATGGCGGTGCATGGCCTGGCCGCCACGCTCGCGCCGGCCTATGTCGGCGTGGTCGCCACGCCCTTCGGCCTGGTGATGCGGCGCGTGGTCGACCCCGAGACCGTGAGGAAAGTCTGCCTGTACCAGCCCGTCGCGCGCGCCATGTCGCCTGCGACCGCGGGTTTCGCGGAACACCTCGCCGCCTGGCTGCCGGCCTGGTCGCGCAAGGTGCTGCGTGGTGGCGGGACCGGGGAACGCCGCCTCAGTCGATCTTGAGCCGGGCCACGCGGGCCAGTTCCTGCCAGGCGGCCATGTCGCGGCGCACCGTGGCGGCGAACGCGTCGGCGCTCTTGATCGGCGGGCGCGGCATGTTCTGCGCGGCGAACTTCTGTACCGTGTCCTCGGTGGCGAGGATGCGGTTCACCTCCTGGTTCAAGCGCAGCACGACATCGCGCGGCGTGCCGGCCGGCGCGAAGATGCCGTACCAGCCATCGGCGTCGAACTGGTAGCCCTGCTCGCTGAGCGTGGGCAGGTCCGGCAGCGCCGGGCCGCGTGCCGAGCCGGTGGCGCCCAGCGCCGTGAGCTTGCCGGCGCGGATCTGCGGCACGGGCGAGGCGATGTCGACGAATCCCACGCCGATGGTGTTGGCGAGCAGGTCGTTGACCAGCGGCGACACGCCCTTGTAGGGCACATGCGGCATGGTCAGGCCGTACTGGGCCTTGATGCCTTCCATGACCAGGTGGCCGGTCGAGCCGCTGCCCCAGGAGCCGTAGGCCAGTCTGTCCGGATGGGCCTTGGCATGGCGCACGAGGTCGGCCAGCGACTTCAAGCCCGTGGACGGGTGCGCGACGAGCAGCACGCCGGCCGAGCCGACCTGGGCCACGGGCAGCAGATCCTTCTGCGTGTCGTACGGCATCCGGGGCTGGATGACGGGATTGATCGCGATGGCCGAGGAGGGCGAGAGCAGGATGGTGTAGCCGTCCGGCGCGGCCTTGGCCACGGTGTCGTTGCCGATCAGGCCGTTGGCGCCGGCCTTGTTGTCCACCAGCACGGGCTGCTTGAGCGCCTCGCCGAGCGCAACGGCGAGCAGCCGCGCAAAGATGTCCGAGCCGGCGCCCGGCGAGCCCGGCACGACGAGCCGGATCGGCCGCGCCGGCCAGGCGGTCTCGGCCAGCACACCGTGGGGCAGCGCGTACAGGCCTGCGAGGGCCATCAGGCCGCGCCGGGAAACAGGGGTATCGAACATCGGGGTCTCCTTGTCTTGGGTGTGGGGGGGACGGTCTGCTGCTGGCAGGCCGTCCGTGTCGGAAGGCTAGAGGCCGGGCTGCACGACCTGGCCGGTCAGGAATTGCGCCCGCGCGCCAGCCATGTACGCCAGCAGCGGCAGGCAGGGGTTGATCGCGTCGCCTGGCGCCAGTGCGTTGATGCGCAGGCCCAGGGCGCCCCATTCGGCAGCCAGCGTGGCCACCAGCATGTGGGTGGCGGCCAGGTCGCCCGCATGTTCCCAGGCCGTGTCGGCGTCGGGCCGCGGCAGCAGCAGCGTGAGGCTGGCGCTGTGCGCATGGCGGCTGCGAAAGCGGCGGGCCGCGGCGCGCACCGTGGCCAGCAGCGCGCCGGGGGCGGCGTCGAGCGCGGCGCCGTCGACCACTGCCGCGTAGGCCTCGCCCCCGGTCGTGGGGGCCAGTGCCTGGAGGCTGTCTTGCCAGTCCGGCGCGCGCACGGCGCTGGTCTGCAGCCGGGTCGGCAGGTCGAAGGGCCGCGGCGCATGCCGCGCGGCCGGCAGGGCCTGGCTGCCGCCGCAGGCCGAGGAGCCGCCGTCGAGCACGAGCAGCTGCCCGGTCAGCACGCGCGCGCCGGGGCTGGCCAGGAAGCACAGCGCCTCGGCCATGTCCGCGGGCTCGGCCATGCGGCCCAGCGGGATCTTGGCCACGGCCTGGGCCGGGTCCAGCCGGCCGCTGTCGATCAAAACCTGCACGAGCTCGGTGCGCACGAAGCCGGGGGCCAGCGCGGTCACGGTCCAGCCCGGGCGGGCGCGGGCCAGCGCGCGGGTCTGGGCGATCAGGCCGGCCTTGCTCGGGCTGTAGAGCCCGCGCCAGGGGATCGCGCGCAGGCCTGCGCCCGAGGCCACGTTGACGATGCGCGCGCCGGGCCGCAGCCGCCCGGCCAGCGCCTGCACCAGGCGGGCCGGCGCCTGCAGGTTCAGCGCGAGCAGGCGCGCGGCCGTGCCGTCCTCGTCGCCGGCCAGCGCCTCGGCGCCGCCGGCCGACAGGCCGGCGTTGTTGAGCAGCGCGTCGAGCGGCGGCAGACCGTGGGCCAGCGCGGCGATGTGCGCCGGGTCGGTGAGGTCGACGGTGCGGGCCAGCGGCGCAGGCGCTGCTGCGGGCCAGTCGGCCTGCAGGCGCTGCAGGCCGGCCGCGTCGGCATCGACGGCCACGCAGCGCCAGCCCTGCTGCGCCAGGCGCAGCGCGGTGGCGCGGCCGATGCCGCCCGCTGCGCCCGTCACGAGGGCGGTGCGCGGGCTGCCGTTCGGGAGGGGGTCGCAATGCACGGTGGGTTCGGGTTCAGCCGGCGCGCACGGCGCCCAGCAGGCCGTAGATGGTGTCCATGGGGGCGGGGCAGCCGACGGGCTGGCGCAGGCCGAACAGCGCGGCGCTGTCCTGCGCGGCCTCGGGCCGCGTGCGCTCCTCGATCCAATCGTAGACCACGGTGCGTGCGGCCACACGCCATTCGCCTGCGCGGCGCTCGAAGCGGTCGGCGTAGCGCCCGCACAAAAAGGTCTCGCGGTCCGGCCGCGCGGCCGTGGACTGCAGCGCGAAGAAGTTGCTCTCCACCGCCGCGCGCGCGCCGTGCAGTTCGATCAGCACGTTGGTGATCTGGTGCACGCGCCGGCCACCCTGGCGCAGGCGCGCCAGGGCCTGGTCGATGAAGCCGCTCGCGCTGCCGTTCCAGGCGCCGTGGCAATCGCTCGCGTCCTCCCAGTAGGCCGAGCGCAGCGCGGCCTCGTCGCAGCGGTCGATGCCGCGGCAGTAGCGGTACAGGCAGTCGCGGATCGCCTCCCGGTCCAGCAGCGCCTGCAGGCTGTCCACGTTCATGCCGCCTGCGCCGGCGCGCGCCGGAACAGCTGCACCACATGGCCCTCGGGGTCGCGCAGCGACAGCACGGCGCCATGGCTGCCCATGTCGCGCAGGCCCAGCCCCGCGCCACCGGCGGCCGCGATGCGCTGCTCGGCGCCGTCGAAGTCGTCGACCTCGAACACCAGCACGGCGCCGGCCGTGGCGGGCGCGGCCTCTTCGCGGCAGGCCAGCGAGACGTTGCCGCCGCCCACGCCGTACTGGAACCAGCGCTCGCCGTCCTGGAACTTGAGCTGCAGGCCGAGTGCCTGGCTGTAGAAGGCGTGCAGCGCGGCCGGGTTCTCGGCCACCAAGTAGACGTTTTGCAGCCGCTTGGGTGCGACCGCGCCCACTGGTGCCTCCACGCTTCCCGCTGCACGGGGTTCGCTGCCTCCCGAGGGGGCGCGCGCTGGCCCGGGACGGCCCGGCGCGGCGCTCACAGCGAGGTCTCCGAGGCACCGCCGTCGAGCCGGATGGTCTCGGCGTTGACGAAGCGCGCGGCGTCGCTGGCCAGGAAGCAGATCGCGTCGGCGATGTCCGCCACCGTGCCCAGCCGGCCCAGCGGCGTGCGCGCGATGCGCCGTGCATCGAGCTCGGCATTGCGGTGCTTGGCCGTGCCCTCGGTCGGCACGGCACCGGGCGCGACGGCGTTGACACGGATGCGCCTTGCGCCGAGGTCGACCGCCGCCGCACGCGTGAGGCCCAGCACGCCGGCCTTCAGGCCGCTGTAGACGACGGAACGCATGGGCGACTTGAAGGCTGCGATCGAGGCCACGTTGACGATGGCGCCGCCGCGTTGCGGATCCATGGCCTCGGCCGCGGCCTGCATGCCCCAGACCACGGACTTGAAGCCGATCTCCACCATGCGGTCCATGACCTCGGGCGTGATCTCGGGCAGCGGCTGGTAGCGCACCCAGGCCGCGTTGTTGACGAGCACGTCGAGCCGGCCGGCCTCGCGCGCCAGCCGCTGCACGGCGACGTGCATGCCTTCGCGTGTGGACACGTCCTGTGCGATGGCGATGGCCTGGCCGCCGGCCGCGCGGATCTCGGCCACGGTGTCCTCGACGAACTCGGGCTTGAGGTCGTTCACGCCCACGGTGGCGCCGAGCGCTGCCATGGCGCGCGCCGTGGCGCGGCCGATGCCGTGGCCGGCGCCGCTGATGAAGGCCACGCGGCCGTGCAGCGCGCTGGCTGCCTGGGGGTCAGACATGGTGTTCGGTCTCCTGGGAACGCGGGGAGGGCACCAGCAGGGCGTCGAGCGCGAACGCGCCCTGGCCCTGGGCCAGCACCACCAGCGGGTTGATGTCGATCTCGGCCACGCTGTGGGCATGCGCCGCGGCGAAGCGCGACAGACTGGCGACGGCACGCGCCGCAGCGGCCACGTCGGCCTTGGCGCGGCCGCGCGCGCCGTCCAGCAAGGGGAAGGTCTTGAGCGAGCGCAGCATGGCCTCGGCCTGGGCTTCGCTGACCGGGGCCGTCTGCAAGGCCACGTCCTGGAACACCTCGGCGTAGATGCCGCCCAGGCCGACCATGACCATGGGGCCGAACACCGGGTCCTTCTTGGTGCCCAGGATCAGCTCGGTGCCCTGCGGCGCCATCTGCGCCACCAGCACGCCCGTGATGCGGGCCTGCGGCGCGTTCTGCGTCACGCGCGCCAGCAGCGCGTCGTATTCGGCTTCGAGCTGGGCCGGCGTGCGCACGCCGACCACCACGCCGCCGACCTCGGTCTTGTGCGCGATGTCGGGCGAGACGATCTTGAGCACCACCGGGAAACCGATGTCCTGTGCCGCGGCCAGCGCGGCCGCGCGCGTGGCGGCCGTGGCCTCGCGCAGCACGGGCAGGCCGGCGGCGGCCAGCACGGCCTTGGCCGAGGCCTCGTCGGCGAAGGCGCGCGCATCCAGCGGGGCGGCAGCGGCCGGCGCGGGCGCCGCCGCAGGCCGTGCGCCGGCCTGCCGGCCCAGCTGCACGAGTGCGGCCAGCGTCGCGCAGGCCGCGTCCAGGCCCTCGACCGTGGGAAAGCCCAGCGCGTGCAGCTGCTGCGCGACCTCGCGCGGCGCGCGGCTGCACACCAGCAGCGTGCGCGCCGGATGGGCCTCGCGCAGCCGGCGCAGCGCGGCCAGGAACACGTCGCGCAGCCGGGGCATGTTGAAGGCATTGGCCGATTGCAGCAGCAGCGCGTCGCAGCTGTCGTCGGCCGCCACGGCGTCCAGCACCTCGGCCAGCAGTTCGGGCCGGCTCGAGACCTGGGCCGTCATGTCCACCGGGTTGGCGGGCGAGGCGAAGGGCACGGCCGCCAGGATGCGGGCGCGCGTGGCTTCTTGCAACGGTGCCAGCGTGAGGCCCTGGGCGCTGGCGGCGTCGGCCAGCAGCACGCCGAAGCCGCCCGAGGCCGTCAGCACGGCCACGCGTCCGCCGCGCGGCGCGCGCGGCACGCCGACGACCGAGATCGCCAGGCCCACCTCGATGAGCTGCTCGATGCTGGGCACCCGGATCGCGCCGCCGTTGCGCAGCACCACGTCGAACACCGCGTCGGAGCCGGCCAGCGCACCCGTGTGCGAGGCTGCGGCGGCGCTGCCCGCATCCGACACGCCGACCTTGAGCACCACCACCGGCTTGCCGGCTTCGCGCGCCAGCGCCAGCGCGCGCACCAGGCGCGGGCCGTCGCGGCAGGTTTCCATGCAGCACAGGATCACGGAACTCACGTCGTCCAGCGCGAGCGCGGCGATCGCGTCGGCGATGTCCACGTCGCATTCGTTGCCCGTGGTCAGCAGCCGGCTGATGCCGGCGCCGCGCTCGGCCGCCACGCGCATGGCGTAGCTGCCCAGATTGCCGCTCTGCGAGACGATGCCCACCGCACCGGCGGCCGGGAAGCCGGCCTCCAGCGCGACCGAGAAGGTGGCGATGCTCTTCTCGTGCACGCCGATGGCGCCCAGGCAGTTGGGCCCGACGATGCGCATGCCCGAGGCACGCGCGATGTCGCCGATCTGCTGCTGCAAGGCCTGGCCGGCCGCGCCCATCTCGGAGAAGCCCGAGCTGATGACCACGGCCGCGCGCACGCCGCGCGCGGCACAGGCGCGGATGGCCTCGGGCACGCTTTCGGGCGGTGCGGTCACGACGGCCAGGTCGGGCGTCTCGGGCAGCTCGGCCACGCTGGCATAGGCCGGCAGCGATTGAACCGTGCCGCCCTTGCGGTTGACCGGGTAGACCGCGCCCGCGTAGCCGTAGCGTTGCAGGAACTGCAGCGGCCGCCCGCCGATCTTGGTGGGGTCGTCGGAGGCGCCGATCAGCGCGATGGACCGTGGCTTGAACACGGCCTCCAGGCCGCGGCCCACGTCGTGCCCTGCGGTCATGCCGTGCTCCGGCTCTGCAAGCGCGCCATTCATTTGCCCTTGTAGACCGGGGCACGCTTCTCGAGGAAGGCCATGCGGGCCTCCTTGGCGTCCTCGGTGCGCGACAGCGCCATCGTGATGTTCTGCTCGAAGCGGTAACCGTCGCGCTGGGGCATCAGGTCCATCATGTTGGCGGCCTGCTTGGCATAGGCCAGTGCCAGCGGGCTCTTGGCGGCCAGCTCGCGTGCCAGTTCCATGGCCGCAGGCATCAGCTGGTCCGCGGGCAGGACCTCGTCGAGCACGCCGCGGCGGTACAGCTCGGCCGCGGACACGCGCATGCCCGTGAAGAACATGCGTCGCGTGTAGGAGCGGCCGAGCAGGGTGCGCAGCATGGAGACGCCGCCAGCCAGGCCGACGTTGATCTCGGGCATGGCGAACGTGGCGTCCTCGGAGGCCAGGAAGATGTCGCACGCGGCCATGAGGCCGAAGCCGGCGCCCAGGGCCGGACCGTTGACCGCGGCGATGACGGGCTTGGCGCATTCGCGGATCGCGTTGCCGGTCTCGCGCGTCCAGCGGTTGTGCGCGAGGAAGTCGCCCGGCTTCTCGGGATCGGGCCGGTCCTTGAGGTCGGCGCCCGAGCAGAAGAACTTGCCGGTGCCGGTCAGCACGGCCACGCGCACGTCGCTGCGTTCGGAGACCTCGTCGAAGGCCTCGATCAGGCGCACGCGGGTGTCGCGCGCAAGCGCGTTGACGGGCGGCTTGTCCAGCCGCACGACGGCGATGTGGTCGGAAACTTCGAGGTGGATGCTCATGGTGCGCTCTTGGACAGAAGGGGTTGGGAAGTGGCGGCGGCGTGCCCATGCAGGTGCATGGCGTGGTAGAGCCGGTCGCCGTAGCGGAACTCCGAGGCCAGCAGGCGCTGCGCGAGGCGGGTGGCCAGCACCTCTTCGCTCATGCCCATGCCGCCGTGCATCTGGATCGCGGCCTCGGCGCAGGCGCGCGCCGTCTCGGCCAGCGAGAGCTTGGCCAGGCGCAGCGTGCGGCGCAGCGCCGGGCCGGCGCCGCCAGCGCTCTGGTGCTCGCCGAGCGCGTGCAGGAGCAGGCCGCGCGCGCCCAGGAAACGCACGTACATGTCGGCCGTGCGGTGGCGCAGCACCTGGAAGCTGGCCAGCGCCACGCCGAACTGGCGCCGCTCCTGCAGGTGGGCGATGGTGCGCTGGATCAGCGCGGCCAACGCCGCGACCGTGTCGGCCAGCGTCAACGCGAGCGCGGCGTTGTCGGCCTGTTCCAGCGCGGCCCGTGCCGCGGCGCCGCGCGCCAGACAGGCCCCCTCGGGCAGGGCCAGGTCCTCCAGGCGCACGTCGACGGCCTCGCGGCCTTCCATGCTGCGGTAGCGTGCGGCCGGCGCCGGCAGGCGCTCGCGTTCGATGAGGAACAGCGCAGGCTCGGCGCCGTCCAGCAGTGCGGGCACCAGCGCATGGCTGACGTCCGCCGACAGCTGCGTGCCGCGCACCAGGCCCGTGAGCGCGAAGCCGATGTCCAGGTGCCGCGCCGTGACGGCCGGCTGGTCCAGTGGGTCGGCCAGCGCAGCGAGCGGCGCGACCGCCACGTCGCCCTCGCACAGGGCCTGCAACCAACGCCTGGCCACCTCGGGCGCGGCGGCCTGCAGCAGCAAGGGCACGACGGCGCAGCGCTCGACCACGGGGAGCTGCACGCCATGCGTGGCCAGGCCTTCGACGATGGCGGCCAGGTCGGTCAGGCTGCCGCCCACGCCGCCGGCGGCCTCGGGCACCAGCGTGCAGGCCCAGCCCATCTGGGCGATCGCGTCACCGGCCTGCGGCGCGGCGGCCTGGTCCTGCGCGTAGCGGCTGGCCGCGTCGAGCAGCATGCCGGGGAACAAGGGGGGGAACGAGGAAGACATGCTCAGGCAGTTCCGAAGAGTTCGTTGGCGATCACGGTGCGCTGCACCTCGGAGGTGCCGCCGGCGATGGTGCGGGCGCGCGTGAACATGTAGTTCTGGATCCAGGTGGCCTCGGGCACGCCGGCGCTCTCGCCGTCGCCGCCCTCGGCCAGGAAGCGGTGCGCGGCATCGGGGCCCACGGCGTCCAGCGCGATGGTGGTGAGCCGCTGGGCCACGTCGGCGCAGGTCAGCTTGATGGCCGAAGGCTGCACGCCCAGCGGGCGCTGGTGGATCAGGTCGTCGGTGGCTTGTGCCATCAGCACGCGCGCGCCCTTGGAGTCGGCCTCGCAGAGCAGCAGCTTGTGCAGCAGGCCGCTGAAGTCGCGCCGGCCGGCGGCCTGGCGTGCGGCCTCTTCGACCAGGCGCGTGACCTGGCGGCGCACGAGTTCCAGCCGCGCCACGTTGGCCGGCGGCAGGCGTTCGCGCTCGAGCAGGTACTTGGCGCAGGTCCAGCCCTTGCCGGGCTCGCCGATCAGGTTGTCGGCGCGCACGCGCACTTCGTCGAAGAAGACCTCGTTGAGGTGGGGCCAGCCGTCGATGCTGCGGATGGGCCGCACCGTGATGCCGGGCGTGTCCATGGGCACGAGAACGAGCGAGATGCCTTCCTGCTTTTTCGCCTGCCTGGAGGTGCGCACCAGCATGTAGATCATGTTGGCCTCGTGCGCATGCGAGGTCCAGATCTTCTGGCCGTTGATGACGTAGTGCTCGCCGTCCAGCCGCGCGCTGGTCTGCAGCGAGGCCAGGTCCGAGCCCGCGCCGGGTTCGGAGTAGCCCTGGCAGTACCAGTCCGAGCCGTCCAGGATGCGCGGCAGCAGCCGCGCCTTCTGTTCGGCCGTGCCGAAGCGGATGATGACCGGCCCGATGTGGCCCAGGCCGTGGTGGTACAGCGGCGGGCAGTCGTTCTCGGCCATGACCTCCTCGAAGACCAGGCGCTGGCGGATGTCCCAGCCCGTGCCGCCGACCTCCTGGGGCCAGCCGGGGGCGCCCCAGCCCTTGTCGTGCAGGATCTGCTGCCAGCGCTGGTATTCGCGCTTGGTGACCTTGCGGCCCGCGGCCACGACGGCGCGGATCTCGGGCGGGCAGGCGCTGCGCGCGAAGGCCTGCAGTTCGCGGCGGAAGGCCGCGAGGCCCTCGTCCTCGCCGCGGGCGGTGTCGTCGGACATGGTGTCTCCTGGTTCGGTGTCGGTGGTCAGGCGCCGCTGCGCAGCGTCGTGATGAGTTCGTCCAGCGCGGCGGCGGCCCGGTCGGCATCGCGCGCGCGCAGCTGCTGCACGATGCGCCGGCGGATCGGGTAGAGGTCGGGCCGCGGCCGCACGGACAGCACATGGGTCATGCGCTCGCGCAGCACCGTGCCCATGGTCTGGGCCATGAGCAGCAGCGCCGCGTTGTGGCCGGCCATGGCGATCGCCGCGAAGAAGCGGCTGGCCGAGGCGATGCGTTCGGCCAGCGGGGCGGTGTCGGGGTGCTGCTCGATCGCGTCGACGGCGGCCTCGATGGCGTCGACCTCGGCCTCGCTCGCGCGTTCGCAGGCCAGGCGCAGCAGCGTGCCGTACAGCGTGCGGTAGGCCTCGTCGATGCCGGCCTGGTCGAGCTGGCCCTGCACCACGAGCTTGCGCAGCGATTCGGCCAGCACCATGTAGGCGCCGCGGTAGAACACCAGCGCGTGGTCGCTGCCGCCGCCGCCCATGTGGCGCACCTCACCGATCAGCACGTCGTGGTCGCCGGCCTCGTGGCAGGCGTAGCTGCTGCATTCGAAGCTGGCCAGGCAGTCGTCGAGCACGGGCAGGCCCAGCGCGCCGCTGTGCCAGCGCACGCCCTCGAACTTGTCCGCGATCTTGCTGGAGGCGAAGCGGCCCGACAGCGCGTCCTGGTCCTGCGACAGGATGTGGATCGCGAAGCCGCGGCCGGCGGCGAAGGCCGCGCGCAGGCTGCTCTGCTTGCGCAGGCTGAACAGCACCAGCGGCGGCTCCAGCGAAACCGAGCTGAAGGAGTTGCAGGTCAGCCCCACGGGGCTGCCGTCGGCCGCGCGCGTGGTGATGACCGCCACGCCCGTGGGAAAGCAGCCCAGCAGCTGGCGGAACTGCGCCGGCTCGATGGCGCGGACGAGGGGCTCGGCGGTGGCGCTGGTCATGGCCGGGTCTCGCGTGCGCCGCGCCTCAGGCCGCGGCCAGTTCGGCGGCGGGTGCGGGCACGTGCGGCGGGTCGTTGGCGATCTCCTGCTGCACGGTGGGAATGATGACCTTGGCCCACAGCGCCAGCTGCTTGAGCATGGTCGGGTGGTCGAAGTCGCCCATCTGGGTCTGGAAGCAGTAGTGCACCGGCTTGAGCGTGCGGATCTCGTGGACCACGCGCTCGATCACGGTATCGACCGAGCCCACGGGCAGCAGCGCGCGCGACTCCTCGATCGAGGGCTCGCCCTCGACGATGCCTTCCTCGACCTGGTAGTCGTCGGCGATCTGCGCGGTGCGGCGCTTCAGGCTGACCGCGATGCGGCGCTGGTAGCGCGAGCACTCGAGGTAGGCGTCGACCTCGGCCTGGTTGTCGCTCGCGTAGGCGGCGCGCAGCAGCCCGACCGGCACCTGGGCCGGGTTCTTGCCTTCGGCGCGCGCAACCTTGTCGATCAGGCTGCGCGTGGCGTGCAGCTTCTCCAGGCCGCCGTCGCCGCCAGAGACGAAGACATGGTGGCCGCCGCGCACGGCGCGCGCAACGAAGGCCGGGTCCACGCTCGTGATCCAGGTCGGCGGCATGGGCTTTTGCACGGCGCGCTGGCTGATCGCGCTCATCGGCTGCTGGTAGAACTGGCCGGCGTAGCTGAACTTGGGTTGCGTGAGGCCCAGCTCCAGCATGTCCAGCATCTCGAAGGTGCGCTGCTTGGCCGTGTCCAGCGAAACGCCGAAGCGCTCGAACTCGAAGTGCTGGTAGCCCGAGCCGATCCCCAGGTTCAGCCGGCCATCGGACAGCTGGTCGACCATGGCCACGTCGGCGATCAAGCGGGCCGGGGTGTAGAGCGGCGCCACCACGATGCCGGTGCCGAGCCGGATCTTCTTCGTGACGGCCGCGCAGTGGGCGATCATGGTCAGCGGCGACGAGCACATGCCGTAGTTGCTGAAGTGGTGTTCTGCGTACCATGCGGCGCCGAAACCGAGTTCGTCGGCCACGCGGGTCTGCTCCACCGCATCGCGGAGGATCTGGTACGAGGTCTTATGCTTGTTGCGCTGCTGCATCAGAATGAAGATTCCGAAATCCATCACGGGCTCCTTGTTGCGATTGGCTTGCGACGATCTTAGGAACGCATCCCCTGCGCGGCGCGCCATGCCGCGCACAGCTTCTTTGCAACTTCTGAAATGAGACAAGCCGGTGCGCGGCCGTGCGGCGCACCGGGCACAAGGACCATGAAAGCACTCGATTCGCTACGGATCTTCGTGATCACCCAGCGCAAGGGCAGCCTGTCGGCCGCGGCGCGCAGCCTCGCGCTCTCGCCGGCCACGATCTCGCGCCGCATCAGCGCGCTGGAGGAGGAGCTCGGCGTGCAGCTGGTCGACCGCACCAGCCGCAACCTCAAAGTCACCGAGGCCGGGCAGGCCTTTCTCGAACATGCCGAGCACGTGCTGGAAGCCATGGCCGCGGCCGAGCAGGCCGCGCGCGATGCGCGCCAGCGGCCCGAGGGCCGGCTGCGCATCCACTCGCGCACGCAGATCGGCATCCGCGTGATCGCGCCGCTGCTGCCGCGCTTCGCCCAGCAGTACCCGGACATCCAGGTCGAGTACGAGCTCTCCGAGCACCCGGTCAACATCGTCGAGCAGGATTTCGACATCGACATCCGCACCGGCGAGTCGAACGACTCGGGCTTCGTGATCAAGCGGCTTCTGAGCAGCGACGAGGTGCTCGTGGCCAGCCCCGCGTTCGCGCAGCGCCATGCACGCATCCGCCATCCGAACGACCTGGCACGCCTGCCCTGCCTGACCTACCGGCGCGAGCAGGAGGCCACGACCTGGAAGTACATCGACGCCGAGGGTGCGCAGCAGGAGCTCGCGATCAAGGGCGTGCTGAGCTCCAACAACGGCGAGGTGCTGCGCCTGGCCGCCATGGGCGGCATGGGCATCGCGCTGCTGTCCGAATCGGCCGTGCGGGCCGACATCCAGGCCGGCACGCTGGTGCGGCTGCTCGCGGACTACCGCTTCGCGGTGCGCCAGTTCTCCAACGGCGTGTTCGCGGTGTTCCGCCAGCACCGCACGCTGCCGCTCAAGGTGCGGGCCTTCGTGGACTTCATGGCCGAGGCCCTGCGCGAGCCGACCGCGCGCGGCTGAGCGACACGACCGCGATCCCAGCGCGCGGAAGGCCTGGGTGCTTGTTCAGTGGGGGCGACCGAACACCTGGGTCGGCAGGCCGGGCGCCGGCAGGCCCTCGACCGCGAACAGTCCGCCGTCGTGCGGCCGCGTGCCGGCCAGGCGCACGCTGCGCGAGATCGAGGTCACGTAGGCCGTCGCCAGCTGCGGCCCGGCGAAGCAAAGGCTGGTGGGGTAGCTCAGCGGCAGCGCGACGCGGCGTTCCAGCCGCCCGTCGGGCGCGAAGCGTGCGAGTTCGCCCGTGCGGACGAGCGCGGTCCACAGGTGGCCCTCGGCATCCACCGTGGCGCCGTCGGGGCCGGAGCCCAGCGCCTCGGTCTGCGCGAACACGCGCCGGCCTGCGAGCGCACGCTCGGGGTGGTAGTCGAAAGACCAGATGGTGCGCGCCGCGCTGTCGGCCACGTAGAGCGTCCGGCCGTCGGGGCTGAAGCAGGGGCCGTTGGTCAGCGCGAAGCCCTCGGCCAGCTTCTCGAGGCGGGCATCGGGCCGCAGCCGGTACAGGCCGCCGAGCAGCGGTGCATCGGCCGCACGGTTGTAGTGCAAGGTGCCGGCGATGAAGTTGCCCCAGGCGTCGCATTTGCCGTCGTTGAGCCGCACGTCGGGGTGGTCGCAATCGATGCGGGCCAGCGTCGCCAACTGCCGCGTCCCGTAGTCGTAGCGCGCGAAGCGGTGCTGCAAGGCCACGACCACGGCGTCGTCGCGGCACGGCGCCACCGCGCCGATCGGGGCCGGCAGGCTGTGGGTCTCGCGCGCGCCGCTGGCAGGCCACCAGCGGTGCAGGGTGCCGGCCAGCGCATCGATCCAGGCCAGCGCCCCGGTGCGCGCGTCCCAGCAGGGGCTTTCGCCGAGCCGGTCCAGGCTGTCTCCGATCCGGATGGTGTGCATCTCCCGCATGGCGGCCAGTGTGGCCGGATTCCCCTGCGCCGCCGGCGTCCTGGCGCAAAGCTGCTTTGCAGCGGCTGTGGCCATGGCGGCGCCGCCGGTCGGCGCCGGTCCGCGGGACGTGCACGACCTGGAAAGCAGCTTTTCACTCTTTGCCGTGCGGGCACCGGTTCCGCGCCTAAGCTGCCTGGGCACGGCGCAGCGCGGACGCCGCCCACCGACCGACAACGAGACAAGACAGGAGACACCATGAGCATTCGCCGAACCCTTGCGACGCTGGCCCTGGGCCTGTGCGGCGCCCTGGCGGCCGTCCCGGCCCTGGCGCAGCAGACCACCCGCATCGTCGTGCCGTTCGCGGCCGGCGGTGGCACCGACCAGTACGTGCGCCTGCTGGCGGCCGAACTCGGCAAGCACGGCATGCAGGTGATCGTGGAGAACAAGCCGGGCGCCAGCGGCATCGTCGCGGCCGACCACGTGGCGCGCGCGCGGCCCGACGGGCTGACCGTGCTGATGACCTCGATGAGCATCCTGGTCACCAACACCGTCCTGTACGACAAGCTGCCCTACGATCCGGTCAAGGACTTCGCCTCGGTGTCGCAGATCGCCTACCAGCCGGCGATCCTGGTCGGGCGGCCCGATTTGCCCTACAAGAACATCCAGGAGATGGTGGCCTACGCCAAGGCCCACCCCGGCAAGATCAACCGTGGCTCGCCGGGCGCCTCCATCCTGACCAACCTCGCGCCGCTGGCGTTCGAGCAGCAGGTCGGCATCCGCACCATGCACATCCCGTTCAACGGCGACACGCCGGGCCTGCAGGCGCTGCTGGGCGGGCAGACCGACGTACACGGCACCTCCATCACGGGGCCGCTGCCGCACATCAAGGCCGGCAAGATGGTGGTGCTGGGCGTGATGGACAGCAAGCGCCTGCCGCAGGTGCCCGATGCGCCGACCTTCAAGGAACAGGGCTACGACATCGAGGCGCTGCTCGCGTACGCGCTGTCGGTGCCGGCGGCCACGCCCAAGGACGTGATCGAGCGGCTCAACCGTGCGGTCAACCAGGTCATCGCCGACCCCGACTTCGTGGTGCGCGCCCGCGCCATGGGCATGGAGCCGCGCGGCGGCACGCCGCAGGAGCTGAACCGCTTCATCAAGACCGAGTCCGAACGCTGGCTGCCGCTGCTGCAAAGCCTGAACCTGCCCAGGCAGGGGCAGTGACGGGGCCGGCAGGCGCCGGCGCTGCGCGGCGGGGGCGCCGTCGCCGGGCGCGCGCCCTCAGGGCTTCTCGCCCTCGCGCAGGCGGACGGCGATGGCATCGAGCACGGGCAGCAGGTCTGCCACCGAATCGATGACGTAGTGCGCGCCGGCGCTGGTCAGCTGGGCCGTGGCCGCGGCACGCCGCTCCTGCTGCGCGGCCGGTGGCAGCGCGTTCCAGGCGTTGAGGTCCAGGCCCACGGCGTTGCCGCTGACGGCCACGCCCACTGTCCAGGTGCCGGCGTTCAGGCCCTCCTGGATGCCGACCCCGGTGTCGTCGACCTTGACCACCGTGGCCGGCCACCAGATGCCCAGGTCGGCGAAGCAGCGCCACATCATGAGCGGGGAGGGCCGGCCCGCGGCCAGATCGCCCGCGCAGACCAGGTTGTCGGGCACGTAGCCCGCCTGGGCGGCGATCGGCAGCACGCGCTCCATGATGGGCCGGTTGTAGCCCGTGGTGGAACCGATCCGCAGGCCGCGCGCACGCACACCGGCGATGGTGTCCAGCGCGCCCGGGATGAAGTCGGCGAAGTCGGTCACCACGGCCGCGTTCAGCGGCGTGAAGACCTCGTAGAGCCGGTCCACGTCGGCATCGACGAAGGGCCGGCCATGGCGTTGCTGCCACTGCGCGGCGATTTCCGGCAGCCGGCCCAGGGCCTGGATGTGGTCCCATTTGGCCAGGCCCATGGGGCCGCGGGCCTGCGCGATCGTGAGCCTGATGCCGAACTGCTCGAACAGCCGCACGAAGGCGCCCATGGGCGCGCAGGAACCGAAGTCCAGCACGGTGCCGGCCCAGTCGAACACGACGGCGCGCAGCGCGCGGGGATCGGCCGCGGTGGAGGGGGAGGGGGATGTGGTCATCGCTTGCGTCTTTCGAAAGGAGCTCACCAGGCGTCCAGCACCTCTTCGGCGATGCCGAAGGCGGTGCTGGCACCCGTGCCGCTGGTCACGAGCACCACGCGCGTGGCCTCGTTGGGTCGGTCGATCAGGCAGTCGGTCTCGGCCGAGGAAGGATAAACGCCGACCCAGCGTTCGCGCACCTTGCACGAGCGCAGCCGCAGCGTGGCGCGCAGGTGCTGCAGGATCAGTGCGTCCACACGCTCCTGCGCGAAGGGCTCGGGCGCGGCGCCGTAATGGTGCGAATCGCCGACCACGAGCGAGCCGTCGGCGCTCTGCACCACGATCAGGTGGATGCCGTGTTCCAGCGATTCGGCGTGCTCGCGGCGCAGCTGCGCCAGCAGCGGCGCAGCCGCGGGCAGCCGGCTGTAGCCGTGGTAGCGCACCAGGCTCAGGTCGGCCATCACCGCGCCCGGCAGCCGAAAGCCGGGCTCGGGCTCCACGCGCAGCATCTGCAGCTGGCACAGCCGCAGCCCGTGCGGCGCCAGCCGCTCGGCGAACAGGCCGTGCAGCTCGGTGTTGGTGCAGACCACCACGCGCTCGCCGAACAGCAGGCCGCGCGCCGTGCGCACGCGCGGCGTGGCCACCTCCAGCACCGCCTCGCCGAAGCGGAACACCACGCCATGGGCCTCGGCCAGCCAGCGCGCGAGCAGGCCGATGGCGGTGCGCGATTCCACGCGCATCTCGTGCGGGCTGTACAGCACCGCCTGGGCGCCGTCCAGCTGCAGGGCCGGGGCGCGGCGCGCGGCCTCGGCCGGCTCCAGCAGTTCGCAGCCCTGGGCCATCTCGGTCGCCATGAAGGCCTGCAGCACGGGCAGCGCGAGCGGGTGCGAAGCCATGAGGTACAGGCCGTGGTGCAGGGCCGCGATGCCGGCCCGCGGCGCGACCTCGCCCCAGACCTCGCGCGCGCGCCGGGCGCGGCGCCAGGTGTCGCCCGCGCCCTGGCCCGTGACCGTGATGAAGCCGAAATTGCGGACCGAGGCGCCGACGCAGACGGCGTCGCGCTCGACCACGCAGACCTTGAGTCCGCGCCGCGCCGCGGTGTAGGCATGGGCCAGGCCGACGATGCCGGCGCCGACCACGACGAGGTCGAAATGGGATGCGGAGGAGGAAGCCACGGTGTTCAGGGGATGGGAGGGAAGGGCGGGCTGTGCAGGCGCAGCACGGGCCAGCGGCGCGCCGCGGCCTCCTGCGCCAGCCGCGCATCGGGATCGACCGCCACCGGGGCGCCCGCCGCCAGCAGCAGCGGCAGGTCGTTGATGGAGTCGCTGTAGAAGGTGGCGCCGGCCAGCGCGGCATCGGCGTCCTGGCCGCGCGCGGCCAGCCATGCGCGCAGGCGCTGCAGCTTGCCCTCGCGCATGTTGGGCGCGCCCGCCAGGCGGCCCGTGAAGCGGCCGTCGGCGCCTTGTTCGAGTTCGGTCGCGATCAGGTGTTCGAAGCCCAGCGCCCGGGCCGATGCTTGGGCGAGGATGCGGCTGGTGGCCGTGGTCAGCACCAGCAGGTCGCCGGCCGCGCGGTGCTGCTGCACCAGCGCGTGGGCCGCCGCGGGCAGGCGCGCCTGCAGCACGTCCTGCGCGAAGCCGTGCAGCAGCGGCGCCCATTGGGCCGGGCTGCGCCCTGCGAGCGTGGCGGCGTAGAAGGCGCAGAACGCCAGGGGCTGGACCAGGCCGGCGTCGTACTGGCGCGCCATCTCGGCGTTGCGCTCGGCCAGCCAGGGGGCCAGCGCGCCGTGCGCGAGCAGGTACTGCACCCACAGCACCTCGCTGTCGCCGCACAGCAGCGTGTTGTCGAGGTCGAACAAGGCCAGCCGCGCCATCAGCCGCGCCCCCGCCAGGCCTGGGTGCGGCGCTCGACCAGCCGGCCCAGGCCCAGGTAGAACAGCGTGACCAGCGCCGAGGTGCCGGCGATCAGCACGGCCATGGCCGCGGCGGCGCCGGTGTCGCCGGCCTCGTCCAGGTTCAGGATGGCGACGGAGGCCAGCCGGGTGTCGGGCGAATACAGGAACACCACGGCCGAGATCGTCGTCATCGCGTTGACGAAGAAGTAGCGCGACACGTCCAGCAGCACGGGCAGGCAGATCGGCAGCGTCACGCGCCGCAAGGTGGTGAACAGCGGCACCTTGAGCGAGGCCGACACGGCCTCGAACTCGGCGTCCAGCGCCTTCAGCGCCGTCACCACCGTCACATGGCCCGTGGTGTAGAAGTGCACTACCGTGCACAGCACCATGAGCGGCAGCGTCTGGTACAGCCCGTTCAGTGGATTGCCGGGCGCGTTGAAGAAGAAGATGTAGCCCAGGCCCAGCACCAGACCCGGCACGGCCATGGGCAGCATGGCCAGCAGGCGTACCACGGGGCGCAGCGCGTCCAGGCCGCGTGTCTTCTCGAGCAGGTAGGCGCTCGCGAACACCACCAGCGGGCCCAGCAGCGCGGTCCAGCCGGCCAGCTGCAGGCTGTTGCGCAGCGCGTCGCCGAGCCCGGCGTCGACCAGGCCGGCCACGTAGTGGTCCAGGCTGAAGGCGAGGTTGTAGGGCCACAGCTTGGCGAAGGAGGCGAACACCGCCATGCCGAACATGGCCAGCACCAGCGCCGCGACGGCCAGGCAGTACAGCGTCATCGCGGTGTCGAAGCCGCGGGCCGGCCGCGGCACCAGAGCCACGGCGCGCGCCGTCAGCGTGGCGCTCTGGCGGCGCTGCACCAGCAGGTCGACGCCGAAGGTCAGCACGGCCGGCAACAGCAGCAGCAGGGCCACCACGGCGCCGCGCTGGAAATCCTGCTGGCCGATCACGAGCTTGAACACGTCGGTCGCCAGCATGTTGAAGTTGCCGCCCACCACCTTGGGGATGCCGAAGTCGGTGATGACCAGCGTGAAGCAGACCAGCGCGGCCGAGACCAGCCCGTACTTGGCGCTGGGCAGCGTGACCGTGATGAACCTGCGCAGCGTGCCCGTGCCCAGCGCGTCGGCCGCTTCGTACAGCCGCGCGTCGGCCAGCGACAGTGCCGTGACCAGGATCATCAGCACATGCGGAAAGGTGGCGAAGCACTGGGCCAGCACGATGCCGGGCGCGCCGTAGATGCCGTCCAGGCCCAGGCCCCGCCAGAAGTCCCTGGCCACGCCCTGGTTGCCGAACCAGTAGATCAGCGAGATCGCCGAGAGCAGCGAGGGCGCCAGCAGCGGCAGCAGCATCACGCTGCGCAGCCATGGCTTGGCCGGCATGCAGCTGCGCGTGAGCGCGTAGGCGAACACGAAGGCCAGCGGCAGCACGATGGCCGTGACGAGCGCGGAGACCCACACGCTGTTCCACAGGCTGGTCAGCAAGCCGGGCGAGGCCAGGTAGGCCGCGAACGCGCCCCGGCCGGAGACGGCCGCACCCGGCGGCGCGTCCAGCGCCTGGGACAGGATCAGCGCGAGCGGCGCCACCAGGCCGATGCCGAGGAAGGCCACCACGCCGAGCAGGCCCAGGCTGGCCGGCGGCGCGCCGCCGCGCAGACGTGGCGGCGTGGCCGTGGCCGCGGTGGCCGCACCGTTCATGCGGCGGCGTCCACGGGGAACACGCGCAGCCGGTCGGCACGCAGCGCGAAGCGCACGTTGCCACCCTCGCGCACGCCGAACTCGTCCACCTGGTTCAGCGAGTACTGCAACTGCTGCGGCTGGCCCGGCAGACCCTCCACCTCCACCTCGGCCAGGCAGTTGCCGCCCAAAAACTCGATGTGGCGCACGGTGCCGGCGCAGTGCAGCGGGTCGTCTTCGCGCAGGCTTTCCACCACGCGGTCTTCCGGCCGCCAGTACAGCGCCACCTCGCGCCCCGGCGCCACGGCCGTGCCGTCGGCCGGCGTGCATTGCAGGCGCTTGTCGCCGCAGCGGAACCAATGGCCGCCCTCGGCCACGGCCTGCAGGCGGTTGACCTTGCCGACGAAGTTGGCGACGAAGGGGGAGGCCGGCTCGCGGTAGACCTGCAGCGGCGTTCCGACCTGCTCGATCACGCCGTGGTTCATGACCACGATGCGGTCGGCGATCGACAAGGCCTCCTCCTGGTCGTGCGTGACCATGATGGTGGTCACCCCGAGCCGGCGCTGCAACGCGCGGATCTCGTTGCGCAGGTGCATGCGCACGGTGGCGTCCAGCGCCGACAGCGGCTCGTCCAGCAGCAGCAGCCCCGGCGAGGTGGCCAGTGCCCGCGCGAGCGCGATGCGCTGCTGCTGGCCGCCCGACATCTGGGCCGGGTACCTGGCGCCGCTGCCGGGCAGGCCCACCAGGTCCAGCAGCTCGGCCACGCGCGCGGCCACGGCGGCGCGCGGCTGGCGCCGGTTCACGAGGCCGTAGCCCACGTTCTGCGCCACCGTGAGGTTGGGGAACAGCGCGTAGGACTGGAACATGATGCCGTAGTCGCGCTCGGCCGGCGGCAGCTGCGAGATGTCGCGCCCGGCCTGCACGATCCGGCCGGTGCTCTGCGTCTCCAGGCCGGCCACGATGCGCAGCAGCGTGGTCTTGCCGCAGCCCGAGGGGCCCAGGAAGCAGACGAACTCGCCGCGCCGGATCGACAGGTCGATGCCCTGCAGCGCCGTGAACGCGCCGAAGCGCTTGTGGATGCCCCGCAGCGCGAGGTAGGCGTCCTGGTCCATCGCAGCTCCGGTCTTACTTCTTGGCTTCGCTCTTGGCGTCGTAGCGCTGCGCCCACTCGGCCAGCACGCGGTCGCGACCGGCGGCGGCCTGGTTGAAGTCCAGCTTGATCAGGCGCGCTTCGTAGTCGTCCGGGATGTTGGCCAGCTTGGGCGCCACGCCGGGCTGCGCGGTGATCGCGAAGTTCCTGCCGTACAGGATCATGGCGTCCTTGGACGAGGCCCAGTCGGCCAGCTTCTTCGCGGCGTCCAGCTTCTTCGTGCCCTTGTAGATGCCGAAGGCCTCCAGGTCCCAGCCCAGGCCTTCCTTGGGGAACACGAGCTCGATCGGCGCGCCCTTGAGCTTGTTGGTGTGGCCGCGGTATTCGAAGGAGATGCCGGCCACGTACTCGCCGGCGGCCGCCATGTTGCAGGGCTTGGAGCCCGAATGCGTGTACTGCGCGATGTTCTGGTGCAGCGCGTCCATGTATTTCCAGCCGCCGCCCTTGCCGCCGTCGTCGCCCCACATCTGCAGCCAGGACACCACGTCCAGGTAGCCCGTGCCCGAGGAGGCCGGGTTGGGCATCACCACCTGGCCCTTGAACTCGGGCTTGGTGAGGTCCTTCCAACTCGTGGGCAGCGCGATGTTCTTCTTCTTCGCCTCCACCGTGTTGAAGCACACCGTGGCGCCGAACACGTTCATGCCGAACCAGGCGGGCGTCGCCTTCTTGTCGCGGTAGGCCGGCATGATCGCGTCCAGGTTCAGCGGCGCGTAGGGCTCCAGCATGCCGTTGCGGTCGAACAGCGCCATGCTGGTCGCGGCCACGCCCATCACCACGTCGGCCTGCGGGTTGGCCTTCTCGGCCAGCAGCTTGGCCGTGATCACGCCCGTGGAATCGCGCACCCACTTGATCTCGATCTCCGGATGCTGGCGGTTGAAGGCTTCCTGGTAGGCCTTGAGCTGGTCGGTCTCCAGCGCGGTGTAGACCGTCAGCTGCTGCTTCTGGGCATGGGCTGCGCTGGCGAGGACGAGGCCGGTCGCGGCGACCGACAGCAGCCTGGTGGCGAATTTCATCAAGGGCTCCGGGTTGGGGAAAAGCCGGACTTTGGCGGCCCAAGAAGTCATCCTCATGACATGTTCGTCAAGCAAAATCGGGGCCACGATGGTCAATTGTCTTTTGCAGATCGTAGACAATCTGCCATTGCCAGACCCCACGCAAAGAGGTTCCATGCCCACCACCGCCACCGTCCACGAAGCCATCGCCCAGCTGCAGGGCACCTCGCTCGCCAGCCTGGTCCAGAACGAACTGGAGCGCATGATCGTGGCCGGCGAGCTGCAGCCCGGCGCCAAGCTGACCGAGCAGACCGTGGCCGGCCAGCTCGGCGTGTCGCGCGGGCCGGTGCGCGAAGCCTTCCGCATGCTGGAGGAGGCGGGCCTGGTGCGCACCGAGAAGAACCGCGGCGTGTTCGTGCGCCACATCGCGCTCGACGAGGCGCTCGAGATCTTCGAGTTGCGCGCGGTCATGGAGATGTACATCGGGCGCAAGCTCGCGGAGATCTGCACGGCCGCACAGGTGAAGGCGCTGCGCGCGCTGGTCGACAGCATGGACCAGGCCAGCAAGGCCGGCGACGCGGCCGAGTTCCACCGCGTCAACCTGGCCTTCCATGACAGCCTGCTGCAGCTGGCGGGCAACGCCAAGTTCGCGGCCGTGTACCGCCGCTTGATCCGCGAGCTCTCGCTGATCCGGCGCAGGAACCTCACGCCCGAATCGATGGCGCACTACGCGCGCGAGCACCGGCAGATCGTCAGGGCGATCGCCGCGCGCAACGCCGAGGCGGCAGGCCAGGCCATGTTCGACCATGTGATGAACAGCCGCGAACGCACGCTCATGAACGACGTCGGCCAGAAGAACTGAAATGAAACCACCCCGTTACCGTGAAAGCCGTCCAGCAAGCGGGCGAACTGGAGCCTGC
>NZ_BMYK01000008.1 GCF_014652235.1 Pseudorhodoferax aquiterrae
TTGCGCGATCGCGGCCCCCGTCAGTGGGTCAGTTTTCAACGATCGCCAACACCACTGCATCATGCTTGTCGCCACGTCCACTTCCGCACGTGCTTGAACGAGAGGCTTCCCCTGCTCGAGCGTCAAGCAGCGGGCGATGTCCTCGCGACGCGCACGAATGGCATCGATGCCGTGCTGCAGCATGCGCTGACGTTCTGCCGCTGGCACTCGCTTCCATGCCGCAAAGCCGCGCTCGGCCGCGACAAGCGCGGCGTCTAGATCGGCGGACGAAGCGTGGCTTAGCTCGTCCAGCGTATTACCGGTAGCCGGGTCGATGACTGGGCTGGCTGTGCTGGCTGATCCTAGGCGCCAATGGCCACCAATCAGCATCTGGGGCGCGGTGTAGGCGCGGAGGTCGTCGGTGTTCAGCATCAGCAGTCAGTCTTTCATTACGCGGGTTGCTCGACCCCCGCCTATCGTCGGAACCATATCCCGAGCGCCAGTATCAGCGTCTCGTCATGTCCTGATAAATGAAAACTTCAACTAGAACATGCAGTTTTGGACATACCTGTGCCACGCCGGTCGGGTGCTTTAAACGACATCGGACCGAAAAAATGGGGTCCATGCGTACTCGTCAAGCACCGTTTTGGCAGGCTAGGTCGATTCAGTCCAACTATCGACTTGTCAACAAGTCGACCTGGGGTCATCGCCGAAAAGTACGTGTTCCGGTGCTTCGGAACGCAATGCCGTCGAGAGTAAGGATCGAGTCTTCGACGACTGCTCTGGCACACCTGATCCGCCTGAGCCATCGACCGTGCGACGCCGCGGCCTTCAGGGCGCGCTGCCATAAGGCCGAACGTGTCTAGATCCCTGGACGATGGACTAACCAAGCAATGTGAATGCGCGCGCATGGCCGTGAGCAGTCTCACGCTTGAATGGTTGACAGCGCGAATTGTTGCTCGGGCTGCCCATCCGACATGTGCGCAGGCAATCAACCCATTGGCTCCTGCTATTGCCTAAACGCACTTCTTATCGACGTCGCCCAGCCAACCGAGCCGACGACCAGCAGGTCTCACTGGGCAGATCAAGCCACGTCGCAATGGAAAAACACGCGCCGTTGCGCCATGAGCACGAGTAGGTACGCGCCTGTCTCTGAAAGCTCTTCAAAGTTTTGAGCGACCCAATGGACGTCGAGACCTAGGTCCACGTACAGCTTTCCTTCAGCAGCGCCGGAGGCCAACATGCAGATGACAGCGCAAACGAGCTCTACGCACGGCACAGCTCTGCGCTTCCAAAGCGTAGCGAGAAACGGCACCTGCCCGGTCCAGACGAACCTTAATAGAAGTACCGCGAGAAGCGCGGAGAGGACGTACGGAACCATTGGCCTGTACCACAGCTGAACCGTGGAAGAGTAACGGGGGCCCGTGTCGGCGGCCATCTCGTAAGGAGGCAGAAAGCAGGCCCCCCAACTCAGCTCACGCGCAGCAAGGACAAACCAGACGGGAGCCATCAAGCGCCAAAACGTTCGCAGTTGGGCTGCCGTTTGCGTCTGCGCGTAGCGAAGGGCTAGAAGGCCCCCAGAGATCAGCATCGCAACTTGCAGATTCTCGACCGGCCCGTTCTCCCAGCCGGTCCACTTTGGTAAACGCGACGACGCAAAAAAACTCAGCGCAAGGAACAGTACAGTGGCTGGGACTGCGATTGAATGATCCGAGGCAGGTGGCGGTGCATTAGTAGCCCTTCTAAAGTGCATTTCGCCCTTGACCTTCGCGTAAGGTGGGCCGAAAGAGTTAAGCCGGCGACGATACCGCGTTCTGACGACTTCTCGCAGCGCTAAGTCTGCGCTTCGCAGCCGCAGTTGAATTCGACTGGAGCAGGCGGAATAGACTGGCGAAGCTGCGCTTGTGATCGCTTCAGAGTCTGACTTCACTGATGCGCACCGCCGCTCGCTGAGTGCTCACTCGAGCTGGTGGTGGGGCCGCCCGATGGACGACCGCTGCTGATCGGGTGCGGGTGCACTGTCTGCGGACAAGCGGAAGATATACCCCTAGTGAAAATCCCGCGACGTCGTCTCAAGCCCCCCAAGCAGCGGCGTCAGGTCCGCCAGCTTGTGCGCGACCAAGTTCTTGACACCGTCCTGCAACTGCCACTGCCCGTACACCGCCAGCAAGCGCGCACGCAGCACTTCTGCCCTTTGCTTCTCCTTCAACGTGGGCCACACGATGACCTGCACGTTGCCGGTCTCGTCCTCGAGCGAGATGAAGACGACGCCCTTGGCCGTCTCCGGCTGCTGTCGCACGGTGACGATGCCGGCGTAGCGCACGAAGCGCCCCCCCGGCACACCGTCCAGGTCGACAGCGCGCGCGAGCTTGCGCTTGTTCAGCTCCGGTCGCAGGAGCAGCATCGGATGGCTGCGCAAGGTCAAGCCGACGGTCTCGTAGTCGTGCACGACCTCTTCTCCCTCCAGAGCCGCAGGCAGCTCCAAAAAGTCCTCGTCGACCACCGCATCGTGCAGCAGCTCCGGCGCACGACGCAACGCCGAGGCTTGCCACACCTGCTGCCGGCGATGGCCGGACAAGCTCATCAGCGCATCGGCCCCGGCGAGAAGCTGCATCTCGTGCTGCTCGAGCCTTGCGCGTCGGGCCAGGTCCTCCGGATCGTCGAAGGGCGCCTGGGCTCGCGCCGCCACAACACGCGCGACCGATGCCTCCTTCAGGCCCTTCACCAGGCGCAGGCCCAATCGCACGGCCGGCGGATCAGGAAGGTCTTCGAGCGTGCAATCCCAGTCGCTGTGCATGACGTCCACTGCCCTCACCTCGACGCCGTGCCGCTGCGCGTCCTGCACCAGCTGGCTCGGCGAGTAGAAGCCCAGTGGCTGCGAGTTCAGCAGCGCGGCCAGGAACTCGGCAGGATGGTGGTGCTTGATCCAGCAGCTGGCGTAGACCAGCAGGGCAAAACTGGCGGCATGGCTCTCGGGAAAGCCGTATTCGGAGAACCCGCGGATCTGCTCGAAGATCTGTTCGGCGAAGGCTTTCTCGTACCCGCGCTTCGTCATGCCCGTGATGATCTTGTCGTAGTACTGCTGCAGGCCTCCTTTGCGCTTCCAGGCGGCCATGGAGCGTCGCAGCTGGTCGGCCTCTCCGGCCGTGAAGCCCGCGGCGAGGATCGCCACTTGCATCACCTGCTCCTGAAAGATCGGCACACCCAGCGTCCGCCCAAGCGCTTCCTCCAACGCCTCGCTCGGGTACGACACGGGCTCGCGGCCCTGACGCCGGTTGAGGTACGGATGCACCATGTTGCCCTGGATGGGCCCGGGGCGAACGATGGCCACCTCGATGACGAGGTCGTAGAAACACTTTGGCTTGAGCCTTGGCAGCATCGACATCTGCGCGCGCGACTCGATCTGGAACACACCGACGGTGTCCGCGCGGCTGATCATGCGGTAGGTCGCTGGGTCCTCGGGCGGAATGTCCTGCATGGAGAACACGTGGCCCTTGCGCTCGCCGATGAACTCCAGCGAGCGGCGGATGGCCGACAGCATGCCCAGGGCCAGCACGTCGACCTTGAGCAAGCCCAGCGCGTCCAGATCGTCCTTGTCCCACTCGACGATGGTGCGGTCTTCCATGGCCGCGTTCTCGATCGGCACGAGGCGCTTGAGCGGCCCTTTGGTCAGCACGAAGCCCCCAGGATGCTGGCTCATGTGACGGGGCATGCCGATCAGCTGAGAGGTGAGCAGCATCAATTGCTCCACCACCAGTTCCTTCGGATCCAGGCCGGCCTCGGCGACGCGTTGCTGCAGCACCTCGCTGCCGTCCCACCACGCGAGGTTCGACGCCAGCGCTTCGAGCCGCTCCAATTCGATGCCCAGGGCCTTGCCGACGTCCTTGAACGCCGACTTGGCCCGGTACTTGATCACCACCGAGGTCAGTGCGGCCCGGTCACGGCCGTACTTGCCGTACAGGTACTGGATGACCTCTTCCCTGCGCTGGTGCTCGAAGTCCACGTCGATGTCGGGCGGTTCGTTGCGCTCCTTGGAGATGAAGCGTTCGAACAGCGTTGACATGCGCGCGGGGTCGACCTCCGTGATGCCCAAGCAGTAGCAAACCACGGAGTTGGCGGCGCTGCCGCGCCCTTGGCAAAGGATGTGCTGCGACTGCGCGAAGCGCACGATGTCGGCGACCGTGAGGAAATAGTGCTCGTAGCCGAGCTCGGCGATCAGTTCCAGCTCGTGCTCGGTCTGGCTTTGCACCTTCGCCGGCATCCCGCCTGGCCACCGGCGGCCCGCGCCTTCGTAGGTGAGCTGGCGCAGGTAGCTGGTCGGGGTCTGGCCCTCCGGCACGACCTCCGCCGGGTACTGGTAGCGCAGCTCGTCGAGGGAGAACGTGCAGCGGCTTGCGACCTTCAACGTTTCTGCGAGCAAGGCGTCGGAGAAGCGCTGCGCGAGCTGGACACGGCTGCGCATGTGCTGCTCGCTGTTGAGTTCCAGGTCCAGACCGCATTCGGTCAGCGGGCGGCCGACGCGCGTTGCGGTCATGACGTCGTGCAAGGGTTTGCGCGATCGGACGTGCATGCGCACGTCGCCGCTGGCCACCAGATGGATGGCCGTCATCTCGCTGATCCGCTCCATGCGGTACAGCCACATCTCGTCGTCGAGGACGCGCTGCATCTCGACCGCGAGCCAGCAGCGGCCGGTGAAATGCGTCAGCAGCCAACGCGCGATCGTTTCCAGCTGGTCGTCGGTGGACGCGCGGTCGGGCGACACCAGGACCACGCAGTCCGTTAACGCCGCAGGGTCGATGGCATCGATTGTTAGGCAGTACGTGCCCTTCGCCGCGCTGCGGCGCAGGCCCGTGATGAACTCGCAGAGGTTGCCGTAGCCCTCGATGTTGCAGGCGAGCACGACCAACGTGAACGGGCTGTCGCATTCCACGGCGAACTGGCTGCCGTGGATGACGTGAACGCCCTGCTCCTTGCCCTCCGTGTGCGCGCGCACGGCGCCGGCCATGGAACACTCGTCGCACACCGCGATCGCGCTGTAGCCGAGTTGCTTGGCGCGCTCGACCAGCTCCTCCGGCCAGCTGGCACCTTTGAGGAAGGAGAAGTTGCTGAGCGCGCGCAGTTCCGCGTAGGGTGGGATGCCGGCACGTGGGTCGGTGTTCATGAGAAGGATCCGTGCAGAAACCAGGCGGAGTCGTCGCGCGCCAGACGCTCCTGGAACACCCAGAGCACTGCGCCCAGCGGGCTCTGCGCGACCCAGTAGTCGCGCACGACGATTGCGGTCGCTTCGTTGTCACCATCTCGCAGGCGATGCCACCACCCGCCTTCGACGCGGTGCGGGCCGATGCGCAGCTCCAGGACACCCTGGTACAGCGGTTTGTCCCCGCGCATCGCCAGGCGCAGCGGCTTGGCCAGGATGAAGCTGGGCTCGGGGAATCGGCTGCGACGCGCGCGCTTCTTCGGCAGCGACTGCGGCGCTGGCTGCCAATGGGTCTGCCATTCCGGCCTATGGTCCTCGACGACCACGGGGCGCAGCACCTTTTCGGCGCCCAGGCGGGCAGCGATGCGTTCTAGGGTGAGCGTCAACGACTCGCCTTGCTGTGCGACGTCGGGCAACAGGGACTTGCTCACTTCCTCGAGCGCGTGCACCTCGACCGCCTCGAGCTCCAGGTCACCAGCAGGCGCCTGCAGCTCTACTTTGGCGAGGTTCTCGGCGAGCAGCCGGCACAGGTGCTCGACGTCGCGCATCGGCGCGGCGGTGCGGATCGTCACTTCGCCGCCAGCGTTCGAACCGCGCGGTCGCATCGCATCGTGCACCCAGCGCAGCGTGAAGGCGGTGATGCCGGAGTGGCGCGCCGCGAGCCAACCGCACAGCAGCAGCAACAGGCGCCGGGCACCGAACAGCAGCGCCGGTGCGGAGTCGACACGGGACATCAGCTCCAGGCGTTCTCGGAACGTTTCCGGGGCTTCGATCCAGACGTGCGCCTCCGGCCGTAGCCCATAGGCCTGGTCCATCGCTGTCAGCAGCGCCTTGTCGAAACGCCTGCTGATGCCGCCCCGCGGCAGCTTGCGCACATCGCCAAGCGTTCGGCAGCCGAGCTGCGACAGCGTCGTCGCATGCGGACGCACCGCCGACAGCGTGTCCATCGGAAGCTGGTCCAGCAGCGAGGCAAGCGCACCGCGCACACCGTTCTCCTTGCCGGCCCGCGCAAAAGCCAGCGCAGCCAGGCTCGTGGGCGCCCAGGCAAGGCTGGCTACGCCAAGCTCTGCGACCTCCGCCACGATGCGGTCGCGAAGCGCACGGCGCCCGCCGAAGAGCGTGACGCTGGCCTCCAGCTCGACGACCACGGAGTCCTCGACGATGGCGGTGCGCGGCGAGAACTGCAGCGCGTACATCGTGAGGCCACGCAGCTTGTCATCAGGCGGCGGCGTGCTGGGCTTGGACCGAATCAGCAAGGCTACCCAGAGCATGGGAGATCTCGGGCGCGACGGGACGGGTCAACCGTCGCAGTCGCGGAGTCAGGACGGCCGCGAGGCCGCCGGGGATCGATGGCAGCGTCAGCGGCTGCTCGTGCGTCGGGCCCCGCCGCTTCAGGATGTGCACGTGCAGGTTCCAGTCCAGACCTGCGGATGCCTGCACCCGCAGGGGCGCAGCAGAAGACTCGTGGCGTGCCGCCTCGGGTCGGCACAGGATTGCCAGCCCATCGCAGCCCTGGGCGCAGACCTGCAAGCGGCGGATCTGGTCGGCGCGCGCCTTGGGCAGCCAGGCGATGACAGCGCCGGCCGCGCGGGACTTGATGAGCTGCTCGGTCGTCCAGAGCCGTTCGGCCGGCTGGTCGGCTTGGATCCAGACGAACTGGCGTTCACTCAGACCGAGGTGCTGCAGGCCAGGCAGATGGGGGTGACGAGGAGGTCCGACCACGACGACTTGACCACCGCCTTGCACGACGCTGCGCAGCGCCGGCGACAACAGCCGCCACTCGAGCACCGCTGGCTGCGCCGACAGGATCTCGACGAGCGATTGCTGGGGCCAACCGCCGCCGGGAAGTTCGGCATCCAGTTCGGGCCAGCCTGTGGGCTGGACGGCCGTGGTCCGGTGCTCCAGTTCGGTACCCCGCCACACCGACTCGGCGATTTGCGGTGCGACCGGCTGCAGGTGCGCCTGCGCCCTGGCGGGTCTGGCGGGGGCAGGTGGGTCGAAGGCGGGGACGGCAGACATAGTATAAAGTTACTGTACATCAATACAGTATCACGAACTTCTGGTTGTGTCTGCCGGGCGGCAGCGGTTTTTGAAGCCGTCGGCAACCGACCACGCCGCATGCAAACCAACCTGTTCGCCAACGACGAAGTCCAGTCCATTCCTGGTGTGCAGTACCAGCCGGACTTCCTGAGTCCGCAGGAGGAGCGCAACTGCTTGCGGTCATGCGCAGAAGATTGGCAAGGTGGCTCGCCGACCCGGCACACGCGAATGTGGGTTGCCAGGAAGGAGACCAGAGGGAGACGCGACTGCCGCGACAGACCACCGGCCAGTCTGCGACGGCGCAATGTCCCACACGGCATTCAGCTGCTCGGCCTGAGTATGGAGGGCTCCACCACCACTGCTGGACCTCCCGGCCACCGAAATGTCTTCAGTCCAACCGCCAGCCCCCGCAGGCGCTGTGCCCAAGCCGGCACTCACATCCGTGCAGCTGCGCATCAACGGCATGGCGCACGACCTGCAAGTCGAGCCCTGGGTCACCTTGCTGGACCTGCTGCGCGACCGCCTTGAGCTGACAGGCACCAAGAAAGGTTGCGACCATGGGCAGTGCGGTGCCTGCACAGTGCTGGTGAACGGTGAGCGCATTCTGTCCTGCCTGACGCTCGCGGTGATGCGCGACGGCGCTGAGGTGACTACGGTGGAGGGGCTCGCGCAGGGCGATAGGCTGCACCCACTGCAACAGGTCTTCATGCGACGTGACGCCTTCCAATGCGGCTACTGCACCCCCGGTCAGCTGTGCTCGGCCGTCGGCCTCATCAACGAGGGGAACGCAACCAGCCTGGACGAAGTGCGGGAACTGATGAGCGGCAACCTGTGCCGGTGCGGCGCCTACGTGCAGATCGCGCAGGCCGTGGCCGAAGTGGCGCTGGGGCAGCCCGACGCCACAAGCGCGCGCTCGCGCTGCCCTATCGTCACCGGAACGGTGCCGGCATGAACGACTTCGACTACGCCATGGCGCCTGACTCGGGCGCGGCCCTGGCTGCCTTGGGGCCAGACGCCAAGTTGATCGCCGGCGGTACCAACCTACTGGACCTTATGAAGGAAAACCTGCTGCGCCCAGCGCGGCTGGTCGACATCAACCGGCTGCCCCTCGCTGGAATCGAGGCGCTGGCCGATGGCGGCCTGCGTTTAGGCGCCCTGGCACGCAACGCAGCCACTGCCTATCACCCCCTCGTGCGCGAGCGGTTGCCGCTGTTGTCCAGCGCCATCCTGGCAGGTGCCTCGCCACAGATCCGCAACATGGCCAGCAACGGCGGCAATCTGCTACAGCGCACGCGCTGCTACTACTTCTACGATGCCGGTGTGCCATGCAACAAGCGTCAACCCGGCTCGGGTTGCCCGGCCATCGGCGGCCTGGCCCGGCAGCACGCGATCCTGGGTGCCAGCGCACACTGCATTGCCACCCATCCCTCGGACATGTGCGTGGCACTGGCGGCGCTGGACGCTGTGGTGCACGTGCGGTCGTTGCGGGGGCCGCGGGAGATTCCGTTCGCGGCGTTCCACCGGCTGCCGGGCGACACGCCTGAGCTCGACAACACACTGGCGGACGACGAACTCATCGAGTACATCGTGGTGCCGGCATCTGAGCAGTACGCCGCCCATTCCGTCTATCTCAAGCTGCGTGAGCGCCAATCCTATGCATTCGCGCTGGTGTCCGTGGCCGCCGCGTTGGACCTTGACAGCGCAGGGCGGGTACGGAGCGCGCGCGTGGCGCTGGGCGGCGTGGCGCACAAGCCGTGGCGCGACCCGGCGGCAGAGGAACTGCTGTCGGGGCAGTTGCCGGACATCGCTGCATTTGAGCGCGTCGCCACTCGTCTGCTCCAGGGGGCGCAGCCGCAAGGTATCGGCGTGGGCAGCAATGTCTTCAAGCTTCCCATGGCACATCGGGCCATCGTGCGCGCGCTGGAGACGGCTATGCAGGGCACCGTGCGCAATACCGGGGAGAACCTCCAATGACGAGCCCTCACAACGATGTGCAACCGGTGGCCGAGCCAGGCACGGGCTACGTGCGCAAAGGCGATGGCGTGCCGCGGGTGGACGGCCGTGCCAAGGTCACAGGCCAAGCGCGCTATGCTGCCGAGCACCTGGCAGACGGCATGATTTTCGGCGTGGTGGTCAATAGCACCATCGCCAAGGGCCGGATTGCGACGCTTCAGCTGGATGCGGCCAGGGCCGTACCTGGCGTGGTGGAGATCCTGTCGCATCTGAACCGCCCGCGCATGCGCAAACTCGACCTGTTCTACAAGGACATGACGGCGCCTGCCGGCTCACCGTTCAAGCCCTTCCACAGCGACGGCATCCTGTACAGCGGCCAGCCCATCGCCCTGGTGTTGGCCGACTCGTTCGAAGCTGCTCGCTACGCCGCCTCTCTGGTGCGAGTGCAGTATGTGCAGGAGGAGCACGAAACGCACCTGCTCTCCCACTTGGAGCGCAGCCACAAGCCGAGTCGGCTGAAGGCGGGCTTCTCGCCACCGCCCGACGAGACAGGCGATGCCCAGGCTGCGTTCGACGCCGCGCCGATGCAGGTCAGCGCAGAGTATTACGCCGGCGTGGAGCACCACAACCCGATGGAGATGCACGCCAGCACGGTGCTATGGGGCGAGGACGGCCATCTGACGGTCTACGACAAAAGCCAGAGTTCGCAGAACAGCCGTTGGATGGTCTCGCACGTGTTCGGTATTCCCAAGCACAGGCTGACCGTCAAGAACCCATTCGTCGGTGGCGCCTTCGGCTCCGGCCTGCGGCCACAGTACAACCTGATTCTTGCCGTGATGGCGGCCCTGCACCTCAAGCGCTCGGTGCGCGTGGTGCTGACGCGCCAGCAGATGTTCACCTTTGGCCACCGGCCCGAGACTTGGCAGCGCGTGCAGCTCGCGGCGCGGGCTGACGGCACCCTGGCTGCCGTGTTGCATGAGGCCATCGCCGAAACCGCCCGAATCGAGGACTACGTCGAAGTGGTCGTCAACTGGTCGGGCCAGCTCTACAAGTGCGACAACGTCAAGCTGGGCTACCGGCTGGTGGCCTTGGACCATTACAGCCCCATCGACATGCGTGCGCCGGGCGCGGCGCACGGCATCCATGCACTCGAAGTGGCGATGGACGAATTGTCGTACGCGGTGGGCATGGACCCATTGGCCTTGCGTCTGCATAACTACAGCGAACGCGACGAAGCGCAGGACCTGCCGTACTCGACCAAGGAGCTGCGCGCCTGCTACGAACAGGGCGCCGCGCGCTTTGGCTGGAGCCAGCGCCCCATGGCGCCGCGCTCGATGCGGGAAGGCCACGAGCTGATTGGCTGGGGCATGGCCACGGGTCAGTGGGACGCGATGCAAATGTTCGCGCGCGCTCATGCGGAGCTGCACGCCGACGGCCGTCTAGTGGTCGGCAGCGCTGCCACCGACATCGGTACTGGCACCTACACCGTCATGGCCCAGATTGCTGCAGATGCGATGGGCCTGCAACTGGAAGACGTCGTGTTTCGCTTGGGCGATTCCACCCTGCCGGTAGCGCCCATCGAAGGCGGGTCCTCACACGTCGCTACGGTCGGCTCGGCCGTCGAAGGCGTCTGCGAAAAATTGCAGAAGAAGCTTTTCGCGCTGGCACGTCGACTGGACGACCTGCCCTTCGCCAAGGCGAGGTTCGCGGACGTGCAATTCCGTGAAGGCAGCATGGTGCTGCAGGGCGGCCCCGGCGGTTCCTGCGCCATTTCGCTGCAGCAGCTGCTGGCCCGCGCCGGCGAGACCAGAGTGGAGACCAAGTACCTGATGCTGCCCAATATCCTCAAGCAGAAGAAGTACGTGCGGGCAACCCACTCGGCGGTGTTCTGCGAGGTGCGCGTGGACGAGGACTTCGGCACCGTGCGCGTGACCCGTGTGGTCAGCGCCGTTGCGGCCGGCCGCATCATGAATCCGCAGCTGGCGCGCAGCCAGATCATGGGCGGCGTGGTCTGGGGCATTAGCCAGGCCCTGCACGAAGAGACCCATGCCGACCACCGCCTGGGCCGGTTCATGAACCACAGCCTGGCCGAGTACCACGTCGCCGTGCAGGCGGACGTCCACGACATCGATGTGCTGTTCGTCGAGGAGGATGACCGCATCGTCAGCCGCCTGGGGGCCAAGGGTGTCGGCGAGATCGGCATGGTGGGCGTCGCCGCGGCAGTGACCAATGCCATTTACCATGCTACCGGGCGACGCATCCGTTCCACGCCCATGACACCGGACAAGGTCATGACGCCGGGCATGGGATGGGAGGCGCGCGACAGCGCAGTAGGCATTGGCGTGGGTTTGGACCCGCGCAGTGTGGCGCGGTGAACGAGGACGCCGCAACCTGGGTTCGAGTGCATGCGGCCGGGCCAGTGGTGTGAGTCGGGCAGTCCATGGGCGGCATGGTGGGCCTGGGTTTGGCGATCCGGCATCCGCAGCTGCTGCGTGGCCTGATGGCGGCGCACTCCTGCGCTCTCTATCCCGAGGTCGCGCGCGCGGCCTGGGACCAGCGCATCGCAACGGTCGCTGCCGACGGCATCGCCGCAATTGCGAACACGGTCATGACGCGCTATTTCCACGCGGCGTTCCGCGCGCGCAGCATCCCGAAGTGGAAACGGCTGCGCGCGCTACGCTGCTGGCCACCGACCCGGCCGGTTACCTGGGCTGCTGCCACGCGGTGCGAAACGTAGACTGGCGTGCCGGGCTGGCGGACATCCATTGCCCCCCTCTGGTGGTCGCGGGCGCCCTGGATCAGGGCGCGCCGGTCGCACCAAAATGATTGCTCACGGAGTGTCAAGGGTGCAGGTACGGGTCCTGCAGAAGTCATCGCACATCGGGTTACTTGGCCCTACATTGAGCAGCCGACCGCGCACGTGCTTTGCGTCCTCTCTATGCGCCTGTTGAGCGGCTGCTTGGCGCCCTCTGCAGGCCTCTGTCTGCTGAACCCAAGCGTCAGCAGTGCAGCGGTTGCTGTCAGTCGTTGCTGCGAGATCAACTGACGCTGACTGCCACAATGCGGCCGCTCCAGGCTGGCTTGGGCAGACTACCATGCGAGCCTCTTTAGGATGACCACCACACCATCAAGCTAAGCCTTACGCCAATACGGGAGAAGACATGAAGGTTGTCCGGCTGACCATCTCGAACTTCCGCGGCATCAAGTCGGCGGAGCTCCTGTTCGACGGGCACACCCTGATGGTGGGTTCCAACAATGTCGGCAAGAGCACGCTCTGCGAAGCCCTCGACTTGGTCTTGGGCCCCGACCGGCTCAACCGCTTCCCTCCGGTCGATGAGTTCGACTTCTACAACGCTGAATACCTGGCCCCTGCCGCAGAAGAAGGCGCGGAACGGGTGCCGACTCCGCTTCGGATCGAGGCGGTCCTCATTGAACCCGGCGCCGAGATTGGAGCCAAGTGCGGCGGCAACATCGAGTTCTGGCATGTAGCCGAGCAAAGACTGCTCGGGCCGGGAGAGGCCGACGCTGCCAATCTGCCCCATGCCGTCCCCTGCCTTCGGATCGAGACCATCGGCCAATACAACCTCGAGGAAGACGAGTTCGAGGCACGCACCTACTTCTCCCATAGCCCCGACGCTCCCCCCGGGGAGCTGACCAAGGTGCCCAAGCCGATCAAGCGGCTGTTTGGTTTCCTATACCTGCGGGCGCTTCGGACCGGCTCGCGGGCGCTGAGCTTGGAGCGTGGGTCGCTGCTCGACATCATCCTGCGGACCAAGGGCGTGCGCACCAGCCTGTGGGAGAAGACCATCGAGCGCCTGCGCGGCCTCGATATCGAAGCCGACGCGGCCGAGATCGCGCCGGTTCTTCGATCCGTGGAGAGGCGGCTGGCCCGCTACATCGCATTGGAGTCGCCCGGCAACGCCACCAAGCTGCATGTCTCGGAGCTCACGCGTGAGCATCTGCGTAAGACGATGACGTTCTTTTTGGCGCTGTCGGCGGACCAAGGACACGTTCCATTCCCCCACGCCGGCACGGGCACCATCAACACGCTGGTGCTCGCGCTGCTCTCCTTCATCGCCGACCTCAAGCCCGACACGGTCATCTTCGCCATGGAGGAGCCTGAGATCGCAGTGCCGCCGCACACCCAGCGACGCATCGCCCAGTACCTGCTGACCAAGACAACGCAGGCCTTCGTGACCTCCCACTCGCCATTTGTGATCGAGAAGTTCGAGCCATCCAAGACACTGCTGCTGGCTCGCAATGCCGGCGTGGTCACGGCGCGAAAGGTCTCCGACGCCACCGGCCTCAAAGACAACGACTACAAGCGCTTCTCTCGCTCCGGCCTGTCTGAATGCATGCTGGGACGAGCAGCCATCGTCGTCGAAGGCGTTACCGAGTTGCATGCGATGCCCGTCGTAGCACGGCGCATGGAGGAGAGCGATCCCAACTTGCAGCCGCTGGACATCGCGGGTGTGGCCTTCTTCGACGCTGATGGCGAGTCGAACATGCCCAAGTTCGGAAAGTTCTTCAAGACGCTGGGGCTACGCACCTTCGCTTTCTACGACCTTGACTACAAAAAGAAGCGCAAGCCCGAGCAGACACAGGCTCTGGCGGACAACTTCGATATCAATGTCGAGCACGCCTACAAGGGCTTCGAAGACCTCGTCGTGGCGGAGGTACCCGTGGATCGGCTGTGGTCCTTCCTGTCGGGCCTAAAAGCCAATGATGAGAACGGCAACGTCGCGATCCCCGATGCGCGCCCGAGCGACGACGCGGTCAAGGCCATCGTCAAAGAAGCCCTTGGCGGCAACAAAGGCGCCGGCTGGTCGGCGCGCCTGTTCGAGGAGTGCGAGCTCCACGAGCTGCCGGCCACTGTGACGAATTTTCTGGCGTCAGTGTTCGCACTTTTCCCACCCCCACCCCCGATCGACGACGGCGATGAAGCACCACCCGAACCGGCCGCCGCTGCGGCCGCTTCATGAACGAGCCTTGTAAGCTGCGCGAAAGCGTCATGGCTTGCGAGGGCCATGCCTTGGTCATCGGCGGACCCGGCAGCGGCAAGACGACGCTCGCGCTGCGCAAGGCGGTCAAGCGGATTCGCGACGGCATGCTTCCGGGTCAGTCGGCCTTGTTTCTGAGCTTCTCGCGGGCGGCAGTGGCGCGCATCTTGGATGCCGCCAAGCTCGAATCCACCAAAGCCGAACAGGAGCAGCTCTCCGTCCAGACGTTCCATTCGTTCTTCTGGGACATCCTCAAAGCCCACGCCTACCTGCTCGGGGGACAGCGTAGGCTCTCGATCTTGCTGCCACACGACGAGAAGGCCCTGTCGGGCGGCCTCGGCGACGAAGACGATGGCTGGTACGAGTGGCTTGCCGAGCGTGAGCGGCTGTTTCGCGAAGAGGGGCGGATCGCGTTCGATCTGTTCGCGCCCAATGCGACAGCTCTGTTGGCTCGCAGCTCGCATCTTTTGGCGTCGATCGCTCATCGGCATCCCGTCATCATCGTGGACGAGGCCCAGGACACCGGCCAATACGCGTGGCAGTGCATCCAGATGCTCGCGCCACACACGCAGGTGCTGTGCCTGGCAGACCTCGAGCAGCAAATCTTCGACTACCTGCCAGGCGTCGGCCCGGAGCGCGTGATCGCCATCAGGGAGGCATTGAAGCCGCACGAGATCGACCTTGGGACGCAGAACCACCGCAGCCCGGACTCCGAAATCTTGGCGTTCGGCAATGACATCCTGACGGCCAAGCCACGCGGCGCGCCTTACAAGGGCGTGTCCGCCCTTGCCTACCGCCCCGAGAAGCCACCGCCGAACTGGAATCATCTGCTGCGCCGAGCCCTCGGGGAGCTCTTGAAATCAATTCGGGCTCAGAGCGACAAGAAGGTGGAGACGATCGCGATACTGGTCACCAACAACCGCAGTGCGTTGAAGATGTCCAACGCTCTGAATGCGTTGGGGGCCAATGTCGGGAAGCCGGTTCGGCACAAGCTGCTGTTCGACGAGGCCGAAGCGCTGCTGTCAGCCCGTTTCGCGGCCTTTCTGCTGGAACCCAAGGACCTCGCCCAACTGGAGTCCGATGTCGCCACCAGCATGGAAATGATCGCCGCCGCGAGGCGCGCGACGGGACAGGGCCGGAAGGAAGTCGCCAAACTCTTGGAGCAGGCCAACAAAATCAAGGGTGGCAAGGCCCTGAACATCAACATCGCCAACGCGCTGCGCGGTCTGATTTCACGCTTGACAGTCAACGATTTCAGCGGCGATCCCGCCGAGGACTGGCTCACGGTCAAACATGAGCTGCGGGCGACCAATCAAGACGAACTCACGCGGGTTGCTGCGCAGCTGGACTTCTTGGCGGCGTTCCGTCGGGGACATCGCATCTCGGCTGCCCTCTCTGATGAATGGCTTCGCGACGGCGCCTACACCAATGCCCGCACCGCTCTCGACTTGGCTCTCGCACAGGAGCAAATCCTCGACGGCGTGGAACCGCCGATGGGCTTGCAAGTCATGAATTTCCACAAGGCCAAGGGCAAGCAGTTCGACGGAGTCATCCTCGTCCGCGAAGCTCGTCGGACCGGCCCCGCCGTCGAATCATCGTTCGTGTGGCGAGGCGACACTGCACCGTATCCCAAAAGCCGACGTGTGCTTCGAGTCGGCATCACGCGAGCAAAAGTCCACACGCTCATCCTCGATCCGCTTTGGCCGCAATGCCCCCTTCTCAAGGGGCACAAGCTTTAAGGAAAACTCCTCGTCAGTCGGACTGGCGCGTGGCGTTATGACGCAGGGTGACGGAGTTTTGCACGAAGACCAAGGTCTTCCCTCTTGAGCCGACCGGGCTGGCTACAGATTCCGACTGAGAGTTGTCGGCGACGAAGGGAATCGCTTCGCACGAGGAAGGTCAATGACCGGCTCCGGCAGCCGCTGACATTCGCTTTAGAACGTCGAACGACCGTACCCAGTCTGGAGCTGTCTATCGCGGCTCCGCGGCGGGCGGCTGCTCCTGGCCGAGAGCGGACGCTTGCAGCGGCGGTCAGCCTCCCCAAAGAATGATGATCAACTGCTGCTCCCAGCCGCCATTAGCTCGTCGAGTGCAGAGATCAGCGCCTTGAACCGTTTCTCCCCCACCAAATCGGACCACTCCTTTTCAACGGCTCGCACCGTGGCGCGCTGCAGTTTCGCGACCTTCCAGCCCTGCTCTGTCAGTGACACCAGGCGGCCATTCGAGCCGCCTTCGGCCACGCGCTGAACGTAGCCCATGTCCTCCAGCTGAGCCAGCAGGTAGTTCATCGCCTGCTTGGTCATGCCGGCCCGCTGGGCAAGGTCGATGGGACGCTCGTTCTCGGGTGGCGGGAACCGCAAGACCTTGAAGTGGGCACGGTTCAGATCGGCGAAGCCTTCATCACGCAACGCCTGCTCAATCCGCTCCTCAACGGCCGTAAGTGCAAAGCGCAGACGCGCTCCGATCAGCGGGTCGTCCGGGTCCGAGTCGTTCGGGAAGCGTTCGTTGATTGCTTGACGAGAGGCGGCCACGTGGTAAAGTCGCTTTACTTAAAGGTAGAGGGCATTATGGAGCGAGAGACAGACGAAGTGATCGCCATCGGGGCCATCACCATGCGCTTTCTGGTTGACGGCACCACGACCGATGGGCACATGGCCATGGCCGAAATGGTCGTGCAGCCACAGGCCAAGGTTCCACCTCCGCATCGCCATGACGATGTCGACGAGACCATCCGGGTGATCGAGGGAGCCCTGACCTACCGCGTGGATGACGAGGTCCGTGTGTTGCAGGCCGGCGACCACTGTTTCTCGCCGCGCGGCAGCGTGCACCACTTCAGCAACCAGGGCGACGTCCCAGCGCGTGCCCTCGTGGTGTTCTCGCCGGCGTCGATTGGGCCGGCCTACTTCCGTGACGTCGCAAATGTCCTTGGTGCCGGCGGACCGCCTGACCCGCACGCATTTTCCGCTGTGATGGCGCGGCATGGCATCGCCCTAGCGACCTGAGTTCCCCGTCCGGCTTCTGATGCGCCGCGTCGTGCGGCGGGAGACCGGCTGTCCGTAACCTTGCCAAGGCACAACTGTGAATATGACCCGTTTCCTTCGCCGCACCTCGCTATTCGCTGCGCTGCTCTCCCTCCACGCCTTCTTGGCCCCCTCCGCGCATGCGGACATCGTCCGGTTGGTCGATCCTACGTCGAACATGCTGAGCTGGGCCAAGGGCGTTGCGCTGGGAGACGAACTCTACGATGTCCGATTCGTCCAGGGCGCAAGTTGCGCCACCGTGTACGCCGGCTGCGCCAGCTTCTCGCCGTCGTCGTTCACGTTCACAACCCAACAGAGCGCGAACGACGCCGCACGGGCCTTGCTCGAGCAGGTCTTCGTTGACGATCTGTCGAGCGGGAAGCTCTGGGACTCAAACATTGCATTGACCTGCGGCAACGCTCGCTACTGCAACGCTGCCGTGCCTTACGGCTTTGAGCTGAACGCCCAGGGTCAGCCGTACGGCGTGAACTTCAGGTCCGTCTTGAACCAACCGGGTACCGCGTCGGGCAACTCCAATCGCTACGTGAGCGGGTATCGGGGCATCGGGCCGAGCAGCGTGTTCTCAGACACGGTCTACACCGTTTGGACGTTGGCCGAACCCGAGCCTGTGCAGGAGGTTCCTGAGCCGACGACTGCCGCCTTGGTCTTGCTGGCCCTGATTGGGTGCGCAGGAGCTCTCCGACCGGGCCATATGGTTCATCGCAAGCGCAGCCAAGCAATGCTGAGCCGCCTTCACTAGCTGGCGCGCCGGATGACGAGGGAGACCGCGACGCCCGCACGAATCGTGTTGTGGACTTCAGCGACCGCGTCCGTCTGCCGAACAAGCTCCGCGACGTCGTTGGCATTGGCGGACGAGGAGACCTTCACTTCATAGCGGATGTTGGTCGCCGCCAAACCGATGCCGGGGAAATCGGCAGTCGCCTCAACAACGACCCCGTCCACCGGCACATTCAGGCGCTGAGCTTCACGGTACAGGTCATTGCAGTAGCACGTTGCGAGCGCAAGCATGAGGAATTCACCGCCATTGACCGCCGACCCCTGGCCTGAAGGCTTGGAGGCCACAGCGATGGCCTGCTCGTTCGACCCTGTGCGGACGACGACTTCGTGGCTGGACCCCGAGTTCCGGACAGTTGCAGAAATCAGCACGGTGACCTCCGATTCGCCTAAGCAACACGACCCCAGATTCTGCCTGCGCCCCCGCCACCAAGCGCTGCCTGCGCCGCAGGACTGACGGGAAGCAACGTGGTCTGTGGCGACGCCGGTCTTAGCCTTACGCTTTCGCGCGCGGCGGCATCCGAAAGCTGATGCCCAGGCGGTTGATGGCGTTCATGGTGGCAATCGTCACCGTCAGGTCCACCAGGTCCTTCTCCTCGAACATCTTGGCGGCCGCCGCATAGGCTTCGTCGCAAGCGTGCGACTCGCTCACGCGCGTGACCTCCTCCGACCACGCCAAGGCCGCGCGCTCCGCCTCGGAGAAGAGGTACGCGGCCTCGTGCCAAACAGGGATGAGCACCAAGGTGTCGACGGGCATCCCCTCCTTGAGCAGGTCGCGGGTGTGAATGTCGATGCAGTGCGCACAGCCGTTCAGCTGGGAAACACGCAGAAAGACGAGATGCACGAGGCGCGACGGAAGACCCGTGCCCGTTGTCACGAAATGGTGGAGGCTGCCAATGGCCTTTGCGGCGTCGGGGGACACCTGGAACCAGCTTGCACGCTGCATGTCTTGCTTTCCTTCGGATGGCGATGGCCAACGGGAATCGTCGGCCCATCACTTGCAAGACGTGCGAGGGAGCACGGCTGTGACAGCCTGCTCAAAGAATGTGGACGCTGGTGGGGCACGAGCGCTACTGCGGCGTGACGATGGCGTGCCGGTAGTGCGGCCGCACCCGCCTGTCGAGGATGGCTTCCTGGGCCGCGAGGTCGCTGCGTGAGGGGTTCAGCCAAGCATCCAGGTCCGCGGGCTGGATGGGACAGATGCAGCGGTCGTGCCCTACTGCAGCGATTTCCGGTGGCGGGTCTTCCGTGATGAGCGCGAACGACAACAACTCGGGTTGACCAGGCCGGGACCACCGGGACCAGATGCAAGCGGCCAGGAGGTCCTGGGGTTCTTCGGGTCGGAACTCGACTTGCACCGTTCCAGGCGCTTGCTCGGGTGGGCGGTTCTCGGCGCGATGCCGCGGCACGTGTTCGTAGAACGCGCTGAGGACAACCACGCCGTGGTGGCTTCCGTACAGGTCTCGCCAAAACCCTTTCAAGCTGTCCCTGCGCGCGATGTAGCACCCCGGGTACTCCTTGTCGAAGCTCTCCGGCATGTTCCACGGCCGACAGCGGTACCGCATGGGCTTGAACACGCGCTGCCCGTTCTCCCAGACCATCACCGGCACATAGCTGCCCGGGAAAATCCGCGAATCCGACGCGTCGAGTTCCGCACGTTGGAGGTGGTCGATGCGCTCCTGGAATGCCGAAATCTTGTTGAGCGCGATGCGCCGGTCATCTGTGGCTGCTTTGGTTGTCTTCTTGGCCAGCTTCGCCTCGGCTGCGGCCAGCCGCTCTTGCTGCGCAGCCTGCTTCAGCCGGAGGTCCTCGACATGCGCAGCGGCGTGCTGCGCAATCATGCTTCGGATTTCCCGCGCCTCGTCGGTCTCAGGCGAAGCAAATGCCGACTCGACGGCGCGCGGAACCACCATCGTTGGGTCGCCCAGGCGGCGCCAGAACAGGTCGAAGAAGTCCTTGATGCTCAGGACCGCACCGTACTCTCGGACGAACCGGCTGTAGTCGGCCTTGATTTGCGCGCTGTAGCACATGGTGGGCTTGGCTCCCTTGCAACACGACTGGATTGCGGCTCGCGTCGTTCAGCGATGGTGCCGCAAATTGGCTGCCTGCGCTGCACATCGACGGTTCCTCGCCCCTTCCCGTGCATTCATGACGGCGCGCTCTCCATCTTCGTGGGATTGGCCTATACCCAACCGTGCGCAGCCGCGGACGGGTCGCGTCAGACGCAGCAGTAAGAAGGTCGTTTCGCGCGCCGAGATGGTCAAGGGCTACGAGGTTGAGCGCGACCACTTCGTCCTGTTCAGCCAGGACGAGCTCAAGGCGCGTGAGCAAGCCAGCAGTCATGTCATCGACACCGTGGCCTTCATCCCCGAAAAGACCGTCGACCCGCTGTACAACGACGGCCCTGAACTGGTCCCTGCGCAAGGTGCAACAGGAGCTGGGGATGTCCTGGCGCATCGTCGCGGGCTTCATGGCTGAAGGCTTCGTGCCTCCCACCAGAGTCGCGTGCAATCCGGTGCACTCGTTCCGCGACCGTTGCTGCTGCGCACTGTTCGGATGGCGAGCGAACTGCTAAAACCGCACCCGGGCGTGGACGTCGTGCCGAATGCCGCCACTCACGGCTTGATCGAGGGGTACCTTGCGGTTCTCAACAGGCTCGCCAGGTGGTGGGTGAGCCGCGCCAGCGTGCGCGTTGTCCCAGCAGTTTTCTCGGGCGTGGACTTCAGATCGACGTAGTTGGTGCTGCCCATGGCCTCGCCGACCCAGTAGGTGGACGCGCTCGCCGGGATAGTGAACCCCACATCGACTAGAGCCTGGAACACCTCGGCACAGACGTGGTGGGCGCCGTCCTCGTTGCCCACGACGGCGACGCCCGCGACCTTTCCGTACGCCGGCATGTGCCCCGTGTTCTCATCGACTTCACTGATGAAGGCGTCCATGCGTTCGAGCACGCGCTTGCAGACGCTCGATGGCTGGCCGAGCCAGATCGGCGTGCCGATCACAACGATGTCGGCCGCCATGATGCGCTGGCGCACCGCTGGCCACTCGTCGCCAGGCCCCTCGTCCGACGTCACGCCGGGCAGCAGGTTAAGGTCTGCCGCGCGGACCGACTGCACGTCGATGCCAAGCTTGCGCCACTCGGCTTCAACCTCGTCAAGCAACCGTGCGGTGGACGAGACGGCGTCCTTCGCCGTGGACTTGAGGGAGCAATTGATGGTGAGGGCCTGCATGGTCAAGTTTCCTCCCTTGGACGAAGGCCAGTGGCGGTGGGGGCGCGGCCCGTGGGTGCGCCGTCTCCGGCGAGAAGGTCCTGGCCGACCTCCTGCAAGCGCCGACGCACTGACGGTCCATCGATGATCCAGAGCAGGTCGAAGCGGTCCTTGGGCCACGCCGCGGGAACCTGCGCGGCCGCAGCGCTGTCGGCCAGGTAGGCCCGCGCCAGCGCCGGAAGGCCTTGGTGCGACCAAGCCACCAGGGCGACGCCGTCAGTGCGTTGGAGGCAGGCAGCGAGGCGGCTCTCGTCCTGTTTTTCGACTGTGGTATCGATTTCGAGCCCCAGTGCACGCGCCAAGGGCCCAAGCGTTTGCACAGACCGCCGGCTTGGCGCCTGCGCTGTTGCCGGACAGGCGTACAGGCAAGTGGGTACCGCAAGTGCAGGCGCACTGGCGGCGAGCTGGCGAAACAACGGCACCAGCGCGCCAGCACGTTGCCACCCGGCCACGCTCAGGCTGTGCGGACAAGCGCTGCCGTCCTCGGCCACGCCAGCCTCGCGCGCTCTCCTCGGCCGCTCGCCGTGGCGGATCAGCATGAGGAAGTCCAGTGCCATGGCGCGCAAGCGCTATCCGCGCCGCCCCTTGAGGTTGGCCACGACGCCGGCCCACCACTCGCGCGCGCTGCCCAGCATGGCCTTGCGCGCGTCCGGGTCGCCCTTGAGCAGCGCCGCTGCGTAGGCACGCATCTGCGCGCCGGTGACGTGTGGTGGCACTGGCGGCACATTCGGATCGGTGACCATCTCCAGCACGACCGGCCTTCCGGCGGCGAACGCCTGCTCCCACGCTGGGCCGACCTGCTCTGGATCGTCCACGCGTATCCCGCCCAGGCCAAGTTGCCGCGCGAACTCCGCGTACGCGAAGGTCGGCAGGTCCTGCGAAGGAGAAAACTTGGGGTCGCCTGCGGTGGCCCGCTGCTCCCATGTCACCATGTTCAGATCGCCGTTGTTCAGCACCATGATGACCAGCCCCGGATTGCGCCAGTGCTTCCAGCTGGCCGCGATGGTGATCAAGGCGTTGATGCCCAGCATCTGCATTGCGCCGTCGCCCAGCAGCGCTACAACCGGCCGGTCCGGATGGGCGTGCTTGGCGGCCAGCGCATAGGGCAACGCCGGTCCCATGGTGGCCAGGCCTCCCGACAGCGAGCCCATCATGCCGCGGCGCAGCTGCAGGTCTCGCGCGTACCAGGTGGCCGCCGTGCCGGAGTCGCAGGTCAGGATGCAGCCGTCCGGCAGGCGCGGCGAAAGCTCCCAGAACACGCGCTGCGGATTGATCGGCTCGGCGGGCTGCATGGCGCGTTCCTCCAGAACCCGCCACCAGCGGGCGACCTTGTCCTCGATCTCTTCGCGCCAGGCAAGGTCGGTCTGCTGCCGCAGCCTTGGAACCAGGGCCGCCAGTGTGGCACGGCTGTCGCCGACCAAGTTGAGCTCCATCGGGTAACGAACACCGAGCCGCGCGGCATCCGTATCGATCTGCACGCCACGGGCCTTGCCCTCCTCGGGCAGGTACTCGGCATAGGGAAAGTTGGATCCGACCATGAGCAGGGTGTCGCATCCTTCCATGAGCTCGGAGCTGGGGGCGGTGCCGAGCAGCCCGATCGAGCCGGTCACGTAGGGCAACGCATCGGGCAAGGCGGCTTTGCCCAACAAGGCTTTGGCCACGCCGGCGCCCAGGCGGTCGGCCACGGCCATCAGCTCGTCACTCGCGTGCAGTGCGCCAGCCCCGACGAGCATGGCGACGCGGCGGCCGGCGTTGAGGATGTCAGCCGCTGCATCCAAGGCTGCATCGTCCGGCACCTGGGCGCGGTGGGTGATGCCGATGCCACTGCGCACGCTGCCGTGTTCGCGCGGCGGCACGGCCACGGCGTCCAGCTCCTGCACGTCGTTGGGCAGGATGATGCAGGTGACGGTACGGCGCTCGGAGGCGATGCGCAGCGCGCGGTCCACCACGTGGCGCAACTGCGCCGGCACGGAAACGGTCTGCACAAACTCCGAGGCCACGTCCTTGAACAGGCTGGACAGGTCCACCTCCTGCTGATACTCGCCGCCCAGCGCACTGCGGGCCTGCTGGCCGACGATGGCGACGACAGGCTGATGGTCCATGCGTGCGTCGTACAGACCGTTCAGCAGATGGATCGCGCCAGGCCCTGAGGTGGCCAGGCACACACCTGGCATGCCGGTGAACTTGGCGTGCGCGCAGGCCATGAAGGCTGCCAGTTCCTCGTGCCGCGCCTGCACGAATGCGATGCCGTGGTCGTCGCGGCCCAACGCCCCCATCACGCCGTTGATGCCATCGCCTGGGTAGCCGAAGATGCGACGCACACCCCATTCGGACAGGCGCTGGACTAGGTGGTCACTGACGTTCATTGCGTTGGCTTTTCGTATCGGTAGTGCAGAGGTTGCGCATTCCGCGCGGCGATCCGGCAACCGTACGGCGGGGAAGCCACTAGCGGGGTCAGCCAGCCACCCCGCAAGGCCGTCGGCATGTCCTACGGTGCGGCGCTGTCACGGTCCTGTTAACGCTGTGGTCGGTGGTGACAGTGGGCACCAAGTGGTGCCGCACACCTTCGCGCTTCAATGGCTGTTCGTCCTCCGGTGGCCAGAAGCGCTTCCTCCGGGGTTTCCATGAACGTCGCGCCTGCACTGGTCCGGCGTGCTCCGCTGTCTTCTCCCATGGTGACGTGCCAACTAGGAGGGTCCTGCGGCGCCAGTGATGCAGAGGAACTGGATTGATATACAGTATATGCATGTCATCCCTGTCCCCTAGCCCTACTGCCACGCCCGTGCTCGATAGGGAAGCGGCCCGGCGCTCTGACCCGTTCGCCGACCTCAATGCGGCTCAGCGTGCCGCCGTAGAGCACGGCACCGAGGCGGAGCCGGAGCTGCGCCCGCTGCTGGTGATCGCCGGTGCCGGTTCAGGCAAGACCAACACGCTGGCCCATCGCGTTGCCAGGCTGATCCTGCACGGCGCCGATCCCCAGCGCATGCTGTTGCTGACGTTCTCGCGCCGGGCGGCGCAGGAGATGGAGCAACGGGTCTCTGGTGTGCTGCGCCGCGTCCTGGGCGGCACCACGGCCCCGGCCGTCCTGCCTTGGTCCGGCACCTTCCACAGCGTCGGCGCGCGCCTGCTGCGCGAGTACGCAGGCCGCATCGGCCTGGAGGCCAACTTCACTATCTCGGACCGCGGCGACGCCGAGGACTTGTTGGGCCTGGTGCGCAACGACCTGGGCCTGACCCAGACCAGGAGCCGCTTCCCGCAGAAGGGCACCTGCCTGTCGATCTACTCGCGGGTGGTCAACACCCAGGCGCCGCTGGCCGAGGTGCTGCAGCAGACTTTCCCGTGGTGCAGCGCCTGGGAAGACGAACTGCGCCGCCTGTTCGGCGCCTACGTGGAGGCCAAGCAGCACCAGAACGTGCTCGACTACGACGACCTGCTGCTGTTCTGGTCCGAGATGATGGGCGAGCCCAGCCTGGCGGCCGAGGTCGGCGCCGCATTCGACCATGTGCTGGTCGACGAGTACCAGGACACCAACCGCCTGCAGGCGACCATTCTGCTGGGCCTCAAGCCCGAGGGCACAGGCATGACCGTGGTGGGCGACGACGCCCAGTCCATCTACGCCTTCCGGGGTGCGACGGTGCGCAACATCCTGGACTTCCCGCACCAGTTCGGCCAGCCGGCCCGCAGTGTGGCGTTGGAACAGAACTACCGCTCGACCCAGCCTATCCTCGCGGTGTCCAACGCCGTGATCGCAGCGGCCAGCGAGCGCCACGCGAAGACCCTGTGGACCGAGCGGCCCGGTGCGCAGCTGCCGCAGCTCGTCACCGTGCCGGACGAGGCCAGCGAAGCGCGCTGGGTCGCCGACCGCATCCTGGAGCACCGCGAGGCCGGCCTCACGCTGAAGTCGCAGGCGGTGCTCTTCCGTAGTTCTTCGCACAGCGCCGTGCTGGAGCTGGAGCTGACTCGGCGCAACATCCCTTTCGTGAAGTTCGGCGGCCTCAAGTTCCTGGAGGCCTCGCACGTGAAGGACCTGCTGGCCATCCTGCGCTTCGCGCAGAACCCGCGGGGCCGGTTGGCTGGGCTGCGCACGCTGCAGCTGATGCCGGGCATTGGACCGGTGACGGCCACGCGTGTGCTGGAAGCCATCGAGCAGGCCGCCGACCCGCGCGAGGCCGTGCAGGCCTTCGAGCCGCCGGCGGCCGCTGCAGCTGAATGGGCAGGCTTCGTGGCGCTGTTCCTGGCGATGCACAAGAGCAGCGGCGCGGCGACCTGGCCGGCCGAGGTCGGCTTGGCCAAGCGCTGGTACCTGCCACAGCTCGAGCGTCTGCACGACGACGCCGAGGCGCGCCGCGCCGACGTCGAGAACCTGGAGCGAATGGCCGCCGGCTACGCAGACCGCGAGCGCTTCCTGTCCGAACTCACACTCGACCCGCCCGAAGCCACGAGCGACCAGGCCGGCCCCCCAGGCCGAGACGAGGACTATCTGATTCTGTCGACCATCCATTCGGCCAAGGGCCAGGAATGGAACGCCGTGTTCCTGCTGCGCGCGGTCGATGGCTGCATGCCCTCGGACCTGGGCACGGGCAGCAGCGCGGAGATCGACGAGGAGCGCCGGCTGCTTTACGTGGCGATGACCCGCGCCAAGGACCATCTGCACGTGATGGTGCCGCACCGCTTCTACATCACGCAGCAGGGTTCGATGGGGGACCGCCACGTGTACGCGGCGCGCACGCGCTTCATCGCCGACAGCCTCCTGCCGCAGTTCGAAAGCATCTCCTGGCCGCAAGCGGCCGCGGGACACGGCCCGCGAGCACCGCAGACCGCCGTCATGCAGATTCGCGACAGGGCGAGGTCAGCATGGCGATGACCATCATCTCCAGCGTCGGCGACCACAACGACCTGCGCACCTCCGGTGCGGAGGCTCTGGCGTTGGAACAATTGCCGGATGGTGAACTCGCTGAACTTGCCAGGTCCCTGCGCGTGGAAGCACTGCGCGGCAACCGCAAGGCCCGCGGTCAAGCACACATGTGCGAGGTGGAACTACGCCGGCGGCACAGCGCGACCGAGGCGCGGTCGAGGGAGCCGCTCGACTTGCGCTCGCTCGAACAGCGTCAGCGACCACAGGCGTGGTGGAAGCTCTGGTGAGGATGGCCTTCGGAGCACGCCAATCCCCTTGGGCGCGTCGGCACGGTTTGCGCTCCAGGTGACGTGAGCGGTCGCGCATTGCAGCCGGCCCAGGCGCCAGGCCAGTTCTTGAAAGCTTCCAGCCGGTCATCTTGCCCAGGGGCGCGTTCGGATTGCCACCTTCGCCAACTCCGCTCGCACGTGCTCTTCAACCCGCGTCGAATGCGGCGTCCACTTCCAGGTGCTCCATCCACCTGCGCGGGCAATCCATGCGCTGATGGCGCCGGCCGCCGTAGGTGGCCTGCGTGAGAGGTCCGGCCCTGCTTCCGCCCGTCCAGCGTACCCGTGCGGGTACTGCAACAATTTCTGTGTTGTAGCGCTATCCTTTGCAAGTTGGACGGCAACGACGCTGTTCTACCAGGTACGGGCCGCAGCCCGGGAGTCTTCACAACCTGGAGATATGCAGACGACCATCCCTCCCCATCACCTTCAAGCATGCGTGCAGGCACTGGCGCGCGCGGACGCGTCGGACGAGATGCGGCCGCTCGCATGCGATCTGCTCACAAGGTTGATTCGTCTGAACGACACCGGACGCTTGAGCAGAGATGTGCTCATGCTCGCCTTGGACTCACTGGCGTTGGTTCCGGAACTCGAGTCTCACTTGGAGCCGCTGCGCATCCACGCGGGTACGAGCAAACCCGCAGACCTCGGGTAAGGGGTCCTACCCACCTTCGCTGCGGCATCGGCAATCCTGGGGCTCCGATGATTGCTTGCTACGGTTGGACGTGATGGTTGTTCGCGTGTTCTTGGTCGAAGACAACCCCACCATTCGTGATGGCCTGATGGAAACGTTGAGCGAACTGCTCGACGTGCGGTGGGCCGGGTGGGCTCCCGACGAAGCAGGTGCCATCGCGTCCATGCGGGCAGTGCCATGGGACATCGCATTGGTCGACTTGTTCCTCGAAGCTGGCTCCGGCATCGGCGTGGCGCGGGCATTTGAGAGCCGCGGTGCGGCCAAGCTTTTCGTGCTGACCAACTACGCGACGCCAGACATGAGAGAAAGATGTACTGAGGCGGGGGTCGACGCGGTATTCGACAAGTCCGTCGAACTCGATGCGCTGTTGGCCGCCATCGAAGATGTCGACGCGGCAGGAGACCCATAACCCGAGGCCTCCGGATGGTCCGTCCTGCGAGCCACAAGTTGGGCTGCGCCCCTCGAGCGGGCCTTTTCCCGACCAGAGCAGCCGGCGCGACGGGTCTGCACCGACAAAGTAGCGGCGTTGGACTACGCTCAGGGCCTCTGCTCCGTCATACGGTGAATCGGTTTCAACGAATACCGGAGGCGATGATGGGACGCACACCAAGCACCAGCGGAGAAGGCTCCAGACCGACCACCGACGGAACGGTTGCCAACATCGGCGCCGGCAGCAAGCTGGACGTCGGGCGCGCAGCGACTGGCGAGCCGAACAACGGGCCGGCGGATCCGGAGCGCATGCAGGACAAGCGGGCCGATGCGCAAGCCGCAGAGCATGACGATTCCGTGCCCCTGGGCTTGCAGGGCGACAAGCACCCCCAGTCCAACCAGGAGCCGCAGCCCCCATCGCGCAGGTCCTGAACTACTGAACGTCGACTTTGCTGCACGGAGGTTCGAATGGCGACCGCGCGCTCCATTGCATCGCTCACCCTGAGCTTCGGGCTCGTCAACATTCCTGTCCGCCTGTACTCGGCGACCGAATCGGGCTCGGACGTCCACTTCAACCTGCTGGCCAAGGATGGTTCGCGCCTGAAACAGCAGTACATCTCGGAAAAGACGCAGAAGGTCGTGCCCCGCTCCGAGATGATGAAGGGATACGAGGTCGAGAAAGACCACTTCGTGCTGTTCAGCCAGGATGAACTCAAAGCCTTGGAAGAAGCCAGCAGCCATGTCATCGACATCGTCGCGTTCATCCCCGAGAAGTCGGTGGACCCGCTGTACTACGACAAGGCCTACCTCCTCGCCCCGGACAAGCGCGGCGGCAAGCCCTACCAGCTGCTGATGGCGGCCATGCGCAAGAGCGGCCGCTGTGCACTCGCCAAGTGGGCGTGGAAGGCAAAGCAGTACGTGGTGCAGATTCGGCCGGCTGAGGACGGCCTGATTCTTCAGCAGCTGCGCTACGCCGATGAGGTACGCATGCCGAGCGCGCTGGGCATCGAGAAAACTGACGTCAGCAGCAGCGAGCTGCAGTTGGCCCTGCAGCTCATCGACCAGATCGCAGAGGACACCTACGACCCCGCGCAGTTCGCCGACGAAGAGAAGCAGCGCGTTCTCGCCGCCATCGACAAGAAGATCGCTGGCAAGCAAATCGTCGCCTCGGCCCATCCGGAAGACGCAGTCGGGGGTGGACAGGTCGTTGACCTCATGGCCGCGCTGCAGGCCAGCCTCGGGAAGGGCAAGTCGGTGGGCAAGCCGTCCATCGCGAAGCGGTCATCGTCGCCCTCGAACGTGACGATCATGGACGATGCGAAGGCCCGCAAGACCGTCAAGCGCGCACCCAAGTCGGGGTCTGCGGAGCAAACGCCTCCGCGCACGAGGTCGCACAAGTGAGCACACCCGCGAATCCGGAACTGAACTGGTCCCTGCGCCAGGTCGAGCAGAAGCTGCGCCTGTCCAGGCGCATCGTGACCGGCCTCATGGCCGAGGGCTTTGTGTCCCCGACCAGAGGCGCGCGCAACGCATTCCAGTTCTCGTTCCGCGATCTGGTGCTGCTGCGCACTGCCCATGGTCTGCGCAGCGCCCAGGTGCCTCCGCGGACGATTCTTCGAGCGCTTGGCAAGCTGCGCGCCGAGTTGCCACCATCGCTTCCGCTGACCGGTCTTCGCGTCACAGCCGATGGTGGCAATGTCGTGGTCTGGGACGATGAAGGTCCGCGCGACGCCTTGAGCGACCAGCTGATGCTGGACTTCAGGCTCGTTCCGGACGAGGACGATGGCTTGGTGGTCCTCGAGACCACCGTTCCGAGGGTACAACCGGTCGGCATGGGAGGACCATCCCAGGCCGAACTTGCATTTAAGAGGGGCGAGCTCCTCGAAGATGTTGACCGCGCCGCTGCGGCCTCCGCGTACCGAGACGCGCTATCGCACGATCCGACGCAGACGCATGCCGCCATCAACCTCGGTGCCATGCTCTGCGAGGAGAAGAAGTGCGAAGCAGCGCTGCAGGTGTTCGAGGAGGCGCGACGCAACGGCGTCCAGCACCCCCTGCTCCACTTCAACCATGGCGTGGTGCTGGAGGACCTCGACAGGCCCGACGAAGCCCTGCGTGCCTACGATGAGGCGCTGCGCCTGGACCCGGTGTTCGCGGATGCGCATTTCAACGCTGGAATGCTGCGTCGCCAGCTTGGCGATGAACGTGGAGCGCTGCGACACCTCAATGCGTACCGCCGGCTGTACAACGACGCAGGGCGCGTGTCGTAGGCGTGCGCTTTTGGCGCCGACCACGTGAGACCCGGACTTTTGCGAAGCGCTCGTCAGGCGCCCGGGCCGGCCCCTTGCTCGTCCGGCGATGAGCCGTTCTCAGGCGGTGATTGAGGGCAACGCCAACGCTACCGTGCCGCCCAAGGCCTCTCGGTCAGTGCAGCCGCTTCAAGCCGCAGCCTAAGTCTGCGCGTCAAGGTAAGCAGCGGCCTCCAGCGCTCCCATGCTTCGTGCCAGTTCCGCCGCGGACAACCCCTCTGAACTCTTTCTATGGACGTCCACACCACGCGACAGCAGCAGCTTCACGATCTCCAGCCTGTTGAACATCGCCGCAAACATCAAAGGCGTCTTCCCGCCTGGCGGAGCGAAATCCGGGCCGGCTCCGTGGCGCAGCAACGCGTCCACCACCTGAAGGTGACCCTTGAACGTGGACGCGCCGAGCGGAGTTTGGGCCATGTCGTTGTACTTGTCGGGGTCCGCGCCCGCCCCCAGCAGCGCCGTGGTCGCATCGACGTGCCCGTGATAGGCGGCGAGCATCAGCAACGTGTCGCCCTTGTGGTTGCTCATGTTCGGCGGAAGACCTTTCTCCAGAAGGCGGCCCAGCGTTGACGCGTCCCCCGAGCGCGCAAGCTGAAACACCTCCTGTGCGAATGCGTTGAACTCCGCCTGTGACGCGGGACCCGTGGGTGAAATGGACATTGCTGCTCCTTCAATTGGGTTGGTCGCCCGTGCAAGCTTCGCCACATTTGGAATCGCGTGGCCAGAGCTCCCGCCAAGATCGCCTGTGTCCGAGCAAACGCACGACTCTCGGATCCCGCATCGCTGCCCCGCGCCCCGGGCGCAGTGGCTCGCATCCGGTGCCGGCCCGCTTCACTGCACACGCTCGCAGGTCAGCGCGGTGGTCCACGTACCGTTACCGCAGCGCGGACAACGAGCAGTCGCCATGGCATGAAGCTCAGCAGGGGCACCACAGCGAACACAGCAATACAGCCCAGGGGATGGTGGTTCGGTGACGACCCGTCGATGTGGGGGCGGAAGTACCGACAAGCCGGGTCGTACATCCTGCGGCTCGAAAAAGTACAGGCTCACGTCACCATCGATCTCCAGGATGGCGAGTCGCACTTGGCCCAGGTGTTCGACGCCGCGCTGCCGAAGCTCCATAAACAGTTCTGAGGATGACATGTTGAGCCCCTCCAAGGACTCCAACTTGTACAGCCCGTCTTCGATCACGGTCACCGGCTTGCCGTCCATCCACCGTTCGAGCCGCTTACTGCGCGCCATGGCGTAGGTGGTGACGCGGTACAGCGCAAGAAGGGTCAGGAAGACCATCGCCACAGGAAGCATCGGCACGTCTTCGTAGATCGACACATCGCCAGCGGCCGACCCGAGCGTCAAGATGACCACCAGCTCGAACAGCGACAGCTGCCGGATCCCGCGACGGCCGCTGAACTTGAGGAATAGGAATACGACGACGTACGCGAACGCACTTCGCAGGGCGACCTCGCCCAGAAACGCCACCGGCAGGTCCTTGAGGAACATGCGGGCGGGATCGAAGGAGGTCATCATGGGGACTCAGCCTTTGACACGGTGGCTTACAGCGGTATGGGTTCGGTACGGAAACGGGAAAGTTCGAGCCCTTGGGCCTTCCGGCGCACAGCCAGCGGTGCTTGGTCCGGCCGATGCGGGATCGCTTGTGGTGCGTCGCACAATTTGGTCACGCGCGCATCTAATTGCACCGTCTTCGCAGGAACTCCAATGATGAGAGTCGCGGCGCCGTCCGACAACTGGCGTTGCGTGCAAGCCTCGATAAGCGCGAGTGTCGGCGCACAACTGCCTGCTTGCCTGTTCTTCCGATTTCCTGCGAGGCCGGCTGGAGTAGGACTTCATGAGTCATTCGCGCGCGCAGGTCGCCCTGCCAGCGGCGCCCGGGACTTGGTACGAAGGCAGGACTTGGTACCGAGCGCGCCGGTGCTGGCCACGGACGCGGGCTGCAGTTGCTGCCAGTATGGTCGAGCTGTACCGTAGGTCTTGCAGACTACGGCAGGCAACAGCACGACCAATGGCCAAGCCCTGATGATTACTGCCACCGCCGCAAGGACCGTCACCCGCGCGCGAAGCGCCTCCGGCAAGCGAGAGATTGCCTCGTTACCGAAGGTGCCACCAACGTAGGGATCAGACGCCCATGTGCCGCGCGGAGCGCCTACCGCGCGAGCGACCTAGTCCTTTGGCCAATCCAGCGCTTCCCCAGGCGTTCTCAAGGGTTGAGCCGACCTCCTTCCATTTCCAAGTCTCGGCAATCCAGCCAGTTGGCGGCTTGCTTTGCACACGAGGCGCCGGAGGCACCGGTGGGTAAGCAAGTGCCACCGCAGGCGAGACGGGAAACTTCAATCCCCAACCGTTGCACGCGCGCTCAGTCCTTCGCCCGCGCCTCGTTGCGCAGATCTCGGATCTGATCGTGATTTTTCTGGGCACCTTCGGCTTGGCGCTCAACCACAGCTCGAACGTCCGCCGGCAGCTCGCTCTTGAGGGCCTTGCGGTACCGCGCGATGGCAGTGTCTTCTCCGCGCTCGCAAGACTCCAAGATGGACAGCTCGCTGTCTGCACCGACGGCGCCCTTGACGGCCACCCAGCCGCGGTGCATGGCGCCGTACATCGTCCCGCCGTTGGCCGGCTCGCCTCCGTACTGGCGGATCAGGTGAATGAGTTCCTCGCCGGCAACGCGGCAGCCTTCTGCACGCGAAGCGAAGAGTTCCTTGGCGCGAGCAGTCTGGACCTGGTCGGCGCAGGTCTTGAACCCGTACTCGCCGTCGCGCGCGTTTTCCAACAGGTCGTTAAGGACGTCCACGACGTCGTCTCGCGACGGGGCCTCGCTGCTGACGATGGTCGCCCCGGTGCTTTCGCGCGCTGGTACGTTGACCGGCGTGGCCTGTGCTAGGTTGTTGATCAGAGTGGGGTCGGTGGTGTTGGTCATGGAAGCTCCAGAGGTCTATGCCTACGCTGAGGCGAAGAAACCACTTTGCGGCCTTCAGTGCTCTCGCTGGGTAGGCGAGGAGTTGAGCCCTGGGTAGGCGCCGCGCCATTGCGATGGTCCATGACGCGAGTCGTCAGAACAGACTTGGGCGGCCGTCATCCTGCTGTAACGCCTGTAAGCAACGCTTTGCAGAATTTTTGTGACGGCGATCACACGCCGGCTGTAACGGCCCAACTTACGATTGCCGCGAAATGAAACAAGTCCGAATCGCCACTTCCCTGTCTGCGCAACTGCCGACCGAACGCTTCACATGCGAGTGGATGGAAGGCTCGATGATGAACCGCTGGCTCCTCAAGGCTCGTTTGTCCGAGGCTCTGGCGGCGCATGGCGAGGACACCCACTGGATCGAGACCCGGGACAAGCCACGCGTCGAAGAAGCAGCGCTTGCCTGAACGCCATGAGCTTGCCCTGGCAGGTCGGTTGCTTTTTCGCGCTCATGGTGGCCGTGGCTGGCTGGGAGCGGATACCTGACACTTGGCGCTCGGACGTGACAGAAGGGCCGGCCGGGCGGACACTGCGCTTCGCGTTCTGGAGCGCAGCCGCACTTGTTTATTACAACCTGCTCCCTTGAGTGCGCCGCATTCGACCGCATGGGGAGCCGAGCCGCAGCGGCGGTGCGTTCGGGCCACGGCTCGACCTCCGTCGGAAGACTGGCCGTGCCCCTACCCAAGTTTGCGATCCCTCCCATGTATTCCGCAACCGTCTGGACCGACCCAAAGCTCTACGCCGGGCATTTCCAAGGTCACATCGACCTGAACGCGTTCCACGAAAGCTTCCGGCGGCGCGCGGCAGGTAATCGCGTTGCTATCCCGACCGAAGTGGACCAGGCGTTCCTTGACACGCAAGAGGCCGAACTTGAGCCCATCCGCGACCTGGTGATTCGACATCGGCTCGCACAAATTCAGGCCGCCGACGAAGAGATCGCATCGCAAGTGGCACGGTTGGCTGACGCGCAGCACCGCCTCGGGTCGAAGGAAGCGAAGGCCGCCGGGCACAGCGCGCGCATGTCCATGCACAAGATTGCGGCGGCGCGGCGACGTCGCGCTTCACTCGCTCAGAACGTGGATGGATGCCAGCTTGGGCGGATGTTTCCAGGAAGCTTCGTGCCGATCGTGACCGTCCAGGACGGCCAGACGCTCATCAGGCCCATGCGATACCAATGCAGGCCCTCCAGCGTCGAGCGTCGCATGGAGAACCTGCTGGAGAGCCCGCACCATGCGCGCAAGGACTGCCTGCAAGGTCGATGGCGGACGGAGTTCGGCCACACGCACGGAGTGATCGCCGTCGAGTCGCTCTTCGAAGCGGTTGCGCTCCATCGCCTGCGAAACCGCCAGCTCCTGAGAGGTGAAGGCTTGGCCGCACTCGAGCTGGAGTTCCTTCCCACCCCGCGCCAGACCTTGTACGTGGCGTGCCTGTGGTCCCATTGGCAACGACCTGGCAGAGCCGACTTGCTGTCTTTTGCGACCATCGTCGACAGGGCTCCAGCCGAGGTCCAAGCCGCTGGACAGGACATCTGCCCCGTGGTGATCAAGCAGGAGAATGTCAATGCCTGGCTCAACCCGGATCCGACGGACCTTGCTGCCAGCCTTGCGATCTTGGAGGATCGCCCCGCGGTTTCGTACGAGCACTTTCCGTCTTCGGCCGAGCGGGAGCGTCTTGCCCGTCCGGCGCCGGCAAAAATCATCAACCTCTGGAAACCGCCTCAATCGAGGAGCCCGCTGGCGGCATAGGCTTCGCCATGTCTTCGGGCCAACGTTTCTCTTTACAGACGCCACTTCCTACCGTAGATCCGCATGAACTGGCTGGCCATCGAACGTTGCGCGTCTTCCATTGAATCGGAATCGAAGGCATGGAAAGGCCACCGCAATGTAGATCGTGCGGGCGCGCGGACCAGCAGCCCGTGCTCGTTGGCAAGCGGAAGCTTCTCGGCTCCGAACATGGTGCATGTGGCAATGACGGTTTCATCGACTCCAGCCGCGTGCAGAACGCGCCACCCGACGTCCACGCATCCATGAAGGCGTCCGCATAGAACGTGGCGACGCAAGGCAACCGGCCGACTTGCTCCGGAAACCTCCATATGGCCGCGAGGAAATGGCCGTCGCTGTGAAGCTCGGTAACGTATCCCGCCAGCCGGTCCTTGTCGTGGGATGCCAGCCCATCGAGCACCATGGCAGGGCCTTGCGGTCCTTTGAAACCGTGCCACCATCCATCGGATGCCGTGGCCGACCCTGCTCGAATCGACTGCGCCACATCGGCATTGAACAGATCGATGCTTCGGGGGGCCTCTGAAGCCATCTGCCAAACCAAGGACGGTACGTCGCGCAGCCCATAGTCGTCGAGCAAGTTTAAGCGCTTGCGTTCAAAGAAACGTTCTCGCATTTCAAGGGCCGCCGCGTGTTGGGGAAAGGTCACGGACGCTCCTTCTTGATCGGTTTCATCGCTGGGCGCGCTCGACAAACATGCTCCAAAGCAACTCGGCGTATTCATCCTGAGTCAGAAGATCAGCTCGCCCGAACCTTGTCGCCATCCCCATGGAGCGCATGTGCAACGCATGCGGACTGGCCTCCACACTCAGCATCTCGTTGAACGAGGTGTCGCTGTGCTGGCGGCCCAATGAAATCACGATGCCGTTGGAGTTGAACAAGCCGCCTAGACGCACCGAGCACTCCGTGAGCGTCTTGCCGTGGCGGCAAAGAACCGCGTGCATGCGTCGCGAATCGATGCGCTCGAAGCTGCCCTGCACGTTCGAATGCTGCTTTCCGATGTCGTGGATCGACTTCTCGAAGTAGTTGCAGACGAGGTCGAAGGTGTTTCGCACGAACGCATCCCGGTCCTGGTCCGAAAACTCTTCCTTCAACCGCAAGTTGCCCGAGCGCGGACCGAACAGCCCAGGCTGCGATGCGGTCTGAAGATCCGCACGCATTGGACTTGCCGTCGGCGCGGGAGAGCGTGCCGGCGTCTCAAGGCTTTCGATCGCCCTTCGAACCTGGAGGACCACGTCGGTGAATGCCTCGTCGCGGTCTTGCCAACTGGTCACGGCTTTGCCGTCTTTCGGCGCCGCCATCAACTTCCCGAAGGGTGCGGATTTCCAGTCGCAATGACGCAAGATCACGGGTATGACACGCGCCTGCCTTGTGTCGTGCCGTTCCATCGCGCGGACCATCTCCCGGGAGTAGCAGTACCACGAGTTGATGAAGTCCGAACTGATGAGCAACAGGATGACATCGGCACTTTCCAAGTTTTGGAAGATTGCGGATCCAACTCATCACCCGCGAGGATCTTGCGGTCGTGCCAGTGCTCGATCAACCCCTGGTTCTTCAGCAGTCCTAGGTGCGCCTCCAGCTCGTCGCGCAGCGCTTCCGTCTTTGTGACTGTATGAAAAGAACAAGGTGGCCATGGACCTATTGTGCATGGCACGAGGCACTTCCAATGGGCCGATCTCGCAGCTAAACCGTTGGCGGCGAACTCGACGTCCGATGCTCAGCTGGCCGTCGTTCCAGACGGACAGCGGCGCTTCGAGCGAAGCCTCTTGCGCGACGACTTGATTCCGGGCGTCAAGGTCTCACCCGAAAACTCCTCGATGCCGAGCCCCTCGACCTCGCTCATAACGCGATCAAGAAGAGCCTGGAGTTCGCGTTGCTGGGGGTGCCGCAAAGAAGTACATTCGCGGGCTCCACGGAGCCGTTTTGCTGTGACCCATCGAGCGCCTGACCCATCGCATTCCGCAGGACAACTACTGCGAGAGCTGGGCCGTGCGCTTCGCAGGCCGGGCCTGCCTCGCAGGTCCGTGTTCACCGGCGCCCCTGGGGTCTTCGCCTACTCCGCCGACCCCGAGGATCCAAGCCGCCTCGTTCGGGAGGCAGAGGACGGCACGCGCACCGTGGGCGTGTGGCGCGGTGGACGATTCCGGCCCGTCCGGAGGGGCAGGTGAGCGTCGCGCGCGGCGCTTGACGCAAGGCGGACAGCCATGCAGGCAGAGCATCAAGTTCGAGCACTCCTGGACCGCTACACGTCCATGTTCAGACAACCCGACCTGCTCGATGTCTACGCAGGATGGGTCTCGCCGTTGGTCGCGCTGTGCGCTGAAGTCGAGGTCCTACTTGTCGGTGGTCCGTTTGTCTTCCATTTCACTCGGATCAAAGAGAAGTTCGGGCAGTGCCGCATCTCCTTTGTGCTTGAGCATGGGCCTGATGCGCGGCGAACTGCAGAGACCGAGGACGAGTTGGAGCGGTGCACGAAGGAGATCGAACAGCGAGTCAAAGCAGCGCAGTGCGCTTGCGCCTCCCGCTGCTTGGTGTGCGGTCGCACCGCAGCGGCCCCCGCCGCTTGCATGCCCACCCCGCTGTGCAAATTGCACGCGTGGTCAGAGGACCAGCGGGACCCCTGGTCGATTGGAAAGATCCACCTCACCGTTAGGCTGGACCGCTGACATCAAGGTGCTGCACCTCAAAGCTTGCACACGTGGCGCGAAATTCCCAGCGACTGTACGATGAGCTACTCAAGAGGACTTGCGTAGATGACACACCGTCTCCTCACTCCGTACAAACTCGGTCCATCCGCCGTGCCGATCGACGGGCTTGTAGACACCGTGCTGATTCCGACGTATGCGATGCCGATGGCCCGCTGTTTTGCCGTTGCGCGAGCCGTGACCGTACGGGGTGGAACCCCGTTGCTCTTGCGTGCTGCGAATCAGCCGATGCCGTCCATGCCGGAGTTCCTGCGTATCCGAAGGTGCGTGCGGAACTGCTGTCGGTCGACGTGCGCTTCGCCGAAGAGTCCACGAGTGACGAAGAACTGCTTTCCCACGTCGCCCAGGCTATCAAGGGCTGCCTGCCCGCCTCGAACGCCCCACCGCCCAAGTTGGGGAGGGGGCGGCCGGTCCCCGGCCCAAAGATTCCGGATCTCACTGCCGAGGAGCGGAAGCAGTTTCTGGCTGCGATTTACTCGCCCAGGCGCATCTATGACGCCCCCTGAGGCAGTCGACGCGCATCCTTCCCGAAGCATCCCGAGGGACCATGCAATGGCAGGACACTTCGAACCGCCCCCTCCGGGCTACCGTCAGACGTTCCGCGGCATAGCGCTGCTTGAAATGCACGCCATGGCAGAAGCGTGGTCGGAGTTCACGGAGATGCTGGATCAGGATCCGAACTACGCGCACCAAGTTCTTGGATTGGTTCTGCGCCGAGGATCAAGTTGACCACTACTGTTGGCGCCGACCGAAAACTGAGCCACTTTTGAAGGGTCTGCCGACCCAAAACTGAGCCAGGTGAAGAACCTACTCTGCTGCTTTTTTGTGCAGCAGAGGAATAGGAGTGATCACCATGGACATGATTGGCAGAATCCGGCGGCTGCACAGCCGGGGCAACAAGTCGGAGCGCGAGATCGCGCGCATCACGGGGCTGTCGCGCAACACAGTCTCCAAGTGGCTGCACGGCCAGGTCGACGGCCCGCCGAAGTACCAGCGCGGCGAGCAGCCGACCAAGCTCACGGCGTTCCACGAAGCGCTGCGCCAGGCCCTGACGGCCGATGCCCGGCGACCGAGGCAGCAGCGTCGCACCGCCCGCGCCCTGTACACCGAGATCAAGGTCGCCGGCTACGAGGGCGGCTACAGCCGCGTGACCGACTTCATCCGCGCGTGGCGCCAGGGCGAAGGCCAAGGCGCTGCGACCAACGCCTTCATCCCGCTGGCGTTCGCGCTCGGCGAGGCCTACCAGTTCGACTGGAGCGAAGAGGGCCTGGTGGTGGGCGGCATCTACTACCGCGTGCAGGTCGCGCACATGAAGCTGTGCGCCTCGCGGGCGTTCTGGCTGGTGGCCTACCCCAGCCAGGGCCACGAGATGCTGTTCGACGCCCACACGCGTTCGTTCGCCGCACTCGGCGGCGTGGCCCGACGCGGCATCTACGACAACATGAAGACCGCGGTGGACAAGGTCCGCAAGGGCAAGGGCCGCGTCGTCAACGAGCGCTTCGCCACCATGTGCGCGCACTACCTGGTCGATCCGGACTTCTGCAACGTGGCCTCGGGCTGGGAGAAGGGCGTGGTGGAGAAGAACGTGCAGGACAGCCGCCGGCGCATCTGGATCGAGGCGGCCAAGCGCAAGTTCTCCAGCTTCGCCGAGCTGAACGCCTGGTTGGCCGAGCGGTGCCGAGCCCTATGGGCCGAAGTGCGCCACCCCGAGCACGCGCAGTTCAGCGTGGCCGAGATGCTGGAGCATGAACGCGCGCACCTGATGCCCATGCCGGCGCCGTTCGACGGCTACGTGGAGAAGCCCGCTCGCGTGTCCAGCACCTGCCTGGTGGCGGTGGCGCGCAACCGCTACTCGGTGCCGTGCGAGCTGCACGGGCAGATGGTCAGCACGCGGCTGTACCCCGCCAGCGTGGCCATCGTGGCGGGCGACAGTGTCGTTGCGCGCCACGACCGGCTGAGCAACGCTGGAGAGACCCGTTACGACTGGCAGCACTACATCCCGCTGCTGCTGCGCAAGCCCGGCGCGTTGCGCAACGGCGCGCCGTTCGCCGACATGCCCGAGCCGCTGCAGCGCCTGCGTCGCGGTCTGCTGCGCAATCCGGGCGGCGACCGCGTGATGGCGCAGGTGCTGGCCATCGTGCCGGCGGCCGGGCTGGACGCGGTTCTGGTTGCCGTGGAGCTGGCGGGCCACCGGGCAAGGTCAGCGTGGAGCACGTGGTCAACGTGCTGGGCCGGCTGAACGCGGCGCCCATCCCGCCGACAGCGTCCACGCACCTGAAGGCCATCACGGCGCCGCTGGCCGACACCGCGCGCTATGACCGCCTGCGTGCGGGCACCGAGGCTGCTGTCGAGGAGTCCAGCCATGAAGCCTGACGTGCTGATCGAACTGAAGGCGCTGCGCCTGCACGGCATGGCCGGCGCGTGGGCGGACCTGGTCGAGCAAGGCGGTGGTGCGGGTGCAGGCGCTGGCATCGAGTCCTCGCGCTGGCTCATCGAACACCTGCTGCAGGCCGAGGCCACGGACCGCGCGATGCGCTCGGTCAGCCACCAGATGCACGCGGCCCGCTTCCCGGTGCACCGCGACCTGGCAGGCTTCGACTTCGAGGTCTCGCCGGTGGACCGCGCGCTCGTGACCACGCTTGCCACGACGGCCTTCACGGACAACGCGCACAACGTTGTGCTGGTCGGCGGGCCGGGCACCGGCAAGACCCATCTGGCCACGGCCATCGGCGTGTCTGGCATCACCCGACACGGCAAGCGGGTGCGGTTCTATTCCACCGTCGACCTGGTCAACGCGCTGGAGCAGGAGAAGGCGCAGGGCAAGGCCGGACGCATCGCTGCGAGCCTGTTGCGCATGGACCTGGTGATCCTCGATGAGTTGGGCTACCTGCCGTTCAGCCAGGCCGGCGGGGCACTGCTGTTCCACCTGCTCAGCAAGCTGTACGAGCACACCAGCGTGGCGATCACCACCAACCTGGACTTCGCCGAATGGTCCAGCGTGTTCGGCGACGCCAAGATGACCACGGCGCTACTGGACCGGCTCACGCACCACTGCCACATCGTGGAGACCGGCAACGAGTCCATCCGCTTCAGCCGCAGCACGGCGGACGCCAAGAAGCGCATCAAGGCCCGCGAGCAGGCACGCAAAGGCGCCAAAGCCGACGCCGGGATCGAACCGTTCTGAGCCACGCGCGATCAACACGGCATCGAGGAGGTCCACGAAACAGGCTGACAACTACACTTATCCACAGCCGACCATCTCAACGTCGGCTTCCACCCCTGGCTCAGTATTCGGTCGGCGCGGTGGCTCACTTTTGCATCGGCGCCGACAACCTGGCGCTGGAGCGCCTGAAGGCCCTGCAGCGTCAGCTCTTCGCGGCCAAGAGCGAGGCGCGCAGCACTGACCAGAAGGACCTGTTCCTCAACGAGGCCGAGCAGCTCGCCCCCACGGACCAGACGCCAGCAGTGCTGACCGAGGAAGAGGAATCGACGCCGGTCGCCGGCCACCAGCGCAAGAAGCGCGGCCGCAAGCCACTGGACCCGGCACTGCCGCGCGAGATCGTGCGCCACGAGTTGCCCGAGGCCGAGCGCGTGTGCGCCCACGACGGGCACGCGCTGGTGGAGATCGGTGCAGAGGTCAGCGAGCAGATGGACGTGATCCCCGAGCAGGTGCGCGTGCTGCAGCACCACCGCATCAAGTACGCCTGCCCGTGCTGCGACCAAGGCCTGAAGGTCGCGCCGACACCGGCACGCATCATTCCCCGCGGGCTGCTTACCGAGCGGGCACAGGCCTGGGTCATCACCGGCAAGTACCAGTTCGGCATGCCGCTGTACCGCACAGCCGCACTGCTGCGCCGCTTCGGCGGCGACATCGCGAGCAACACGCTTGCCGCCGGCGTCGTGCGCATCGGCCAGGCCGTGCAGCCCGTCATCAACCTGCTGCGCGACCACCTGCTGGACGCGGACCTCATCTACGGCGACGAGACCACAGTCCAGGTGCTCAAGGAGCCCGGGCGCAAGGCACAGACCAAGAGCTACATGTGGGCGCAGATGAACGGCACGGGCCCGCCGGTGCGGCTGTTCGCCTATGCGCCGGGACGTGGCGCCGCGCATGCGGAGAAGCTCTACGCCGGCATCCGCCCGGGCGCCACGCTCATGAGCGATGGCTACGAGGTCTACAACGGCATTGCCAAGGCCGGCGGGCTCACGCACCTGGGGTGCTGAGTCCATGCGCGCAGACCGTTCATCAAGGCTGAAGACGCCATCCCGAAGGCCGCACGTTCAAAGGACCAGGTCGCCAGCCGGTTCGTGCGGCTCATCGCCAAGCTGTACCGCGCGGAGGCACTTGCCAAGGACTGGGCTGCAGCGCGCCGGCTGCGGCTGCGCTCGCGTTACAGCCGCGCGGTCGTGCGCGAGATCGAGCAGATGCTGCTCACGCACCTGCACCGCGTCGCGCCGTCCAGCCTGCTGGGCGAGGCGTTGCACTACCTGCACGGGCAATGGCCCAAGCTCGTGCGGTTCCTGGACAGCGGCAGCTGGCCGCTGGACTCCAACCCGGTGGAGAACGCGATCCGGCCGTTCGTCGTCGGAAGACGCAGTTGGTTGTTCGCCGACACCGTGGGCGGCGCCAACGCCACTGCCAACCTGTACTCGTTGATCGAGACCGCCAAGGCCAACAACATCGAGCCCTACCGCTACCTCGTCGCGCTCTTCAAGAAGCTGCCGCTCGCGCAGACCGTGGACGACTACGAGGCTCTGCTGCCCTGGAACATCGTGCTCGGCGAGCCGTAGAACGCGGCTCGCGGATCGGCGCCAGCGCCGCGCGCAAGGGCGGGGTTCATTGACGGCTTACGAAGGAGCTGCTCAAGAACGCGAACGAGCGGCGTTCTGAAGACAGCCGCTTTTCACGGCAAAGGCTGGACAAGCTGAACGGCAGAGACTACACCGCATCGGTCATGGTTGAGATGCTGGACCTCAGCAGCCCACTGCCCCCACTCCTTTATGCGAACCTGGAGAAAGCAAGGAAGGCACGCAACAACTGAGCACACGACATGAAGACGCCGGAACACGCCGATGTGGAAGCTTGTCTTTCAGCCATCAAGCAACTGCTCGACGAGTGTGGCATCCAGCTCAACTTGATCGGCATTTTCCGTACTGGAGGACCCACATCGCCAGTTGGGAATGTTGCGAGGCTCAGAGGGGGCCATCCGAACCTCCAAGATCCGGATGCGCCGACCGAATAAGCACCGAAGGCAGCAGTTCGGTCGATTGATGTTTGCCGGCCCAGCTCTTCGGTTGGGGCATCAAAACTCAGAGCCGCCAAAGGCTCGTGCAGAGCGTCGGGCCAACCTTTTTCTGGGTTGATCCGTTTCACAAAGGTCAGTTTGCTCGCGGCGGCGAAGCCCACGTGGGTTGGTGACGCCGCGCAAGTTCGTCTGGCCCGTGCTTGCTGCCCGTGCCGCGCAGCAAGGCTGCGCGAGTGAGTGCGGTGATCGAGGTCAAAGTCGTCTGGCTAAGCACCGGGCCCACGGACACGCACGCGGGCACGGGCACGACTTTCGCGCGCATGGTGCGCGTCCTCGGTGAGACGCTTGCGACCAGCGTCCACACCTCGCAAGCGAACTTTCCTCGCGCTTGAAGATGCTCGCTCCTCACGGCACTGGCGTCTGACCCGCCTCGGGGTTCCCGCCCCAAGGCCGCCTCTCCTGTTAGGTGGCGTTGCAATGCTTGATGCTACGACAGGCATACCTAGACCTCGGGCCGTTGAGGTGACCTGTCGGGGTAAGGCTCCATGAGGCGGAAAGAAGCGCCGGAGAGGGAACCGCTGGCTGGTTCGCGTCAACCCGGCATTGGCGCCGTCGTCTGAGAAAACAACGTTAGATCAAACTCAAATCAATCTCAAAATGCAATAGTTGCATCACAAAGAAAACAGATCGAGCGGCTATGGCCCCGCCGCTAGAGGCGCCGACGCTTACAAGTTGACTTTGGGTCATGCCGACATGATTCTGGAGGTCCTCCGCCCGTATGGCCCATCCACTTCACAACAGGCTGTCGTTTCATGATCTGACGCCCGGCCGACAGTGACACCCCAACTCTCGGACAGCCGTGCGGCCAGCTCCCCGATCTGGCCTGCTGCAAGTGAACTCAACGACATTCGTCAGAACGCCGTCAACAGGACGCAACACCCGAGTCGCGGGTTCAGATCAGACGAAAGGGGACTGGGAGGTCGGCCACCACCAAGCGAGTTGGGTGGCGGAGTTCCAACCTTGACTTTCCCAACGAGTCGCCAATTTGGATTAGCAGGGCTAGAGTCTGCGATCTTCCGATTCATCAAACCCAACAAAACGCGCTGTATTGTGCGACTGAATCAGCAGCGCGCAGCCATGGCGCCTCGTCCACTACCTCCGCATAGAAAAGAGACCGGTGCAGCGAGAATCATGCGGACTGCTTGTCTGCTTTCGCTCTGCCGGGTTAGCGTGGACTCGCCTGATAAAACAAGCAGATAGAAAAATAAGTTCACAAAATCGGCGAGCGCCACTACCGATCCCTTTGAATGGGTGAGTCCCATCGCTCAAATTGAGCAAGAGCACCAGCGAGAGAATCGAAAGGCACCCACCGATTCTCGATCCCCATCCCCCACCTCAAATCAATACAAGCATCCAACAAGCGTTGCAGGGTAGCAACAACGCTACGCTCTGAAGAAAATTTTTGGCCAGAGTCCAAACCGGAGAAGTTGTAAAAAAAACGTGAGGCACATCTCTTGAGAAACAACTCCGCAGTACTTCAGTCTCGCCGGCCCTAACTCAGCACCGAAATCCTCCGAGCCTCTACCAATAAAAACTTGACTTACTTCACTTTCGACATCAAATTCAAAATTTTTTCTTAGCTATCAAGGCTTTATAAAATTCTCGGCCTTCATGCACATTATGGGCCGGCCGTTGAAAACGGGGCTGATTCCGCCGATTTGGGCACTCCATCACCCCGACCCAAAGTGTTACAGAACCCGTCAAAAAAACGGTTGTCAAGAAATTTCGACATCTCAGCGAACGCCAAATCACCTGGCACATAGTTGAAACCAGTCGGCAATTTTCTTAAAGTCTCTCCCAACGCAAGGAAAGACAGGGCCAGCCCTCTCCCCAGGACTGACCCCTAAAACCTGCGTTAACCCTCAGCGCTCATTACAAGTGAGCCCCCTCAATCCCCAAAGAAGGAAAGGATCGCCTAACGAGATAAGCACTAGTTCTAACCCTAATGGCAACTCGCTAAACCGCAGATAACCGACGGATGAATTATGTCGTTATCTGTGAGAGGTGTCAAGGGAGAACTATTGCCGATCGAAATGTGAAGTGCGAAACGTGCAATATGTCCATCAACCTCTTTCAACCCGGTGACGCAACCCGCTCCAATCACGTCCCGGAGCATTTTCGAAGGCTACGCGGCCGAAATAGAGCACCGCTTCGCTGCCATCGATTGTCGGCGAGCGAACCCATTGCGCCACGATTTCTGGTGGCAGCCCGAGGCTGGCAGTTTCCACTGGAACTGGCAATGCGGGCGATGCAATCGTCTCCCGCTCCTGCCATCGCGCCGATGCCAAGCAGTTACTCCCGGGGACTGACCCGGAAGCGGCGCCGGAACTGGCCCGCCACCGCCGGCCGTAGCTACCTCCATTGAGACCTGCCGCGGCGCGCAGCACTTGACCTTTCTCATGCGGCGATGCGCCGCGGGGAAGGGTCGTCACCAGACGAGTTTGACTGTTAACAGGAATCTTATGAAAAAACCGCATTGTGAGATGAGGGCCAAGCAACCCCGAATTACTTGCCGTCGCATGCCCCGCCAGGGTGGCTCGGCCCATCGCGTGGCTGGAAACCGTCCACGGTTGCCGGATCCTCCGACGATTGGAGAACCGTTCGACGATTCTGAGTGGTGGGCAATCTGCAACTCGCTGGGCATCGACCAGCGAACCGCCGCTGAATGAGGGTGCCCCATGCACATTACCACTCATGAGCATTCCCTCAAGGCGCGCATCACACGAGGGCTACGTCGCGCCGTTCGTCGCGGCGCAAGCTCGCAGCCATGTCATCGAGCAGCACCAAGGAGCCGCCCTACCCGTAGCGCCTTGGCAGAAGTTCTCACCTCAGCTCCGGACGGTCGGTGTGCGGCCCAAGCACAGGAGCGAGCGTCCGGTTCGAGAGCAACGACTGCCATCCACGCATCTAGCGTCGCTGCGTCTCACTCTCCAATGCAGAACCGAACAACTGGGATCTGCATGCGGCGAACGGACCAGCACTCGATCTGGGCCATTCAATTCATCAGCCGCTTGAGGCACCTGTGCCCGTTAGGGAGTTTCTACGGATCTTCCGATTGCTGCGAACGCCCCCTAGACCGGCGTGTCGGGGCGCCTTTGTCATCAGTTTTTGCGGGGAGCTTTTGCATGGATACGAAAACGAAGACGGCTGACCTTTCAACTGAAAGGCAGCAACGCTTGAAAGGCCCGACTGCTGCGAAGCGGGCAGCGTCACCAACTTTGGCAGCACGACGCCGGAGCACGCAGTTCAGCGATGACGCGGAAGCCAGTCCCATCGCACGGTCATGGCCCGACTTGCGCCTCATCCGCCGACCAAGGCCGGTGCTGAAGGCGACGTGTCGCGCTTTGCAAGAGCGGCCGAGCCGCTCGTCAGCGGCCCTCACGCCGACGTTCTTGCAAAGGAGTGCTGCTGTGCCTCCGCTGCTCGCCACCTCTGCCACAACTGCCCTGCACGGCCGTCCCAACTGCCGTCGGGTCCATGCGGCGTATGCGCTCCCAGGTCTCGACCGCTTAGGCGGCTCGGACCTCGTCTGAACACGCCGCCTCCGGCGGCGCCCCTCCAACTCGATCGTCGCGCGGCTCATGGCCGCGGGGCGGAGCGTTGCCGCCAGAAATTTGAACTTTATTCCGAGGAACCTAAGTATGACGCTTACCAGAAACCCCTTCTCCACACCGCGTCGCCGCATGACGTGCCACCGGCGCAATCGCCCAGGAGGCGGTACGCACGCCTTGGACCCATCCCGTCCGCAACTGCCGCCGCCCGGTCCGCAATCCGGTGCCGCTGAGCACACCCACCGCTGGGAACGCGCTCCAGCCTTCCACCGCAACCCGCACGTCGCCAACCATTGAAAGGAGCCATCGACATGCAAACGACTACTCACTCGCAGCGCGAGATTGCCCTACCCCCTGTCGGCGACCGCTTGCCCAAGCGGGCGCGGTCGCAGCAAAGCCGAGCCGGCCAACGGCGTCATGCCACCACGGCTACAGCCGCGCATTGCGATCAGAAGAGACCGAGCGCACGAGGCGGCTGGCTCTGCGACTTGCGAATCCGCGACGACAACGGCGCGATCGAGGTGTGACACCCGTGCGCACGACTCGCTTCACACGTTTGCCTTACGCCGGGGAGCAGACCGTCGGCGACTTGGCTTCAACCCATCCGGAGCGGCGGCATCCGAAAGCGCCGAGCTGCCCCCTCTCCATCTAAGGAAAGATCTATGAAACACAAGAGCAACAGCTGGCTGACGAACATGCAGCCGTGGCATCCGAAGCTTCCCTGCGTGGAAGCAATCAACACCGCCATGTTCGACTGCCGTCTCAACGGAGAAGGGCGCGCGAACGTCAACAGCGCGATCGCCAATGGGCCTTCACGTCGGGTCCAAAGCCATCGAGGGAACGTCACCATTCGCTTCACGAGCACGAAGATGGCGACCCAGGTGATGCTCGAGAGCCGACGTGGTGAACTGCCATTGGCCGTGCTCGCGGAGGCCAATCCCGACGTGGTCGCCTTCTTCGCCCAGCCGGATCCGATCGAGCTGGAAATCAAGGACGCCAGCGGCAAGGTGTTGACCCGCCTCTCGTACACGCCAGATCTGATGGTCGTGTTCAAAAACGCCGTGGAGATCTGGGAAGCAAGGGACCTCGCCAAGCTGGCCGCGGATCACCTCAAGAATCCGATGCGCTTCGTCTTGACCGAGGACGGCCAATGGCACGACCGCGCAGCCGAGGAGGCGTACAAGAAGCTTGGCTTCCAGCATCGTCTGATCGACAACAGCTCGATCCCATCGGTGCTGGTGCGCAACATCCGTTTCCTTGAGGACTACACACGCTCAGACAGCCCTCCCCTCGATCCGAAGGTGGGCGAGGCTATCGCAGCGTACGTGCAAGCGCAACGCTTTGTCACCCTGCACCATCTGATTCGGCTCGCGGGGTTCAAAGCTGACGACGTCTACAAACTGGTCCTGCTCAACGGCGTGTACGTTGACATGAAAACTCAGCTTCTCGACAACTCTTCCGATCTCACGATCTACTCCGATGCGACGACGTGCGCAGCTCACCAGCGCGTGGCCACTGCGCAATTGGAGAAGCCGTTGCCAGTACCCGGGCGCGCTTGGATCCGAACAGGAGGTCAGCTCAAGTACCAGGGAGTCACCTACACCGTGATCTTGGTAGGTGAGCGCGACGTCTTGGTGCGCAACTCTGACGGCATCGACTCGACCTTGCAACTCGAGGCCCTCAGGGCGCTCAACGATGCCGGTCACATCGTGACCGACGCATTGACTCAAAAGTCGGACATTCGCCAGCTTGCCGACTTCTCCCCTGAGGAGATCGAACGCGCCATGGCCCGCATGGACGCCATCGCCAACCCTGGTGCATCCAAGTATTCGATTCGCCAAATCAACAAGTTTCGCAGGTGCATCGCCCACTGCGTCACGCAGATCGACGCGCTCATCGCGCTGATGGATCGGCAACGGGACCGCGGCAACTTCAAACCGCGGCATCCGAGTCGATCCCAAGACCTGCTCAGGCAGGCCATCGACGAGCACTACAACAAGCCGGAACGCCCCACCAGGATGGACGCCTGGAAAGAGTACGTCAAAGCGTGTCGCACCACGCTTCCGGACCAGAGCGCGGTCACTCCGATCTCGTACTCACGGTTCTGCAAGTCTTGCAATGAACACGAAGACGTGAAGAAGCGCGAGGGAAAGAAGCAGGCCTACCAAAAGCGCGCCATCGTTCAGTCTCTGGACAACGCCTACCCTGTCCATGGGTTGAGGCCACACGAGGTGGTTCACATCGACCACACGGTTGCGACGATGGCAACCATCAGCCCCAACGGCGCGGACCTTGGCAAGCCCTACTTGAGCATCGCCTTCGATGCTTGCATCGCGAGCTGCCGGGCAATGGTTCTTTCTTACAACCCGCCTTCCTCTGCGACGGTACTGCTTCTTCTGCGGGATTACGTGCGTCGAAATGGCCGCGCACCGAGCGGCTTGGTACTTGATCACGGCAAGGAATTCAAAAGCGCCGAGCTTGCGTTCTTCTGCGCCTTGCACGGGATCGAGATCCGCTACCGACCGCCCGGAATGCCGCGCGGAGGGTCCCCAGTCGAGCGCGCCTTCGGATCGCTGGAGACTGAAGTCTTCGCAGCGCTGGAGGGAAACACCCGCCAAATGCGTGACCCCCGCCTTGTGACCGCCGAGGTGAACCCTTTCGCTCGTGCTACCTGGACGCTGACCGCGCTTTACTACGCGATCGAGAAATATTTCTTCCAGGACAAGCCCAACGAAGTGTCCCCAGCTTTGGGCATGACGCCGAAGGAGTACGAGAAGAAGCTGCTCGAGGAGACCGGGCAACGTGCGCACATGCTCGTTCGTTACGACGAGAACCTCATGCTGTTGACGTGCCCTCACCCGACGCGGCGGCACCATGTGGTCGACCCGAAGCGCGGCGTTTGGGTGAACGGCATGTGGTACATGCACCCCGACTTCAAGAAGCTGCTCGGGAAGACCAAAGCCGAGGTGCGGGTGGAGCCGTGGCTTCATCGCGTGGTGTACGTGCAGATCAACCAACGTTGGGTCGCCGCTACGGCCAGCAACGCTCGTTGGGTTGGCAACAAGACCAAGGAAGAAGTTGAGATCGCCCTGCGAGAGGAACGCCGCCAGGCCGGGGCTGACGCCTAGCGGGACCGTTTGTCGGTGAAGAAGGCAAAGGCGCAAGTGAACGTCAAAGAGCCTTCGTACTTCGACCCGCGGCTGCGCTGCCAACAAGACGAAATGCTGCACCTGTACGGCAGCACCGGCATGCACGGCATGACGTACGCAATGGAATCGGTCAGACCATGCAGGATGGTCGAGGTGGTAGCCGTGGAGCCCTCTAGCAACTCGTTCGCGGCACCGGCCTCTGCAGCGATCGAGCTTTCCGCCCCGACCGGCGAGCCCGCAATCGTGTCCGCAATCACACCGCACTGCGACAGCGAACCTGCTTCGGATAACGGCTCGGGCGATGCGCCTTCGACGATCTTGCAAGACTATGGAGACCAAATTGACCTGCCCGGCTGGCACTGAGACGTTGCCGCTGTTGCGACACCGCATCGGGCATCTGCCACATCCTGCTTGCGCGCGTCGTCCTCGTAAGCCTGGCTGGCAGAGACGGTCGCACGTCATCGTCACCCATCAGTGGCCGTCCTTCGCCCATCGCCTGCACCGCGGCGCCGGCTGTCTCGCTATCGATTCGGCGGCGTCCCATTCACTTGATCCTCAACCGTCCATGAAAGGCTCTTATGACTGTTAACTCCAAAGCACCATCGCCCCTCGACCAGGCGGTCAGCGAAGCCAGCAACCCTGAGCGTCTGGACGTCGACGCATCCCTAATCGGGCTCAAGCGCGAAGCTGTCCTTGGCCTGAGCATGGCTCTGCGCCTTCGGTGGTTCCATTTGCAACAGGTCAGACATCCGCGCTTGCTTCACGTGTTCCAAGACCTCTCTGAACTCATGGAACCCAACAACGACGTCAACATTGTCAGCCTCGTCGGCATGACTGGTGTCGGCAAGACGACTCTGGCGCGCCAGTTGGTGCCGCACATCGTCTCACTCTACGGCGACGCTCCACCCAACGAGATTCCGGTTCTCTATGTCAAAGTGCCTGCAAACGGAGAACGTTCCCTTTCGTGGCGCGTCTTGTACCAGCGCATCTGCAACGCAGCGCAAGAGATCATGCTGCAAAACCGGATCAACGTGGACACCTCCACACCTGGAGAGATGCGATACACCGGACGTGCAGGCAGGTCCATCGCTGCCATGCGAGAGGTACTTGAGCCCATCATCGAACATCGCAACGTGCGCATGCTGATATTGGACGAGGCGGTGCATCTTCTGCGCTTCCAGGAATACAAGGAGGTGATGGACACCGTCAAGAGCCTCTCCGACATCGGCAACATGAAGCTGCTGCTGATCGGCAGCTACGACATCGTCGAACTGATGTCCAGCTACGGCCAAGTGGCCAGACGAAGCGAGATCGTTCACTACCGAAGATACAGCGTGGAGCAAACGAAGCCCGTCGTCAAGGATGGCGTGGAGAAATTGACCGCCGACCAGATGGAGTTCAGAAAAGTTCTCAAGCAGTTCGAGGAAATCTGGCCGAGCAAGAACGTACCGAACCTGCAGCTTGCCTGGTTCGAATGGATGCTCCAGACGCTTGGCTGCATTGGGCTGCTTAAGCTCATCCGATTGGCGGCGCTGCAGCTCAAGGCACCTGGCGAGAAACTGAAAGTGCCGATGCTGAAGAAGATCTTCAAGACGAAGAAGGCGCTGCAGCTGCTCGAGGAGGAAACCAGCAAGGGCGAGGATGCACTTCGCGGCGGCTGCTACGGAGAGTCGCCTTTCGACGACGATGCCCTTGCTGCGCTTTTCAGCACCATGACTGGGGAAAAGATCGTGAAGCCCACCAAGGAGGGCGCCGATGCGGTCGCTTGAAAAACTTTACACGCCGACGCCGCTTTATGGGCTGAAGTTGCTGCGCACATCGGAGGGAGACCCGGAGTCGCTCCACAGCTACTTTCAGCGACTCGCCTTCGCGCACCGAGTCACACCTCATCACCTGCTGCATAAGTTCGTCGCTTGGAGGCATCACGAGCGCACCGGGTATCACATGACCTTCGCATCTGGGGCCGACGCGGGTATCCGAATGCTCGGCGCCACAAAGGCAGCCCAGCGGTTTTGTACCGAGTTCACAATCCTGAACGGAGTCAAAGGTCTGGAGCTTGGCACGGCACTGACTCTTTCAGGACACTGCAGTACGCAGGAACTCGTGACACCCGCGGACCGTGTTTGCCTCGCCTGCGTCCAGGAGGATCTGGAAATCGGCAAAGCATCCTTCGGCCGGCTGCTGTGGCGATTGGCCTGCGTCCGATGTTGCCCGCGGCACGGCTGCAATCTTGTTGAAGTGGGGCACTGCGGCCCCATGCCGTTCAAGTTCGACAGACGGAAACCGGCGAAGCTTTACGGCGTTTGTCCAGCTTGCGCTTCCATTGGCTACAAATGCTTGACACGCGGTGAGGAAGCCGGGCCGGAGGAGCTTGCCACCGCTGTCCTATGTCGTGACCTGCTTGTAGCGGCGCCACACCTTCCGTCGACATCGGAAGCTGCAAAGTCCGCGTTCCGGGAGCTTGCAATGACCCTAGAGGCAGGTTACTCGGGTGTAGCCAAGAACGCCAACTTGAACAAGTCAATCCTAGCGAGGTGGCTCAATGCGCCCGACGCCAGACTGACTTTGCCTGCCATCATCGCCATCGCGAAGGTACTTGAAGTGACAGCGGTGCAGTTTCTAAGAGGTGAGATGACAAGTGCCACGCGGGAGCCTACGCGGACAGTTGGGAGGCAGAAGCGCGTATTCACTACTAGCGATCCTGCCTCGCTCAAAGCTGCGCTTGAGGCCGCGCTTGACTCCGACTCGACGAGCGCTGCAGACATTCTGCGCACCTTCAAGGTGGACAAGAAGGCCTTGCGCCGAGCAGACCCGGTACTGCTCGATAAACTGGTCAAGCGCCGCACGCAACAACGAGCCGAACAGATCCAGAAGCGCTGGGAAGACGCGTATGACCGGGCGGCAAGCGTTGCATTGCGGCTACGTGCGTTGGGTCACCGAGTGACCTTGCAGGCAGCATCGGCACTTGAGGGAGGGAATCGGTGGACGCCCACCGATGTTCATTCAAGAGTCCTATTCGCGCTGGCGTCTGGCAACGTCGAGAAAACGATTCGGCGTCACTTTATTCCGGCAGACATCGCCGATCGATGCCGGAAGTTTGTCGCTGATCGTGAAGCGACGAAGGCTCAGCAGTTCGCAAAGGGACCTGTGTCGGAGTGCCTACCATGAGTTCTGAACTTCCCCAACGAAAGGACGCCACGGCGTCCTTTTTTGTTGTCGAATGAACTACAACGAAGCCTAGTTTGCGTTGAACCACAACGGCGGAATGGCGCCCTTTTATGCGGAACTTGACAATGAGGTACTGCTGCATGTGCTGGGACGCCAGGAACACGCAGTTCTCGAACAGCGCGCTCTGCACCTCCTGGCCTTTGCCGGTGCGCTCGCGCTCGCGCAGCGCGGCCAGCACGCCGATGGCGCCGAACAGGCCGCCCATGATGTCGTTGACCGAGGTGCCCGCGCGCAGCGGCCGGCCCACCGGCCCGGTCATGTACGAAAGCCCACCCATCATCTGCACCACCTCGTCGAGCGCAAGACGGTTCTCGTAAAGGCCGGGCAGGAAGCCCTTGTGCGTGACGTAGATGAGCCGGGGAAAGCGCGCCGACAGCGTGGCGTAGTCCAGGCCCAGCTGCGCCATGAGGCCGGGGCGGAAGTTCTCCAGCACCACGTCGCACTGGCCGGCGAGTTCGGCGGCCGCGGCGCGGCCCTCCTCGCCCGTGATGTCCAGCACGATGCTCTTCTTGTTACGGTTGAAGCTGCGGAAGAAGCCGATGCCCAGGCCCGGCAGCCTGCGCGTCTTGTCGCCGCCGGGCGGCTCGACCTTGATGACCTCGGCGCCCAGGTCCGCAAGGACCATGCCGCAGGTCGGGCCCATGACCATGTGGGTGAATTCGAGCACGCGGATGCCCGAGAGGGGAAGCGTCTGTTCCATGGATGTTCCTAGGCGGTTGGAGCGAACGTCTTGGGCAGGCCGGCGCGCCACAGCGTGCCGTGCAGCACCTCGCCCTGCAGCCAGGCCGCGACCTTGTGGCGCAGCGCGAGCAGCCGGTGCAGGTCGATGCCGGTGGCGATGCCCATGTCCTCCAGCAGGAAGGCCAGGTCTTCGCTGGCCGCGTTGCCGCTGGCACCCGGAGCGTGCGGGCAGCCGCCGATGCCAGCCAGCGTGGCGTCGAAGCGGTCCACGCCGGTCTGCAGCGCCGCGTAGACGTTGGCCAGCGCCAGGCCGCGCGTGTCGTGGAAGTGGCCGCAGCACAGGCGCTCGCCCGCGATGGCCCGGGCCTGCTCGAACAGACGCAACACCGCCGCGGGATTCGCATAGCCCACGGTGTCGGCCAGGCTCACGCGGTCGGCGCCGGCATCGAGCAGCGCCTGCATGCAGCGCAGCACCTCCACGGCCGCCACCTCGCCCTGGAGGGTGCAGCCAAAGGCCGTGCCGACACCACCTTCGATGAGCGTCTTCGACCCCGCCGCATCGCGCAGGGCGCGCATCTTCGCCACCTCGGCCACGACCTCGTCGGGCGTCCTGCGCAGGTTGGCCAGGCTGTGCGCGTGGCTGGCCGACAGCGGCACCAGCATCACGTCGGCCTGGGCATCGATGGCGCTCTCGGCGCCGCGCAGGTTGGGCACCAGCACCGAGACCACCAGGCCGGGCAGCGTCTTCGCATAGGCCACGAGTTCGGCCGTGTCGGCAAGCTGCGGCAGCAGCCGCGCCGGCACGAAGGAGCCGACCTCGATCTCGCGCTGGCCGGCCGCGTGCGCATCGCGGATCCATTCCTTCTTGCGCGCCGTGGGCAGCACGGTGGAGATGCTTTGCAGGCCATCGCGCAGGCCGACTTCGCGCACCACGGCGCGGCGGGGTTGGGTCACGGTCTTGTCTCCGTGTAAAGGCTTGGCCCGCACTCTAGACATGCCGATGCGAATCGAGAAGCGCTATTCTTTCGCGCCTGACATGCCATTTCGGAACGTCTCCATGCACGACCTCGACCTCACCACGTTGCGCCTCTTCGTTGCCACCTGCACGCTGCGCACCATCGCGCGGGCCGGGGAGCAGCAGCACATCGGGGCCTCGGCCATCAGCAAGCGTCTGGCGCAGCTGGAGCGGACCGTCAACGCACCGCTGTTCGAACGCGGCCGCCGCGGCGTGGTGCCCACCGCCGCCGGCGAGATCCTGCTGGAGCATGCGCGCGCCATGCTGGCCAGTGCCGACCGCGTGGCACGCGACATGGCGGCCTACCGGCACGGCATCAAGGGCCAGGTGCGCGTGCTGGCCTCGATGTCGTCGATCGCCGAGCAGCTGCCGGACGACATCGCCGGCTTCCTGGCCGACCCGGCGCACGCCGAGATCCGCGTGGACCTGGAGGAGCAGGTCTCCAGCCAGATCGTGCGCGCCGTGCGCGAGGGCCTGGCGCCGCTGGGCATCTGCTGGGACGCGGCAGACACCGAAGGCCTGCAGACCCGGCCCTACCGCAGGGACCGCCTGGTGCTCGTGGCGCACCCGCAGCACCCAGCGGCGCAGCGGCCACGGCTGGCCTTTGCCGACAGCCTGGTCCACGAGCATGTCGGACTGCCCGCCTCCACCGCGGTCTACAGCATGCTGGCCCGGGCCGCGGCCATCGCCGGTCGGCCGCTGCACTACCGCACGGTGGTCTCCACCTTCGAGGCCAGCCTGCGTTGCGTGCGTGCCGGCCTGGGCATCGCCGTGGTGCCGCGCGAGGTGGTGCCGCTGGTGGCCTCTGCCGATGGCCTGCGCGTGGTGGAGCTCACCGACCCCTGGGCCACGCGGCAGTTCGCGATCTGCTTTCGTGACGCGCAGGGACTGTCGCCCTCGGCGCGGCTGCTGCTCGCGCACCTGCAGGCGAAGGCGGCGACCTGACCATGCCGGCCTGCGTGCCGCACCCCGGTGGCGCGCGGCGGCCGCTGACGGGCGCTGAACCGCGCCGCGTGCGACAGCGCTCAGGCAACCAGCGCGCGCAGGTCGGGCGCCGCTTCCAGCGCATGGATGCCGGCCAGCAACGCGCGGGCGCGCGCGGCGCCGATGACGGGCGACGCCAGTTCCAGCAGCTTGTCCTGCAGCTCCGCATCCGACAGCGGCAACTCGGGGTCGCCCTTGCGGTCGGGCTGCAGCCAGGACAGGCGCCGCCCGTCGCGCGTCTCGATCTCCACGCGCGCGGCGCGGCGCCCCGGGAAGCCGGCGTCGATGGCCGGGTCCACCGCGGCCGAGACGCGGCCGAGCATGTCCCGCAGCCGCGGATCGGCCAGCCGCTCCGGGGTGTACGCGGACAGGCGCACGCTGCCGTGCACGAGCGCGGTGGCCACCACGAACGGCAGGCTGAAGCGGGCTTCGTTCTCGGTCTGGGGCTGGGTGTGGCAGGCGATGTCCAGCGCGGGCCCGTAGGTGGCCACGTGCACGCGGGCCACTTCGTCCGGCCGCAGGCCGTGCCGACGCGCCAGCTCCAGCGTGGCGTCGATGGCCGCGAACGTGTGGCCGCAGCCGATGTGGTTCTTGAAGGTCAGGCGCGTGATGTGGAAGTCGCGGCCCAGCGTGGCACCGACCTGCGCCCAGTCCGGTCCGTCGCTCATGGCGCGGCCGAGACCGACCTCGCCGTCCAGCACGTCGCGCGCGCCCGTCACGCCCTGCGCCGCGAGCTGCGCGGCCAGCAGCCCGCCCTCCGCGGCCCGCCCGGCGTGCAGGGGCTTGGACATCGAGTCCGTGCGGAAGGCCTGTTGCAGCCCCGCGGCGAAGGTGGCCGCGGTCGCCAGCGCATGCGCGAACGGCGCGCCGTGCAGCGCGAAGAGGCCGGCCGCCGCGGCCGCCGCGCCGAAGGTGCCCACCGTGCCGGTGCTGTGCCAGTGGCGGTAGTGCGGCCGGCCGAGCACCACGCCGATGCGCGTGGAGACCTCGTAGCCCAGCACCACGCCGCGCAGGAAGTCCAGGCCGCTCGCACCGCGCTCCTGCGCGGCCGCCAGCGCCGCGGCGACGGTGGCGGCACCCGGGTGGTACATGGCGTCGCGAAAGCTGTCGTCCACCTCCGCCGCATGGGCGGCCGTGCCGTGCAACAGTGCCGCGCTGCGCGCCGGCAGGGCCTGACCGTCGAACCGGCGGGCGCGGCCCTGGCCCAGTTCGTCTGCCAGCAGGGCCTGCAGCTGCGGCACCGGGTCTGCGGCCAGACCCGGAAACAGCGCGGCATACCAGTCGATCACGGCGCGCTTGGCGTGGTGCAGCACGTCGGCGTGCAGCCGCTCGCGCTGGAACGTGGTGACCCAGGCGCCGAAAACTTCGGTGGCGTGCATGGTGGATCCCATCCCTTTCTCGCGTTGTTCAGACAGTGTCATGGTCATTCCGCCTTGATGGACTGCGCCTGCACGAGGCGCAGCCATTTGGCGCGCTCCTCCCGCACGATGCGTTCGGTGGCGGCCGGGTCCTCGCGCGTGAGCTGCAAGCCTTCCTGCGCCGCGCGCCGCTCGAAGGCGGGCGTGGCGCTGGCACGGCGCATGGCGGCGTGTACGGCCTGCAGCAGCGCGTCGGGCAGGCCGGCCGGCGCGAACAGGCCATACCAGACATCGGCCTCGTAGCCAGCCACACCCGCCTCGGCGAAGGTCGGCACGGCGGGCAGCAGCGGTGAGCGCCGGCCCGCGGTCACGGCCAGCGCGCGCAGCTTGCCCGTGGCCAGGAACGGTGCCACGCTCGGCAGCGTGCCGAAGCCCAGATCGATCTGCCCCGCCAGCACATCGTTGACCATGGGGGTCGCCCCCCGGTAGGGCACGTGCGTGACGAAGATGCCGGCCGAGTTCTTGAGCAGCTCGGCAGCCAGGTGGGTCGATGTGCCATTGCCGGCCGAGCCGTAGGCCAGCCCACCGGGCCGGGCCCGGGCCTTGGCGAGGAAGTCGGCTGCCGAGGCCAGCGGGCTCTCGGCACGGACCACGGCCACGTTCGGCGCGCGACCCAGCAGCATCACTGCGGCGAAGGCGGTGTCGGCCGGGTACGGCAACCGCGGGTACAGGCTGGGCACGATGGCCAGTGCGCTGGTGTTGAGCAACAGCGTGTGGCCGTCGGGCGCGCTCTTGGCCACCAGGTCGTTGCCGATCACGGTGCCGGCGCCCGCCCGGTTGTCCACGAACACGGGCTGCCCCGTGTCCTGGGCGATGGCCTCGCCCAGCGCGCGCGCCATCGCGTCGGTGCCGCCGCCCGCCGGGAACGGCACGACCAGCCGGATCGGCCGGGACGGCCAGGCCTGCGCCCGCGCTGCCACGGCCGTGGCCGCAGCCGCGATGGCGCCGCCAGCCTGCAGAAGAATTCGTCGCCGCATGGCGTTGCTCCGTGGAATGTCGGTGGGTGGCGTGCAGCCCCGTCGCGTCCCGGCGCACGGGCCGGCCGGTCCGGGGGCCGCAGGCGGTTCAAAGCAGCACGACGACGCCGTCGGCCGCGCGCACACCCTGGCCTTCGGGCAGCACGAACACGGGGTTGATCTCGGCCTCGAGCAGCCGGTCCCCGAGCTGCGCGACCATCTGCGAGAAGGCGACGACGGCCGTGACCAGCGCCTGCACGTCGGCCCTGGGCCGGCCGCGGAAGCCGTCCAGCAGCGGCCAGGTCCGAAGCGCCTGCGCCATCGCCAGCGCTTCGTCGTGCGACAGGCCGCCCGAGGGCGGCAGCAGGCGCAATGTGGTGTCCTGGAACAACTCCGCCGTCACGCCGCCCATGCCCAGCAGGATGGCCGTGCCCAGTGCATCGCGGTGCATGCCCAGGATCAGCTCGGTGCCGCCGCCGACCATCTCCTGCACGAGGAAGCGCCGGGGCTGCACGCCGGCCCGGGCCTCGACCTCGCAGGCCATCTGGCCCAGGCGTGCGCCGATGGTTTCGGGTGTCAAGCCCACGGCCACGCCGCCGACATCGCTCTTGTGCGTGATCTGCGCCGACAGGATCTTGAGCACCACGCGCCCGCCCAGTGCAGCCGCCGCCGCCTGCGCCTCCTCGGCCGTGGCGACCACGCGTTCGGCCGCACAGGGCACGCCGAAGCGGGCGAACAGCCGCTTGGCCTCGGCCTCGTCGAGCGCGCCGCAGGGCAAGGGGTCCAGCGCCACGGCGCGCGGTGCGGCAGCGTCCTCCCGCACAGGCGCCTGGAACTGCGCCACGCGCAGCATGCCGGCCAGCGCGGCCGTGCAGCTCTCGGCGGCGGCGAAGGCGGGCACGCCGCGCTGCGTCAACAGCGCGCCGATCTCGGGCGCGTGCGGACTCACGTAGGCCAGCACCGGCTTGTCCGAGGCGGGCAGGCAGTCCTGGATCGCGCCAGCCAGCAGTTCGGGCATGGCCAGGCTGGAGGAGCCGACGATGATGACCAGCGCGTCGTAGGTCGGGCTGGCCAGCAACGCCTGGATCGCGCCGCGCAGCAGATCGGGCCGCAGGCCCGCGAGCGTCACGTCGATGGGGTTGCGGTCCAGCACCGCCTCGCTGCCGCTCTGCAGCGCACGCAGCGCATCGGCCGTGGCCACGTCGGGCGCTGGCGTCTCGAAGCCCGCCACCCCCAGGTCGTCGGAGACCAGGGTGCCGGCGCCGCCGGTAGAGGTCAGGATGGCCACGCGCCTGCCGTGCAACCGGCGCCCGGTGGCCAGCGCCGCGGGAATGTCCAGCAGGTCGGAGAAGCTCTGCGCGCGCACCACGCCCACCTGGCGGAACAGCGCGTCGTACATGCGGTCGGCCCCGGCCATGGCGCCCGTGTGCGAGACCGCGGCCTGGGCCCCGGCTTCGGAGCGCCCGATCTTGAAGGCCACCACCGGCTTGCCGGCGCGCGCGGCCTTCAGGCAGGCAGCGCGGAACTTCGCGGGATGGCGCACCGTTTCCACGTACAGCGCGATCACCCGCGTCGCCGGATCGTCGGCCAGGTGGTCCACGAAGTCGGCCAGTTCGAGATCGACCTCGTTGCTCGTGGCGATCAGCTTGGACAGACCGATGCCGCGCGCCGCGGCGCGCGACAGCAGCGCGCCCAGGATGCCGCCGCTCTGCGACACGACGCCGATGCCGCCCACCGGGAACGCGTCCATCTCCAGCGCACCCGAGGGCGAGAGCACGATGCCGTCGGTCAGATTGACCAGGCCGATGGTGTTGGGGCCGAGGATGCGCATGGCGCCGGCCGCCTCCACCAGTTGCTGCTGCCGGCGTGCCCCCTCCGCGCCGGTCTCGGTGTAGCCGCTGGCCAGCACGATGGCCGCCGCGCAGCCGCGCGCCGACAGCTCCCGGACGGCCACGTGCGCGCGCTCGGCGCCCAGCAGCACCACGGCCACGTCCGGCACCTCCGGAAGGGAGGCGATGTCGGGGTAGCACGGCAGATCGCCGATGCGCTCGACCTTGGGGTTGACCGGCAGGATGCGGCCGGCGTAGCCGTGCTTGCGCAGGTAGGCCACGGGACGACCGCTGGTCTTCTTCGGGTCGGCGGAGGCGCCGATGACGGCGACGCTGCGCGGCGAGAGCAGTCTGGAAATGGCGTCGTTCATCGCATCACTCCCTGGCAGCGTTCTTGTGGAGAAAGGCTTCGACGGCGGCGCGGTGCTCGCTGCTCGTGTAGCAGATGCCCTGGGCCTGGCTGCCCTGCGCGAACACGTCGTGCGCTGACAGCTCGAAGCTCTGGTTCAGGATGGTCTTGGTCAGCGCGAGGGCCGTGGCCGAGCCCTGGCCGAGTTCGGCGGCCCAGGCCTGCGCGTCGGCCACCAGCGTCTCGGCGCTGGTCTTTCGGTCCACGATGCCCAGCGCGAGGGCCTCGTCCACCTTGACCTGGCGGCCCGTGAAGATCAGCTCCTTGGCGCGGGCCAGGCCCACACGGCGCGGCAGGAAGTACATGCCGCCGCCGTCGGGGATGATGCCGCGGTGGATGTACGACCAGGCGAAGCTGGCCCACTCGCTGGCGATCACGAAGTCGCAGGCCAGCGCCGTATCCGCCCCCAGGCCCGAAGCGGCGCCATTGACGGCTGCGATCACCGGCTTGGGCATGGTGTGCAGCAGGGCCTGCACATGGTGCACGCGCTGCTGGCGGTGCCAGCCGTTGAAGCCCACTTCACCGGCCGGCGCGTTCATGCGCTTTTGCATGCCGGCGATGTCGCCGCCGGCGCAAAAGCCCCTGCCGGCTCCGGTCAGCACCAGGGCCTTGATGGACTTGTCGGCCGCCACGCGTTCCAGCGCATCGATGAATTCGGTGCGCATGTCGTCGCTCATGGCGTTGCGCTTGTCGGGACGGTTCAGGGTCAGCGTGGCGATGCTGTCGGCCACCTGCAGGGTGATGAGTTCGTAGGTCATGGCGGTCTGTCGGAGATGGGTGGGTTCAGTCGGCCTTGATGCCGTTTTCCTTGACGATGCGGGCCCAGCGGGCCTCCTCGGCGCGCACGTAGGTGTCGAGTTCGGCGGGTTCGCCCGCGCCGATGGCAAGGCCCTCGGCCTCGACCTTGCGCGCGAACTCCGGCGAACGGGCCGCCTTGCGGGCGGCGGCGTTCAAGCGAGAGATCACGTCCTTCGGCGTGCCGGCCGGCGCGTACAAGCCATACCAGCTTTCCACCGTAGCCGGCAATGCTGGCGCCGATGGTGGGAATGCCCTTGAAGGCGGCGGACGGCTCGGCGCTGGTCACCGCGATGGCGCGCAGTTGCCCGCGGTCCACGAACGGCGCGACGGCCGCGGCCGTGCCGAAAAACATCTCCACCTGCCCGCCCATGAGGTCGGTCATCGCCGGGCCCGCGCCGCGGTAGGGCACGTGCAAGGTCTTCACCTTGGCCAGGTTGTCGAACATCTCGCCGGCCAGATGCGCTGAGGTGCCGGCACCCTGTGAGGCGTAGGTCAGTTTGCCCGGGTTGGCCCGCGCGGCGGACAGCACGTCCTGCACCGTCTTGAGCGGACTGGCCGGGCGCACCACCAGCACGTTGGGACCGCGGCCGACCAGCATCACGGGCGCGAAGGCATTGGCGTTGTCGAACGGCAGCTTGCTCTGCAGACTGGGGTTCACCGCATGCGCGAAGCTGGCCATCACGAGCGTGTAGCCGTCCGGCGCCGCCTTGGCCACGGCATCGGTGCCGATGATGGTGCCCGCGCCGGGCTTGTTGTCGATGATGACGGGCTGGCCCAGGTCTTTGGCCATCTCCTGGCCCAGCGTGCGCGCGATCAGGTCGGTGCCGCCGCCGGGCGCGAAGGGCACGACGATGCGCACCGGTTTGGTCGGGAAGTCGGCCTGGGCCGCGCCTGCGGTCAGGGCCAGAACGAGGCCGGCGCCGGCCAGCCGCAGACACCATGCACGGGAAAGGAAAGCTCGCATCGAAAGGTCTCCGAACGTTGGAATGGAACATCCAGCTGCACTGGAATGGCCGCGAGCTTAGGGATCCGAGGCGGCGCTGTGACCCCCCTTGTTCCATGGAGTGGAACCGCAGTCCGGACAGGCGGCGCCCCCACCGCGCTGTCGGCATGGCGTCGTGCCGTACGATGCCGCCATGCCCGCGAGCCGCTCCGCCATCCTCGACCCCAAGCCCGGGGCCTCGCCTGCCAACCGCTCGCTGGAGCGCGGCATCGAGATCCTGCGCGCGTTCCGGCCGGGTTCGGAACTGCTCGGCAATGCGGACCTGGTGGAGCGCACGGGCCTGTCCAAGGCCACCGTGAGCCGGCTCACGCAGACCCTGGTGGGCATGGGCATGCTGCAGCAGGACAGCGCCGGACGCGCGTTCCGCCTGGCACCCGCGGTGCTGAGCCTGGGGCAGGCCATGCGCACGGGCTCGCGCATCCTCGCGGTGGCGGCGCCATTCATGCAGGCGCTGGCGCAGCGCGAGCGCATCAACGTGGGACTGGCCGCGCCCGACCGCGACGAGATGGTCTACCTCGAATCGATCCGCTATGCGCGGCGCGTGGCGCTGCGCCAGGTGGTGTCGGGCCAGCGCGTGCCGATGGAGCTCACCTCGCTCGGCCGCGCCTACCTCGCAGTGGCACCGCCGGCGCGCCGCAAGGCCCTGCTCGCCCTGTTCCGCAGCCGGCGCGGCCGCACCTGGCCGGCATTGGCCGAGGCGATCGAAGCGTCACGCCAGGCGGTGCTTGCGCATGGGTACTGCGCGGCGTCCTGGCAGCCCGAGGTGGTGGCCGTGGCGACGCCGCTGGACGCGTTCGGTGCGCCCTACGTGCTCAACCTCAGCACGTCGACCGAGGAACCCCTCGAACAAGCGGCCGCGCGCCTGGCCACACCGCTGCTGGAACTGCGCGCCGCGGTCGTGCGGGCCGAGGCGCAGCAGTCGGCCTGGCCGGCGGGCTGAGGCGCCACATCGGCGTCCAGACGCCGCGCCGAGCGCCTCGCTTCTTCCTGGCCACGGAGCGGCGAACAGCTGTGGTCGCAAGCCCTGCCGGTCCCAGGGACTGCCGGCCGGGACGACGCGCAGCGGTCGGCGCGGCCAGGCCGAGGCCCATGCGCGGACCATCGCGGAGCCCAACACGTTGCCCGCACCGCAAGACAGCAGTGTGCGGTGGGAAGGGGATTGCTTGAGCACGGCGCGCCTGCTCAATCCAGCTTGACGCCCGCCGCGCGCACCACCTGGCCCCACATCGCGCGGTCGGCCTCGATGAAGGCCGCGAACTCGGCCGGCGTGTTGCAGCGCAGCTCGCCGCCGTAGTCGCGCCACTTCTTCTGCAGGTCGGGCGACTGGCAGACCTTGGCCATGGCCGCGCTGAGCTTTTCCAGGATGGCCGTCGGTGTGCCGGCCGGCGCCAGCACGCCCTGCCAGGCGATGGGCGTGTAGTCGGGAAGGCCCTGCTCGGCGAAGGTGGGCACGTCCGGGAAGCTCGGATGGCGCGCCTTGCCCGTGATACCCAGCAGCTTGAGCTTGCCGCCGCGGATGGGACCGGCCGCCGCCGGCAGGCCGTCGAACATCAGCTGCACCTGGCCGGCCATCAGGTCGGTGTAGGGGCTGTTGCTGTTGTAGGGAACGAGGTTGCTGCGCACGCCGGCCGCGTTGTTGAACCACACGCCCGACAGGTGCGAATAGCTGCCCGGCCCCTGCGTGGCCACGGCGACCGACTCGGGCCTGGCCTTGAGCTGGGCCACGAGTTCGCGCGCGTCCTTCGCCGCCAGGCCCGGCGTGGCGATCAGGCCGGTGTTGAGCACGCCCAGCAGGCTGATCGGCGCGAAGTCGCGGGCGGCGTTGAACGGCAGCTTGCTGTACAGGTGCGGCACCACCGACAGCGAGCTCGTGGTGCCGATGTACAGCGTGTAGCCGTCGGCCGGCGCGCGGGCCGCGGCCTCGGTGCCGATGATGTTCGAGGCGCCCGGACGGTTCTCGACGAAGAAGCTCTGGCCCAGCACGGCCGTGAGCCCGGCCGCCAGCTCGCGCGCGTTGGCGTCCGGCCCGCTGCCTGCGGGGAACGGCGCAACGATGCGCACCGGTTTGGCCGGGTAGTCGGCCTGCGCTGCCGCGCCCAGCGGTATGGCGGCCAGCAGCGCCGCCAGCGCCAACCCCGCCCCGCTTTTCACGAACCCTTGGAAAAAAGCCATCGATGTCTCCTGTTGCGAATGTGTGCCCATTGCACGGCGTGAATCTTACAAAAATCCAGTCTATTGTCAAAATACGATAATTCAGATACTATTTGACCATCGACACGATCATCAAGGACACCCGTTATCGGGAGGAGACAATTCGATGGAAACACCTTCGCAACTGCAGTTCAGCCACATCGGCCTGTACGTGACCGACCTTCCGCGCATGGCGCGCTTCTACAAGGGGGCGCTGCGCTTCACGCAGACCGACGCGGGCGACCTGGGCGCCGTGCAGCTGGTGTTCCTGAGCCGCGACCCGAACGAGCACCACCAACTGGTCCTGGCCACGGGCCGGCCGGCCGACATGGCCTTCAACGTGGTCAACCAGATCTCGTTCCGCGTGCCCGACCTGGCGGCGCTGCGCGGCTTCCACGACCGGCTGCTGGCTGAAGGCGCCAGCGACATGCACCCCGTCACGCACGGCAACGCGGTCTCGCTGTACTGCCGCGACCCCGAGGGCAACCGGCTCGAGCTGTTCATGGACACGCCCTGGTACTGCGACCAGCCGCTGCGCGAGCCCATCGATCTGGCCCGGCCCGATGCCGAGATCCTGGCCCAGGCCGAGGCCATCGCGCGGCGCTACCCCAAGTTCATGCCGCGCGCGCAATGGCAGGCCGAGGTCGCCCGCCGCATGCAGGAAGACCAGCGTGGCTGAAGAAAAGTCCGTCTACGACGTGGCCATCGTGGGCCTGGGGCCCACGGGTGCCATGCTGGCCAACCTGCTCGGCGCCGCCGGCCGGTCCGTGCTGGTGCTGGAGAAGGAGGCCGGCATCTTCCCGCTGCCGCGCGCCATCCACTTCGACGGCGAGGTGCTGCGCGTGCTGCAGTCGGTCGGCCTGCGCGAGCAGGTGCTGGCCATCGCGCGGCCCGGCACCCAGGGCATGCACTTCGTCAACGGCACGGGGCAGACCCTGCTGGTCCGCGGCGGCACGGCCGCGCTGGGGCCGCACGGCGGGGCCAACAACTACTACTTCCACCAGCCCGAGCTGGAGGCTGTGCTGCGCGCCGGCCTGGCGCGCTACCCGCAGGTGGACCTGCGCCTGGGCCACGAACTCGTGGGCATCGCCACGCAGGATGACGGCGTCGCGCTGCAGGTGCGCCATGCCGGCGGCACCGACAGCCTGCGCGCCCGCTACCTGGTCGGCTGCGACGGCGCACGCTCGCCCGTACGCCAGCACATGGGCAGCACGATGGTGGACCTGGGCCTGCGCCAGCCCTGGCTGGTGTTCGACGTCATCCTGCAGCAGCCCGTGGACCTGCCCGCCCACACGGTGCAGCACTGCGACCCGCGCCGCCCCATGACCTACTGCAACGTGGTAGGCGCACGCCGGCGCTGGGAGATCATGGTGCTGCCCGAGGACGACCGCGCCGCGCTGGTGCAGCCCGGGTCGCTGTGGCGCCTGGTCGCGCCCTGGGTGCGCCCCGAGCAGGCGCAGCTCGAGCGTGCGGCCATCTACACCTTCCATTCCGTGATCGCCGAGGGCTGGCGCGCGGGCCGGCTGCTGCTGGCCGGCGACGCCTGCCACCAGACCCCGCCCTTCCTGGGCCAGGGCATGTGCGCCGGCATCCGCGACGCGGCCAACCTGGCCTGGAAGCTGGACGCCGTGCTGGCCGGCCGCGCGCCCGAGGCGCTGCTGGACACCTACGAGTCCGAGCGCAAGCCCCATGTGCGCGCGCTGATCGAACTGGCCGTGCGCCTGGGCGGCATCATCCAGACCACCGACGCCGCCGAGGCCGCCGCGCGCGACGCGCGCTTCGCCGCGGGCCGGCCCGAGATCTTCGAGCTGCCGCCGCAGCTGCTGGGCGCGGGCGCCTTCGACCCGCAGGCCGAAGCCATCGCCGGCCGCCCCTTCCCGCAGCCGCGGCTGCGCGATGGCCGCCTGCTCGACGAGCTGCTGGGCCGGCGCAGCGCCGTGATCGGCCGGCGCGACACGCTGCAGGCCGCCGCCCCGGCCACGGCCGAGCGCTGGCGCCGCAGCGACGCCATCGTCATCGACCAGCCCGAGCCCGGCATCGAGGCCTGGCTGGACGCCCATGGCGCCCAGGCCGTCATCCTGCGCCCCGACCGGTATATCGTCGGCGTCGCGCGCACGGGCCCTGAACTGGATCGCATCTCGCAATACCTTCCCGTCGCGCCATGAACCACTCAACGGGAACCTGCCTTGTCGGAATCTTCTTCGTCCAGCCTGGAGCGCATGCTGGGCGTGCTCGACCTGTTCGACGACACCCACCGCGCGCGCAGCGCGGAGGACATCGCGACGCTGCTCGAGGTGTCGCTGCCCACCAGCTACCGCTATGTCCGCCTGCTGCTGCAGGCCGGGCTGCTGCAGCGCGTGGAGGACTCGCAGTACGCGCTGGGGCCGCGCATCATCCTGCTGGACCACTACATCCGCGGCGCCGACCCGGTGCTCCAGACCGGCCTGCCGGTGCTGCGCGAACTGGTGGCCGCCACCGGCTTCGATTGCGTGGTGACCGGGCTGTTCGGCACCCAGGTGCTGGACACGCACCGCGAGATGGGCGGTGCGCCGGCCACGCTGGCCTACGGGCGCGGCCGGCCGCGCCCGCTGTTCCTGGGCGCGGCCCCCAAGGTGCTGCTGGCCAGCTTCGCGCCGGCGGCGCTCAAGAAGGTGTTCGAGTCCCAGCATGCCGAGGCCGTGCGTGCCGGCCTGCCGGCGGACTGGAGCAGCTTTCGGCGCAGCTTCGCGGCCATCCGCAAGGCCGGCCACTATGTCTCGCGCGGCGAGCTGGAGCCGCAGCTCGTGGCCGTGGCCGCGCCCATTCCCAAAGCCGATGGCGGTGCCTGGGCCGCCATCTCGCTGGTGTTCGCGTCCTCGCGCCTGGCGATCGTCGACCTTGACAAGCTGGTCCGACTGGTCACCGACGCCGCCACGCGCATCGGAGGTCGGTTGGGCTGAAACCTCCCTCCCCTCCCTTTGATAAGGACATCCCGTGAAACTCATCAGCTACCAGACCAACGGCCAGGACAGCTACGGCGCCGTCGTCGGCGAACGCGTCGTCGACCTGCGCGCCGTGTTCGGCGCGCGTGCGCCCGACCTCAAGGCGCTGATCGCCGCCGGCCTCGTCGACGAAGCCCGCACCGCCGTGCAGAACGCCAAGGCCACGCTGCCGCTCAACGAGGTGCAGCTGCTGCCCGTGGTGCCCAACCCCGGCAAGATCTTCTGCATCGGCCTGAACTACGGCGAGCACGTGCGCGAGACCGGCAAGCAGGTGACCGAAAAACCCGTGATCTTCCTGCGCGTGGCCGATTCGCAGCTGGCGCATGGCGAGGACATCGTGCGCCCGCGCGTGTCCGAGCGGCTGGACTACGAGGGCGAGATCGCCATCGTGATCGGCCAGGGCGGCCGCCACATCGCCGAGGCCGATGCCTGGCAGCACATCGCCGGCTACAGCTGCTACAACGACGGCAGCGTGCGCGACTGGCAGCTGCACACCTCGCAGTGGGCGCCGGGCAAGAACTTCTGGCGCACGGGCGGCTTCGGCCCCTGGCTGGTGACGGCCGACGAGATCGCACCCGACCAGCAGATGACGCTGGTCACGCGCCTGAACGGCCAGGAAATGCAGCGCGCCACCACCGACATGATGATCCACAGCATCCCGCGCCAGATCGCCTACATCTCGGCCTTCATCCCGCTGGAGCCCGGCGACGTGATCGTGACCGGCACGCCGGGCGGCGTGGGCAACAAGCGCACCCCGCCCGTCTTCATGAAGCCGGGCGATGTGGTGGAGATCGAGGTCGACGCGATCGGCGTGCTGCGCAACGGCATCCGGGACGAATGAGCGAAGCCGCGTTGCTTGCGCTGGAGGAGCAGCGCCGCACGGCGATGCTGGCCGGCGACATCGCCGCGCTGGAGAGCCTGCTGGCGCCGGACCTGCGCTACACGCACTCCACCGGCGCCAGCGACACGCAGGGCAGCCTGCTGGCCAAGCTGGCCGGCGGGCAGATCGCCTACCGGCGACTGGCCTTCAGGCCGCTGGCCGTGCAATGCACGGCGGACGCCGGCACCGTCGCGGGCGAGATGCACGCCGAGGTGCTGCGCGACGGCCTGCCGCGCAGCGTTGCCGCCTGCTACCTCGCGGTGTGGCTGCGGCGCGCGGGGGCGTGGCAGCTGGCGGCCTTTCAGGGCACGGCACTGCCGCCGCGCTGAGCGGCGCTCAGAACGTCGCCTGCGGCAGGTCCTTGGGGCCGAACACCAGCGACACGCGGGCCTCCTGCGGGATGGGCGGCATCTGCGCGTCCAGCGCTTCCCAGGCCGCACGCAATTCAGCCAGGCGCGCGGGCTGGCGCGCCGCCTGGTTGGCCCGCTCGCGCGGGTCGGCCACCACGTCGAACAGGAACTCGTTGCCGTCCTGGCGCAGGTACTTCCAGTCGCCGCGCAGCAGCGCGCGCTGGCCGCGGTGCTTCATGCGCCAGAACAGGTCGCGCTCGGGCGCCGGCGCGGCCGGGTCGGCGAAGTGCGGCAGCAGGCTCTGGCCATCCAGCGGGTAACCAGGGTGGGGCGCCACGCCGGCCGCATCGAGGAAGGTGGCCGTCCAGTCCATGCTCAGGTTGGGCCGGTCGCTGACACCGCCGGCCGCGATGCGCGCGGGCCAGCGCGCCAGCAAGGGAACGCGCAGGCCGCCTTCGAGCAAATCCATCTTGCCGCCCACGAAGGGCCAGTTGTTGGAGAAGCGCTCGCCGCCGTTGTCGCTCGTAAACACCACCAGCGTGTTGTCCGCCAGGCCCCGCCGCGCCAACGCGTCCAGCACGCGGCCGATGCCCTCGTCCATCTGCGTGACCATCTTCTGGTAGGTGGCCAGGCTGCCGCCGTCCAGGTGCTTGAGGCCGGCGCCGATGCGCGCGGACTCGGCCGCGTCCTCGCGCGTGAGCCAGGGCCAGTGCGGCGCGCTGTAGTGCAGGCTCAGCAGGAAGGGCTTGGCCGCATCCTGGCGTTCGATGAACTCGGCGGCACGCGCGCTGAGCAGGTCCGTGAGGTAGCCCTCGCGGTGGATCTCGGTTTCGTTCTCCCACAGGTCGTGGTTGCCGCGCGGGTCCAGGTGCGAGAAGTAGTCGGCACCGCCCGCATGGAAGCCCCAGAACTCATCGTAGCCCGACAGGCGCGGGCCGAAGTGCGGCGGGTAGCCCAGGTGCCACTTGCCCACCAGGGCCGTGGCGTAGCCGGCGTCCTTCAGCAGCGAGGGCAGCGTGGGATGCGCGGGCGGCAGGCCCAGCACCTTGTCGCCATGGGCGGCGGCCAGCGGCTCCTCGGCCGCGCCGCGCAGGCGGTACTGGTAGCGGCCCGTGATCAGCGCGAAGCGCGTGGGCGAGCAAACGGCCGAGTTGGCATAGCCGCGCGTGAAGCGCAGGCCCTCGGCTGCCATGCGGTCCAGCCGGGGTGAAACGTCGATCGGCCGGTTGGCCGCATCGCGCGCGCCGGTGCAGCCCAGGTCGGCATAGCCCAGGTCGTCGGCAAGGATGAAGATCAGGTTGGGGCGGTTGTCTGGCATGCGCGGGACTCTACGCCAAGCGCGCCGGCACCATCTGCATGGACGGCGGGCCTTCAGGGCGGGCCCAACCCGCGCTCATCTGCGCGGCTTGGCCTGGCGCTCGAACTTGCGCCAGTAGGTGAAGGCGTCCTCGTGCACCTCGAGGTCGAGCTCGGCCACGCGGGCCTGCAACCGCTCCTGCACGTCGGCCACGGCCTGGTTGTAGACGGCAGGGCCGATCTCCTCGAGGAAGAAGCCCAGCAGACCGCCCGCGGCGATGTTGCCGATGGGCTCGTCCATGTGCTCGCGGAAGTAGCGCTCGATGGAGGCGATGGCCTCCTTGCGCACGTCCTTGGACAGTTCGATGGCCATGGCCCGGCGGCCCTCAGGACGGCTTGACGCGGTAGACGGCGCAGAGCTTGTTGCCGTCCGGGTCGCGCACATAGGCCAGGTGCATGGCGCCCATGTTGCTCTCGCGCAGGCCCGGCGGTTCTTCGATGGAGCGGCCGCCGTGCGCCACGGCGACATCGTGGAACTGCTGGACCTGCTCGGGCGAGCTGCACTTGAAGCCGATGGTGCCGCCGTTGGCGCAGGTGGCCGGCTCGCCGTTGATGGGCTGGCTCAGGCCGAAGCTGCTGCCGTCGTGGCGGTAGAACAGCCGCACATGGCCCGAAGCCGCGACATTGCGGAAGGCCTCGCCGGCGCCGAGGACGCCGAGCACGGCGTCGTAGAAGCGCTTGGAGCGTTCGATGTCATTGGAGCCGAGCATCACGTGGTTGAGCATGGGGCACAGGAGTTGGTTGAAGGGGCTGCGATGGTATGGCGACGGTGGGCGGCGAGCTGAGCCGCGCGCGACGGCGCAGCGGCCGGCTGCCCCGCGGCCCGCGCCACCCGCCGGTCAGTCGCTCTCGGGGGGCACAACGCCGAACAAGCGCTCCGCCGCACGAAGCCCTTGCGCAAGCCCCTGCTCCGTGAGCCACACCGACTTCGCCCGACCCACGGGATCGCCGAGCATGCCCTTGGCATGGAGCCGGTCCAACACCCCGAAGTCGAACCCCTTCCACGACCGGCCGCCGTCGAAGCTGAACGCGGCCAGCAGCGCCAATGCCACTTCGTCGATGCGCTCTTCGTCATAGTCCATGCGTGCCTCCAAAGGAAGATCCATCTCCGGGCGACCACCTGGACAGATGCCTGGTGCCGCGTTGCCGGTGCTTTCCAAGACCGGCCTGCCCGAGCCGCCAGGTTCGATCGCCTTATCAGACGACACGGCCTCGCGCTGCGCCAAGTTTTTGCACGGGCTGCGATTGCACCGGATGCCTGAGGTCCCGCTCCCGCACGATCTTGTAGCCGCCCGACAAGTAGTTGGGAAGCGCATGCGGGTGATCATCGGTGGCGGTGTGCAGCCATACCTTGCGGGCCCCTGTCGCGAAGGCCTGTTGCGTCGCCGCTGTCAGGAGGTCCCGACCAAGGCCCTGACCTCGGTATGGGGGAAGCAGTCCAAAGCCCTCGATCTTCACACCGCGGATCGACTCGGTGAGCTCGAAACATCCCACTTGCTGACCCGATACCTGTGCCACCCAGAAGGAGACATTTGGCTGCCGGAGGTGCTCTTGCCACCGCATCGGACTCCAGCGGATGCGCTCAGTCCAGAATCCGGCCCCTACCTCTGACCACAGGCGTTTGCACAAGGCCGCATTGCGTTGCTTCACAGGCACGATCTGGAGGCGGGCTGCATGAGACGCCCGCGGCTGAAACATGGCTGGCGCACATTCGAGCGTAAAGCTGCGATGACGCATCACGCAGTCCCTCGCATGCGAGCACGGCGGCCGCCGAAGGCGGTCCGATCAAGAAAATTGTTCTGCATCGTTGGAACGCGGAGTTGCTGCGCTTTTCTGCCGTCTGCATCTGCCATCCCCGGCCCATTGGCCGGGCAGCATGGAATCCCGTCTCCGGTCAACCCAATGGAAATCAGCCGCTTCGGATTCGCAGCCTTCGGCCGACCACGACGCGTCGGTCATTCAGCAGGCGGAAGCAACTTGGGCGTCATTGGTCCAAGCGCCATTGCAGGAATTGCTCAGCCGTCTCGGGCTGCGCCATTTCAAGCACTGCCTCGGCAATTGCGTGCTGTCCCTGGGCGGCGGCGGTGGCAGACAGGGCACAGGCAACCACACCTCGCTCACGCCGACCGGCGAGAGCCAACGCCGCCAGCGAAGGAAGGCGCGCCAGGGAGCCGAAATAGGCCTCGGACAGCTCTTCGGGAACTTCGACTGCGCCTTTCGCCCTGCAGATCTCCACCCATGCGGGGAATTGCAGAAATGATGCATCAGCTTCGGCTGGCGCGATTGCCAGCGCGGCAATGACATGTGGAACAGCAGCAAACGACGCGGAGTAAACATCGCCTTGGTGAGCGAGTGCGCTCCAAAGACTGAACCACGGCTCGGCATCGCCTTCAGACGATGGAAGCGAACTCAATCGAGCTAACAGCGCGGGCGCGTCCGCCGCGCTGCCATATGCGTGTTGCAGTTTTGACCACTGTTCACTCATCAAACTCAGCACAACGATTCCTTATGACGTCCGACGCCCAAGCTCAACCGACCAACACCTGGTGCGAAGCAAAGAGATTGCGGCTCTTATGGAGCGCACTGTTGGTGCTTGCAATCGTTTGATGACGCCTTGCGCGCCGTTGCAAAGAAGAACCAACCCGCGACCTCCAACACAAGCCCTAAAACGATGAAACCCCCGGACACCGGATTGACGCGCCACCAGAGAAGTGCGCCAGCGATGAGCCAGCAGGTGATGGGGGCCAAATGAAAAAGCCAGCGCATATGGTGTCCAGATGACTATGCCCAACATTGAAATTCAGCGGGCGGTGAAGCCGTCCGCTGCAATGACAGGTTAGGGCTCAGCTAGGCAGTCACCACAGACAAAAAGAGCCCCGTATTCAGTTCAACAACAGAACACACGCGTTTTGTAGCTTCACGCTGCTGGGTTCTGGCTTCTTCACGAAGCTCGAATTTTGAAGAGAAATCTTTTCTACGCTCACAGAACAACTGGATTGGCCGGTTACATAGGTTACCTCGTACTCCTCGCGCGCAGCGGGAAGAAACGATACGCTGACCTTACAAGACCTACCAGGTTCCTCTCCAATTATTGTGAAATGAAAGCGCTTGTCAGCGTGTACCGACGTTTCGAAGTACTGGCCGAGGACATAAGTAGATACAGGGTTCTTCGACATGCCGATGTCACCCAATTCGGGTGCTAGTCCACCAACATTTAGAACTCCTCCGCCCAGACCAACAATCTTCTGGGGCGCTCTGCATCCTTCGCCTGTATGGGCGTACACCGACATCGCCGAATGCTTGTGCTTCTGCTGCGCAGCGACAAATCGGACTTTCGCAGTGTCGTCGAGGCCCATCGGCCGCTGATAGACGGAGTTACAACCCGACAATGTCAGCGCGAGCGCAGTGCAGAAAATTTTTTGCATTCAAGTCTTTTGGATCATTTGAAAGACGTGGCGCGCTGAGCCATAACGTTTGCGGTAAGCGGACCAGCCAGCGTAGCTGGCGCAGGTCCGCTTGACCAAAAGGTTATGGACGCGCATAGCCGCTCTCGCTGAAGAAGTAGATCGCTGCAGTATTCAGTGTGGGAAATGATGCCCAAGAGGAAACCCGTCCCCGCTCCTGGAAATACACCTCGAAGCCGTCGGCGCCTTCAACCAGATACCACCCGTCGAACGCCTTCTGCCGAAAGTGATACCAGTCGCCATCGGTGCCGCCAGCCTGCAGCGCTTCGAAGACAGCGCGGTCCTTGAACAACTCGGCAATGCGCCGCTCATCGCCGCCAAGTCGCGATACAACTTGACTGCGGAGAAAGTCGTAGCTAAACAGCGCCATAACTTGTTGTATCACGCACGCAAACGCCGGATATCACAACCCATGCCGTGCGATCCGGCTGCAGAACGATCGAATAAGCCATTGATTTCCATCAAAATTCATTCAATTTACTGGATCTCCATCCAGTGATAAATTGGCCACCGAAACCTGCGGGCGTTACAAATTTGCTTGACGGCCTGTGGATCTTGCCACGAGGTGCAGCCGATGTTGTCTTCCGCCATTGCATTCCGTCAACGCGATGTGCATACGAACAACATGGCGCCGTTGCCGCCGCTGCAATCGGCGCGCCTGCTCGACCGGGTGCGCGAGCGCATCCGTCTCATGCACTACAGCCTGCAGACCGAGCGGGCCTACGTGCAATGGTGCCGGGCCTTCATCCGCTTCCATGGGCTGCGCCACCCTGTCGACATGGGCAGGGAAGAGGTCGAAGCCTTCCTCACGCACCTGGCCGCCGAGCGCTGCGTGGCGCCGTCCACGCACCGGCAGGCGCTTTCGGCCTTGCTGTTCCTCTATGGCAAGGTGCTGGAGGTGCAACTGCCCTGGATGGCAGAGATCGGCCGGCCCGTGCCCAAGCGGCGGCTGCCGGTGGTGCTGGCGCCAGATGAGGTGGCCGCGGTGCTGGGCCGCATGAAGGGCGAACACGGGCTGCTGGCCAGGCTGCTGTACGGCACCGGGCTGCGCATCAACGAAGGCCTGCGCCTGCGCGTCAAGGACCTCGACTTCGCGCAGCGCGCAGTCTTCGTGCGCGAAGGCAAGGGCGGCAAGGACCGCGTGGTCATGCTGCCCGACAGCCTGGTGCCCGACCTGCGCGCGCAACTGGCGCGCAGCCGGCTGGTCTGGAACGCCGATGCGGCGGCCGGCCAGGCCGGCGTCGAGTTGCCGCATGCGCTGGAGCGCAAGTACCCGCGCGCCGGCAGCAGCTGGGGCTGGTTCTGGGTGTTTCCGCAAGACCATGTCGCCACCGATCCGCGCAGCGGCGTCATCCGGCGCCACCACCTCTACGCAGAAACCTTCCAGCGCGCCTTCAAGCGGGCCGTGCAGCAGGCCGGCATCGCCAAGCCCGCCACGCCGCACACGCTGCGCCACTGTTTCGCCACGCACCTGCTGCAAAGCGGCAGCGACATCCGCACCGTGCAGGAACTGCTGGGCCATGCCGACGTGGCCACCACCATGGTCTACACCCACGTGATCCGCATGGGCGGCATGGCCGTGCGCAGCCCGCTCGACCGGCTGGCGGCCGCTCACGCCTGAAGCGCAGCGCCACCCTCGCCATCCTCCGCCCCCGTCAGCCCCGGCACCGCCGCCCGCATCGCCGCCACGAAACGCAGCAGCCGCGAGGGGTAGTAGCGCGCCTGCGGGTAGACGATGTAGACAGGCAGCGGCGCTGCTTCCCACTGCGGCGCCAGGTGCAGCAAGCGGCCCTGGGCGATGTCGTCCTCCAGCAGCCAGGCCGAACCCGCGCACACGCCCAGGCCTTGGAGCGCCGCGCTGCGCAGCGCGTAGAGGCTGTCGGTGCTCATGCGCGGCTGCAGGGTGATGCGCGCGAGCCGGCCGCTGGCGCGGTGGCGCAGCGCGATCTCGTGGCGGTAGAAGGTCTGCAGCGCCAGCCAGGGCAGCGCCGCCAGCTCCTGCGCGTCCTGCGGCGGCGGCGCGCCGGCCAGCAGCCGCGGCGCGCCGACCACGATGCGCGGCACCTCCGACAGGCGCACGGCCACCACCGAGGGGTCGGCCGGCTCGCCCACCTGCACGGCGCAGTCGATGCCGGCGGCGATGAAGTCGCGCACGTCGTCGCGCAGCAGCCATTCCACCGACACGCGCGGGTGCGCGCGCAGGAAATCGGCCAGCGGCGCGACGAAGCGGTCCTGGCCGAAGGCGTGCGGCATGGCCACGCGCAGCGTGCCCTCGGGCTCCTGCTGGGCACCACGCAGGTCGGCCTCGAACGCGGCCCAGCTGGCCAGCAGCTCCTTGGCGCGCGCGAAGCAGCGCTCGCCATCCACCGTGAGCCGCATCGCGTGCGTGGAGCGCTGCAGCAGGCGCACCCCCAGCGAGCGTTCGAGCAGCTGCAGCCGCCGGCTCACGGTGGGCTGGGTGGACTGCAACTGCGCCGCGGCGGCCGACAGGCTGCCGGCCTCGACGATGCGCACGAAGGTGTCCATGAGCTGCAGGCGGTCGCCCGCGATGGAAGAACTGGTCGGCTCGGTCATGCGCCAAGCGTATAGCAATTGTGCGCCCGGTGCGCCTTCCATGCGAGGCGCGGTGCCCCGACACTTCCTGCCATCGCATCTGGAAGGAAGCATCATGCAAGCAATGAATATCAAAGCCGAGGCGGCGCCTGCCTTGCCGGCGCCGCTGCTCGGTCTCTTGGCCACCGGCGCCGGCATGTCCGTGGCCGCGCTCTACTACAGCCAGCCCATGCTGGGCCGCATGGCGGCCGACCTGCAGGCCACGCCCGGCGCGGCAGGTGCCGTGCCCACGCTCACGCAGCTGGGCTATGCGCTGGGCATCGCACTGCTGGCGCCGCTGGGCGACCGCTTCGACCGGCGCACCATCATCCTCGTCAAGGCCGCCGTGCTGGCGGCCATGCTGCTGGCCACGGCCGCGGCGCCCTCGCTGCAGCTGCTGCTGGCCACCAGCCTGGCGATCGGCCTGGCGGCCACGCTGGCACAGGACATCGTGCCAGCCGCAGCCACGCTGGCGCCAGCGGCCGAGCGCGGCAAGGCCGTGGGCACGGTCATGACGGGGCTGCTGCTGGGCATCCTGCTCTCGCGCGTGGTCAGCGGCTTCGTGGCCGAGCACTGGCACTGGCGCGTGGTCTACGCGGGCGCTGCCATCGGCGTGGCGGCCGTGGGGCTGGCCGCCTGGCGGTTGCTGCCGCGCTTCGCGGCCACCACGCGGCTGGGCTATGGCGCGCTGCTGGCCTCGCTCGCCCAGCTGTGGCGCAAGCACCCCGCCCTGCGCCGCGCCACCGCCGCCCAGGCCCTGCTGTCGGTGGGCTTCAGCGCGTTCTGGTCCACGCTCGCGGTGATGCTGCAGGCCGAGCCTTTCCACATCGGCGCCAGCGTGGCGGGCGCCTTCGGCCTGGCCGGTGCCGCCGGTGCGCTGGCCGCGCCGCTCGCGGGCAAGCTGGCCGACCGCAGCGGCCCGGCCCGCGTGGCGCGGCTGGGTGCGGGCCTGGCGGCCGTGAGCTTTGTCGCGCTGGGCCTGGGTGCCGGCCTGCCGGTGGCCGCGCAGCTGGTGCTGCTGGCCCTGGGCGCCGTGGCCTTCGACCTGGGTGTGCAGGCCACGCTGGTGGCGCACCAGAGCATCGTCTACGGCATCGACCCGGCCGCACGCAGCCGGCTCAACGCCGTGCTGCTGACGGGCATGTTCGTCGGCATGGCCGCGGGCTCGGCCCTGGGTGCCACGCTGCTGGCCCATGCCGGCTGGGCCGCGGTGATGGCGCTGGCCGCCGCCGCATCGGGCCTGGCCTGGTGGCTGCGCCGCTGAAGCTCAGGCACCGGCCACGTGGCGGCCGGCGATGTAGCCGAAGGTCATGGCCGGCCCCAGGTTGATGCCGCCCGAGGGATAGCAGCCGCCCAGCACGCTGGCCATGTCGGTGCCCACCGCGTACAGGCCGGCGATGGGCGCACCGCCGGCATCGAGCACACGCGCACGCGCATCGGTGCGCAGCCCGGCGAAGGTGCCGAAGCTGCCGGGCAGCACCTTCACCGCGTAGAAGGGGCCGCGCTCGATCGGCGCCACGCAGGGGTTGGGGCCTTGGTGCAGCGCATCGCCCATCTTGCGGTTGTAGGGTGTGCTGCCACGGCCGAACGCCGGGTCTTCGCCGCGCCGCGCATGCTCGTTGAACTCCCGCACCGTCTCGGCTAGCGCAGCGGGCGCGATGCCGCAGGCCCGGGCCAGCGCCTCGATGGTGGCAGCGCGCTGCAGGTAGCCGCTGCGCAGGGCCGGCCCCACGGGCAGCGGGAAGGGCCGCGCATGGCCCAGGCCGTACAGGCGCTGGAAGCGGTGGTCGCAGACCAGCCAGGAGCAGACCTCCTCGCCCGCGGGCGCCTGCGCCACCATGGCCGCCGTGTAGTCGTGGTAGCCGTCGGCCTCGTTGACGAAGCGCCGGCCGTTGGACAGCACGCCGATCACGCCGGGCTTGCCGCGGTCGATGATGTGCGGGAAGTGGCCGACTGTGCCGTCTGCATGCGGCACGCGCGAGACCGGCGCCCAGGCGACGGGCGAAGCCAAATCGGTCTCCAGCACACCGCCGGCCCACTCGCCCAGGCGGATGCCATCGCCCGCGCAACTCGTGGGCGGCAGCGCCAGGTGCTCGCGGCCCGTGGGCGTGCGCGGAAACAGCGCCTGGCGCCGCGCCACGTCGTTCGGAAAGCCGCCGGCCGCCAGCACCACGCCGCGGCGCGCGCGGATCTCGGTCTCGCCGCCCTCCATCGCGACGACGGCGCCGCGCACTGCCCCCTCCTCCACGAGCAGCCGCTGCGCGGGGGCCGACGCGATCAGTTGCACCCGGAGGTCCTGCGCCGACTTGGCCAGCCGCCCGATCAATGCCACGCCGTTGACGAGGTGCATGGCGCGGCCGTGCAGCGCCAGATCGCGCAGGTGGCGCAGCACGCGCCCGGCCACGTAGAAGAAGGATTTGGCCGAGCGCGTCATGCTCAGGAAGGCGCCGAGGTCGGCACCGGCCATGATGGGCATGCCCATGAACGCCGTCTCGCGCATGGTGGGCCGCAGCAGCTTGTTCAGTGCGCCGATGGCGCGCGCGTCGTAAGGCGCCGCGATGAGCTGGTGGCCGCCCGTGGCCGCACCGGGCAGCTGGCCATGGATGTCGGGAATGCCGTTGCCGTCCACGAACTGCAGCGCAGTGTGCTGCTCGAAGAAGGCCACCATGGCCGGCGCGTGGTCGAGGAAGGCGTCGATGCGCGCCGCGTCGTAGTGCGGGCCGAGTTCGCTCTGCAGATAGGTGCGCGGCTGCTGCGGGTCCTCGTGGATGCCGGCGCGCTTGGCCAGGGGATTGCCGGGCAACCACATCCAGCCGCCCGACCAGGCCGTGGCGCCACCGAACACCGGGGCCTTCTCGACCACCACGACCTGAAGGCCGTGCCAGGCGGCCGTCACGGCGGCGGAAAGGCCGGCGGCACCGGAGCCGACCACCAGCAGGTCGCAGTCGATGCGCTTCATTCCTCCACCTGTGCGAGCACGCGCCGCGTGGCGGCCAGGGCCCGGCGCGCGCGCTCGGTCGCATCCACGGTGCGCGCGAGCCTCTGCGTCGGCACCTCCACGCTGAGCGGGATGCCCGGCGGCACAGCGCGCAGCAAGCCCACCAGGTCCAGTTCCCCCTCGCCCGGGAACAGCCGCTCGGCGCGCGCTTCGGCCAGGATCGCGTCCATGCTGGGCGGGATCGCGGCCGGCACGTCGCAGAACTGCAGGTAGCGCAGTTGCGCGGGCGGCACCAGCGCAATGTCCTCGAGCCGGCTGCGCGAGCGGCTGAAGTGGAAGGGATCGATCAGCACGCCCGCGTTGGCGCAGCCGCTGTGCGCGACGATGCGGGCCGCCGCGGCCAGGTCCTTCGCCTCCGTCCACGGCATGAACTCCAGCACGGCACCCAGGCCGTAGCGGCCGGCCAGCGCGCAGAAGTCGGCGAAGGCGTCCATCTGGCGCGCATCGTCGGGGTCGTTGCCGGCCACCAGCAGTTCGCGCGCACCCAGCCGTGCCGCGGTCGCGACGGCGGCCTCGTGGTCGCCCACCCGCTGGCCCGGCAGCAGCCGGAAGATCTCGGCATCGAGCACCTGCACACCGGTGTCGGCCAGCACGGCCGCCACCTCGCGCACCAGCGGCGTGTCGCCCACGAGGTCGTACCGCGGCTCGGTACCCGTGGCAGGAATCAGGCGGAGGCCAACGTGGCTGTAGCCGGCATGGAAGGCGCAGCGCACCATGGCGGGCGGGGTCAGCTCGAGCACGGTGAGGGCGGCGAGCGAAAGCGGGCGGGTCATGCAGGTGTCTCCTCGGAAGGCGGCACTCTACTGACGACACTTCGCGCAAACAAGCCGCCGGATGTGGTTCTATGATTCACGAACCGTGAACCTCAATTTCCAGCTCGACGACCTGCGCGTGTTCTGCCTGGCCGCGCGCAAGGCCAGCTTCGCCGCCACCGCGACCGAGCTGGGCACTTCGCCCGCCTATGTCAGCAAGCGCATCGCGCTGTTGGAGAAAGCGCTGGGCGTGGCGCTGTTCCACCGCACCGCGCGGCGCGTGACGGTGACCGAGGACGGCGAGCGCGTCTACGCGGCGGCCCAGCAGATCTTCCAGGGCGTGGACCATCTGGGCGAGACCGTGGCCGGCGGCCGCATCGAGCCGCGCGGCACGCTGCGCGTGACGACGAGCTTTCGGCTCGGCCGGCGCCACATCGGTCCCCTGCTCTCGCAGCTCGCGCAGCGCCACCCGGCGCTGGACATCAAGCTCGATGCGGTGGACCGCCGCGTCGACCTGATCGCCGAAGACGTGGACCTGGACGTGCGCGTGGGCGCCGTCGACGAGCCGCACCTGGTGGCCCACCAGCTCGCCAGCGGCGCGCGGCTGCTCTGCGCCGCGCCCAGCTACCTCGCGCGGCGCGGCGCACCGGCCAGCGTGGCCGAGCTGAGCCGGCACGACTGCCTGGTGCTGCGCGACCGCAACCAGGCCTTCGGCGTCTGGCGCCTGGCCGGCCCCCATGGCGAGGAGAAGGTCAAGGTCACGGGCCGGCTCGCGTCCAACAATGCCGAGATCGTGCGCGGCTGGGGCATCGACGGCCACGGCATCGTGCTGCAGGCGGACTGGGACCTGCACGAGGACCTGGCCGCCGGCCGGCTCGTGCCCGTGCTGCCCGGCACCACGCAGCCGGCCGACATCTGGGCTGCCAGCACGGTGCGGCTCAGCCACTCGGCCAAGGTGCGCGCCTGCGTGCAGTTCCTGCGCGAGGAGCTCGCGGGCGACGGACCGTATGCCTTGCGCCGCGGCGCCGCCAGCGCAGCGCAGCCTGCGTGACAGGCGGCTGCGCCGGCGCGGCCGATACTGGCCCGGCAACCAAAACCAGCAAAGGCACGAACATGCAAGCATCCGCACGCAAGGTCTGCGTCGTCACCGGCTCGTCCTCCGGCATCGGCGCGGCCACCGCCCGCCTCTACGCCAGCCAGGGCTGGAACGTGGCCGTCAACTATTCGCGCGATCCGGCGCCGGCAGAACAGGTCGCGCAGCAATGTCGCGATCTCGGTGCCGAGGTGCTGGTGGTCAAGGCCGATGTGTCCAGCGATGCCGACTGCCGTCGCTTCGCTGACGACGTGCGGGCGCGTTGGGGCCGGGCCGACGTGCTGGTCAACAACGCGGGCACCACGCGCTTCGTGCCGCTCAAGGATCTGGACGGCCTGCAGGCCGAGGACTTCCAGCGCATCTACGCGGTCAACGTGGTCGGTGCCTGGCAGATGACACGGGCCTTCGTGCCGCTGCTGGAGCAGCACCCCATCAGCGCGGTCGTCAACGTGTCGTCCACCGCCTCGTTCATGGGCGCGGGCTCGTCGATCGCCTACATGGCGTCCAAGGGCGGGCTTAACGCGATGACGATCGGCCTGGCGCGTGCGCTGGGGCCGACGATCCGCGTCAACGGCATCGCGCCGGGCCTGGTGGACTCGCCCTGGCTGCGGAACGGGCTCGGCGAAACGACCTATGCCGCGTCGGTGGAGAGCTACAGGCAGCGCGCCGCGCTGGGCGAGATCATCCAGCCCGAAGACGTGGCCCAGGCGGCCTGGTGGCTCGGCGTCGGCGCGGCCAAGACCACGGGCGAGATCCTGGTGGTCGACGGCGGCATTCGCCTGACGCGGGCCTGAGCCGCCCGGTCTAGAACGCCTCCCAGTCCGCCTCTGCCGTCGCCGTTTCCTTGGCCTTGGCCTTGGGCGGCAAGGCGCGGGCGGACGGCGGCGCCGGCGCGCGCACGGTGGCCGGCCGCTGCGGCTGACGTGCCGGCGTCGGCTTCGGCGCCGGCACCGCAGCGCGGGGCGCGGTCGCCAACTGCACCGGGGCGTTGGCCGCCACGCGGAACACCGCCACCGCGCCCGTCATGCGCGCGGCCTGGCTCTTGAGGCTGTCGGCCGCGGCGGCCATCTCCTCGACCAGGGCCGCGTTCTGCTGCGTGACCTGGTCGAGCTGCGACACGGCCTCGCCGATCTGGCCGATGCCGCTGCTCTGCTCACGGCTGGCGGCGCTGATCTCGGCGATGAGGTCGTTCACGCGCCGCACCTGGGCCACGATCTCGTCCATGGAACTGCCGGCCTCGGCAACCAGCCTGGCCCCGGTTTCCACGCGGTCGCCGCTCTGCGTGATGAGCTCCTTGATCTCCTTGGCCGCATCGGCGCTGCGCTGCGCGAGGCTGCGCACCTCGCCGGCGACCACCGCGAAGCCGCGCCCCTGCTCGCCTGCGCGCGCCGCCTCCACGGCCGCGTTGAGGGCCAGGATGTTGGTCTGGAAGGCGATGCCGTCGATCACGCCGATGATGTCCGCCACCTTGGAGGAGGACTGCGAGATGCCCTGCATGGTCTGGATGACCTCGGACACCACGCGCCCGCCGGCCTGCGCCGAGCTCGAGGCCGACTGCGCGAGCTGCGCGGCCTGCTGCGCGGTGTCGGAGTTCTGTCGGATGGTGGCGGTCAGCTGCTCCATGGAGGCGGCGGTCTGCTCCAGGCTGCTGGCCTGGGCCTCGGTGCGCGCGCTGAGGTCGGAGTTGCCGCTGGCGATCTCGGTGGAGCCCGTGGAGATCGAGTCCGAGCTGTCGCGCACCTGGTGCACGATAGTGGCCAGCTTCTCGTTCATCTCGCGCAGCGCAGCGAGCAGCACACCGGTTTCGTCCGTGCTCTGCACTTCGATGACCGAGGTCAGGTCACCCTGCGCCACGGTTTGCGCCACCTGCACCGCGCGCGCCAGCGGCCGGGTGATGGAGCGGGTGAGCAGCCAGGCCAGCACCGCGCCCAGCGCCACGGCCGCAGCCAGGATGCCAATCACTTCCAGCCGGGCCTGCGAGAAAGCGCCTTGCGACTGCGCGTACGCCGCGTCGCCGCCCTCCACCTGCAGCGCGATGGTCTTGTTCAGCGCCGCCACCAGGGCCGCATAGGCCTTGCCGCTGTCGGTCATGTAGAGCCCCCGCGCCTCCTGGGCCGCATCGGGGCCCTTGCGCGAGGCCGCCAGGGTTCTGTCCAGCGCCGCGAAATAGGCTTGCTGCGCGCTCCTGACAGAAGCAGCCAGCGCGCGCTCGGCACCTTCGCCGATGAGCGGCTCGTAGCGCTGCCAGCTCTTGTCCATCGCCGCCTGGGCGGCCTTGATGCTGCTCTCCTGCGCCGCCATGTCGCTGGCCTGGGTGGCCGACAGGTGCGCGCCTTCGGCATCGCGGACCATGGCCAGGTCGGTGCGGTAGTCGTCCAGGGCGTCCATGGAGACCAGCCAGTTCGTGGCCATGTCCCGGGTCGCGTTGTTGACGATGCCGAGTTGGTGCAGCGCGAGCACGCCGACCAGCACCGAGAGCAGCAGCACGGCACCGAAGCCCAGGCCCAGACGCGGGCCGATGTTCAGACGGGACAGGAACTTCATGCGAACACCCCCAGGTACCGATTGGTGAACCCTCGACTGCTTCGGCGTCGGTGCACATGTGTCGCGCCTGGTGTCGCCGCGCCGGCAATTCGGGCGGATTTCTACCACACCCGGCCCACGGCAACTGCGTGCGGCCCGCACCCACAGACAGTGCGGGTCGCCTGGCGACAGGTCTGTCAGCCAGCGACGCCGCGCACTGGCTGCGTGCGCCTACACCCGCGCTGCTCGCGGCCGCCCAGCATGGAGACTTTCCAACCCACGAAGGATCCACACCATGGCCACGACCAAGACCACCAAGGACGCCTGCGACCTGCTGGACGCCGACCACCGCGCCGTCAAGAAGCTGTTCAAGGAATACGAGGAGCTGGCCGGCTCGCGCAGCCGCACCGCCGTGGCGCGCAAGGAGGAACTCGCGCGCGAGATCTGCACGCAGCTGACCGTGCATGCGCAGATCGAGGAGGAGATCTTCTACCCGGCCCTGCGCGCCGCCATGTCGGCCACCGACCTCATCGACGAGGCCGAGGTCGAGCACCAGACGGCCAAGGACCTCATCGCGCAGATCGAGGCCGGCGAGGACAGCCCCGAAGTGCACGACGCCAAGGTCAAGGTGCTGGGCGAGTACATCGACCACCACGTGAAGGAAGAGCGCAACGAGATCTTTCCCAAGGCCCGCAGCGCACGCAAGCTGGACCTGGTGGCCATGCGCGAGCAGCTCGAGGCGCGCAAGGCCGAACTGCTCGAAGAGCACATGGCGGCGGCTTGAGAAGCTGTGAACGAACCCCTCACGACCACGCGAGGCCCGATGACCCGTGGTGTTCAGCACCATCGCCCCGCCCAGGGCCTCGCCCTTCGGGCCGGGGCGCGCCGAGCCACATGCGGGCGTTGCAGGCCTTGCCCGGGCATGAGCCCGGGCGGCGGCCTGCGCCTACGCCTGCGGCCCGGCGCACCCCGTCGTGGCCGCGATCGGTTCATTCACAGCTTCTGAGGCCGCGCGCCACGGCCCGCCGGTTCAGGCGTGCAGCTGGTCCTTGGCCTGGTCCAGCAGGTCCACGGCCACGAGGCTGTCGTTGTGGCGCACGTGCCAGGCGGCCTCGCTGAGCTTGGACAGCTGGGGCTCCAGCGCCTTGTCGTCGCAGGCTTCGAGCAGCTGCATGGCGTGGCGGATCGCGACCAGCGCCTGGGCCCGGTGGTCGCAGTAGAGCTCGACCTGGGCCATCTGCAGGTCGTGGCGGGCCTCGCGCTCGGCGGCTTCGTGCGAAACCGCCGGCGCACTGGATTCCAGGTGGCCGTCGTAGCCACCGGCACCGACGATGGCGCCCAGCAGGACCGAGTGGGAAGCGTTGTCGTTGAACATGGTGAACTCCTTTCAGGGAAGCTTTGTTGCGATGGCTCCATGGTGCGCCGTGGGCGTTGCCGGATGGCTACGCGCAGGGCGGCGCAGGTTGCATCTGCAACCTTGAAGGCATCAGTGCCAGTGGCGGCCGCCCCAGCCCCAGCCGGCATCGACCTCCACACCCACGGGCGCGACCCAGGGACGCTGCACCACCACCGGGGCCGGCGCCACGACCACGGGCGGCAGCATGGTGGTGCTGCCGTAGGCCACCGGTGCCGGCTGCACCACCGCATTGGCCGGCGTCACGCTGACGTTGAGCGGCACGTGGTCGCCCGGGTCGCTGGCCAGCCGCGTGCTGTAACGCTGGCCGTTGTAGTCGTAGACCACGTCGAAGCCGACCAGCCGGTTCTCCACGCGCTGCTCCTGGTGGCAGGTTTGCACCGGGGTGACGACGGTGGGCGCACCGTTGGCCTCGACGTTGTTGCCGGTGATGGCCCCGGCCAGCACGCCCACGCCGGTGGCCAGCGCGCGACCGCTGCCGTGGCCGATCAGGTTGCCGGCGCCGCCCCCGACCAGTGCGCCGATCAGCGCGCCGGCACCGCTGGGTTGGGCCCGGCTGACCTGGTCCTGCTGCACGCACTGCTGCACCGGCACGGCCACCTGGCTGTACACGGCCGTCTTGGAGACCACGGTGCCGTATTCGGTGGCCATGGCGTGGCCGGCCAGCAGCGCCGCGGCCGCGGCCAGGGCCTGCATGGCCCGGCGGTTGGCGTTCTTGCGCATGGTGATTCCTTTCCTCGTCCATGACGGGCCGGGTGCGCCACGCGCCAGCGGCTCCGTTGGAAGGAACTGTGCGCGCGCCGGGTTACGCAGCCATGCAGCCGGCCCACGGATCCATTACGTTTGCAACGGAGCCTGCAGCGCCTGCGCCACGGCCCGCGCAAGCTCGGCCCGCGCCAGCGGCTTGGCCACGACCACGCGCACGCCGGCCGCGGCGGCGCGCTGCGCGAGTTCCGGCCCGCCGTAGCCGCTGGCCAGCACCACGGGCAGGTCCGGCCGGATGCGGCGCAGCGCCGCCGCGAGTTCGGTGCCGGCCAGCTCGGGCATGCGCTCGTCGGTGAGCACGAGTTCGAAGCGCCCGGGCTCGGCCGAGAAGCGTGCCAGCGCCTCGGTGCCGGAGACCAGGCCGAAGGGCTCGTAGCCCAGGCCGGCCAGCATCTCTTCGGCCAGCGCCACGAGCGCGGGCTCGTCGTCGACCACGAGCACGCTCTGGCCCTGGCCCAGCGGCAGCGCGCCGCCGGCCACCGGGGCCACGGCATCGGCCGGCGCGTCCAGGCACGGGAGGTACAGCGTGAAGCAGGCGCCCTCGCCTGCCCGGCTCTGCACGTCGATGGCGCCGCCGAGTTCGGCGGCCACGCCATGCACCACCGCGAGGCCCAGGCCCGTGCCTTTGCGCGGTCCTTTGGTCGTGTAGAAGGGCTCGAACAGGCGGTCCATGGCCTCGGCCGCGATGCCGGTGCCGCTGTCCTGCACGCGCAGCCGCGCGTAGCGGCCGGGCTGCAGCTGGCCTTCGAACAGCGTGCGCGTGGTGTCCACGGTTTCCACTGCGAGCAGCACCTGCAGCGCGCCGCCGTCCGGCATGGCCTGCACGCCGTTGGTGCACAGGTTCAGCACGGCCTCGTACACCAGCGTGGGATCGCCGGCCAGCACGGCGGCCGGCGCCTGCAGCTGCGGCGCCAACGTCACGCCGGGCGGCAGCGAGGCCGCCATGAGCTGCAGCACCTCCTCGACCACGGGCTGCAGTGCGAAGCGCTGGGCCACGTGGGGCGTGCCGCGGCTGAACGACAGCACACGCTCGACCAGCGCCTTGCCGCGCTGGCCGGCCTGCAGCACCTGGTCGAGCTGGCGCGCCTGGTCCGAGCCCGCGCGCGCGGCCGCACGCGCCAGTTCGCCGTAGCCGACCACCGAGGCCAGGATGTTGTTGAAGTCGTGCGCCACGCCGCCGGCCAGCGTGCCGATGGCCTCCAGCCGGCGCGCGCGCTGCAGCTGGTCCGCCAGCGCGCGTTCGCGCGCGCGGCCTTCCACCTCCTCGCTGACGTCGGCAGCCATGCCCGAGAACAGCAGCGGCGCCCCGGCCGCATCGCGCCAGGCATTGCCGCGCAGGCGCACATGGCCCCAGCGGCCGCCGGCCTGGCGCACGCGCACGGTCGCGTCGAACAGCGGCCGGCGCCCGCGCGCATGCGCCGCCAGCGCATGGCGCAACGCGCGCAGGTCGCGCGGGTGCACGCGCTCGCGCAGCAGCGCCATGGGGTCAGGCGGCACGGGCGCATCGCGCGCCAGGCCCAGCAGCTCCTTCATGCGCGGCGACAGGTCCACGCGGCCCGAGCGTGCATCCCACTCCCAGTTGCCCTCCTGCGCGGCCTGGAAGGCGCGCAGCGCCCGCTGCTGGTCGGCCGCCAGCGCCTGCTGCGCCGTCAGGCGCAGCCGCTGCTCGCGAACGTTGCGCACCAGCAGGAACAGCGTGACCGTCAGCGCCGAGGCACCGAAAGCCACCACCAGCCAAGCCTGCTCGGTCCAGTCGGCCAGGGCCGGCCGCAGGTCGCGCGCCACCACGACCATGAGCGGATGGCCGCGCAGGGCCTGCGCGGCCACCAGGCGCTCGCGCCCATCGGCCAGGCGCACCCGGTGCGGCGCCGGCATGTCCCACAGCGCATCGGTCACGCTGGCGGGCAGCAGCTGCGAGGGGTCTTCCCCGGGGCCGTCGGACACCAGCACGCGGTCGCTGCGGTAGATCGCCAGGCTGGTGTCGGCGGCCGGCGCGATGCGGCGGAAATTGCCGTCCAGCACTTCGGGATCGGCCAGCAGCACCACCGCCCCCAGGAAGCCGCCGTCGGCAGCGTTCCAGGGGATGGCCATGGCCACCAGCGGCCGGCCATCGCGCAGGCTGGGGAAGGGCGTGCCGACGAAGGCACGCTCCGCCAGTCCGGCCCGGGCGGCGCGGAAGAAGTCCAGCCCCGCCAGCGAGCCGGCCGGCAGCGGCCCGGGCACCGAACTGGCCAGGATCCGGCCCGCCGCATCGGTGACCGCCAGCGCGCGGAACTGCGGCAGCGCCGCCATGCGCGTGTGCAGCAAGGTCTGCGCGGCCTCGGTGCCGGGCTGGATCAGGCCTTCGGCCAGCTCGGTGCGGGTGGCGCGCAGCGTGGCCTCGGCCACGTCCAGGCCGGCGTCGGCCTGCGTGGCCATGGCGGCGGCCAGCGAGCCGAGCCGCCGCAGTTCGCCGTCCAGCGACTGCTGGCGCAGCACCCACAGGCCCCAGGCCACGGCCAGCAGGATCAGCGCCTCCACCAGCAGCACGGCCGTGACGCCGCGCAGGTGCGCGCGGTCGGGGCCGGGCGGTGGCACGGCTATAGTGGAATCGTCCATTGCATCGAGCCCATCGGAAGCCCCAAGTATGTCCGCCACGCCCCCGCCGGCCGCCCTCGCCGGCCACATCCTGGTCGTCGACGACGACCCCGCCGTGCGCGATCTGCTGCTGGAATACCTGGCGGCCAACGAGCTGCGCGTCTCGGCCGTGGCCAGCGGCGCGGCCATGCTGGAACTGCTGGACCGCGAGGCCATCGACCTCGTGCTGCTGGACCTCAAGATGCCGGGCGAGGACGGCATGCAGCTGGCGCGTGCGCTGCGCGAGCGTGCCGGCATCCCCATCGTGCTGCTGACAGGCAAGGCCGAAGAGGCTGACCGCGTGATGGGCCTGGAACTCGGGGCCGACGACTACGTGACCAAGCCCTTCAGCCCGCGCGAGCTGCTGGCCCGCATCCGCGCCGTGCTGCGCCGCTACCACGTGCAGACCGAGCTGGCCAGCCGCGACGACAAGCGCCGCGCCTACCGCTTCGCGGGCTGGGAGTTCAACCTGCGCACGCGCAAGCTGAACCACGCGGACGGCCGCAAGCTGGACCTCAGCAACAACGAGTTCAGCCTGCTGGCGGCCTTTTGCAGCGCGCCGCAGCGCGTGCTGAGCCGCGACCAGCTGCTGCAGCTCTCGCGCCTGCACAACGCCGAGGTCTACGACCGCACGGTGGACGTGCAGGTGCTGCGGCTGCGCCGCAAGATCGAGGCCGACCCATTCACGCCGCAGCTGATCCTGACCGAGCGCGGCGCGGGCTACCTGTTCAACGCCAGCGTCGAGACGCTGTACTGAGCGGACAGGCGTCGCTCAGACGTCCCAGTTGCCGCCCAGGCCGCCGGCATCAGCATCCGTGGTGTCGTCGTCCCAGCCGGCGCCCGGGTCCCGGATGCCGAAGTCCGGATCGGACCAGCCGTCTGCCACCGGCGCCGCCTGCGCCAGCGGCGCCGTGTAGGGCACGGACGCGGGCGCGGCCACGGTCTCGTGGCCGAACAGGCCCCGGCCCAGTTCCTGCCCGGCGACGGCCGCCGCACCGGCGGCCAGGCCACCGGCCACGCCGGCCGCCACCTGTGCGCCCCAGCCAGGGGTGGCCGCTGCCGCCGGTGCGCCGCCCCAGGGCACCGTGCCCTCGGACGGTGCCGCGCCCCGTGGCCAGGCCATGGACGGGCCTGCCGCGGCCATCGGCGCCATGGCCGGCCCCTGGGCCGGGCGGGGCCGGTTGGCGCGCGTGAGCAGCCAGCCCAGCAGCGCGCCGAACGCCACGGCCAGGCCGAGCCCCCAGGCCAGCGGACGCCCATGGGCCGCCTCGGCCGCGGGCATGGCCAGCGCAGTGCGGCCGGCCGCCACGGGCGTCTGGTCGAGCACGCGGTGCAGGTGTTGCAGCGACTGCTCCTGCACGAAGGGCAGGCCGGGCGCCAGCCGCTCGGCCGTCGCCAGTTCGGTGCGCGCCGGCCCCAGCCGGCCCTGCTGCGCCAGCAGCTCGGCTTCGACGTAATGGGCCTTGGCGCTGTTCGGGTGGTCGCGCAGCACCGGGTCCATCATTTGCAGGGCCTGGTCCACATGGCCGCTGTGGGCGGCCTGGTAGACCTGGTCCAGGCTGGCGTCGGCGGCCAGCGCGGGTCCGGCCAGCGTGGCAGCGCAGGTCAGTGCCAGCAGCAGGCGGGCCGCGCCGCGGCGGCGGGAGGTGGTGGTCGGTACGGTCATGCGCGTCTCCTGCAAGCGGCAGGGCGGGCGGCCCTGCCATGGACGCACTGTCGCGCCGGCGCACTGCAGCGCCGTTGCAGGGGTCGCCGCGTCGATGACATTTGCAACCCGGCGTTCAGCCGAACTGCAACCAGGCCTCGCGCGAACGGTCGTGGCTGTCGAGCCGGCACAGCGGTGGCGCGGCCGGGGCCGCGCGCTGCACGGCGGGCGCCGCGGCGGGCCGGGGCGCAGGCGCCTCCCGTTTCCACAGCTGCAGGGGGCAGCGTGCGGAATTGTGGCCTTCACGGCCGCAGGCGATGCAGTGCATGGCGTACTCCTGAAAACGCCTCCAGCTTGCGCCCGCTGCGGCCCTGCGCGCCAGCGCCGATGGCCGATCTTCGCGTCGGCAGCTGCGCACAGCACGCAGGCCGATGCGCACAGGGCTGTCGGACAGCGCGCCGGCAGGCCATCAAAGGAATCGATGGCCATGCATCAGCAATCCGTATTTCCGTGATGGCCGGCGTTCTGGGACAGTGCCTGCACCGCGGCGCGACGCGCCAAGACCCAGGAGACAAGCCCTTGACCGCCCCCATCCTCCGCCCCGTGACCAACGTGGGCGCACTCGTCGCCCGCAGCGCCCGGCACCATGGCGCGCGCCGCGCCATCGTCACGCCCGAACGCAGCCTGTCCTACGCCGAACTCGACGCGCGTGCCAACCGCCTGGCCAACGCCTTGCTGGGCCTGGGCCTGGCGCGCGGCGACCGCGTGGGCATCTACCTGCCCAACTGCGCCGAGATCGTCGAGACCGAACTCGCCTGCTACAAGGCGGCGCTGGTCAAGGCACCCTACAACGCGCGGCTGTCGCCGGCCGAGGTCGGCGCCACCGTGGACAACAGCGAGGCCGCCCTCGTCATCACCACGGCCGCGCGGGCCGAGTCCTTCCGCCCGCACGTGCGCGGCGCCATGCCGCGCCTGCTGCTGCTCGACGGCCCCGACGACAGCAGCTACGAGGCCGTGCTGGCGCGCGCGAGCGACCGCTTCGAGGCCGTGGCCGTGCACGCGGACGAGCTGGCCGTGCTGCACTACACCTCGGGCTCCTCGGGCGTGCTCAAGGCCGCGATGCAGACCTTCGGCAACCGGCTCGCGCAGCTGCGCAAGTTCCTGATGCGGCCGGACACCACGCGGCCGGACCACATCCTCGGCCTGGTCGGGCCCATCACGCACGCCTCGGGCATGCAGCTGGTGCCGGCGCTGTGCAGCGGCACCACCATCCGGCTGTTCAGCGGCTTCGCGCCCGACCGTTTCCTGGCCGACATGCGGGCCGAGCGCGTGACCCACACCTTCCTCGTGCCGACGATGATCAACATGCTGCTGGCCGAGTTGGAAGGCCAGTACCGACCGCTGCCCGACCTGCAGCGCCTGGGCTACGGCGCCGCGCCCATGGCGCCGGCGCGCATCCTGCAGGCCATGGACGTGTTCGGCCCCGTGCTCTCGCAGGGCTACGGCGCGGGCGAGACCACCTCGGGCGTGTGCGGCCTCACGGTGGAGGACCATCTGCACGCCCGCGCCGCCCGGCCCGAGCGGCTGGCCTCCTGCGGCCGGCCGCTGCTGGAATGCGACGTGCAGATCCTGGACGACGCCGGCCAACCCGTGGCGCTGGGCGAGATCGGCGAGATCGTGGTCGGCGGCGAGGACGTGTTCGCCGGCTACTGGCGCGCGCCCGAACTCACGGCCGAGGTGCTCAAGGACGGCCGCTACCACACGGGCGACCTCGCCCGGCTGGACGAGGAGGGCTTCGTCTACATCGTCGACCGCAAGAAGGACATGGTCATCAGCGGCGGCTTCAACGTCTACCCCTCCGAGGTCGAGGCCGTGCTGTACCAGCATGCGGCCGTGGCCGAGGCCTGCGTGTTCGCCGTGCCCGACGACAAGTGGGGCGAAGCCGTCGCCGCCCATGTGGTGCTCAAGCCCGGCCAGGCCGCCGATGCGCGCGCGCTGGACGCCTTCTGCGCCGAGCGGCTGGCCGGCTTCAAGCGCCCGCGCCACCTGGAGTTCGTCGCCGCGCTGGAGAAGAACAGCAACGGCAAGGTGGCCCGCAAGGCGATCCAGGCCCCCTACTGGGCCAAGCACGCACGCAAGGTGAACTGAGCATGACGACCATTCCCAAGCCCTTGTTCGACGGCCCCTTCGAAGGCAGCGCACGCGCGGCCGACATCATCGCGCGCGTGCAGGATTTCCTGCACGGCGAGCTGGCCGAACTGGCCCGCGCCCACGGCATCGACCACGAGCACGGCGCCGACCGCGCGCTGCTGCAGCAGGTCTGGCGCCGCGCCCATGCGCTGGGCTTTTACGGCATGACGCTGCCCGAGGCCATGGGCGGCCTGGGCCTGCCGGTGCTGGACCATGTGCTGATCAAGGAGGCCATCTACGCGAGCGGGTCGCCGTTCGCGCCGCACGTGTTCGGCGAACTCAGCGGCCCGCCGCGCGTGGGTGCGCTGGCGCGCCAGGCCACGCCCTACCAGATGCAGCAGTTCATCGTGCCCGTGGCCCAGGCCGAGATGGCGATCTGCTTCGCGCTGACCGAAGCCGAGGCCGGCTCGGACGCCGGCGCCGTGCAGACCCGCGCCGTGCTGCAGGGCGAGCACTACCTCGTGAACGGCCGCAAGCGCTTCATCTCGGGTTCGCCATTTGCCGACGCGGCCGTGCTGCTGGCCTCCACTGCCGCCGAGGGCGCGGCCGAGCGCGAGGTCACGGCCTTCTTCGTCGACCTGCGCAGCGAAGGCGTGCGTGTGGAATCGGGCTACAAGACCATGGCGGGCCAGAGCAGCACGGGCGACATCGTGCTCACGGACTGCCGCGTACCGCTGGCCAACCGCATCGGCGAGCCCGGCCGTGGCCTGGCGCTGGCGCTGGGCCGCATCAGCGTGAACCGGCTGCTGCACTGTCCGGCCATGCTGGGCCTGGCGCAGCTGGCGCTGCGCGACGCGCGCGACTATGCGCAACAACGCCGCCAGTTCGGCCGCAGCATCGCGCAGTTCCAGGCCATCCAGCACATGCTGGCCGAGATGGCGACCGAACTGGCCGCAGCGCGGGCGCTGATGCTGGGCACAGCCCGGGCGCTGGACGCCGGCGGCGCCGCGCGCGCCGAAACCTCCATGGCCAAGCTGTTCTGCTCGGAAACCGCGTTCCGCGTGGCCGACCGCGCCGTGCAGATCCACGGCGGCGAGGGCATCGTGCAGGGCCGGCGCGTGGAATTCCTGTTCCGCCTGCTGCGCATGTACCGCGTGCTGACGGGCACCAGCGAGATCCAGAAGAACACCATCGCCAAGGAGCTGCTCGAATCGACCTGAGCGCCTCGCCTTTCGAAGAACACCAGGAGACACCATGCAACCGACCCTGCAACGCCGCGCCCTGCTGGGCGCCGGCCTGGCCGCGGCCCTCGCGCCCTTCGCCCACGCCGCCGACCCCTACCCCAGCCGCCCCGTCAAGTGGCTGCTGCCCTACCTGGCCGGCACCGGCCCGGACAACACCGCCCGCATCCTGGCCGAGGCCGTGGGCCCGCTGCTGGGCCAGCCCGTGGTGATCGAGAACAAGGGCGGCGCGGCCGGCAACATCGGCGCGCGGCTGGCGGCCAAGTCGCCGGCCGACGGCTACACCTGGGTCTACTCGGCCGCGCCCATGGCCGCCAACATGCGCATGTACAAGCAGCCTGGCTTCGACGCGCTCAAGGACTTCCGCCACGTGATGCGGCTGACGAGCTCGGACATCGCGCTGATCGTGCACGCCGACTCGGACATCGACAGCGTGCAGGCACTGGCCGCCAAGCTGCGCGCCGCACCCGGCAAGCTCGAATACGCCTCGGGTGGCGTGGGCACGCCCTCGCACCTGGGCATGGAGCTGCTGCTCAGCGCGCTCGATGCGCGGGCGCTGCACGTGCCCTACAAGGGCGCCTCCGAGCTCGTCAACGCGGTGCTGGGCAAGCAGGTGGTGTTCGGCACACCCATCCTGTCCGTGCCCTACCAGCAGATCAAGGCCGGCCACCTGCGCGCGCTGGCCGTGGCCGGGCCGCGCCGCAACCCCATGCTGCCGCAGGTGCCCACGCTGGCCGAGGCCGGCGTGCCCGGCGTCGAGCTGGTGTCCTGGGGCGGCGTCTCGGTGCCGGCCGGCACGCCGGACGCCGTGGTCGAGCGCATCCGCGCCGCGTTCCGCGCCGCGCTGCAGCAGCCACGCGTGGTGGAAGCCCTGCAGGCCCAGGGCGGCAGCGTGGACATGCTGGACGGCGAGGACTACGTGCGCGGCTTCACGCGCGAGATGGCCCTCACGGAAGCCATGATGAAGCGCGTGGGACTGGCGCCGATGTGAGCCGCACGGGCGCCGGCCGCCCGGCCTTACAGTCCAGCCCCGTGGAACTGCGAACCCTGCGTTACTTCATCGCCGTGCTCGAGGCCGGCAGCCTTTCGCGCGCGGCCAGCACGCTGTACGTGGCCCAGCCCGCGCTGACGGCCCAGATCCGCAAGCTCGAGGACGACCTCGGCGCCCAGCTGTTCGAGCGCTCGCACGCGGGCATGACGCCCACGCCGGCCGGTCTGCAGCTCTACCAGGACGCGCGCCGGCTGCTGTCGGACGCGGCCGCCGTGCGCGAGCGCGTGCGCAGCCTGCCGCAGGGCCCCGAGGGCTCGGTCACGGTGGCCCTGCCTTTCCTGCTGGCCTCGCTGCTCATGGGCCCGGTGCTGGCCGGGCTCAAGGCCACGCATCCGCGCATCCGCGTGTTCGTGCTCGACGACCTGAGCCTGATGGTGCGAAAGGCCATGCTGGACCGGCGCGCCGACATCGGCATCCTGGTCGACACCGCCCAAGTCGACGGCCTGCGCTGCCGACCCTTCGCGCGCGAGGCCATGTACTTCTGCGGCCACGATGCCGATGGCCGCGTGGCCCCGCTGCTGCAGCGCGCCGCGCCGCGCAGCGGCCACCCGCGCATCGCCTTCGCCGACGCCGCGGCCCAGCCGCTCGTGCTGCAGTCGCGCCGCTTCTCGATCCGCCAGCGTGTGGAGGATGCCGCGGCCGGCCAGGACGTGGTGCTCAACATCGCGCACGAGCACGATTCGGCGCGCGTGATCCGTTCGCTCTACGCAAGCGGCGCCGGATTCACCTTCACGCCGGCCTGCGCCCTGCCCGACGCCGGCCACCGCGCCGCGCCGTGGCTGATCGCGCGCGTGGTGCAGCCCGAACTGCAGCGCAGCTACAGCCTGGCGACCGCGGCCGACCGGCCGCTCGATGCGGCCGCGGACGTGGTGGCGCAGGCGCTGGGGGATGCGGCCCGCATGCTGATCGCGAGCGGGCGCTGGGAGGCGGAATGGCTGGGCGAGGCCGCGGCCGCGCCCGCCAGGCGCGCCGGCAGGCCGCGACGCGCCGGGCAGTGAACGGGCTGGGACGCGTGCACTCCATCTGGCGTTCCGAGGCAACCGTCGAGAATCTCTGGAGTGGCATGTCGATCCTGCGCTGCACCGTTCGTCGTGGGAAAAGGCGCGCGAAGCAATGCCTGTCCAAGCGCGGATGCAGCGCGCCACGCCCCAGCCACCCACAACCCAAGGAACCCCACCATGGCGACACAGAGCACAGTGAAAGGCCCCGCCTCCTACTTCCCGTCCATCGAGCGCCAGTACGGCCAGCCCATCGACCACTGGATGGCGCTGCTGCGCGCCGCCGAGCCGCGCAAACACATGGAGTACGTCGCCTGGCTCAAGACCGAACACGGCCTGGGCCACGGGCATGCCAATGCCCTCGTGGCGGCGTTCCTGGCCGAGCGCGCGTAGCGGCCGCTCAAGCCACCAGGATCGGCCGCCCGCCCCGCCCGGCGCGGGCACCCCGCAACACGCCCAGCAGCGCCAGCCCGAGCAAGGCCGCCGTGGACGGCTCGGGCACCTCGGCCGGCGGCCCGTTGTCGGCGGCCAGGTAGAGATCGGAGGCGCCGCTGCCATCCGTCACGCGCAGGCCGAGCAGAAAGCGCCCGTCCTGCCAGGCCTGCAGCAGATCGGCGAACAGCCCGTCCAGGCCCAGCGTGAGTTGCAGCGTGGGCGCGGCATCGGGGTCGTCGTAGGCGAAAGCGAAGCTGAAGTCCGGCGCGATGCCGGCGCTGCCGGCCGGCAGCGCGATGGCGCCCTGCCCCGGCGTGCCGTCGACAGGTGCCAGCGCCACCGTGGCGCCGACCTGCTCCAGGGCTTGCCGCATCGCCGCCGCCTGGTCCGGCCCGGCACTGGCCAGCAGCACCGAAGGCGCATCGTCCACGAGCTGCTTGGCCTGCGTCAGGCTGAGGTTCGTCAGGTCCTGCAGCGTCTTGATGACGTTGAGCTTGCTGGGGCCCGCGGCGGTCAGCACCACGTCGTAGCCGGTGGGCGCCGCGCCGAGCATGGCCACGCCCAGGTTCGCACCCACGGGGACCGAGGGGTTCTGGCGGCTGCTCAGCGCCACCTGCGCACCGGCGTCCTCCAGCGCCTGCTTCAGCTGCGCGTTGCCGGCCGGCGTGGAGGCCGAGCGGACCACGCTGGGCGCGCTGTCCACCAGCGTCTTGGCCTCGGCCAGCGAAATGGCCAGCGCGTCCGACAGCGCCTTGATCACGGCCAGCTTGTTGGCGCCGGGACTGGTCAACACCACCTCGTGGAGCTGGGTCTCGGACAAGCGCGCGAGCGCCCCGCCGGAGACGCTGTCGCGCGCAACCACGCCCGTGCCGTCCTGCACGTACAGACCGGTGATGCGCGAACCCGGCCCCGCGCCGGTGACCAGCTGCAGCACGCCCTGGCTGGCACCGCTGCCAGGATTCAGCGCGGCCGTGAAGCGGCCCGAGGCGTCGTTCGTCCCGTTGTCCGTGGCTTTGTGGAACACGACCGGCTCGGCCTGCGCCGTTTGCCACGGACCGGCGAGCACCAAGCCCCCGCACACCGCCCACGCCACCGCAGCGGCACGCACGCATGTTCTGACCATCGCAAGCCTCCGAGCTTCTCGTGCGGGCGCACCATGCGCCGCACGGACGACGGGGCGCAGTATCGGGACACGGTGCGCGCGCAACCATCCCGCAATCGCGGGAGCCCGGCGCCAGGCTTCAGCCTGCGGCGCGCCGCCCCGCTGCCTCCAGCGCGGGCTTGACGCTCTCGAAGGCCCCGCCGCCATCGCAGGGAATCAGCGCGCCCGAGATGTAGGCCGCATACGGCGAGCCCAGGAACAGCGCCAGGTTGGCGATGTCGTCCAGGCTGCCGAAGCGCTGCAGCGGCACCTGCTGTTGCGCGAAGGCGCGATCCTCGGCGCTCGGCGCCATGAGCTTGCGAAAGCCTTCGGTGCCGTCGATGGGCCCGGGCGAGATCGAGTTCACGCGGATGCCCTCGCCGCCCCACTCCAGCGCCAGCGCGCGCGTGAGCTGGTCCACGCCGGCCTTGGCGGCGCTGGCGTGGGCCTGGAAGCGCATCGGCACGAAGGACTGCGGCGCGCTGATCTGGACCACGGCCGCACCCGGCTTGCGCAGGTGCGCATGGGCCTGGCGCAGCACGTGGAAGCTGCCGACCAGGTCGATGTCCACCACCACCTTGAAGCCGTTGGACGACATGTCCTGCGCCGCGCACAGGAAGTTGCCGGCCGCGCCCGAGACCAGCACGTCGATGGGGCCGAATCGCTCGACCGACTGCGCGAAGGCCGCGCCCACGGCCGCGAAGTCGCGCACGTCGGCCACCACGCCCAGCACCTCTCCGCCCGCCTCGCGCAGGCTGGCCACGGCCGCGTCCACGTTGTCCTGCTTGCGGCTGGCCACGGTCACCCGCGCGCGCTGGCGCGCGAAGGCCTGGGCGATGCCGAAGTTGATGCCCGTGGTGCCGCCGAACACGACGACATGGCGGCCGGTGTAGTCGAGATCGATCTGCATGCTAGTGGTAGCTCGGGCGCGGCACACCGGCGCCGCTGGCGTACAGCGCCAGCTTGCGGCTGCCCGCGAAGATGGACTTGGGCGTGAGCCCGTAGACCTGGCGGATCGAGTGGCTGAAGTGGGTGGAATCGGGGTAGCCCGCGTCCAGCGCGATGTCGGTCAGGTTGCTGCTCTGCGTCACGTAGTACAGCAGGCTGCGTGCGCGCTGCCAGGTGCGAAAGCTGCGGAACGGCGAGCCGGTCTCGGCCTTGAACAGGTGCAGAAAACGCGAGACCGACAGGTGCGCGGCGGCGGCGCACTGCTGCGCCGAGACGTGGCCGTTGGGGTCGGACTTGATGCGGTCCAGCACGGCCTGCACGCGCGCATCCAGCGCCCGCGTGCGCAGCGGCGCGCCGAAGAAGGCTTCGTCGAACGCCGCCGTGCTGGCATAGCGCCGGTTGTCGGCACGGCGCAGGGCGTCCAGCGCCTCGCGCATGCGCTGCAGCGCGGCCGGTGCGTCCACGGCGCCGCGGCCCGTGCGCAGGTGCGGCGGCAGTGCCGCCACGTCCACCGTCTCGGCCTCGACCAGCAGGTTGCAGATCATGCGTTCGCCCGAGACGATGCGGTGGCGCACGTAGGGTGGCACCACCGAGACCGCGCTGTCCTGCCAGTCGCCGCCGTCCACGCAGATGCGGTGCGTGCCGCGCAGCGACAGGTAGACCGAGAAGCCGCCGAAGCAGCGCACCGTGGGCTCGCCGAGCAAGCCGAGGTAGAGCACGCGGTCGGCGTTGATCCACATCATGCGCTGCCAGTCGGCGTCGGGCGGGCGGCGGCCGGGCGGCTGCCCGGTGCCGTGGAAATCGATCTGCATGCCGTTGTCTCCTGTTGCTGGTGGGCGTGGCGTGCGCCTCAGCGGTACTTTGCCAGTTCGAGCTTGCCGATCTGGGCGCAATGCACTTCGTCCGGGCCGTCGGCCAGGCGCAGCAGCCGGGCCGTGGCGTAGGCCGCGGCGATGCCCAGGTCGTTGTTGGTGCCGCCGCCGCCATGCGCCTGGATCACCCAGTCGATGACCTGGCAGGCCATCTGTGGCGCCGCCACCTTGATCATCGCGATCTCGGCCTTGGCCGCCTTGTTGCCCACGGTGTCCATGCGGTGCGCGGCGTTCAGCGTGAGCAGCCGTGCCTGGTCGATCAGGATGCGCGACTGCGCGATGCGCTCCAGCGTCACGCCCTGCTGGGCCAGCGTCTTGCCGAAGGCCGTGCGCGTGAGGCTGCGCTGGCACATGCGCGCGAGCATGCGCTCCGCGAGGCCGATCAGCCGCATGCAGTGGTGGATGCGGCCCGGCCCCAGCCGGCCCTGCGCGATCTCGAAGCCGCGGCCCTCGCCCAGCAGCATGTGCGACACCGGCACGCGCACGTTCTCGAACACGACCTCGGAGGCGCGATCCGGCACGCCGTAGAAGCCGAACACCGGGATCGCGCGCCGCACCTGGACGCCCGGTGTGTCCATGGGCACGAGCACCATGGACTGCTGCCGGTGGCGGTCGGCGTTGTCGGGGTCGGACTTGCCCATGAAGATGCAGATCCTGCAGCGCGGGTCGGTCGCGTTGGTCGTGTACCACTTGTGGCCGTTGACGACGTAGTGCTCGCCGTCGCGCACGATGGAGCTCTCGATGTTGGTCGCGTCGCTCGAAGCCACGGCCGGCTCGGTCATCGCGAAGCACGAGCGGATCTCGCCGGCCAGGAGCGGCTTGAGCCAGCGCTCCTGGTGCTCGGGCGTCGCGTAGCGCGCCAGCACCTCCATGTTGCCGGTGTCGGGCGCCGAGCAGTTGAAGACCTCGGGCGCCAGGTGCGAGCGGCCCATGATCTCGCACAGCGGCGCGTACTCGAAGTTCGTGAGGCCCGCACCGTGCTCGGAGGCCGGCAGGAACAGGTTCCACAGTCCGGCCGCGCGCGCCAGCGGTTTGAGTTCCTCGAGCACGGGTGCGACCTTCCACGGGCCGAGCGCCTCGGCCTCGCGGTAGTAGCGCTGCTCGTTGGGGTAGATGTGCGCTTCCATGAAGGCGGCGAGGCGCTGCTGCAGATCCTGGACCCTGGGCGAGAACTCGTACACATCGTCCTTTCGGGGCGGCCGGTGTGCCGCATGTTGAACAGGCGGGCGGTGACCTGCGCTGGCTCGCGATGGTAGGGCCAGATTGTCAGACAATCATCAGGGTTTGTCCGGCGTGGTGGCGGGCGGACGGCCGAGCCGCTGCACGCGCCTATGCCGCATCCTGGCCGGGGGCTTGTGCCCAGGCGCTGCGGGCTGCGCGACAATGCGGGCCCCATGAAGTCCCTGCCCATCGTCCGCTTCGCCCGCCTGGGCGGCTGCTGCGCCGCGCTGCTGCTGGCCTGCGCCGCGCCGGCCCGGGCACAGCCGGCTGGGTCCGAGGGCCTGGTGGCCGAGACCGTCCACGCCCTCGAGGGGCGCCTGACCTACTACGCGCGCCGGCTCGCCGGCCGCCCGACGGCCAGCGGCGAACGCTTCGATCCCGAGAAGATGACCATGGCGCACGACACCCTGCCCTTCGGCACGCTGGTGCGCGTGACCAACCTGCTCAACCGGCGCAGCGTGGTGGTGCGCGTGAACGACCGCGGCGCCTGGAGCGCCGACCGCATCGGCGACGTGTCGACGGCCGCCGCGCGCGAGCTGGGCATGTTGCAGCGCGGCGTCGTGCGCGCCCAGCTGGAACTGGTCCAGGCCATCGACGGCGCGGCGTCATCGGCGCGTTGAGAGGCCGTCCGGCGCCGGCATCGGGCCTGCCGACGGGCATGGCCTGTCCGCCGATATTGCCGGACAATCCAAGCCCGTGAAGACCAATCCATCCCCTGCCGAAGCACGCGCGGCCCCGCGCCCGGGCGCAGCAGCCGAACGCCACCCGCGCAGCACGCCCGACCGCGTGGCCGATGCGATCAGCAAGGGCATCCTGATGCGCCGCTTCGCCGTGGGCCAGCGCCTGGTGGAGGCCGACCTCACGCGTGAATTGCAGGTCAGCCGCAGCACGGTGCGCGAGGCCCTGCGCATCCTGGCCGCCAGCGGCGTGGTCGCGCTCACGCCGCACCGCGGCGCGGTGATCCGCTCGCTCACGCGCGAGGACGCGGCCGACCTGCTCGGTGTGCTGGAGGTGCTGTCGGGCCTGGCGGCGCGGCTGGCCGCGTCCCGCATCGGCGCCGGCGACAACGCGCGCCGCTTCGCCGCGGCGGCGCACCAGCTCGTCACGGCCGACACGCCCGAGGCGCTGGACCGCGTGCTCGATGCGCGCGCCAACTACTACAAGGTGATGTTCGACATCGCCGGCAACCAGGAACTGGACCGCGTGCTGCCGCAATCGCGCGCCCACCTGTTCCGCGCCCAGTTCTACCATGCGCTCACGGCCGCCGACCTGCGCGCCATGGTGGCCGAGTACCGCGGCATCACCGAGGCCATCCTGGCCGGCGACGCCGCCCTGGCCGAGAAGCGCATGCGCAGGCATCTGCAGAAGTCCGGCGAGCGCACGCTGCCGCGCATGGCGCGGTTGTCGATTTAACGCCAGCGCAGCGCGCCCACAATGCGCGCATGCAAGCCCTCTTCACCGCCGCCGCGCGGGCGCTCGCCATCGGCGACGCGCTCGGGGCGCTGCGCCTGGTCGCACTGCACGAGGACCCCACGGCACTGGCGCTGCGCGGCATCGCCATGGCCCAGCTCGGCGAGCATGGCCGCGCCCGCGAACTGCTGCGCCGGGCCGCGCGCGGCTTCGGCCCGCGGGCCACGGTCGCGCGGGCGCGCTGCGTGGTGGCCGAGGCCGAGATCGCGCTGGCCATGCGCGATCTGGGCGGCTCCACGCGCCCGCTGCTGGCCGCGCTGGCCACGCTCCAGGCACAGGGCGACCTGGTCAACGCATGGCTGGCCCGGCTCGTGGCGGCGCGGCGCGCACTGCTGCTGGGCCGGCTTGACGACGCGGAACGGGCGCTCGCGCCGCTGCGGCCGGTGCCGGCCTCGCCGGCGCGGCTGCGCGCCGTGGCCGAACTCTGCGCGGCCGAGCTCGACCTGCGCGCGCTGCGCACCGCGGCCGCACGCAGCGCGCTGGCACGCGCCGCAGTGGCCGCAGCGCTGGCCGGCGTCCCGGCGCTGCAGGCCGAGGTGCGGGCAGCCCAGGGCGCGCTGGAACAGCCGGCCGCCCGGCGCGCGGACCAGGGCCGTGCCGAGCCGCTGGTACTCGACGCCGTGGCCGCCCTGCTGGCCTCGGGCGCGCTCGTGGTCGACGGCTGCCGCCGCGGCCTGCAGTGCGGCGCGCACTGGATCGCCCTGGCGCGCCGGCCCGTGCTGTTCACGCTCGCGCTGGCATTGGCCGAGGCCTGGCCCGGCGCGGCCGACCGCGCGGGGCTGATCGCCGCGGCCTTCCGCATGCGGCAACCCGACGAGACCCACCGGGCCCGGCTGCGCGTGGAGCTGGGCCGGCTGCGCGCGCTGCTGCAGGGCCATGCGCAGATCGAGGCCACGGCCACAGGCTATGCGCTGCGGCCCCTTGCAGCACCCGAAGTCGCCGTGCTCGCACCGCCGATCGCCGGCGAACAGGCGGCCCTGCTCGCGCTGCTGTCCGATGGCGCGGCCTGGTCCACCTCGGCGCTGGCGCTGGCGCTGGACGCGAGCCAGCGCACCGTGCAGCGCGCGCTCGTGGAACTCGCCGAACAGGGCCGCGTGCGCGCGGTCGGCCAGGCCCGCGCGCGGCGCTGGCTCGCGCCGCCGCTGGCCGGATTCACGACGGTCTTGTTACTCCCCACTGCGCTGCCCCCGGGCTAACAATGGCTTCACCCGGCGCCCTTCCGGTGCCAGTACAGGAGAAGCCCCATGTCCACCGCCACCCAAGCCCCCATCCACACTGCCGAAGTCGTGCGCGAGTACGGCCCCTTCCCCGCCGCCCCGCGCGTGCATGGCGTCTCGCACGACGGACGCCAGGTCTGGGCCGCGACCGATGGTGCGCTGTTCGCATTCGACCCCACCAGCGGCGAGCCCACGCGCCAGCTGGACCGCGCCTGCGATGCCGGCACGGCCTGGGACGGCAAGCACCTCTGGCAGATCGCCGGGGCGCGCATCGACAAGCTCGACCCGGCCACGGGCGAAGTGCTGCACTCCATCCCCGCGCCGGGCGCAGGCAAGGATTCCGGCCTGACCTGGGCCGAGGGCCACCTGTGGGTGGGCCAGTACAGCGACCGCGCCATCCGCCAGATCGACCCGGCCACGGGCGCGGTGCTGCGCAGCATCGCATCCGACCGCTTCGTGACCGGCGTGACCTGGGTCGACGGCGAACTCTGGCACGGCACCTGGGAGCACGACGAGAGCGAACTGCGCCGCATCGACCCGGCCAGCGGCGCCGTGCGCGAACGCCTGCGCATGCCCACCGGCCTGCACGTGAGCGGCCTCGAATGGGACGGCGCCGGCCTGTTCTACTGCGGCGGCGGCTCCAGCGGCAAGGTGCGTGCGGTGAAGCGCCCCGGGCGCGCCGGAAAGGCCGAAGGGCAGCGTCGGTGAACGTTGTGCAGGTTCAGCAACGTCCCTGCTGAAGGCCTGCGGGGACGACTGAAGACGGCCTGCGTGCACGGCGGCGATTTGCCACGCGCCAGCAGACAGGACAGCGGTCATGGGCTGGACCGCCTTCGACAACCACCTGCCTGCGGCGCTGGGCCACATCGGTCCGATGGCGTCCAGACAACGCTGGCGGGCAGCGCAGGGCGAACCTCCGCCTGAGAACCCGGCGGCGTACACCGCTCCTCAGGGCCCCCTCCAGCGGCAGGTCCACGCGCTGTTTCTGCGTGTCGTTGCCTGGCGTACAGCGGTCAAGCCCCCATCCTACGTCGCCGCCCAAATCGCTTCCCACACTTCAGGGATCGCCCCACAGGAGTTCCCATGAGTTCAACACTTGCGTACCAAGATGCCGTCGACCTGCTCGATGCGGACCACAAACTGGCGCAGAAGCAGTTCATCGACTACCAAGGCCTGTGCGAGGACGGCGCGCCGCCCGAAGCGCGCCAGCAACTGGCCTTGAAGATCTGCCAGGACCTCAGCGTGCACACGCAGATCGAGGAAGAGATCTTCTACCCGCGTGTGCAGGAGGCGATCGACGACGACGCGCTGATGAACGAGGCGCTGAGCGAGCATGCCGAAGCCAAGGAGGCGATCGCCCGCATCCGCGGCATGGTGCCCACGGACGCGGCCTATGACAGCACGGTGATCGAATTGGGCCAGGCCATCATGGACCACGTGATGGACGAACGCGAGAAGATGTTCCTCAAGGCGCGCTATGCCCCGGTCGACCTGCGCGGCATGGTGCCCGCGCTCTACGCGCGCAAGAAGGCGCTGCAGAGCGGCAAGCCGGCGCCTGCGCCGGCGGGAAAGAAGGAGGTGGCGGCATGAAAGCCCTGGTCTACAACGGGCCCCGCGATGTCCAGGTGATGGACATGCCCGATGCACGCATCGAGCGCGCGACGGACGCCCTGGTGCGGATCACGCGCACCAACATCTGCGGTTCCGATCTGCACATGTACGAAGGCCGGACCGACATGAAACCCGGCCGCATCCTCGGCCACGAGAATGTCGGCGAGGTGATCGAGGTCGGTGCCGCCGTCGACCGCGTCAAGGTCGGCGACATGGTGTCCCTGCCCTTCAACATCGGCTGCGGCTTCTGCGAGAACTGCGAGCGCGGGCTGAGCAACTATTGCCTGACCACGAATCCCGGCCTGGCCGGTGCTGCCTATGGCTTTGCCGACATGGGCCCCTACCACGGCGGCCAGGCGGAATTCCTGCGCGTGCCCTACGCCGACTACAACTGCCTGATCCTGCCGCGCGACGCAGCCGAGAAGCAGAACGACTACGTGATGCTCTCCGACATCTTCCCCACGGGCTACCACGCCACCGAGATGGCACAACTGCGCCCGGGCGAGTCGGTGGTGATCTACGGCGCAGGGCCGGTGGGGCTGATGGCAGCCCTGTCGGCCACCATCAAGGGCGCGAGCCTGGTGATGGTGGTCGACACCCACAAGGACCGGCTGGCGCTGGCCGAGAAGATCGGGGCGGTCGCGATCGACGACAGCGAGGGCGGCGGCATCGAGCGGGTGATGGAGCTGACCGGCGGGCGCGGCGCGGATTGTGGCTGCGAATGCGTGGGCTACCAGTGCTGCAACATGCACCAGGAGGAAGTGCCGAACCTCACCATGAACAACCTCGTGAACGCGGTCAAGTTCACCGGCCACATCGGCTGCGTGGGGGTGTTCGTGCCGCAGGATCCGAATGGCAAGGACAAGCTGCAGCGCCGGGGCCAGATGGCTTTCGACTTCGGCATGTTCTGGTTCAAGGGCCAGAAGCTCGGCACGGGGCAGTGCCCGGTGAAAGGCTACAACCGCTTTCTGAGCCGCCTCATCGAGCAGGACAAGGTCAAGCCCTCGTGGATCGTGTCGCACGAACTGCCGCTGGACCAGGCGCCGCAGGCCTACAAGAACTTCGATGCACGCGAGGAAGGCTGGACCAAGGTGACGCTGGTGCCCAACGGTTGACATGGAGCGGGCGCTCCGCATCGGAGGCGACCCCGCCCTTGCTGGCGACGCACCGCTTCTCGTTGCAACACGGGCCGCGCGCGCGTACGGGATGTTCAAGAACAAGGAAGACGGGCTCGTGCGAGCGGTCTTCGAACCCTGAGCGCGGAGGTCCCATGGAACTCAGTCACCAACTGCAGGCACGCAGGATCGCGGTGTTGGCCGCGGACGGTTTCGAGAAGGTCGAGTTGACGGTGCCGGTCGCGGCCCTGCGTGCAGCCGGAGCGCAGGTGGACGTGGTCTCGCTGCGTGCGGGGCGCATCCGGGGTGTGAACCTTCACGAGCCCGCAAGCCGTGTGAAGGTGGACCACACCCTGGATGAAGTCTTGCCTGCCGACTATGACGCCTTGCTGATCCCGGGCGGCTTCATCAATCCGGACCTGTTGCGCCAATCCGCGACCGCACGCCAGTTCGTCAAGGACTTCGATGCCTCCGGCAAGCCCATCGCCACGCTCTGCCACGGGCCGTGGCTGTTGGCGTCCGCCGGGCTGGCCTCCGGACGAACGATGACGTCGTGGCCCGGCGTGCGCGACGACATGGTCCATGCGGGCGCGGTCTGGCTGGACCGAGCCGTCGTGCAGGACGGTAACTGGCTCACCAGTCGCGGGCCGCAAGACATGGTGCCGTTCGTGCGGGCCTTGTTGCCGTTCTTCGCAGGCGACGAGCCGAGCCACGGTACGCTGGCGTCCACCGATGCCGGATCCTCCCCTCAACGAGAGGCGCCGCCGCAACTGGTACTGCAAGCCATGAAGTGGCTACACGGACCGCATGCGCAGGCTGCGCAGCCGGCCCACCACGCCGCTCGGGAAGAAGTACACCGAGAGCACGAACACCAGCCCCAGCCACAGCATCCAGCGGTCCGGGTGGAACAGCTCGGGCAGCAGCGGCAGGCCCTTGAGGCCGCCGCTTACGCCGCCCAGCAGGCCTTGCAGGTAGTTCTCGGCCACCACGTAGACCGTCACGCCGACGACCGCGCCGTAGACCGTGCCCAGGCCGCCGATCACGGCCATGAGCAGGATGTTGAGCATGACGTTGAACCCTACCGTGGTCTGCGGCCCCACGTAGCGCAGCCACAGCGCCATCAGCACGCCGGCACAGGCCGCCATGGCGGCGGCCAGGCAGTTGGCCGCGATGCGGTAGTGCAGCGTGCGGTAGCCGATGGCCTCGGCGCGAAAGTCGTTCTCGCGGATCGCCTCGAGCACGCGGCCGAAGCGCGAATTGACCACGCGCAGCATGCACAGGAACAGCACCAGCGCCACCGCGAACACCAGGTAGTAGACGAAGACCTTGCCGTTGACCGTGACGCCGAACACATCCTCCTCGAACGGCCGGAATGCCGGCATCAGCACCTCGGGCAGGCGGAAGCTGCGGCCATCGTCGCCGCCCGTGAGATCGGACAGGCGCAGCACCAGCGCACCGAAGGCAGCGCCAAAGGCCAGCGTCATCATGGTGTAGAAGATCGCGCGCACGCGCAGCGAGATCAGCGCGATCAGGAAGGACAGCAGCACGGCCAGCGCGATGCCGGCCAGCGCACCCAGCGCCATCGCGCCCCAGGTCGGCCCCAGCCTGTGCATGGCGATGGCCACGCCGTAGGCGCCGATGCCGTAGAACATGGCGTGGGCGAACGAGACCACGCCGCAGTAGCCCAGCAGCAAGTCGAAGGACGCGACCAGCACCACGAACACGCAGACCGTGGCCGCCACGTTGAGCGCGCGTGCACCCGGGAACAGGAAGGGCGCCGTGGCCAGGTACAGCAGGATCAGCAGCAGCGCGCCCGAAAGCACGCGGCTGCGCGGGAAGTCGCCCGAGAGCAGATGGGTCAGCATGGCGCGCTCAATGGTGGTTGACGGGGTACAGGCCTTGCGGGCGCCACAGCAGCACCACGGTCATCACGAGGATGCTGGACACCAGCGCCAGGTCCGGCAGCAGGAAGCTCACGTAGTTGCTGGCCAGCGCGATCAGCATGGCGCCGGCGAAGCAGCCCGTGACCGAGCCCAGGCCGCCGATCACCACAATGATCAGCATCTGCACCAGTACCTCGGCGCCGATGGCCACCGTGAACTGCTCGCGGTAGAAGGCCCACATCACGCCGCCCAGGCCCGCCAGCGCCGAGCCGGCCACGAACACGCCGACGAAGATGCCGCGCACGCGGTAGCCCAGGGCCTCGACCATGGCGCGGTTCTCCACGCCGGCGCGGATCAGAAGGCCGATGCGCGTGCGGCCCAGCAGCAGCGTGAGCCCCACGAAGACCACCGCGCCCACGCCCACGGCCACGAGCCGGTAGCGCTCCACCCCCACGTCGCCGACGACGATGGAGCCGCGCACGGCCTCGGGCAGCGGCAGCAGCATCTGGTTCACGCCGAACAGCACCAGAACGAGCTGTTCGATGATGATCATGGCGCCGATGGTCACGAGGATCTGCTTCAGATGGTCGCCATAGACCGGCTTGACGAACAAGCGCTCGTAGACCCAGCCCAGCGCGGCCGTCACCGCCATGGCGGCCGCGATCACGGCCACGATGGCGAGCAGGTTCGCGCCGATGGCCGGCGAGGCCAGCAGGCCCTGGAGCGGCGCCACGAGCAGCGTGGCCGTGTAGGCACCCACGGCCACGAAGGCCGCGTGGCCCAGGTTCATGACGTCCATGAGGCCGAACACCAGCGTGAGCCCGCTGGCCATGATGAACAGCATCATGCCCATGGCCAGCGCGGCCACGGTCAGCGTGATCCAGGTCGGCACGCTGCCGACCAGCGGCAGCGCCAGGACCATCACACCGACGATCATGGCGGCCGGCGCCCAGTCGCGCGTGCGGCCCGGCAGGGGCTCGGGCGCGGCGGCAGCGCGAGGTGGATCGAGAACGGCCATGGCTTCTCCGGAAGAAGGGGCGGCGGCGCGCATCAGTGGACCGCTCCCGCATGCAGGCCCAGCAAGCGCGCCTGCAAGGCCTCGTCGGCCGACAGCGCGGCCATGGCGCCCGTATGCACGATGCGGCCATCGTCCATCACGGCCACGTGCTCGCCCAGCCCGCGCACGAAGTGGAAGTTCTGCTCCACGAGCAGGATGGTGGTGTCGCGCGCCTTGAGGTCCTCGAAGGCCTGGGCCAGGTTGTCGACGATGGCCGGGGCCAGGCCCTTGGTCGGCTCGTCGATCAGCAGCAGCTGGCGCGGCTCGACGATGGCGCGCGCGATCGCGAGCATCTGCTTCTGCCCACCCGAGAGCAGGCCGCCGGGCCGCAGCCAGAAGCGCTTGAGCGCAGGGAACAGGCCGAAGATCCAATCCAGCCGCGCGCTGTCGAAGCGCCCCGCGATGGCGGCCAGGCGCAGGTTCTCCTGCACCGTGAGGCCGGAGAAGATGCCCATGTCCTCGGGCACGAAGGCGATGCCCGCGCGCGCGATCTCGGGCGTGCTGGCAGAGGTGATCTCGCGGCCGGCGAAGGTGGTGCGGCCACGGCTGGCCTGCCACAGGCCCATGATGGTGCGCAGCGTGGTGCTCTTGCCGGCGCCGTTGCGGCCCAGCAGCACCGTGAGCGCGCCGCGCGGCACGGCGAGGTCCACGCCCTGCAGGATGTGGTACTCGCCGATGTGGGTGTGCACGCCTTCCAGGCGCAGCAGGCTGCCGTCAGACATGGGCCGGCTCCTTGCTCTTTCGGCGCACGCCCAGGTAGGCCTCCTGCACGATGGACGAGGCCATGACCTCGGCCGGCCGGCCATCGGCCACGAGGCGGCCGTTGTGCAGCACCACGATGCGGTCGGCCAGCGTCTGAATCACATCCATCTTGTGTTCCACGAGCAGGATGGTCTTGTCGCCGCGCGCCTTGAGGCGGCGGATCAGCTCCAGGATCACGGGCACCTCGTCCACGCCCATGCCGGCCGTGGGCTCGTCGAACATCACGACCTCGGGCTCCAGCGCCATCAGCATCGCCACCTCGAGCTTGCGCTTGTCGCCGTGCGGCAGCTTGGCGGCCAGGTCGTCGCGGCGCGCGGCCAGGCCGACCTGCTCCAGGCAGGCCTGCGCCTGCTCGATGAGGTCGGCGCGCTGGCGCCACAGCGCCAACATGTTGAAGCCGGCGCGGTGCCGGCTCTGCACGGCCAGGCGCACGTTCTCGGCCACCGACAGGCGCGGGAACAGGTTGGTGAGCTGGAATGCGCGGCCGATGCCGCGCGCCGTGCGCTGCGCGGCCGACAGCCGCGTGATGTCTTCGCCCTTGTAGAGCACCGCGCCCGCACTGGCCTTCAGCTGGCCCGACAGCAGGTTGAAGTAGGTGGTCTTGCCGGCGCCGTTGGGGCCGACGATGGCGGTCAGCGTGCCGGCCTCGAAGGCCGCGCTCACGTCGTCGACGGCGGCATGGCCGCCGAAGCGGATGCCCAGACCGCGGCTGGCCAGCGCGGGTGTGCCTGCCATGGGTGCTCAGCGCTTGACGGTGACCGGCACCGGCATCTCGGCCGCCGGGATCTCGCGCACGAGTTCGAACAGATCCCACTCGCCCTGCCCGTCCTTCTTCATGCGGAACTGGTACTGCACCTGCATGGCCTGGTGGTCTTCCTTGCGGAACTGCATCTTGCCCTTGGGCGTGTCGAACTCCATGCCCTCCATCGCGGCGATGAGCTTGGGCGTGTCCACGCTGCCGGCCTTCTTGATGCCGGCCACGATGGCGGCCGCGGCCGTGAAGCCGCCCGCCGTGAACAGGTCCGGCGGCACGTTGTAGCGTTTCCTGTGCTCGGCCACGAGCCAGTCGTTCATGGGGTTCTTCGGGAAGTCGTAGTAGTAGAAGGTGCCGCCGCCCACGTCCAGGCCGCGCCAGGGCTTGGCGTTGTCCAGGTTGGCGCCGCCGATGGACAGGAACTCGATGCCGTGGCGACTCGGATTCAGCTCGGAGATCTTGCGGATCGGGTTGGGCGCGCCCCAGATGACGACCAGGTACTTCTTGCCCTTGAGGTCCTTCATGCGGTCGAAGATGCGCTGCATGTGCGCCGTGAAGTCGGTGGTCGAGAGCGGGATGAACTCCTCGTGCGCGAGGTTCACCTTGCGCTTGGTCGCGCCCAGCGCGTCCTTGAAGGCCTTGACGCCGTCCTTGCCATAGACGTAGTCGGGCGCGAGGAAGGCCACGTTGTCGCCATCGCCCAGCGCGGCCGCCGTGGCCAGCGCGTCCTGGAAGGAGTTGCGGCTGGCGCGGAACAGGTACATGTTCCAGGCCGAGCCGGTCAGCGAATCGGCGATCGCCGGCTCCAGCATGAGGATCCTGCCGTACTCCTCGGCCACGGGCGCCATGGCCAGCGCCCCGCCCGACCAGGACGTGCCGATCGCGATGTCGGCCTTGTCGTCGGCGAAGGCCTGGGTCAGCAGCGCCTTGGACTGCTCGGGCTTCATCTGATCGTCCTTGACGATGAGCTCGATCTTGCGGTCCAGCAGCGTCATCGAGCCTTGCGTCAGGTAGTCCAGCGCCAGGCGCACGCCGCGCTCGGTGTCGCGCGCGTACTGCTCCGAGGGGCCGGTCTTGCTCGCGATCAGCGCGATCTTGATGGGCTTGCCGGCCTGGGCCAGCGCGGCAGGTGGCAGGGCCCAGCAGGACAGGGCCGCGGTGGCGGCGTAGACGAGGTTCTTCAGCATGGCGGGTGTCTCCTGGGAATGTGTTCTGGCGATCAACCGACGGCGCGGCGCTGGCCCTTCCAGTAGGGCTCGCGCAGCACGCGCTTCAAGATCTTTCCGCTCGGGTTGCGCGGCAGTGCGTCGACGATGTCCACGCTCTTGGGGCACTTGTAGTGCGCGAGGTGCTCGCGCATGAAGCCGATGATGGCGGCCGCATCCGCGGACATGCCCGGACGCAGCACCACGCAGGCCTTGACGGCCTCGCCCCAGGTCGCGTCGGGCACACCGATCACGGCGCCGTCGGCCACGGCCGGGTGCCGCATGAGCACGTTCTCGACCTCGGCCGGGTAGATGTTCTCGCCGCCCGAGACGATCATGTCCTTGATGCGGTCGTGGATGTAGAGGTAGCCCTGCTTCAGGTAGCCGCCGTCGCCCGAGCGGAACCAGCCGCCGTTGGCGTTGCGGCCTTCGGGGTAGGCGGCGGCCGTGGCCTCGGGGTTGCGCCAGTACTCCAGCAGGTTGCGGTCGGACTCGATCCAGACTTCGCCGACCTCGCCCTCGGCAACGTCCTGCTGCGTGATCGGGTCCACGATGCGCAGTCGCGCGCCGCCGATGGGCTGGCCGGCCGAGCGCAACAGTTCGGCATCGCCGGCGCGGTGGTCCGCCGGGCGCAGGAAGGTGGCCGGCCCGGAGACCTCGGTCAGGCCGTAGACCTGCAGGAAGTCGCAGGCGAACACGCCGAAGGCCTGCTGCAGCACGGTCTCGCTGATCGGCGAACCGCCGTAGGCGATCAGCTGCAGCGCCGGCTTGGGCATCTCCTTCGCACCCGGCACCTGCAGCATGAACAGCAGCATGGCCGGCACCACGAAGGTGTGCGTGATGCCGTGCGCGGCGAAGGCCGCCAGGTAGGCCTTGGGATCGAAGTCCGGGTAGGCCGCGGTCTGCCCGCCGGTGTAGAGCGTGAGCAGCAGCATGGTCATGCCGGCCACGTGGAACACCGGCAGCGGGTTGCCCAGCACATGGCGCTCGTCGAACTTCCACTCGCGTGCCACCACGCGCGAGGTCGACAGCAGGCCCGCGTGCGACAGCACCACGCCCTTGGGCAGGCCCGTGGTGCCCGAGGAGTACAGCTGCAGCGCCGCGTCCTGCGGCGTCAGGGCCACCGGCGTGCACTGCGCGTCGAAGCCGGCGTACCAGTCGGCCAGGCCGGGCAGCCCGGCACTGGCGCCCTGGGTGCAGACCAGGGTCGTGACGCGCGGCAGGTCGGCCGCCTGCACGGTGGGCAGGAATTCGGCATCGGCCATCAGAAAGCTGGCCTCGCCGTTGTTGACGATGTAGGCCACCTCGGCGCCCGTCAGCCGCCAGTTCACGGGCATGCAGACGGCGCCCAGCTTGCAGGCCGCCAGGGTGACCAGCAGGCATTCGATGTGCTGCTTGGTCAGCACCGCCACGCGGCTGCCGCGGCCCACACCGGTGGCAGCCAGCGCATTGGCGAGCCGGTTCGTCTCGCGCTCCACATCGGCGAACGTGAGACGGCGCTCGCCGCAGCGGTAGGCCAGGGCCTGCGGCCGGGTGGCGAGCTGGCGGGCCAGGCCATCGACCAGCGTGCGGTCGTTCGTGGCGGGGTCGTGCATGCGCATGTCCTTGGTAGATGGGCAGATCCGGCTGGCCACGCGGCCGGTGGCCGGAACCCGGCCACCGCACCCTCATGGAGTTCGCGGAAGGCTACCGGCGGGGTCGCGCCCGCTCTTGCGTCAACTCGCTGTGGCACTGCGGGTCTGCCCGGACCGACCACCGGTCAGCGCAGCGCCTGGGCGCAAGACAGGGCGCCATCTGGGACAGCAGGAATGCGCGAGCCGTCCAACCGCGTCCCGCGTCACAGTTGCGCGACATTTCCAGCGCGCCCTGCCCCTACAGTCGCGACCGCCCCGGCGCAGACCGGACCCAGAACCCACAGGACGAGGACGATGTTGAGCAGATTGAGCATTCGCGCCCGGCTGGCCCTGGCGTTCGGCGGCTTGACCGCCCTGGTGTTGGCCGTCGCCGGCCTCGCATTGCTGGAACTGGCGGCCGCCAACGACCGCTTCCTGCACTACACCCAGGGCCTGAACGCCCGCGCCACCGTGGCCGCCCATGTGCGTGCCGCCGTGGACGACCGCGCCATTGCCGCGCGCAACCTCGTGCTCGTCACCCAGGACGCCGACCTCGCCGCCGAAAAGGCGGCTGTAGCGGCCGCCCACCAGCAGGTGCAGGAGCAACTCGCGCGGCTGGGCCGCATGCTCGCGGAAGACCCCACCGCCTCCGAGCAGGCGCGCCGGCTCGCGGCCGACATCGGCCAGATCGAGCAGCGCTACGGCCCCGTGGCGTCGGCCATTGCCGAACTGGCGCTCAAGCACCAGCGCGAGCAGGCCATTGCGCGCATGAACGCCGAATGCCGCCCGCTGCTGGCGGCCCTGGTGCGCGCCACCAAGGCCTACGTGGACTACACCGAACAACGCACCCGCGACCTGCAGTTGCAGGCCGCCGTGGACTACGGCCGCCAGCGCGCCCAGCTCATCGCGCTGTGCCTGCTGGCCATGGGAGCCGCCATCGTGGCGGGCTGGTGGATCACGCGGGGCATCACGCGGCCGCTGGACCAGGCCGTGCAGGCGGCCGACCGCATCGCCGCCGGCGACCTCGGCATGCCCATCGCCGCCACCGCGAGCGACGAGACCGGCCGCCTGCTGGCCGCGCTGCAGCGCATGCAGCAAGGCCTGGTCGACACCGTGCAGGCCGTGCGCGGCAATGCCGAAAGCGTCTCCGCTGCCAGCACGCAGATCGCCCTGGGCAACAACGACCTGAGCCAGCGCACCGAAGAGCAGGCCTCGGCGCTGCAGCAGACCGCTGCTGCAATGGAGCAGCTGGGCACGACCGTACGCCACAACGCCGACAACGCCCGCCAGGCCGGCGAACTGGCCGGCGCCGCCTGCGCCGTGGCCGCGCGTGGCGGCGCGGCGGTGGGCGAAGTCGTGACCACCATGGGCGGCATCCAGGACAGTGCGCAGCAGATCGGCGAGATCATCGGCGTGATCGACGGCATCGCTTTCCAGACCAACATCCTGGCGCTCAACGCGGCCGTGGAGGCGGCCCGCGCCGGCGAACAGGGGCGCGGCTTCGCGGTGGTGGCCGGCGAGGTGCGCACGCTGGCCCAGCGCAGCGCCCAAGCCGCCAAGGAGATCCGCACGCTGATCACGGCCAGCACGGCCCGCGTCGAGCAGGGCACGGCCTTGGTCGGCCGCGCCGGCAGCACCATGCAGGAGCTCGTGGCCTCGGTGCAGCGCGTGTCCGAGCTCGTGGCTGCGATCAGCACCGCCAGCCAGGAGCAGAGCCTGGGCGTGGACCAGGTCGGCCAGGCGCTGGGGCAGATGGACACCACGACCCAGCAGAACGCCGCACTGGTCGAGGAAAGCGCCGCAGCCGCCAGCAGCCTGCAAAGCCAGGCCCGCGAGCTCGTCGCGGCGGTGGCGGTGTTCCGACTGCTGGCGGCCGAGGCTGCCCCGGCCGCGCGCCAGGCCGAGCGCTCGGGCGGCGACCTGTCCGCGGCCCTGGCAGGCGCCTGATCGCAGCCTGCCCGCACGCGACACCGCGCCCGCCGGCACCGCGCTAGAGTGCGCGGCATGAACACCGCAGCCTCCTCCTTTGCGACCGCCCCGGGCCTGCCGGGCTGGCGCCGCCTGCAGAGCAACGGCATCTCAATCGCCGCCAGCGTGGTCGCGGCCAGGCCGGGCCGGCCCACGGTGGTGCTGCTGCACGGCTTTCCCGAGCTGGCCTACTCCTGGCGCCACCAGATCGCGGCGCTGGCCGCGGCCGGCTACGGCGTGCTGGCGCCCGACCTGCGCGGCTACGGCGAGACCGGTGCGCAGGGCGCGCTGGAGGACTACCGCATGCAGAACCTCGCGCTGGACGTGACCGGCCTGCTCGACGCGCTGGGCATCGCGCGCGCGGTGGTCGTCGGCCACGACTTCGGCGGCGCGCTGGCCTGGACCCTGGCACGCGACCATGCGGACCGCGTGCTGGGCGTGGTCTCGCTCAACACGCCCTACACGCGGCGCACCGAGACCGACCTCGTGGAAACCATGCGCCGCACGCGCGGCCCCACGCACTACATGGTGCAGTACCAGGAGCCCGGCGTGGGCGAGAAGCTGTTGGGCGAGGACGTGGAGGCCACGCTGCGCGGCCTGATGCGCCGGCCCGGCGTGACCTTGGAGCAGTTCGCCCAGGTACCGCAAGACCTGCAGGCGCTGCCGGCCGAGCTGTTCAAGGGACACGAGCAGGTCATGGGCGCGCCATTGCTCAGCGAGGAGGAACTGGCGGTGTTCGTGAAAGCCTACGAACGCAACGGCTTCACGGGGCCCTTGAACTGGTACCGCAACCTGCGCCGCAACTGGGAAGACACGGCCCGCACGCCCGACCACGTCGCTGTGCCGGCCCTCATGGTCAGCGCCGCGCAGGACATCTTCCTGCCGCCCGCGACCACGCGCGGCATGGAGCGCATCGTGCCCGACCTGGAGCGCGCCACCGTGGCCGACTGCGGGCACTGGACACAGCAGGAGAAGCCGGACGAAGTTAATGCGCTGCTGCTGGAATGGATGGGGCGGCGCTTTTCGGCACAGCAGCGCTGAGACCAGTGCATCGGCCCACGCGCCTCAGGCCGATGCCGCAGGCGCCACGTGCAGTTGCAAGCCCAGCGCGCGCAACACCTTGAGCACGGTGCCGAAGCTGGGATTGCCCTGGTCGCTGAGCGCCTTGTAGAGACCTTCGCGGGTGAGGCCGGCATCGCGCGCCAGTTGCGACATGCCACGCGCGCGCGCTACATCACCCAATGCAGCGGTGACCAAAGCCGGATCACCGTCTTCCAAGGCCGCCGTCAGGTACTCCGCGCAGGCCTGATCGGTCTTCAGGTAATCGACCGCATCGAAGACCGGCAACTCCGCCACCTTGATCCTGCCCATGTTCAATCCTCCAGGGTTGCCGCCAATGCCTTTGCCGCGGCGATGTCGGCCTGCTGCGAGGACTTGTCGCCCCCGCCCAGCATCACGATCACAACCGAGCCGCGCTGCACGTAGTACAGACGCCAGCCCGGTCCGAAGAACTCGCGCATCTCGTATACGCCATCGCCGACCGCCTTCACGTCGCCGAGATTGCCCAGGCTCGCCTTGCGCAGCCGGGCCACCAGGCGGCGCTGGGTCATGCCATCGCGCAGTCCGTTGAACCAGGCGTCGAACGCCTGGGTGCGGCGAATCGTGAACATGGGAAAGTGTAAACCCTAGTTCACATATTTCCAACGCGCTGGAAGGTGCAGCCCTCACCCTCATCAGACACAGACCTCCAGTGGGCGCACGAGCCGCCGTCCGCGACCCCGCTTGGACGGGGGCGGCGCCCCAACCACCAGGCGACGCCGACCGCAGCAGCCGCGGCGTTCAACACCCCGTCCACACCGGCTTGCGCTTCTCGTTGAACGCCGCCAGCCCCTCGCGCGCGTCCTCGGTCATGGCCAGCAGGGCGATCTGGCTTTCGGTGTAGGCGATGCCCTCGTCGAAGGACATGGCGGCCATGGCGCGCATGGCGTACTTGCCGCGCCGGATCGCGGTGGGCGACTTGCCGGCCAGGCGCTCGGCCAGCCAGTCGGTCTTGGCGTCGAGCTCGGCGAGCGGCACCACGTGGTTCACGAGGCCGGCCTCGCGCGCTTCGGCCGCGCCGAAGGGCTCGCCCGTCAGGCACCACTCGCGCACGGTGCGGCGCGGAACGATGTCCTGCAGCAGGCTGAGCACCTGCATCGGGAACAGGCCGATCTTGACCTCGGGCAGGCCGAACAGCACATGGTCGGCCGCGATCGCCAGGTCCGTCATGCAGGCCAGGCCCACGCCGCCGGCCATGCAGACGCCGTTGATGCGCGCGATCGAGGGCAGCGTGCTGTTCTGCACCTCGCGCAGCATGTCGGCGTAGTCCACGCTGGGCTGCGAGAGGTCGAACGCGAAGCCGGCACCGGGCTGCAGGTCGCCGCCTGCGCAGAAGGCCTTGTCGCCCGCACCGGTCAGCACGATAACGCGCACGCCCGGGTCGGCATGGGCGGCGCGCCAAGCGGCGCGGATGCCGGCCACCACCTCCTTGTTGATCGCGTTGCGCTTGTCGGGGCGGTGGATGGTGATCCACTGCGCGTGGCCGCGCCGCTCCCAGAGCACGGCGTCGTTGGCAAGGTCTCCCATGGCGGTCTGGTCTCCCGGTGTTCAGTCCTCGATTTCGGCGACCACGCGCTGGGCCGCGACCTGGTCGCCGGCCTTCACATGCAGCGCCACGAGCCGGCCCGCGCGCGGCGCGGCGTGGATGTGCTCCATCTTCATGGCCTCCAGCGTCACGAGCGCCTGGCCGGCCTGCACGGCCTCGCCCACGGCCGCCAGCACGGCCACGACGCGACCGTTCATGGAGGCGCGCAGCTTGCCGTCGCCGCCCGCCTCGCCCTGGCGCACGGCAGCGGCGCGCGTGAGGTCCTGCACGCGCAGCGGCTGGCCGCGGTAGTGCAGCAGCAGGCTGGCACCGTCGCGGTGGAACCAGGCGCGCTCGCCCAGGCCGTCGCAGCTGAAGCGCAGGGCCTGCGCGCCGACCTCCTCGAGCACCAGCGTCGACTGCGTGCCGCCGATCTCCACCACGAAGCGGTGTCGGCGCGGCTGGGTCACGCGGGCTTCCAGCGTCTCGCCACCCAGCGTGAAGCGCAGGCCCACGGGCAGGTCGTAGGTCATGTGTCCGGCCTGTGCACCTGCACTGGGGGCCTGCGTCTGGAGCAACAGCACGGCCGCCAGCACCGCGGCACGCGCGCGCAGCGCGGGGTCGGGCGCCAGCAGGTCCTGCTGGTGCCGGGCGATGAAGTCCGTCGTGGCGCCACCGGCCGCGAACACCGGATGCGCGAGACAGCGCTGCAGGAAGCCCTGGTTGGTCGTGACGCCCAAGGCCACGGCATCCTCCAGGCCCGCGAGCAGCTTGCGGCGCGCTGCCTCGCGTGTGTCGCCATGGGCGATGAGCTTGGCGATCATGGAGTCGTAGTACGGCGGGATCTCGGTCCCCGAAGCCAGCGCGTGCTCCACGCGCAAGGATTCGGGCATCTGCCACAGCGCCATGCTGCCGCTCTGCGGCATGAAGTGTTGGTCGGCATCCTCGGCGCACAGACGCACCTCGATGGCATGGCCGGCGAAGCGCACCTGCTCCTGCGTGAGCGGCAGCGGCTCGCCGGCCGCCACGCGCAGCTGCAGCGCCACGAGGTCCAGGCCCGTGATGGCCTCGGTGACCGGGTGCTCGACCTGCAGGCGCGTGTTCATTTCCATGAAATAGAAGTTGCCGTCGCCGTCGAGCAGGAACTCCAGCGTGCCCGCGCCTTCGTAGCGGATGGCGCGGACGGCCTGCACGGCCACGGCGCCCATGCGCGCGCGCAGTTCCGCGTCCACGGCGGGCGACGGTGCCTCTTCCACGAGCTTCTGGTGGCGGCGCTGCACCGAGCAGTCGCGCTCGCCCAGGTGGATGGCGTTGCCGTGGCGGTCGGCGAAGACCTGGATCTCGATGTGGCGCGGCTGCACGATGGCGCGCTCGAGGATGACCTCGGGATCGCCGAAGGCGCTTTGCGCCTCCGAGCGTGCGCTGCGCAGCAGTTCGGCGAACTGGTCCGCCGAGGGCACGAGCCGCATGCCGCGCCCGCCGCCGCCGGCCGTGGCCTTGACCATCACGGGGTAGCCGATGCGCGCAGCCTCCTGCGCCATGCGCGCCTCGCCCTGGTCCTCGCCCTGGTAGCCCGGGATGCAGGGCACGCCGGCTTCCATCATGAGCGCCTTGGCGCCGGCCTTGTGGCCCATGGCGCGGATGGCCTCGGCCGAGGGGCCGATGAAGACCAGGCCGGCGTCCTGGCAGGCCTGGGCGAAGTCTTCGTTCTCGGCCAGGAAGCCGTAGCCCGGGTGCACGGCATCGGCGCCAGCCAGGCGCGCGGCCTCGATCAAGGCGGGAATGCGCAGATAGGACTGGGCCGGCAGCGGCTCGCCGATGCAGACGGCCTGGTCGGCCTCGCGCACATGGCGTGCGCCGGCATCGGCCGTGGAGTAGACGGCCACCGTGCGGTAGCCCTGGGCCCGCGCCGTGCGCATGATGCGCAGCGCGATCTCGCCGCGGTTGGCGATCAGGATCTTGCGGAACGGGGTGGTAGGTGCGGTCATGTCAGTGGCCCGCCGGGAAGGTGCCCATGAATTTCGAGAGGATCTGCAACATCACCTCGTCCGCCCCTCCACCGATGGAAGTCAGCCGCCCGTCGCGGAAGATGCGCGAGATCGGTGTTTCGTCCATGTAGCCCATGCCGCCCCAGAACTGCAGGCAGCCGTCGGCCACGGCGCGGATCACGCGCCCGGCCTTGAGCTTGGCCATGGTGGCGGTGCGCGTGGCATCCTGGCCGGCCACGACCTCCTGCACGCCCTGCCAGCTCAGCGCGCGCAGGGCCGCCACCTCGGTCTGCAGCTCGGCCAGCGTGAAGTGCACCCACTGGTTGTCGAGGATGGAGCGGCCGAAGGCGCGGCGCTCGCGCGTGTAGGCGACGGTGGTGTCGATGGCGCGCTGGGCCATGGCGCCCGCGTTCAGCGCGCCCCACAGCCGCTCGATCTGGAACTGCTCCATCTGGTAGATGAAGCCCATGCCCTCCTCGCCGATCCGGTAGCGCTGGGGGACGCGCACGCTGTCGAAGTGCAGCTGCGCCGTGTCGGACGCGTGCATGCCCATCTTGACGAGCTTGCGCGCCACGCTGACGCCGGGCGTCTTCATGGGCACGACGATCAGCGACTTGTTCTTGTGCGAGGAGCCGTCCGAGGTGTTGGCCAGCACCACGCAGAAGTCGGCCTGCGTGCCGTTGGTGGTCCACATCTTGCCGCCGTCGATGACGTAGTCGCCGCCCTGCTTACGCGCCGTGGTCTTGACCGAGGCCACGTCCGATCCGCTGCCGACCTCCGAGACGCCCAGGCAGGCCACGTACTCGCCCGCGACGGCCGGCGCCAGGAACTCGTCGCGCAGCTCCCTGCTGCCGCGGTGCGCCAGCGCAGGCGTGGCCATGTCCGTCTGCACGCCGATGGCCATGGGGATGCCGCCGCAGTGCATGTGGGCCAGGCCCTCGGCCATCACGGCACCGTAGGAATAGTCCAGACCCGCGCCGCCGTTCTCCACAGGCTTGGTCAGGCCCAGCATGCCCAGTTCGCCGAGCCGGCGGAAGACCTGGTGGGCCGGAAAGATCTGCGCGCGCTCCCACTGGTCGACATGGGGGTTGACCTCCTTGTCGATGAAGCGGATCAGCGTGTCGCGCACGCTCTCGTGTTCGGGGGTCAGTTGCATGGCTGTGGTCCTCAGGGGCGGGCGACGGAGAACTGCATGGGCTGCGGCTGGCGCAGCTCCGATTCGCGGCAGATCGACAGCACGCGGGCCAGTACCTCGCGCGTGTCGCGCGGGTCGATCACGGCATCGTCCAGCATGCGTGCGCTGGTCGTGAACACGCTCATCTGGCTGTCGAAGCGCTCGATGATGCGGCGCTCCATCTCCGCGAGCTTGGCGCGGTCGACCTCGCCGCCCTTGCGCCGCATGGCGGCTTCGGTCACGTTGACCATGGTCTGCGCGGCCTGCTCGCCGCCCATCACGGCGGTCTTGGCGTTGGGCCAGGAGAAGCAGAAGCGCGGGTGGAAGCCGCGCCCGCACATGCCGTAGTTGCCCGCGCCGAAGGAGGCGCCGCAGTAGATGGTGATCTGCGGCACGGTGGCGCAGGTCACGGCCTGGATCATCTTGGAGCCGTGCTTGATGATGCCGGCCTCCTCGTAGGACTTGCCCACCATGAAGCCCGTCGTGTTGTTGAGGTACAGGATCGGCGTGCGGCTCTGGCAGCAGGCCTGGATGAAGTGCGTGGCCTTGCTCGCGCCGGCCGGGTCGATCGGGCCGTTGTTGGTCACGATGCCCAGCGGCAACCCTTCGATCTTGATGTGGCCGACCACGGTGGCGCTGCCGTAGTTGGCGCCGAACTCCAGGAACTCGGAGTCGTCGGCGATGCGCGCGATCACCTGCTTCATGTCGACCGGCCGCTTGTGGTCCATGGGCATGATGCCCAGCAGTTCCTCGGCGTCGTAGCGCGGCGGCTTGAAGGCGCGCGCGGGCTGCTGCGGCATGCCGCGCTGCCAGTCGATGCCGGCCAGGATCTCGCGCGCGATGCGGATCGCGTCGCGGTCGTCCTCGGCCAGGTAGTCGCCCAGGCCCGAGATGGACGTGTGCATCTCGGCGCCGCCGAGTTCCTCCTCGGTCGCGATCTCGCCCGTGGCGGCCTTGAGCAGCGGCGGGCCGGCCAGGAAGGCGCGCGAGCGGCCGCGCACCATGACGATGTAGTCGGCCAGTCCGGTCTGGTAGGCGCCGCCGGCCGTGGACGAGCCGTGCGTCACGGTCACCACGGGCAGGCCCGCGGCCGAGAGACGCGCGAGGTTGCGAAACAGGTTGCCGCCCGTCACGAACTCCTCGACCTGGTAGGTCATGAGGTTGGCGCCTGCGCTTTCGACGAGCTGCACGTAGGGCAGCTTGTTCTCCAGCGCCAGTTCCTGCAGGCGCAGCTGCTTGGGGATGCCCATGGGCTGCAAGGCGCCGGCATCGATGCCGGAGTCCGAGGCGTTGACCATCACACGCACGCCCGAGACCCAGCCGATGCCACCGATCACGCCGCCGCCCGGCACGCTCTTGTCGAGGTCTGGGTGGTCCAGCCCCAGGCCGGCCAGCGCACCGATCTCCAGGAAGGGCGTGCCCGGGTCCAGCAGCAGCGCCAGCCGCTCGCGCGGCAGCAGCTGGCCGCGCTGCACGAAGCGTTCACGCGACTTGCCCGAGGTGGCAACGCTGCGCTGGGTGTAGCCGTGCACGCGTTCGAGCAGGGCCAGCATGCCGGCGCGGTTGGCTGCGAAGGCGTCGCTGCCGGGGGAGATGGTGGACTCGATGGTGCTCATGGTGCTGTGGGCCAGGGGGTGCCAGCAGCTTAGGCAGCGCCCCGCCCGGGGTCTTGCGCCAACTGGCTACAAGCCCAGTTGTCGCGCTGCCAGATCCTTCATGACCTCCTCCGAGCCGCCGCCGATCATCATGACCTTGACCTCGCGGTAGATGCGCTCGCTGGCCGTGCCGCGCATGAAACCCATGCCGCCCAGCAGCTGCACGGCCTGGTCGGCGCAGAACTGCATGGCCTGCGTGGCCTGTACCTTGGCCAGGCAGACGCGCGCCACAAGCTGGGCAGGGCGAGCGTGGCTGTGCTGGATGCGCCAGGCCAGCTCGTAGACCAAGGTGCGCGCAGCATCGACGCGCTGGGTCATGTCCATGAGCTTGTGGCGCACCACCTGGCGTTCGGCCAGCGGGCTGCCCGCGATCTGGCGCTGGCGCGCCCAGTCCACGGCCTCGCGCAGGCAGACTTCGGCGAAACCGCAGGCCAGCGCGGCCATGAACAGGCGCTCGCTGTTGAAGTTGTTCATGATCACCTTGAAGCCCTGGTTCTCTTCGCCCACGAGGTGGGCCACGGGCACGCGGCAGTTGTCGAAGCGCAGGTGGGCGGTGTCAGAACTCCACCAGCCCATCTTCTTGAGCGGCGTGCGCGTGAGGCCGGGCGTGTCGCCATCGATCACCAGCACCGAGATGCCACCTGCGCCGGGGACGGCAGGGTCGGTGCGCACGGCCGTGGTGATGAAGTCCGCGCGCATGCCGGAGGTGATGAAGGTCTTCTCGCCGTTGACGATGTAGTGCTCGCCCTCGCGGACGGCCGTGGTGCGCAGGTGGGCCACGTCCGATCCGCCGCTGGGTTCGGTCACGGCCAGGGCCGCGATCTTCTCGCCGCGCAGCACGGGCGGGATCACGCGGCGCTGGATGGCGGCGCTGCCGGCCTTGAGGATGGGCGGCAGCGCGATGCTGTGCGAGTTCAGCGAGGCCTGCACGCCGCCGCAGCCGCAGCGCGCGAACTCCTCGGCCACGACGAGCTGGTAGAAGATGTCGGCCGGCGTGCCGCCGAGCTCCTCGGGGTAACCCAGGCCCTGCACGCCGAGTTCTGCCACGCGCGCATAGAGGGCGCGCGGGAAGGTCTCCGCCTCGTCCCAGTCGTTCACATGGGGTGTGATCTCGCGCGCGATGAAGGCGCGCAGCGTGGCGCGGAACTGTTCGTGCTCGGGCGTGAAGTAAAAGGGCAGCGCGGGGGCGTCGAGGAAGTCCATGGGGGCTCCTGGTGGGCCGCCAAGCCTAGCCGCCGCCGCGCACGCCGGTCTTGCGCCAACTGGCTGGAGCAGCCATGGCGGCGCCCCGTTCAGCCGGGCAAGGCCGGGCGTGACTCCTGCACGCCGCCCACCCGGAACACGGACACCAGCGCGGCCAGGCCCTGGGCCTGCTCGCGCAGGCTTTGCGCGGCGGCCGAACTCTGCTCGACCAGCGCGGAATTCTGCTGCGTCATCTGGTCCAGCTCCGCAACCGAGCGGTTCACGCCGGAGATGCCCTGGCTCTGCTCCGATGTGGCGCTGCGGATCTCGCCGATGATGTCGTTGACGCGCTGGACCGAATGCACGATCTCCTCCATCGTGCGGCCCGCGTCGGCCACCAGCTGGGTGCCGCTCTCGACCTTCTCTACCGAGGCGCCGATCAGGCCCTTGATCTCCTTGGCCGCCTCGGCCGACCGGCCGGCCAGGTTGCGCACCTCGCTGGCGACGACGGCGAAGCCGCGCCCCTGCTCGCCAGCGCGCGCGGCCTCCACCGCGGCGTTGAGCGCCAGGATGTTGGTCTGGAACGCGATGCCGTCGATCACGCCGATGATGTCGCTGATCTTCTTGCTGCTGGTGTTGATGTCGCTCATGGTGCTGACCACCTGGGACACGACCTGACCACCGCGCGAGGCCACCTCGCTGGCCGAAGCCACGAGCTGGCTGGCGGTGCCGGCCGAGCCTGCGGTCTGCTGCACCGTGGCGGTCAGCTGCTCCATCGACGAGGCGGTGCTCTGCAGGCTGCTGGCGGTCTGCTCGGTGCGGTGCGACAGATCGGCATTGCCCTGCGCGATCTCGCTGGAGGCGGTGGCAATGCTGTCGGTGGACGAACGCACCTTGCCCACGATGTTCGCGAGCGAGCCGTTCATGTGCTGCAGCGCGCGCATCAGCTCGCCGAACTCGTCCAGGCGGCGTGCATCGATGCGCTGCGTCAGGTCGCCATCGGCGATCGCGCTGGCCACGCGGATCGATTCCTGCAGCGGCTGGCGGATCGAACGCACCAGCCACCACGCGACCAGCATGCCCAGCAACACCACGACGACCGCACCCGCCGCGCCCCAGGACGCGCTGGCCTCGCGCGCGCGGTCGGCCGCGGCCGCCGCATCGGCGCCCTTGCGTCGCTGCAGCTCGACGAACACGTCGATCGACTCCAGGTAGGCACGGGCGGCGGCACTGTATTCGCCATGGACCAGGGCGATCGCCGCGGCCCGGTCGCCGGCGGCACCGAGATCGCGGGCCTTTCGGCTGGCCGCCAGCAGCGCAGCGCCCTTCGCGACGATGTCCTTGAGCTGCGCCTGGTCCGCGGGCGACGTGGCCTGCTTGGTGATGTCTTCGCGCACCTTGGCGACGCGGTCCGCATCGCCGGCGACGTTGGCCTTGAACAGCTCGCCCACGGCCGGGTCGGCACTGATCGCCGAAGCCATGCTGCGAATGACGGCCGCTTCGGTGAGGCCCTTCCAGAGCATGGATTGCTCGATCAGGGCGTTCGCCGCCGTCATGGCCGCCAGGGATTGCCGGTACGCCTTGCCGGCGCCGTACAGCGTGAAGCCGCCGAGCGCCACGACGGCGAGCAACAGCAGCAACAGGGTGGACCAGAGCTTGTGCGCAACGCGCAGGCGGTTGAAGAACATGGTTAAAGAGGGGTTGGGCTGCCAGAGCTGAGGTCGACAGGGCGCCACCAGAGGTCCGGTGGCAAGGCGCAGGAGCGGTTACTTGTCTGAAAAATGAACGATATCTGATCGAATTACGCGAAGTCAACGAATCAAATTGCATTCCGTCCCGCTAGCGACTCCGCACAAGCAGCGACGGCCACGGGTGGCTAAGCTGCGGGCCAGCCATCGACAGGAGACATTGCATGACCATTGCCGCCAAGACCGTTCGCATCGGCGGTGCCTCCGGTTTCTGGGGCGACAGCATGGTGGCGGCACCGCAGCTCGTGCGAGGCGGCCGGCTCGACTACCTGGTGTTCGACTACCTCGCAGAGACCACCATGGCCATCCTGGCCGCGGCGCGCGCCAGGAAGCCGGAGCTGGGCTATGCGACGGACTTCGTCGACATCGCGATGAAGTCGGTGCTGGCCGAAGTCAAGCGCCAGCGCATCCGCGTGGTCAGCAATGCCGGTGGCATCCACCCGCAGGCCTGCGCGGCGGCGCTGCAGGCGCTGGCCGCGTCGCAAGGCATCGCGCTGCGCATCGCGGTCGTCGAAGGCGACGACGTGAGCGCGCAGATGCCGGCGCTGCGCGCGGCCGGCACGCGCGACATGTTCACGGGCGAGGCCCTGCCCGAGAAGGTGCTGAGCGCCAACGCCTATCTGGGCGCGAAGCCGATCGCCGCGGCGCTCGCAGCCGGTGCCGACGTGGTCATCACGGGCCGCTGCGTGGACAGCGCCGTGACGTTGGGCGCGCTCATGCACGCGTTCGGCTGGGCCGACGACGACTACGACCGCCTGGCCTCGGGCAGCCTGGCCGGCCACATCATCGAATGCGGCTGCCAGGCCACGGGCGGCCTGCACACCGACTGGGAGGACGTGCCGGACTGGGCCCACATGGGCTACCCGGTCGTGGAATGCAGCGCCGACGGCAGCTTCGTCGTGACCAAGCCCGCGGGCACGGGCGGCAGCATGCTGCGCGCCAACGTGGCCGAGCAGCTGCTCTACGAGATCGGCGACCCGGGCGACTACCAGCTGCCCGATGTGCGCTGCGACTTCCGCTTCGTCGAAATCACCCAGCTGGATGCGGAACGCGTGCAGGTGGGCCCGGCCCGCGGCCGCGCGCCGACGCCGCACTACAAGGTCTCGGCCACGCAGCTGGACGGCTTTCGCTGCGCCAGCAGCATGGTGTTCATCGGCATCGATGCGGCGAAGAAGGCGCGCCGCACGGGCGAAGCCATCTTCGAGCGCACGGGCGAGATCCTCAAGGCCCAGGGCCAGCCCCCCTACACCTCGACCTACCTCGAGGTGCTGGGCGCCGAGACGCTGTACGGCCCGCATGCGCGCACGGCAGCGGCGCGCGAGGTGATGCTGCGCGTGGTCGCCAACCATCCCGACAAGAACGCGCTGGCCCTGTTCGCGCGCGAGATCGCGCCGGCTGGCACCTCCTGGGCGCCCGGCACGACCAGCCCGGGCGGCGGCCGGCCTGCGGTGTCGCCGCTGGTCAAGCCCTTCGCCTTCCTGCTGGACAAGGGCGCGGTGCCGGTCGCCCTGTGGCTGGACGGCCAGCGGCAGACCGTAGAGGTGCGAGCCGGCACGGACCAGGATGCAACCGTGGCTGCGCCGCAGCCGCCGGCCTGGCAAGAGCCCGACGAGCCGTCGGAAGAACTGCGCCTGATCGATCTCGCCTGGGCCCGCAGCGGGGACAAGGGCGACATCTCCAACATCGGCATCGTGGCGCGCCGGCCCGAATGGCTGCCGCTGCTGTGGGACCGGCTCACGCCGGACGTGGTGGCGGCCTACTTCGCCCACTTGGTGCACGGCCGCATCGAACGTTTCTACCTGCCTGGCATCGCCGCCATGAACCTGCTGCTGCACGCCGCGCTGGACGGCGGCGGCCCCTCGTCCATGCGCATGGACCCGCTGGGCAAGGGCATGGCGCAGATGCTGCTGGACATCCGCATCCCGGTGCCGGCCAGCGTGGCGCGCGCGGCCCGGCGCCACTGAAGCCGCCAAAGAAAAAAGGCCTTGCGACGAATCGCAAGGCCTTTCGTTTGGAGCGGGAAAAGAGTCTCGAACTCTCGACCTCAACCTTGGCAAGGTTGCGCTCTACCAACTGAGCTATTCCCGCATCGTCTCTTCACTGCCGCAGAGCGATGCTCTCTCTGCGGCGTTCTCACTGGAGCGGGAAAAGAGTCTCGAACTCTCGACCTCAACCTTGGCAAGGTTGCGCTCTACCAACTGAGCTATTCCCGCATCGTCTCTTCGCTGCCGCAGAGCGATGCCCTCTCTACGGCGTTCTAACTGGAGCGGGAAAAGAGTCTCGAACTCTCGACCTCAACCTTGGCAAGGTTGCGCTCTACCAACTGAGCTATTCCCGCGAAGCCTCAGATTATAGGCTAAAAATCCCTCTTCCGGCAAGCTTTCCTGAAATTTTCGATCTCAGTGCTTGGTCGAGGCACCGCGCGTGGCATCCGCCCCGGCCGTCGCCGGCACGTCCAGCGCAGCCGCGGCCGGCTCCTCCTCGGCCAGCGCCGATGGCACACGCTCCAGCGCCACCTCCAGCACCTGGTCGATCCACTTGACCGGCACGATCTCCAGGCCGTTCTTCACGTTCTCGGGGATCTCCTGCAGGTCCTTGGCGTTCTCTTCCGGGATCAGCACGGTCTTGATGCCGCCGCGCAGCGCGGCCAGCAGCTTTTCCTTCAGGCCGCCGATGGCCGTCACCTCGCCGCGCAGCGTGATCTCGCCCGTCATGGCGACATCGCCGCGCACCGGGATGCCGGTCAGCGCGGACACGAAGGCCGTCGTCATCGCAGCGCCGGCGCTCGGACCGTCCTTGGGCGTGGCACCGTCGGGCACGTGGATGTGGATGTCGCGCTTCTCGAACACCTCGTCCTTGATGCCCAGGCGGCGCGCGCGGCTGCGCACCACGGTGCGGGCGGCCTCGACCGATTCCTTCATCACGTCGCCCAGCGAACCCGTGCGCGTGATCTGGCCCTTGCCGGGCATGGTCGCGGCCTCGATGGTCAGCAGGTCGCCGCCGACCTCGGTCCAGGCCAGGCCGACCACCTGGCCGATCTGGTTCTGGTGCTCGGCGCGGCCGTAGGTGTGCTTGCGCACGCCCAGGAACTCGTTGAGGTTGTCGGCGTTGACGACCACCTGCGGCGTCATCTTCTTGAGCTGCAAACCCTTGACCACCTTGCGGCAGATCTTGGAGAGCTCGCGCTCGAGCGAACGCACGCCGGCTTCACGCGTGTAGTAGCGCACCACGTCGCGCACGGCGTCTTCGGTGACCAGCAGTTCGTCGTCCTTCACGCCGTTGTTCTTGAGCTGCTTGGGCAGCAGGTAACGCAGCGCGATGTTGACCTTCTCGTCCTCGGTGTAGCCCGACAGGCGGATGACTTCCATGCGGTCCAGCAGGGCCGGCGGAATGTTCATCGAGTTCGAAGTGGCGACGAACATCACGTCGGACAGGTCGAAATCGACCTCGACATAGTGGTCGCCGAAGGTGTGGTTCTGCTCGGGATCGAGCACCTCGAGCAGCGCGCTGGACGGATCGCCGCGGAAGTCCGTGCCCAGCTTGTCGATCTCGTCGAGCAGGAACAGCGGGTTGCGCGTGCCGACCTTGGACAGGCTTTGCAGCACCTTGCCCGGCAGCGCGCCGATGTAGGTGCGGCGGTGGCCGCGGATCTCGGCCTCGTCGCGCATGCCGCCCAGCGCCATGCGCACGTACTTGCGCCCCGTGGCCTTGGCGACCGACTGGCCGAGCGAGGTCTTGCCCACGCCCGGCGGGCCGACCAGGCACAGGATGGGCGCCTTGACCTTGTCCACGCGCTGCTGCACCGCGAGGTACTCGAGGATGCGGTCCTTGACCTTGTCCAGGCCGTAGTGGTCTTCGTTGAGCACTTCCTCGGCGTTGGCCAGGTCGTGCTTGATCTTCGTGCGCTTGCTCCAGGGCAGGTTGGTCAGCACGTCGATGTAGTTGCGCACCACGGTGGCTTCGGCCGACATGGGCGACATGAGCTTGAGCTTCTTGAGCTCGGCCTCGGCCTTCTTCAAGGCCTCCTTGGGCATCTTGGCGAGGCGGATCTTCTTCTCGATCTCCTCGATGTCGGCGCCCTCCTCGCCTTCGCCCAGCTCCTTCTGGATCGCCTTGACCTGCTCGTTCAGGTAGAAGTCGCGCTGGTTCTTTTCCATCTGCCGCTTCACGCGGCCGCGGATCTTCTTGTCGACGTTGAGGATGTCGACTTCGCGCTCGAGCTGGCCGTACAGGTTCTCCAGGCGCTCAAGCACGTCCGACAGGTCGAGCACGACCTGCTTGTTGTCGAGCTTGAGCGGCAGGTGGGCGGCGATGGTGTCGGCCAGGCGGCCGGCGTCGTCGATGCTGGAGATCGAGGTCAGGATCTCGGGCGGGATCTTCTTGTTGAGCTTGACGTACTGGTCGAACTGCTGCATCACGGCACGGCGCAGCGCCTCCACCTCGGTGTTCTTCTGCGCCGCATCGGGCAGCGCGATCGGCGTGACGTTGGCGTTGAAGTGCGACTCGCCGTCCTCGATGTGGTTCACGCGCGCGCGCTGCTGGCCTTCGACCAGCACCTTCACGGTGCCGTCGGGCAGTTTCAGCATCTGCAGGATGGTGGAGACGCAGCCGACGTCGAACATGTCGGTGACCAGCGGCTCGTCCTTGGCGGCGGCCTTCTGCGCCACCAGCATGATGCGGCGCTCGGCCTCCATCGCGGCTTCCAGCGCCTTGATGCTCTTGGGGCGGCCCACGAACAGCGGGATCACCATGTGGGGGAACACCACCACATCGCGCAGCGGCAACAGCGGCAGATCCAGCGGCGTGGATGGCAGGGGGGTTTGACCGGACATCGGAATCCTTTGTGTGACCCAGCGAATATGGTCGCCGACCTCACATTTTCAACCCGTGCCGCGCGCGGCACAGGAGAGGTTGAACAATGCCGGCACCGCCTGGGCGGACACCGGCCGCACGGTCAGGCTTTCTTGGCCGCTTCGCGGTAGACCAGCAGCGGCGCCTTGTTCTCTTCGATGGTGGACTCGTCCACGACCACCTTGTCGACGTTGGTCTGGTTCGGCAGGTCGAACATCGTGTCGATCAACGACAGCTCGAGGATGGAGCGCAGGCCGCGTGCGCCGGTCTTGCGCGCCAGCGCCTTGCGGGCGATGGCCTTGAGCGCCGCGGGGCGGATCTCCAGGTCCACGTCTTCCATCGACAGGAGCTTGGCGTACTGCTTGACGAGCGCGTTCTTGGGCTCGGTCAGGATCTGCACCAGCGCGTCTTCGCTGAGCTCCGCCAGCGTGGCGACGACCGGCATGCGACCGACCAGCTCGGGGATCAGGCCGAACTTGATCAGGTCTTCGGGCTCGACCTCGCGGAACACCTCGGTCAGTGCCCGCTCCTGCTTGCTCTTGACCGCCGCACCAAAGCCGATGCCGGACGATTCCTGGCGGCTTTCGATGACCTTCTCGAGGCCCGCGAACGCGCCGCCGCAGATGAACAGGATGTTGGTCGTGTCGATCTGCAGGAAGTCCTGGTTCGGGTGCTTGCGTCCGCCCTGCGGCGGCACGCTGGCCATGGTGCCTTCGATGAGCTTGAGCAGCGCCTGCTGCACGCCCTCGCCCGACACATCGCGCGTGATCGAGGGGTTGTCGGACTTGCGCGAGATCTTGTCGATCTCGTCGATGTAGACGATGCCGCGCTGGGCCCGCTCGACGTCGTAGTTGCAGCTCTGCAGCAGCTTGGCGACGATGTTCTCCACATCCTCGCCGACGTAGCCGGCCTCGGTCAGCGTGGTAGCGTCGGCCATCACGAAGGGCACGTCCAGCATGCGCGCGAGCGTCTGCGCGAGCAGCGTCTTGCCAGAACCCGTGGGGCCGATCAGGAGGATGTTGCTCTTGGAGAGCTCGACCTCGTCCTTCTTGGCCTTGTCCTTGTAGCGCAGGCGCTTGTAGTGGTTGTAGACCGCCACCGACAGCGTGCGCTTGGCGACCTCCTGGCCTACCACATAGTTGTCCAGGTTGTTCTTGATCTCCAGCGGCGTCGGCAGGTCGCCCCGGCCCTCGCGCGCCTCGCCGGCGGCGGGCACCTCGTCGCGGATGATCTCGTTGCACAGGTCGATGCACTCGTCGCAGATGAACACGGACGGTCCTGCGATGAGTTTCTTCACCTCGTGCTGGCTCTTCCCGCAAAACGAGCAGTACAGGGTCTTTTCGCTGGAGGAGCCTTTTTTCTCGGCCATGGGGCAATGCCTTCTAAAAGACGTTGGGCAATGATAACCAAACGAAAAACGGCGCCTTCCACCAAAAAAGGCGCCGTTCTCCGCGCAATCCGCGCGGCTGTCGCGGGAGCCGGATCAGGGCCGGCGCGAGATCACCTGGTCGACGATGCCGTAGTCCTTGGCTTCGTCGGCCGTCATGAAGTAGTCGCGCTCGGTGTCGTGCTTGACCTTGTCCAGCGGCTGGCCGGTGCGCTCGGCCATGATCTTGTTCATCTGGTCCTTGGTGCGCAGGATGTCGCGCGCATGGATCTCGATGTCCGTGGCCTGGCCGCGGGCGCCGCCCAGCACCTGGTGGATCATGATCTTGGAGTTGGGCAGCGAGAAGCGCTTGCCCTTGGCACCGGCCGCCAGCAGGAAGGCACCCATGCTGGCCGCGAAGCCCACGCACAGCGTGGACACGTCGGGCTTGATGAACTGCATGGTGTCGTAGATGGCCATGCCGGCCGTCACGCTGCCACCGGGCGAGTTGATGTAGAACGAGATGTCCTTGTCGGGGTTCTCGCTCTCCAGGAACAGCAGCTGCGCCACCACCAGGTTGGCAGTCTGGTCGTTGACTTCGCCCACCAGGAAGATCACGCGCTCTTTCAGCAGGCGCGAGTAGATGTCGTAGGAACGCTCGCCGCGGCCCGACTGCTCGATCACCATCGGAACCATGCCCAGGTTCTGGGTCTCGAGCGAACTGTTGTGGATGGCCATGTTTTCTCCGGAAATTGGGTTGGCAAGCATCAAGTGGGGGCCTTGCGGTGCAACGCAAGGCCCACCGGGGCATCAGCCCTGCTGCGCCATCAGTTCGTCGAAGCCGATCGCCTTGTCGGTGACCTTGGCCTGGGCCAGCACGTAGTCGGTCACGTTGTTCTCGATCACGGCGGCTTCCACGTCGGCCAGGCGCTGGCGGTCGCCGTAGTACCAGCGCACCACGTCTTCCGGCTTCTCGTAGCTGGCAGCCAGGTCGTCGATGTGGGCCTTGATCTGCTCGGGCTTGGCCATCAGCGCGTTCTTCTTCACCAGCTCGGCCACCACCAGGCCCAGGCGCACGCGGCGCTCGGCCTGCGGACGCACGATCTCTTCGGGGATCGGCGCCTTGTCGGCGTCCTTGAGGCCGCGCTGCTTGAGGTCGGCACGCGTGCTCTCGATCATGCGGCCGATCTCGGCCTGCACGCTGGCGTTGGGCAGGTCCAGCTCGGCCTTGGTCAGCAGCGCGTCCATGACGGCCTGCTTGTTGCGGGCCAGCAGGCGGAACTTGACTTCACGCTCCAGGTTCTTGCGGATGTCGGCGCGCAGGCCGGCCACCGTGCCGTCGGCGATGCCCAGGGACTTGGCCAGCGCGTCGTCGACTTCGGGCATGTGGCCGGCTTCGATCTTCTTGACCGTGACCAGGAAATCGGCCTGCTTGCCGGCCACGTCCTTGCCGTGGTAGTCGGCCGGGAAGGCCAGCGGGAAGGTGCGGCTCTCGCCGGCCTTCATGCCGCGCACGGCGTCTTCGAACTCCTTGAGCATCTGGCCTTCGCCGACCACGTACTGGAAGTCCTCGGCCTTGCCGCCCTGGAACGGCTCGCCGTCGATCTTGCCTTCGAAGTCGACCGTCACGCGGTCGCCGTCGGCGGCGGCGGCGTCCTGGGCACGCTGGGCGAAGCTGCGACGCTGCTTGCGCAGGATGTCCAGCGTCTTGTCGATGGCTTCGTCCGTCACTTCGGCGGACAGGCGCTCGATCTCGGCCGTGGACAGGTCGTTGATGACCACTTCGGGGAAGACTTCGAAGACCGCGTCGAACGCGATTTCACCTTCGGGCGCGCCTTCCTTCTCGCTGATGCGCGGCTGGCCGGCCACGCGCAGCTGGGCCTCGTTGGCCGCGGCCGAGAACGCCTCGCCCACCTTGTCGTTCATGACTTCGTAGTGCACCGAGTAGCCATAGCGTTGGGCGACGACGTTCATCGGCACCTTGCCCGGACGGAAGCCGTCCATCTTCACGGTGCGCGCCAGCTTCTTGAGGCGGTTGTTGACCTCGTTCTGGATCACATCCACCGGCAGCGACAGGGTGATCTTGCGCTCCAGCTTTTCGAGGTTTTCAACGGTAACGGCCATGGTGGTCTCGGGTAAAAGAAATAGGGGTGTGGTGCGCGGGGGGGGACTCGAACCCCCACACCATTGCTGGCGTCAGGACCTAAACCTGGTGCGTCTACCAATTTCGCCACCCGCGCAGTCTCGGTCAACCCGCCATTTTAGCCGGTCGCGCCGAGCCACTTGCGCGGGCGGCCTGCGCCGCTCAGACGCCCAGTGCCGCCGCCCGGGCGCGCTCCTCGTCGGTGGGCTTCTTCACGCGGAACCAGGCTGCATACATCGCCGGCAGCGACAGCAGTGTGAGCACCGTGGCGACGATCAGGCCGCCCATGATGGCCACGGCCATCGGGCCCCAGAACACCGAGCGCGAGAGCGGGATCATGGCCAGCACGGCCGCCAGTGCGGTCAGCACGATGGGGCGCAGCCGGCGCACGGCCGATTCCACGATGGCGTCCCAGGTCGGCACGCCGCGCGCGCGGTCCTGCTCGATCTGGTCGATCAGGATCACCGAGTTGCGCTGGATCATGCCCATCAGCGCGATCACGCCCAGGAGCGCGACGAAGCCGAACGGCCGGTTCAGCAGCAGCAGCGCGCCGGCCACGCCGGCGATGCCCAGCGGGCCGGTCAGGAACACCAGCATCGCGCGGCTGAAGCTTTGCAGCTGCAGCATCAGCAGCGTGAAGGTCAGGAACAGCATGATGGGCACGCCCGCGGCGATGGACGAGGAGCCGCGGCTGCTCTCCTCCACCGCACCGGACACCTGCACCGCATAGCCGCCCGGGCCCTGCTGTTTCCACTGGGCCTCCAGCGCGCGCAACTTGGGCAGCAGCTCCTCGGTCACGGTGGCGCCTTGCAGGCCTTCCACCACGTCGCTCTGTACGGTGATGGCGTAGTCGCGGTTCTCGCGCCACATCACGCCCGGCTCCCAGCTGAACACCGGCGTGGCGATCTGGGTCAGCGGGATCGCCCGGCCCGACGCGGTCGGCACGTAGGCGTTGACGATGTCGGTGATCAGCGCGCGCTCGCTGGCCGGCTGGCGCAGCACGATGTCGATGAGCTTGTCGTACTCGCGGAACTGGCCCACGGTGGTGCCGGTCAGCGCGATGTTCGCGGTCTGGGCGATGGACTGGCTGGTCACGCCGAGCGCGCGCGCCTTGGCCTGGTCGATCTCCAGCCGCACGGTCTTGACCGACTCGTTCCAGTTGTCGTTCACGCCGCGCGTGTTCGGGCTCTCGCGCATGGCGGCCTTGACCTCGTCGGCGCGCTGGCGCAGCAGTTGCGGGTCCGAGCCGACCACGCGGAACTGCACCGGGTACGGCACCGGCGGCCCGTTGGGCAGCAGCTTGACGCGGCCGCGCACCTCGGGAAACTCCTCGGCCAGCAGCTTGGGCAGGGCCACGCGCAGGCGCTCGCGCACCGGCACGGACTCGGTCAGCACGATGAACTGCGAGACGTTGGTCTGCGGGAACACCTGGTCCAGCGGCAGATAGAAGCGCGGCACGCCCGAACCCACCCACAGCGTGACCGAACGCACGCCCTGCTCCTGGCGCAGCCGCTGCTCCACACGCTTGGCGACGGCTTCGTTGGCGGCGAAGGACGAGCCCTCGGGCAGCCACAGATCCACCAGGATCTCGGGCCGGCTTGAATCGGGGAAGAACTGCTGCTGCACCTTGCCCATGCCCACGATGCCCAGCGCGAACACGCCGACGGTGGCCAGGATGGTCAGCCAGCGGTGCGCCACGCACCAGTTCACCGACCTGCGGAAGGCGTTGTAGAAGCCCGAGTCGAACATCTCGTGCGGCTGGCCCTGCTCGGCGCCTGCGCCATGGTGGGGCTGGGCCTTGAGCAGCAGCGTGCCCAGATAGGGCACGAAGTACACCGAGACGAACCAGCTCAGCACCAGCGCGATCACGGTCACCGCGAAGATCGCGAAGGTGTATTCGCCGGTCACCGACTTGGCGATGCCGATGGGCAGGAAGCCCACGGCCGTGATCAGCGTGCCCGTCAGCATGGGCATGGCCGTGATCTCGTAGGCGAAGGTCGCGGCACGCACCTTGTCGTAGCCCTCCTCCATCTTGCGCACCATCATCTCCACCGCAATGATGGCGTCGTCCACCAGCAGGCCCAGGGCGATGATCAGCGAGCCCAGCGAGATCTTGTGCAGGCCGATGCCCCAATACCACATGGCCAGGAAGGTCACGGCCAGCACCAGAGGGATCGTGATGCCCACCACCAGGCCCGGCCGGATGTCGATGTAGTAGCGGCGCAGCAGGCCGTGCTCGCCCGGGCGCCGGTGGAAGCCCAGCGAGATGAAGCTCACGGCCAGCACGATGACCACGGCCTCGATGAGCACCTTGACGAACTCGTTGACCGAGTTGGACACCGCGCTGGGCTGGTCCTGCACCTGGGCCAGGTGCACGCCGGCCGGCAGGCCCTTCTCGATGTCGGCGAACGCGGCCTTGAGCGCCTTGCCCAGGCGGATGATGTCGCCGCCCTTGGTCATGGACACACCGAGCGCAATGACTTCGCGCCCGTCGTGCCGCACCTTCACGGTGGGCGGATCGACATAGCCGCGCCGGATCTCGGCGATGTCGCCCAGGCGCAGCTGCGCGCCCGAGGGCCCGCGGATCGGCATGTCGCGCAGTTGCTCGACCGCGCCGAACTGGCCCGTCACGCGCACCTGCACCACGTCCAGCGGCGTCTGGATGGCGCCGGCGCTGGCCACCGCGTTCTGCTGGCGCAGTTGCTCGAGCACCTGGTTGAAGTCCAGCCCCAGTTGCGCCAGGCGGCGCTGCGAGACCTCGATGAAGACCTTCTCGTCCTGCACGCCGAACAGCTCGACCTTGGCCACGTCGGGCACGCGCAGCAGGGTCTGGCGCGCATCGTCGGCGAAGGTCTTGAGTTCGGCGTAGCTGAAGCCGTCCGCCGACAGGGCGTAGATCACGCCATAGACATCGCCGAAGTCGTCGTTGAAGAACGGCCCGATCACGCCCTGCGGCAGCTGGTACTGCATGTCGCCGATCTTCTTGCGCACCACGTACCAGAGGTTGGCCACGTCCTTGGGCGGCGAGTTGTCCTTGAGCTCGAAGATGATCTGCGACTCGCCCGGCTTGGAGTAGCTGCGGATGCGGAAGGCATAGGGCACCTCCTGCAGCGTGCGCTCGAGCTTGTCGGTGACCTGCTCGGCCACCTGCTGGGACGTGGCGCCGGGCCAGTAGGTGCGCAGGACCATGGCGCGGAATGTGAACGGCGGGTCTTCGTCCTGCCCCAGCTGGAAGTAGGTGGCGAAACCCAGCAGCATCAGCACCACCATCAGGTAGCGCGTCAGCGCCGGGTGGTCGAGCGCCCAGCGCGAGAGGTTGAAGCCAGCCTTGGGCTGGTCCATGGAATTCGGTTCGCTCATCGTCGGCTCAGCGCGGTGAGGAAGCAGCGGTGGCGGGGGCGCCGGCCTTGTCGCCGCCCACGCGCGGCTGGTAAACGGTGACCTTTTGCCCCGGTGTCAGCACGTGCACGCCAGCCGCCACCACGCGCATGCCGGGCTGCACGCCGGAGCTGATCACCGCATCGTTGCCGTCCGCCGTGGCGATGGTCACGGGTTGCGCGCGCACCGTCATGCTGGCCTCGTCGAGCACCAGCACCGAGGTCTGGCCGGTGCCGGCGTCCTGGCGCAAGGCGCTGGTCGGCAGCTTGATCACGGGCACGCCGCCGCTGCTCAAGGCCTTGGGCGCCACCGTGACCGTGGTGCCCAGCGGCGGCGGCGTCTTGGTGTCCAGCGCCACCTTGACCTGGAAGGTGCGCGTGGCCGCGTCGGCACTGGCCGCCACCTCGCGCACCTTGCCGGCCAGCACCTCGTCCGAGTTCCACAGCTTCACCTCGACCGGCGAGCCGACCGCCACGGCGGCCACGCGGTCCTCGGGCACCGAGAACACCACGTCGCGCACACCGCTTTGCGCCAGCCGCACCACCGGCGTGCCGGCGGCCACCACCTGCCCGGGCTCGGCCTCGATGCCGGTCACCACGCCGGCCACGTCGGCCACCAAGCGCGCGTAGTCGGTCTGGTTGCCCTGGGCGGCCAGCTGGGCCTTGGCCTGGTCGAGCTGGGCCTGCGCCGCCTGGTAGGCCGACTCGCGGCGCTCCAGCTCGGCGCCGCTGATGAAGTTCTGGGCGCGCAGTTCCCTGTAGCGCTTCTGGTCGGCCAGGGCCAGGTCGCGGTTGGTCTGGGCCGCCGCCACCTGGGCGCGCGCGGCATCGGCGGCCAGCCGCAAGTCCTGGGCATCGAGCTCGGCCAGCAGTTGGCCCACACGCACGGTCTGGCCCAGGTCGACGCTGCGGCGCACGATCTTGCCGGCCACCCGGAAGCCCAGCCGCGACTCGATGCGTGGGCGCACCTCGCCCGCGAACTCCATGCCGAAGGTCGACGCGGCCGGTGCCACGGTCAGCAGCTTGACGGAGCGCACCGGCTCGGGCTCGGCTGGCGGCTTGCTGCAGCCCGCCAACCCAGCCGCCACGACCAGGACAGCCGCGCACGGCCAGGGAAAACGGCGCACGCGCCTCGGCTGGTTTGACATTGGGAAGCCCCGATCTAGCGCTCCGGGGCCCGCGCGTCGCCGCTCCCCAGGCCCACTACTGACTGATGGGTTAGTAATCTAGGAGAATTGTTTGCGCATTGTCAACCAAGCGCGCTTCCAAATTGGCGCGGAAAACACAGCGAAAATCCGGCGCACATGCGTGCAAGGCCCCAAAGCGCGCCGGCTGTTGCGCCGAGCGTTACACATTACGAGAACTTCCCCGTCGCGTCCTGGCTTTGTCCACCAGCGCTGCGCCCTGCCGTGGCGGCGATCTACTGGTTCGCGCGCACCGGAGACGACATCGCCGACGAAGGCGACGAGGACGCGGGCAGCCGCCTGCAACGGCTTGCGCAGTACCGGGCCGATCTGGCCGCGCTCTATGCAGGGCAGCCGCTGTCCGGCCGCTGGCCCGGCGTGTTTGCGCCGCTGGACGCCGCCCGGTCCCGGCACCGGCTGCCGTTCGCCCCGCTGGACGACCTGCTGGACGCATTCATGCAGGACGTGCGCAAGACCGCGGCCGGCGCCGGCTACGCCGACCGCGCCGAGTTGCTGGACTACTGCCGCCGATCCGCTGCGCCGGTGGGCCGGCTGGTGCTGCACCTGTACGGCATCGAGGACCGCGAGGCCTTGCGCCAGAGCGACGCCATCTGCAACGCGCTGCAGCTCATCAATTTCTGGCAGGACCTGAGCGTGGACCTGCCGCGCGGCCGCTACTACCTGCCGCAGGACCGCTGCGCCGCGCACGGCACGACGCAGGCCGCACCCGTGCGTGCGCTGGTGGCCGAGCAGGTGCAATGGGCCCGCGCGCTGATGCTGGAGGGCGCACCGCTGGTGCACCGCGTGCCCGGCCGCATGGGGTGGGAACTGCGGCTCGTGGTGCAGGGCGGCCTGGCCATCCTGGACAAGATCGCCGCGTTGGACCATGCCAGCTGGCGTGAGCGCCCGAAACTCCACAAAACCGATGGACCCCGGCTGCTCTGGCGCGCCTGGCGCATGCATGGATGAACAACCAGGCCGTGGACAATCGCCCCCCATGACAACGACACCGGAACAGTACGTCCAGCAGAAGGCAGCGGCCTCGGGCAGCAGCTTCTACTACGCCTTCCTGTTTCTTCCCAAGCCGCGCCGCGCGGCCATCACCGCCTTCTACGCCTTCTGCCGCGAGGTCGACGACGTGGTCGACGAGGTCAGCGACCCCAGCGTCGCACGGACCAAGCTGGCCTGGTGGCAGGCCGAGGTCGCCAAGGCCTATGCTGGCCAGCCCAGCCATCCCGTGATGCAGGCGCTGATGCCGCTCGCGCCGCAATTCGGCATCGAAGAGCGCCAGCTGCAGGCCGTGATCGAGGGCTGCCAGATGGACCTGGAGCAGACGCGCTACCTCGATTTCGCCGGCCTGAAGCGCTATTGCCACCTGGTGGCCGGCGTGGTCGGCGAGGTCTCGGCGCGCATCTTCGGCCAGACCCAGGAGGCCACGACGCAGTACGCCCACACCCTGGGCCTGGCCTTCCAGCTCACCAACATCATCCGCGACGTGGGCGAGGACGCCATGCGCGGGCGCATCTACCTGCCCATCGACGAGCTGCAGCGCTTCGACGTCAAGGCGCACGAGCTGCTCAAGCGCCAGCATTCCGAGCGCTTCGTCGCGTTGATGCGCTTTCAAGCCGAGCGCGCCCATGCGCTGTACGACCAGGCGCTGGCGCTGCTGCCCGCCGCCGACTGGCGCGCGCAGAAACCCGGTCTCATGATGGCCAGCATCTACCGCACGCTGCTGCGCGAGATCGAACGCGACGACTTCGCCGTGCTCCACCAGCGCATCGCGCTCACGCCGCTGCGCAAGTTCTGGCTGGCGTGGAAGGTCCAGGCACTGGGCAGGTTATGAGCCGCGCGGCTTTGCACTCCCTGCGGTCGTGCCACTCCACCCCCCGGGCGGGAGGCACGGCCGGCTTGGGGCGGCCCGGCGCTCGGCCGTGAAGCTCGCCATCGTCGGCGCCGGCTGGGCCGGCTTGGCGGCCGCCGTTCACGCCACCGCGTCCGGCCACCAGGTCGCCGTCTTCGAAGCTTCCCGCCAGGCCGGCGGCCGCGCGCGCAGCGTGGTGCACGCGCATGACGGCCGCACGCTCACGCTGGACAACGGCCAGCACATCCTGATCGGCGCTTACACCGAGACGCTTGCCCTCATGCGCACCGTCGGCGTGGACCCCGCGCAGGCCCTGCTGCGCCTGCCGCTGGACCTGCGCGGGCCCGACGGCAGCGGCATCGCCCTGCCCGACCGCGCCCCGCCCTGGGACGCGCTGGCCGGCATCCTGGGCGCGCGTGGTTGGGGCTGGCGCGACAAGGCCGCGCTGCTGGCAGCCACCACGCGCTGGCAGTTGGCGGGCTTTCGCTGTGCGCCACAGACCACGGTGGCCCAGCTTTGCGCCGCTCTGCCCGCGCGCGTGCAGCAGGCCTTCGTCGAGCCGCTGTGCCTGTCGGCCCTCAACACGGCGGCCGACCAGGCCAGCGCCAGCGTGTTCCTGCGTGTGCTGCAGGATTCGCTGCTGGGCGGCCGCGGCGGCTCCAACCTGCTGATCCCGCGCCGGCCGCTGGGCGCGCTGTTCCCCGAGCCCGCCATGGCATGGCTGCAGGCGCACGGCCAGACCGTGCATCTGGGCGCACGCGTCCACCTGCTGGCGCGCCACGGCGCCCAGTGGCAGGTCGGCGGCCAAGCCTTCGACCGCGTGCTGCTGGCCTGCCCTTCCTGGGAAGCTGCGCGCCTGGTGCGCATGGCCGGCTGCGCCGCCGGCGCCTGGTTGGCCCAGGCCGAGGCGCTGCACTTCGAACCCATCACCACCGTCTACGCCACGAGCGCCACGCGCCTGCCGCGGCCCATGGTGGCGCTGGCGGGCACGCCCGCCCAGTTCGTGTTCGACCGCCGCCACCTGGGCGAGGACGGCCTGCTGGCCTTCGTCGTGAGCGTGAGCCGCGGCACGCGCGAGGCGCTGCAGCAGCAGGTGATCGACCAGGGCCGCACGCAATTGGGCCTCGCGGACCTGCAGCCCGTCGTGACCATCGTCGAAAAGCGCGCCACCTTCGCCTGCACGCCAGGCCTGCAACGGCCCGGCCTGCAGATCGCGGCTGGCCTGGCGGCCTGCGGCGAGTACGTGGCCGGCCCCTATCCCGGCACCATCGAAGGCGCGGTGCGCAGCGCGCGCGAAGCTCTGGCCGGACTCAGCTGAACAACGCGCAGAGCCCGCGCAGGTCCGTCAGGCTTGCGTGCGGCTGCACGGATTGCGTCCACGGGTGTTCGCCGCGGTTGATCCAGGCCGTCTGCATGCCCACGGCATGCGCACCCAGCACGTCGAGCAGCGCGTCGTCGCCGACGTGGAGCACCGCCTCGGCCGGCACGCCCGCCGCCTCGGCGGCGGCCACGAAGATGCGCGCGTCGGGCTTGCCCACGCCGAACGTGGCGGCACTGAACGCAGCGCGGAAATGCGGCATGAGGCCGATGCGACCCAGGTCGGCATTGCCGTTGGACACTGCCACCAGCGGGAAGCGAGCGGCCAGGAATTCCAGCGCCTCCAGGGCATCTTCGTACAACTCGACCTCATGGCGCACGGCGATGAAGACCTCGAACGCCGTGGCCGCCAGCGCCTCGTCGTCGCCGGCCTGCACGAGTGCGCGCCGAATCGATTCGCGCCGCAGGAAGGCCATGTCGTGCGCCAAGTGTTCATGCTCCTGCAGGACCTGCTCGCGCAGCAGGCGGCGCCGTTCGGCATCACTCCAGAACCGGCCTGTCGCCGGCGCGTGGCCTTCGAACCAGGCGCCGAGCGCCTTCTCGGCCTTGGCGATGGTGGGCCAGATCGGCCAGAGGGTGTCGTCCAGGTCGAGCGTGATGGCCCGGACTTTGTGGGTCTGCAGCATGGGTGGCCGAGAATAGCGCAATGCCCTCCCGCCCCGCGCCCGCCGCCCTCGATGCCCCTGGCAAGACCGCCGTTCTGTACTGCAACCTCGGCACCCCCGACGCACCCACCGCCCCCGCGGTGCGGCGCTACCTGGCCGAGTTCCTGTCCGACCCGCGCGTGGTGGAGATTCCCAGGCTGGCCTGGTGGCCCATCCTGCACGGCATCATCCTGCGCGTGCGGCCGGCCAGGTCGGCCGCGAAATACGCAAGCATCTGGACACCCGAGGGCTCGGCCCTGAAGGTCTGGACCGAGCAGCAGACCGGGGGCCTGGGCAGCCTGCTGGCCGAACGCGGCCACCGGCTGGAAGTGCACTACGCCATGCGCTACGGCCAGCCCGCCATCGCGGCCCAGCTCGACGCGCTGGCCGCCGGGGGCGTCACGCGCCTGCTCGTGCTGCAGGCCTATCCGCAGTATTCGGGCACCACCACGGCCAGCGTGCTCGACGCCGTCGCCGCCTGGAGCCAGCGGCAGCGCCGCGTGCCCGAGATGCGCTTCGTCGCCGACTACCACGACGACGCGGGCTACATCGGCGCGCTGGCCGACAGCGTGCAGCGCCACTGGGCGCAGCACGGCCGCGGCGAGCTGCTGCTCATGAGCTTTCACGGCATCCCAGCGCGCAACATCGCGCTGGGCGACCCCTACCAGGTGCAATGCCAGGCCACGGCCAGGCTGCTCGCGCAGCGGCTGGGCCTCACGGACCAGCAATACCGCCTGACCTTCCAGTCGCGCTTCGGCCGCGCCAAATGGCTGGAGCCCTACACCGAACCCACGCTGCGCGCGCTCGCGCAACAAGGCACGCGGCGCATCGACGTGATGTGCCCGGGCTTTCCGGGGGACTGCCTGGAGACGCTGGAAGAGATCAACATGGAAGGGCGCGCCGCCTTCCTCGAGTCCGGCGGCGAGGCCTTCCACTACATCCCCTGCCTGAACGACAGCCCGGCCTGGGCCCGCGCCCTGGCCGACCTCGCTGAACGCCACCTGAGCGGCTGGAATACCCGGACCATGCCGGCGGATCAGCCAGCCGTCAGCTAGCGCTTCTTACGCTCGCCGCACAGCCATGCCCTCTGCGTGGCTGCGTCGGTGCGCGAGTGCGTACCGGCCCGTTCCACTTCGGGGCCGCGTGCTCCCCTGCCTCCATGAAAACCACCCGAGACATCCACGATCTGGTCGGCGGACTGCTGATGACCGCCGCCGGTCTCTTCTTCGCGCTCTATGGCGAGCGCTACACCTTCGGCACGGCCGCCCGCATGGGCCCGGGCTACTTTCCCGTCGTGCTGGGCTGGACCCTCGCCGTGCTGGGCCTGCTGGTCGCGCTGCCCGCCTGGTGGCGGCGCGGCACAGGCATCACGGTGCAGTGGAACAACCTGCTGTGGAGCATCGCCGCGCTGCTGGCCTTCGCCTTCGCGCTGCACCCGCTGGGTCTGGTGCTGTCCTCGTTCCTCGCGGCGCTGCTCTCGCTCGTGCCTTCGGCGATGGCGCTGCGCACCCGCCTGACAGTGTGCGCCGTGGTGGCATTGCTGACCACGCTCATTTTTCCTGTGGGTCTACAGATGATCCTCCCCCTGTGGCCCTGGAGTGCATAGGACCACCCCGTTTGGCTGGCTCACTTCGTGCAGCCATCCCATCCCCCTCCAGGGGCGCACCCAGCGGTCCGGCAGAGCCGGTCCCGCGGGTGCACTCGCATGGCCTGCTCCGCGGCCTTCTGAACCGCTGCCCACAAGACGCCCTCGTGCACCGCGAGTGACACGGCGCGCAATGGACTGACATGGAACTACTTTCGAACCTCTGGCTCGGCCTGCAAGTCGCCTCCGAGCCCAGCACCCTGCTCTACTGCTTCGGCGGCGTGCTGCTGGGCACCGTGGTCGGCGTGCTGCCCGGCATCGGCGCGCTGGCCGCCATCTCGCTGCTGCTGCCGCTGACCTACCACATGCCGCCCACGGCGGCCATCATCATGCTGGCCGGCGTCTACTACGGCGCGCAGTACGGCGGCTCCACGGCCTCCATCCTGCTGAACCTGCCCGGCACACCGTCCTCGGCCGTGACCTGCCTGGACGGCTACCCCATGGCCAAGAACGGCAAGGCCGGCGTGGCGCTGTTCGTGACCACCATCGCCTCGCTGGCGGGCGCGATGTCGGGCCTGGTGCTGCTGGTGCTGTTCTCGCCCGCGATTTCCGAGATGGGCCTGAAGTTCGGCCCGGCAGAGTTCTTCTCGATGATGGTGCTGGGCCTGGTCGCGGCCTCGTCGATGAGCGCGGGCTCGGCCGCCAAGGGCCTGGCCATGGTGGTGTTCGGCCTGCTGCTGGGCATGGTTGGCACCGACGTGAATTCGGGCGTGGCGCGCTTCTCGTTCGACGTGCCCGAGCTCATGGACGGCATCAACCTCGTGGCGCTGGCCATGGGCCTGTTCGGCGTGGCCGAGGTGGTGCGCTGCATCAACTCGGCCGACATGAACCGCAAGCCCGAGAAGGTCACGCTCAAGTCCATGGCGCCCAGCGGCGAGGAGTTCCGCGCCACCGTCAAGCCCATGGCGCGCGGCTCGGCGCTGGGGGCGGCGCTCGGCGCACTGCCGGGCGTGGGCCCGTCGATCGCGGCGTTCATGGCCTACGCCATCGAGAAGAAAGTCGCCAAGGACCCGAGCCGCTTCGGCCGTGGCGCCGTCGAGGGCATCTCGGCCCCCGAATCGGCGAACAACGCTGCAGCGCAGACAGCCTTCGTGCCCTCGCTGTCGCTGGGCATTCCGGGCGACGCGGTCATGGCCGTGATGCTGGGCGCGCTGATCATCCACGGCATCCAGCCCGGCCCCATGCTCATCAGCGAGCAGCCGCAGCTGTTCTGGGGCCTGGTGGTGAGCTTCGCGATCGGCAACATCATGCTGGTGGTGCTGAACCTGCCGACCATCGGCCTGTGGGTTGCGCTGCTGCGCATCCCGTTCGCGTGGATGTACCCGGCCATCCTGGTGTTCGTGGCGCTCGGCGTCTACAGCGTCAACAACAACACCTTCGACATCTTCTCGGTCGCCGTGCTGGGCATCATGGGCTATGCGCTCATGGTGCTGCGCTTCGAGCCGGCGCCGCTGCTCTTGGGCTACATCCTGGGGCCGATGCTGGAGGAAAACCTGCGCCGCACGCTGCTGCTCTCGCGTGGCGACCCGATGGTGTTCATCGACCGGCCCATCAGCGCCGGCCTGCTGGCCGTCACCGGCGCCATGCTGCTGTGGGCGGTGTGGTCCACCGTGCGCGCCACGCTGCGTTCCAGGCGTCAGCTGGAACGCGCGGAGCAGGCTCCGGCATGAACGCGCCATCTGCTAGCCTCGGCCTCCATGCGAATCCTGCTGGTTGAAGACGACGCCGTGCTGCGCGAGGTCATGGCGCGCAGCCTGGAGCACGCGGGCCACCGCGTCGACCCGGCCGAGAGCGTGGAGGACGCCGCCCACCTGTGGCGCGTGCAGCCCTTCGACGCCGTGCTGCTCGACCTGAACCTGCCGCAGCATGCGCGCGCCGGCAGCACCATGGGCTCGGGGCTGGCGGTGCTGCGCGAGGCGCGCGCGCGGGGCGACCGCACGCCGGTGCTGGTGCTCACGGCGCGCAACCGCACCGAAGAGCGCATCGCCGGCCTGGACGCCGGCGCGGACGACTACCTGGGCAAGCCCTTCGACCTGGCCGAGGTCGAGGCCCGGCTGCGCGCACTGGTGCGCCGCGCCATCGGCACCGACGACGTGGCCACGCTGGGCCGGCTGCAGCTGGACCGGCGCGCGCGCCGCTTCAGCGTGGGCGACGCGCCACTGGACCTGCCCGCGCGCGAGTTCGAGGTGCTGTGGGAACTCATGAGCCCGCCCGGCCACGCCGTGCACAAGCGCACGCTGTCGGACAAGCTCTCGGGCTTCGACGACGCACTGGGCGACAACGCGCTGGAGGCCTTCATCTCGCGCCTGCGCAAGAAGCTCGTCGGCAGCGGCGCGGCCATCCGCACGCTGCGCGGCATCGGCTATCTGCTGGAGCCCGAGGCTTGAGCATGGGCGCCGCGGCTGCGCCCTCGTTGCGCGTCCGCATGCTGCAGCACGTGATGCTGCCGCTGGTGCTGATCTGGCTGATCGGCACCGTCGCCACGCTGGGCGTGGCCAGTTATTTCACCGAGCAGGCCTTCGACCGCGCGCTGCTCGACGACGCCTACTCCATCGCCTCGCAGGTCGGCCCCGCGCCCGACGGCCAGGTGGTGCTGCACCTGACCAGCAGCGAGCTCACGGCCGCACTGTTCGACCAGGCCGAAGCCGTGTACTTCAGCGTGCTGCGGCCCGACGGCACGCGCCTGGCCGGCGAGCCGCTGCCACCCATGCCGTTGCCGGCCCAGGCCGAAGGCCATGTCTATGGCAACACCGCCTACAAGGACCAGCCCGTGCGCGCCGTGGTGTTGCGCCACACCGTGGACGGCGCCGACTACCACGTCGTGATGGCCCACACCACGCGCATCCGCGGCGCCCTGGTGCAGCGCCTGCTGGTGTTCGGCGCGCTGCCCTTGCTGGTGCTGCTGGGCATGCTCGCCATCTGGCTATGGCGCGGCATCCAGCGCGACCTGGCACCGCTGAGCCAGCTGCAGGCCGCGCTTGCGCACCGCCATGCGCAGGATCTCTCGCCCGTGCCGCTGTCCCCGTCCACGCAGGAGATCGACGAGGTCGGCCAGGCCGTCAACGCCTTGTTCGAGCGCCTGGGCCGCAACGTGCGTGCCCAGCGCGAGTTCGCGGGCAACGTGGCGCACGAATTGCGCACGCCGCTGGCCGGCATCCGCGCGCTGGCCGACTACGGCCTGGCCCACCCGGGCACCGCGGTCTCGCGCCAGCAGCTGCAGCAGATCGCCAGCAGCGCCGAGCGCGCCGGCCGGCTCGTCAACCAGCTGCTGGACCTGGCCCTGGCCGACGAGGGCGAGCTCGTGCTCCAGCGCGAACGCCTGGCGCTGGGCCCGCTCGTGGGCCAGACCATCGTGCGCCACCTGGACAAGGCCGACGCGCGCGGCGTGGACCTGGGCGCGCGCGGCCTGGACGAGGCCGGCGAGGACGACTTCACGGTCTGGGCCGATGCCGCGCTCGTCGAAGGCATCCTGGACAACCTGGTCGACAACGCGCTGCGCTACGGCGGCCGCACGCTGACCATCGCGTTGCACGACACGCCCGCGCGCGATGCCTGCGTGCTGGCCGTCATCGACGACGGTCCCGGCATCCCGGCTTCGGCACGCCAAGCCTTGATGCAGCGCTGGGCCCAGGGCCGCGACGGCGAGAAGCTGGGCCAGGGCGCGGGGCTGGGCCTGTCCATCGTGGCGCGCTATGCGCAGCTGCTGGGCTCCGAACTGCGGCTGGACAGCGGCGAGGACGGCCGCGGCCTGCATGCCAGTGTGACCTTGCCGCGCGCCTGAGCCGGCGGGCAGCGCAGGGCCGCATTGCCCGCATGTAGGACCCGGCGTGACGGCCGGTTACAAATGGCCGCCGAATGGACTGCCTGCGCGGCTGCCCAGCGGCCGCATGCGCCTACATTCGGCCGCGCACATCGCCACGCACCCCAGCCATGCGGGACCGCGTGCCTTCCCCTCAACGACGGAAAGACCCTCTCGACCATGACGGAGACTGCATGAACGCCCTGAAGAACCTCAAACTCGGCACGCGCCTGGCCTTCGGCTTCGGCCTGGTGGTGGTGTTGCTGGTGGGCGTCGCCGTCCTCGGGCTGGTGTCCATGGCCCAGGTCCAGGACCGGCTGGACGACATCGTGTCGGTCAACAACAAGGCGTCCAGCCTGGCCGGCGCCATGCGCGGCGCCGTGAGCCAGGTGGCGCAGCGCAGCCGCGACATCGTGCTGTACGACGGCGTGCGCAAGCGCGTCGCCATCGAGGGCATCACCCAGGCCCGCCAGCGCTACGAGGCGGCCGAGAAGGAACTGGCCGTGATGTTCGAGCGGCCGGACACCTCGGAACACGAGAAGGAACTCTTCGCCAAGGTCGCCAAGCTCAAGACCGCGGCCGCGCCGCTCGTCAGCAAGGTGGTCGAACTGGGCCGCACGGACATGACCGACGAGGCGGCCCGCTTCCTCGGCACCCAGGTCGATGGGCCGATGCAGGCCTGGTATGAGGCGCTGGGCGAGCTGTCCGACTCCGAGGAGAAAGCCAACAACGACGCGGCGGAAGAGGCGCAGACGGCCTACGCCCGTGCCCGCACGCTGATGCTGGCGCTGTGCGCCGCGGGCGTGGCGCTGGGCCTCGTCGCGGCCTGGTGGATCACGCGCAGCATCACGGTGCCGATCTCCGAAGCCGTGCGCATCGCCCGGACCGTCTCGGCTGGCGACCTGACCTCGCGCATCGAGGTCCGCGGCAAGGACGAAACCGGCCAGCTGCTGGCCGCACTGCGCGACATGAACGACAACCTGATCCGCGTCGTCTCCACCGTGCGCCACAGCAGCGATTCGATCGCCACCGGCGCCGGCGAGATCGCGGCGGGCAACCAGGACCTGAGCCAGCGCACCGAGGAGCAGGCCAGCAATTTGCAGCAGACCGCGGCCTCGATGGAGCAGATCGGCTCCACCGTGCAGTCCAACGCCGAGACGGCGCGCCAGGCTGCGCAGCTGGCCACCGCGGCCGCGGCGGCGGCCGAGCAAGGCGGCGCCGTGGTCGGCCAGGTGGTCGGCACCATGGACGCCATCTCGGGCGGCTCGCGCAAGGTCAGCGAGATCATCGGCCTGATCGACGGCATCGCCTTCCAGACCAACATCCTGGCGCTCAACGCCGCCGTGGAGGCGGCACGTGCGGGCGACCAGGGCCGCGGCTTCGCCGTCGTGGCCACCGAGGTGCGCAGCCTGGCCGGCCGTTCGGCCCAGGCCGCCAAGGAGATCAAGAGCCTGATCGGCGAGAGCGTGAAGATGGCCGAGGTCGGCACCACCCAGGCCGACGCGGCCGGTGCGGCCATGGGTGACATCGTCAAGCAGGTCAAGCGCGTGGCCGACCTGATCGCCGAGATCAGCGCCGCCAGCCACGAGCAGACCACCGGCATCGGCCAGGTCAGCGGTGCGGTGAACCAGCTCGACCAGGTCACGCAGCAGAACGCCGCGCTGGTCGAGCAGTCCGCCGCGGCGGCCGACAGCCTGAACGCCCAGGTCGGGCGCATGGTGGATGCGGTCGGCGTGTTCCAGCTTCCCGCCGACGCTGCGGCTGCCGTGCAGCAGCCGGCGCAGCGCGCCCTCGCCGCGACCTGAGGTCGCTCAGCCGCGCGGGTGGTGCCGCGCGTGCAGCGCGTGCAGCCGCTCGCGCGCCACGTGGGTGTAGATCGTGGTGGTGGAGATGTCGGCGTGGCCCAGCAGCATCTGCACCGCGCGCAGGTCGGCGCCGTGGTTCAGCAGGTGCGTGGCGAAGGCATGGCGCAGCGTGTGGGGCGACGGTGCCACCGTGATGCCCGCGGCCAGCGCATGGCGCTTGACCAGGCCCCAGAACATCACGCGGGACATGGCGCTGCCGGCCTGGGCGCCGCGCGTGGTCACGAAGAGGTCTTCGCTCTGGCGTCCATCCAGCAGCGCTGGCCGCGCCTCCTCGAGGTAGCGCTCCAGCCACTCCTGCGCCACTTCGCCGAACGGCACCAGCCGCTCCTTGTTGCCCTTGCCGGTCACGCGCAGCACACCTTCGTTGAGGCCGATCTGAAAGGTCTTGAGGCCCACGAGTTCGCTCACCCGCAGACCGCTCGCGTAGAGCAGCTCGAGCATGGCGCGGTCGCGCACGCCCAGCGGCGTCTGCACGTCGGGCGCGGCCAGCAAGGCCTCGACCTGGGCCTCGCTCATGGTCTTGGGCACGCGCAGCGGCTGGCGCGCGGACTGCAGCTTGAGCGTGGGATCGGTCTGCACCGCACGCTCGCGCAGGGCCCAGCGGAAGTAGCGTTTGAAGACGGTGAGCCGGCGGTTCGCCGTGGTGGCCTTGGTGCCCGCGTGGCGGGCCGCGAAGTAGGCCTGCAGGTCGCTCTCGCGCGTGGCGTCCAGCGCACTGCCGCGGCCGGCCAGCCATTGCGCATAGAGTGCCAGGTCGCGCCGGTAGGCGGCCAGCGTGTTGCGCGCGAGGCCCTGCTCCAGCCAGAGCGCATCGACGAAGGCGTCGATGCGGGCCTGGCTCTGGTTCAGCACCGCCGAGGGCGGCGCGCTCACTCCAGCGTCAGCTTGGAGGTTTCCACGACCTTCTTGTAGACGTCGAACTCGGCCTTGATCTGCGCCGCGAACTCCTCGGGCGAGTTGCCGATGATCAGCGAGCCCGTGTCCTCGATGCGCTTGCGCACGGCCGGGTCTTCCAGCGCCTTGCGCACGCCGGCGTTGATCTTGTCCACCACTTCCTTGGGCAGGCCCTTGGGACCGACGATGCCGTAGTAGGCCATGCGGTTCACGGGCTCCAGGCCGACTTCCTTGAACGTGGGCACGTCGGGCAGCGCAGCCACGCGCTGCGGCGCCGCCACGACGATGGGCACCAGCCGCTTGCTCTGCACGAAGGGCAGCGTGGACGGCAGGTTGTCGAAGATCATGGGCACCTGGCCGGCGACGGTGTCGTTCAGCGCCGGGCCCGCGCCGCGGTAGGGAATGTGCGTGACGAACACGCCCGCCATGTTCTTGTACAGTTCCATCTGCAGGTGGCCGATGCCGCCCGTGCCGGAGGAGGAGTACGAGTACTTGCCCGGCGACTTCTTGAGCTCGGCCACATAGGCCTTGTAGTCCTTGGCCGGGAACGAGGGATTCACCGCGATGATGTTGGGCGTGGCCGCAATGTTGATGATGGGCGTGAAGTCCGTCAGCGGGTTGTACGGCGTCTTCGGGTTGATGGCCGGGTTGGCCGCCGTGGTCGACACCGTGGCCACGCCCAGCGAGTAGCCATCGGCCGGCGAACGCGCCGTCTCGGAGGCACCGATGATGCCGCCGCCGCCGCTCTTGTTGTCCACCACGACGGGCTGGCCCAGCGCCTTGCCCAGCGGGTCGGCGATGACGCGCGCGATGATGTCCGTGGTGCCGCCCGGCGCGAACGGCACGACCAGCTTGACCGGCTTGTTCGGATAGGACTGGGCGAAGGCTGAGCTGGCGGCGGCCAGCAGGGCCAGGGTGAAAACGGAACGGCGTTGCATCGGGGAAGTTCTCCGCTGAGGGTGGATCGGTGGCAGGTGGCCGGCTCGTGGCCGGCCCCGAAAAATTATAGGAGTCGCCCTGCGCCCGCCGCCCCCGGGCATGCCCTTGCGTGGCGCTGGTATTCTCGGGTGCCGACCCGCGCCGCTGTGCGACCCGACCCGTGAACTACGCACAACTGCTGCTGCCCGATTTCTCGCTGATCCTGATCGGCTTCCTGTTGTGCCGCTACACGCCCATGAACCGCGAGGTCTGGGTCCAGGTCGAGAAGCTCGTCTACTACGTGCTGTTCCCGGTGCTGCTGTTCCAGTCGGTGCTGCGCTCGCGCATCGACTTCGTCGCCACCTCGGACCTGATCCTGGGCGGGCTGGCACTGGCCGCTTGCGGCATCGCGCTGTCCTACAGCCTGCCCTACTGGCCCGGCCTGGCGCGGTACGTGGAGCGGCGCGAGCACGCAGGTGCCGCGCAGATCGCGTTCCGCTTCAACTCCTTCATCGCGCTGCCGCTGGCCGAGCGGCTGGCCGGCGCGCCGGGCGCGCTGGCCATGGCCGTGCTGATCGCGGTCTGCGTGCCGATTTTCAACATCGCGGCCGTGTGGCCCATGGCGCGCGGCGCCAGCGCGAACTTCGGGCGCGAGCTGCTGCGCAATCCGCTGATCGTGGCCACGGGCACCGGCCTGGCGGCCAACCTGGCGGGCCTGCGCATTCCGGAGTGGATCGAACCCACGGCCACGCGCATCGGCGCGTCCTCGGTGGCCATGGGCCTGATGGCCGCCGGAGCCGGCATGCAGTTCGGGCCGCTCGCGCGGGCCAAGGCCCTGGGGCTGGGCCTGCTGGCCATCCGCCACCTGCTGCTGCCCGTCGTGGGCCTGGGCCTGGTGCTGCTGCTCAAGTTGCCGCCCGTGCAGGCCACGGTGCTGCTGATCTTCTCGGCTCTGCCCACGGCCTCGAGCTGCTATGTGCTGGCCGCGCGCATGGGCTACAACGGGCCCTACGTGGCCGGGCTCGTCACGCTGTCCACGCTGGCCGGCATGATGAGCCTGCCCTATGCACTGGGCATCCTGCGGCCGCTGGCGCCTTGAGCGTCAGGCGGTCTGGTCGGCGCGCAGGCTCAGCTCCTCGCTCATGAGCTCGCGGATCCGGAACTTCTGGATCTTGCCCGTCACCGTCATCGGGAACGCAGCCACGAAGCGGATGTAGCGCGGCACCTTGTAGTGCGCAATCCGGCCCTTGCAGAATTCGCGCACGGACGCCTCGGTCAGCACCTGGCCGGGCTTGGGGATGATCCAGGCGCAGAGCTCCTCGCCGTAGCGGCTGTCGGGCAGGCCGACCACCTGCACGTCCTGCACCTGGGGATGGCGGTACAGGAACTCCTCGATCTCGCGCGGGTAGATGTTCTCGCCGCCGCGGATCACCATGTCCTTGATGCGGCCGACGATGTTGACGTAGCCCTCTTCGTCCATGGTCGCGAGGTCGCCGGTGTGCATCCAGCCTTGGGCGTCGATGGCCTCGCGCGTCTTCTCGGCGTCGCCCCAGTAACCGTGCATGACCGAGTAGCCGCGCGTGCAGAGCTCGCCGGACTGGCCGCGCGGCACCAGGGCGCCGCTGGACGGGTCGACGATCTTGACTTCCAGGTGCGGCTGCACCTGCCCGACCGTGGACACGCGCTTGGCCAGCGGCGTATCGGTCGAACTCTGGCAGCTGACCGGGCTGGTCTCGGTCATGCCGTAGGCGATCGTGATCTGCGACAGGTGCATCTGCTCGACCACGCGCTTCATGACCTCGATCGGGCAGGGCGAGCCGGCCATGATGCCGGTGCGCAGCGAGGACAGATCGAACTCGGCGAAGCGCGGATGGTCCAGCTCGGCGATGAACATGGTGGGCACGCCGTGCAGGCCGGTGCAGCGCTCGGCCTGCACGGCCTCGAGCACCGTGAGCGGATCGAAACCGTCGTTGGGATAGACGATGGCGCTGCCGTGCGTGAGGCAGGCCAGGTTGCCGAGCACCATGCCGAAGCAGTGGTACAGCGGCACCGGGATGCACAGGCGGTCAGAGGGCGAGAGCTTCATGCACTCGCCGATGAAGAAGCCGTTGTTGAGGATGTTGCGGTGGGTCAGCGTCGCACCCTTGGGGAAGCCCGTGGTGCCGCTCGTGAACTGGATGTTGATCGGGTCCGTGTTCTTGAGGCTCCGCTGCACCTCGGCAACGCGCGGGTCGGCCTCCTCGCCCGACGCCAGCAGCGCCGAGAAGCGCGTCATGCCGGGCTCTTCCGCACCTTCGCCAGTCCGGTCGATCCAGTAGACGCGCTCGAGCTGGGGCAGCTTGCCGTCCAGCTCGCGCAACATGCCGAGGTAGTCGCTGGTCTTGAAGCGCGCCATGGCCACGATGGCGCGGCAGCCGACCTTGTTCAGCGCGTACTCGAGCTCGGCCGTGCGGTAGGCCGGGTTGATGTTGACGAGCACGAGGCCCGCCTTGGCCGTGGCCAGCTGCATGAGCAGCCAGGCGCTGTTGTTGTGCGACCAGATGCCGATGCGGTCGCCGGGCAGCAGGCCCGAGCGCAGCAACGCGCTGGCCAGGCGGTGGGCGCCTGCCTGCAGTTCGCCGTAGCTCATGCGCACGCCTTCGTGGCGGCTGACCAGGGCCAGCGCATCGGGCTGGCGTACGGCCATGGCGTCGAAGCAGTCGCCGATCGTCTGCTCGATCAGCGCGGGCGCGGTCGCGCCCTTGGCGTAGCTGTCCATGGTCAGGCGGTCTCGGAGAACAGCTCGCGGCCGATCAGCATGCGGCGGATCTCGCTCGTGCCCGCGCCGATCTCGTAGAGCTTGGCGTCGCGCCACAGCCGCTCGACCGGGAAATCCTTGGTGTAGCCCACGCCGCCCAGCGCCTGGATCGCCTCGCCGGCCATCCAGGTGGCCTTCTCGGCCGAGTAGAGGATGGCGCCGGCCGCATCCTTGCGGAAGCTGCGCGCATGGTCCTGCCGGTCGCAGGCCTTGCCCACGGCATAGACGTAAGCGCGCGTGGCCTGCCAGGTGCTGTACATGTCGGCGATCTTGCCCTGCATCAGCTGGAATTCGCCGATGCTCTGGCCGAACTGCTTGCGCTCGTGCACGTAGGGGATCACGGCGTCCATGCAGGCGGCCATGATGCCCAGCGGGCCGCCCGACAGCACGGCGCGCTCGTAGTCCAGCCCGCTCATGAGCACCTTGGCGCCCATGCCCTCGCCGCCCAGCACGTTCTCCTCGGGCACCTCGCAGTTGTCGAAGAACAGCGGGAAGGTGTTGGAACCGCGCATGCCCAGCTTGTCGAGCTTGGTGCCGGCCGAGAAGCCCTTGAAGCCCTTCTCGACGATGAAGGCCGTCATGCCGCGCGCGCCCATCTCGGGCTCGGTCTTGGCGTAGATCACCAGCGTGTCGGCATCGCCGCCGTTGGTGATCCACATCTTGCCGCCGTTGAGCACGTAGTAGCCGTCCTTCTTCTCGGCCTTGAGCTTCATGCTGACCACGTCGGAGCCGGCGCCCGGCTCGCTCATGGCCAGCGCGCCCACGTGCTCGCCGCTGACGAGCTTGGGCAAATACTTGGCCTTCTGCGCGGCGCTGCCGTTGCGGTGGATCTGGTTCACGCACAGGTTGGAGTGCGCGCCGTAGGACAGGCCCACCGACGCCGAGGCGCGCGAGACCTCCTCCATGGCCACGATGTGGGCCAGATAGCCCAGCTCGGTGCCGCCGTACTCCTCCTTGACCGTCATGCCGTGCAGGCCCAGGCTGCCGAGCTTGGCCCACAAGTCCTTGGGGAACTGGTTGTCGCGGTCGATGGCCGCCGCGCGTGGCGCGATCTCGGCGGCGCAGAAATCGGCGATCGCGTCGCGCAGGGAATCGATGGTCTCGCCCAGGTCGAAGTCGAGGCCGGGCAACTGAGAAGTGGGGGAAGCGGGCATGGGGGCAGTCTCCTGAAGGGGTTGCGGTCGCAGCGCGACAGCTTACGCCGGCCTGCCGGGCATTTGACGCCACAATGGTTGCAGATTGCGCCACGCTCCGCTTGCCGCCGCCATGCCCTCCCCCCTCGCCTCGCCGCCCGCCCGCGCCGCCACACCGATGGCCTTCGTCCAAGCCATCGTGCAGGCCTATGCACGCTACGGCCGGGATCCCTCCGCGGCCCTGCGCGCGGCACAGATCGCGCCGCGCGAGCTGCAGCAAGGCGGCGCGCGCGTGACCGCCGCGCAGTTCGAGGCGCTCAACGCCCACGCCATGCAGGAACTGGACGACGAAGCCCTGGGCTGGTTCGGCCGGCGCCTGCCCTGGGGCAGTTACGGCATGCTGTGCCGTGCCTCGCTGACCTCGCCCAACCTCGGCGTGGCGCTGGCGCGCTGGTGCCGCCACCACCGGCTGCTGGTCGACGACGTGCTGCTGCACCTCGAGGTCGAGGGCGGCAGCGCGCGGCTGTGGATCGAGGAGCGGCGCGCGCTCGGGGCGCTGCGCGAGTTCTGCCTGGTGTCCTGTCTGCGCTTCGTGCACGGCTATGCGAGCTGGGCCATCGACTCGCGCGTCTCGCTGCAGGAGGCCAGCTTCCCCTTCCCCGCGCCCGACCATGCCGATGCCTACCCGCTGATGTTCGGCGGCGCGATCCGCTTCGGCGCGCGCGAGGCCGGGTACCGTTTCGACGCGGCCTATCTCGGCCTGCCGCTGGTGCGCGACGAGCGCGCGCTGCGCACCATGCTGCGGCGCGCCTTGCCGCTGACGGTGCTGCAGTACCGGCGCGACCGGCTGCTGGGCCAGCGCGTGCGCGAGCTGCTGCGCACGCGCAGCGACGCCGGCACGGCCGATGCGCTGGCCGGCCTGCTGCATGTGTCCACCCGCACGCTGCACCGCCAGCTGCAGGCCGAGGGCCTGTCGCTGCAGGGCCTCAAGGACCAGGTGCGCCACGAGCAGGCCGTGGAGCAGTTGCGCCGCACCCAGCGCTCGGTCAAGCAGATCGCGCTGTCCGTGGGCTTTCGTAACGAGAAGAGCTTCGCGCGCGCGTTCCGGCAATGGACCGGCATGGCGCCGGGCGCGTTCCGGCAGGCACAGGCGCCCGCTCAGCCTTGAGCCAAAGCCCAGGCGACGTGTTCGCGCACGAGTGCGCTGGCGTGTTCTGCGCGCGTGTGCAACGCGGCGCGCAGCGGTGCCCGTTCCTCGGCCGGTACCTGCCGCAGCGCATTGCCCAGCGCCACCGCGATGTTGCGCAACCAGCGCGCGTGGCCGATGCGGCGGATCGCGCTGCCTTCGGTGCGGCGCAGGAACTCGTCCTCGCTCCAGCCGAACAGCGCGGCCAGCGTGCTGCCGGCCAGGCCCTCGCGTGCATCGAAGTCAGGCAGCGGCGAGCGCTGCGCGAACTTGTTCCAGGGGCAGGCCAGCTGGCAGTCGTCGCAACCGTAGATGCGGTTGGCCAGCAAGTGGCGCAGCGGCAGCGGAATCGGCCCTGGGTGTTCGATGGTCAGGTAGGAGATGCAGCGCCGCGCGTCCACGCGCTGCGGCCCGACGATGGCGCCCGTGGGGCAGATGGCGATGCAGGCCTGGCACTGGCCGCAGTGGGCGCTGACCGGCGCGCTCTGCGGCAGCGCGATGTCCAGGTAGATCTCGCCCAGGAAGAACATGGAGCCGCCCTCGCGGTTCAGCACCAGCGTGTGCTTGCCGCGCCAGCCCTGGCCGCTGCGCGCGGCGAGTTCGGCCTCGAGCACGGGCGCTGAATCGGCGAACACGCGAAAGCCCAGCGGGCCCACTGCCTCGGCGATGCGCTCGGCCAGCTTCTGCAGCCGCGCGCGCAGCACCTTGTGGTAGTCGCGGCCCCGCGCATAGACCGAGACGATGGCCTCGCCGGGCCGCGCCAGCCGCGCGAGCTCGGCGGCCTGCCAGTCGTCCGGCGTGTCCTGCGGCAGGTAATCCATGCGCGCGGTCAGCACGCTGAGCGTGCCCTCCACGAGCTCGGCCGGGCGCGCCCGCTTCATGCCGTGGCGGGCCATGTAGTCCATCTCACCGTGGAAACCGGCCGCGAGCCAGGCCGCAAAACCCGGTTCGGCCGACGACAAATCCACAGGGGCGATGCCGATTTGGGAGAATCCGAGCGCGCTGGCCCATTCCCTGATACGGGACACCAGCCGGAGAGCATCGATCTGAACCACAGCAGCCGTCACCCGCCGATTGTAGAAACCGCACCCTCCCCAGCGGCTGGTGCGCAGACGTCCCCCCTCCCCGTCTCCCTGGTGTTGCACTGGCCCGACGAAGCCGCGACGGCCGCCTTCGCCGCGCGCCTGGCCGCGCAACCGGACACGCGGGAGGCCTTCGTCACGCTGCATGGCGACCTGGGCGCAGGCAAGACCACGCTGGTGCGCCATCTGCTGCGCGCGCTGGGCGTGCAAGGCCGCATCAAGAGCCCGACCTATGCCGTGGTGGAGCCACATGTGGTGGACGACCGCCAGCCCCCGCTGGCGATCTGGCACTTCGATTTCTACCGCTTCGACGATCCGCGCGAATGGGAAGACGCGGGCTTTCGCGACATCTTTGCCAGCCCCGGCCTCAAGCTGGCCGAATGGCCCGAGAAGGCCGGCGCGCTGCTGCCGCCAGCGGACCTCGCCATCACGATCACCGCACGGGCCGACGAGGGCCGCGACGTGCACGTCACGGCCCGCACGCCGCGCGGCCGCGGGCTCCTGGAGAACCTCAAATGACCCCCACGCTCATCGCTGCGCGTATCGCTGCCCCCCGAGGGGGCGCATCGGCGCCTTCGGGCCGCCGGGCGGCGCCGACATGAAACGCCGCCGCCTGCTCGGCCACGGCGCGCTGGTGCTGCTGCTGGGCGTGACCCATGCTGCGCGCGGCGCTGGCATCGTCGCCGTGCGCGTCTGGCCCGCGCCCGACTACTCGCGCGTGACCATCGAGTCCGACGTGCCTTTGACCACCAAGCAGATCTTCGTGGCCGACCCGCCGCGCCTGGCGGTGGACATCGAAGGCATCGACCTGGATGCCGCGCTGCGCGAACTCGTGGGCCGCGTGCGGCCCGACGATCCCAACATCGAACGCATCCGCGTCGGCCAGAACCAGCCCGGCGTGGTGCGCCTCGTGATCGACTTGAAGCGCGCCGCCGTGCCGCAGGTGTTCACCTTGAAGCCCGTGGCGGCCTACCAGAACCGCCTGGTGCTGGACCTGTACCCGGCCGAGAAGGAAGACCCGCTGCAGGCGCTGATCGACGAGCGGCTGCGCGACGTGCAGGCGGGCAAGGCGCCCGCGGCCGACCCGCTGGACGACCTGATCGCGCGCCACACCGGCCCGGGGACCAGCGGCACGCCCGCTGCCGGCCCGGAGCTGCGCGAGTCGCCGCCGCCGGGGCAAGTCAAGCCCCTGCCCGGCCCGGACAGCACGGCACGCCCCCCCTCGCCCGAACTGCCGCACGGCACGCTGGCCGCCGCGCCCGAGAAGGCGCCACCGCGGCCGGCCAAGCCGACGCCTGCGCCGCCCAGCCGCACCGACCGCCTCATCATCGTCGCGCTGGACCCCGGCCATGGCGGCGAGGACCCCGGCGCGATCGGCCCCAAGGGCACGCGCGAGAAGGACATCGTGCTGCGCGTGGCGCACAAGCTGCGCGAGCGCATCAACGCGGCCAGCGTCAACGGCAACCCGATGCGCGCCTTCCTCACGCGCGACGCCGACTTCTTCGTGCCGCTGCAGACGCGCGTGCAGAAGGCGCGCAATGTGCAGGCCGACCTGTTCATCAGCATCCATGCCGACGCCTTCACGACGCCGGCCGCGCGCGGCGCCAGCGTGTTCGCGCTGAGCCAGCGCGGCGCCACCAGCACGGCCGCGCGCTGGCTGGCCGACAAGGAGAACCAGGCCGACCTGATCGGCGGCGTCAACGTGCAGGCCAAGGACCAGCATGTGCAGCGCATGCTGCTGGACATGAGCACCACGGCCCAGATCAACGACAGCCTGAAGCTGGGCAGCGCCGTGCTCGGCGAGATCGGCGGCATGGCCCGGCTGCACAAGCCGCGCGTGGAGCAGGCCGGCTTCGCGGTGCTCAAGGCACCGGACATCCCGAGCGTGCTCGTGGAGACGGCCTTCATCAGCAACCCCGAGGAAGAGGCCAAGCTGCGCAGCGAGGCCTACCAGGACGAGCTGGCGGACGCGATCATGCGCGGCATCCGCGGCTACTTCGCCAAGAACCCGCCGCTGGCGCGCAGCCGCACCGTCTGATCTGGCGCGGCCCCACACGCCGCGCCGGCCCTGGCCTACAGGCGCGGGCCGGTGCCGTTCCTACAGTGGTCCTACAGGCCCATGAAGCCTGGCATCGCAACAGCAAGAGACGAGGTATCCCCATGATCAAGACCATCCTGGCAGTCACCGCGGCATCGGTCATCGGCCTGACGGGCTGCGCCTCCAACCCCACCAGTGCGCAGGTCGGCACCGGCGTCGGCGCCGTGGCCGGCGGCGTCGTCGGCAATGCCGTGTTCGGCAGCACGCTGGGCACCGTGGGCGGCGCCGCAGCCGGCGCGCTGGTCGGCAACGAGGTCGGCAAGCGGCGCGACCAGGGCCGCTGAGGCGCGGTCGCCTGATCGGAAGGGCCCTGCGGGGCCCTTCGCCGTTTCAGGACCCTTCCGGCAACTTGGCCGACTGGCACTGGATCGCGCCGCTCGCCATATGGCAGGCGATGGCCCGCCCGGTCGCAGGGTCGTGGAACCAGGCGGTGCTGCCGTTGCCGCTCGACGACACGCCGACGGGCTGGTAGCTGGGATTGGCGCGGATCTGCGATTGCGCGCTGGGCGCCAGCAGCACACCCAGCGCAATGGCACAAGCGCCCGCTACGGCGATGGCGGGAAGGCGGGAACCGGAGAACAGGGACATGCGAAGCTCCTGAGGAAGAAACCCGCATCATGGCCCAGTGCGAAAGCGCCGGGCGTGACAAGCCGTGTTCAGGACGTGGCCGCGCCGGCGGCGTCGCGCTCGGCCTGGCGCTTGGCCTTCCAGGCGCCGTAGATGGCGATCAAACCGGGGATGAAGATCATCGCCCAGATGATCTTGTCCAGGTTGGCCTTGACCCAGGGCAGGCCGCCCAGGAAATAGCCCGCCGTGCAGATGCCCAGCACCCAGATCAGCGCGCCGGCCACGTTGTAGGCGGTGAACTTGGTGCGGCCCATCTCGGCCACGCCGGCCACGAAGGGGGCGAAGGTGCGGATGAACGGCATGAAGCGCGCCAGGATGATGGTCACGCCGCCATAGCGCTCGTAGAAGGCATGGGCCTGGTCGAAGGCCTTCTTGTTGAAAAAGCGCGAGTCTTCCCACTGGAACACCTTGGGCCCGAAATAGCGGCCGATGCTGTAGTTGCACTGGTCACCCAGGACCGCGGCCACCACCAGCACCGCCATCGCCAGCGGCAGGCTCATGAGGCCCAGGCCGCACAGTGCCCCCACCACGAACAGCAGTGAGTCGCCCGGCAGGAAGGGCATCACCACGACGCCGGTCTCCACGAACACGATCAGGAACAGCAGCGCATAGACCCAGGTGCCGTAGTTGCGCACGAAGGTCTCCAGGTGCACGTCCACGTGCAAGATGAAGTCGATCAGAAAGCTCGCCAGTTCCATGCGGCGGCATTATGGCGGCCCGTCCCCACCGGGCCCGTGACAGGCCCGCGCGGCCAGGGAATTGCCCGCGCAGCGCATTTGCTAGCATCGGCCCGCCCTGGCGCCAGCCGGCCGCAGCCGGCGCACCACGGCCCCGTCCACCCCGCTGTTTTCCTTTGTCCAAGACCTGCCCCGCATGCGGCACCGGGAACCGGCCCATCGCCAGGTTCTGCAGGAAGTGCGCTACCCCTCTGGATCCGGCCACGCCGGCGGCCGGCGCCGCCGCACGTGCGCCGACGGCGCCGGCCGCAACGGCCACGCCAGCCCTGGCCTGCCTGGCCTGCGGCAAACCCAACCGGGCCGGCGCGCGCTTTTGCCGCCGTTGCGGCAAGTCCTTGGCCAGGCCCGCCGAGCCCGCCCTCGCACCCCGGCTGGTCCAACCCGACCGGCAGCCCGGTATGCCGCAGGGCGTGCCGGCCGCGGCGGCGGCCCGGACCGCGCCTGCACCGGCGGCAGCGCGCCACCGCCCGGTCCTGCCGTTGCTGCTGCTCGTGCTGGTGCTCGTGGCCGCGGTGCTGTGGTGGCAGCGCGGGGCAGCGCCGCCGCCGGTCACCGCTCCCCCGGCGCCGGCCGCCGCCCCCGTCGAGGAGTTCCTGACCGATCCGCCGCCCCCGGCTTCCGACAAGCCGCCCGCTCCGGTGGAGGCACCGAGCGTAGCGCCACCGGCGCCACCCGCGTCCGAGCCGGCGCAGGCCCCTGCCCCGCAACGCCCCCAGCCGGCGCCCGCGGCCGTCAAGCCGCCCGAGCCGGCGGCCAGCGCCGCCTCCGCGGCTGCCGCGCCGCCCGCCGAGCTCGCCACCGTCTACACTGCGCCCCCCGCGCCCCGGCCACCACCGCCGCCATCGCCCCCGCCGCGCCAGGCCGCCGCCCCGCCCGCGGCGCCGAGCCCGGAATCGGTCTGTGCCGACAGCAGCAACGGGCTCGCGCGTTCGCTGTGCATCGGCATGCAATGCTTCAAGTCGGAGTTCCGCCGGCACCTGACCTGCGTCCGCCTGGAAAATGAGGCCCGCGAGCAGCGCCGGCGCGAGATCGAACAGGGTCTGGTCGGCAACTAGCCGGCCGCGCCGCAGCCAACCTCAGGAGTACCCCGCCCGTGCTTTCCCAACAGATCAAGGACAGCAGCAGCCTCGTCGACAGCATCGACGCCATGCGCAACTGGCGCGCCCTTGTGCTGCTGCTGGTCACGCTGGTCGCGGGCGCCATGGTCATGGGCCTCGGCACGCTGCTGGCCAGCGTCAGCTACTTCTTCGTCGCGCTGTTCGCGGTGGCGGCCTATGCCGTGCTGTTCTACGGCGTCAATGCCGCCGGCGTGATGCTGATGGACGAGGCGCACGGCGTGCGTTCGCGCTCCATCGTCGAGGCCGTCTCGCATTCGCTGACGCACTCGCACCGCCTGCTGCTGGTCTACCTGTGGATCGCGGGCCTGTACCTGGCCGGCGTGCTGGCGCTGATGGTGGTGGTGTTCCTGTGCAAGCTGCCGCTGCTCGGGCCGCTGCTGTACGCCTTCGTGTTCCCGGTGGCGGTGGTGTTGACGGGCGTGGCGCTGTTCGCGCTGCCCATGGTGGTGTTCCCGCTGTCGGCGCCCTCGGTGTGGAACGGCGCCACGGCCATGGAGTGCGTGAGCCAGCTGATCGCCATCGCGCGGCGCCGGCTCGGCATGGTGCTGCTGCTGATGCTGGTGGTGTCCTTCATCGCGGTGCTGATCGGCCTGTTGATCGGCACCATCCTGTTCGGCGGCGTGGCCATCACGGCCGGCATCTCCGCCCCCATCCTGGGCAACATGGACATGGGCAGCTTCGGCATGGGAAGCGGTGGCGCGCATGCCGCGGCGGCCGGCTTCGGCAGCGGCGTGCTGTTCGCAGCCGCCTGCACGCTGCCGGGCCTGGTGTACCTGCGCGGTGTGAGCAGCGTCTACCTGCGCGCGCTGGACGGCCTGGACCTGGCGGCCGAGCAGGCCCATGTGGACGCCCACCTGGCCTACGCCGTCGACAAGGCCCGCGGCATGCAGGAGCAGGCCCAGGCCCGCGCCCAGCGCGTGGCCGAGCGCGCGCGCGCCGCAGCCGCCAATGCCGCGCAGCCGACCGAGCCGCCCAAGCCACCCGCCACCTGTCCGGCCTGCGGCACCAACGTGCGCGCGACCGACACCCAATGCGCCGCTTGCGGCCAAGCGCTGCAATGAAAGCCCCCACGCGCATCACTTCGTGTCTCGCTGCCTCCCAAGGGAGCGCTTCAGCGCCTTCGGGCGGCCGGGCGGCCCTGAAATGACCGAACGCCGCCAGATCCGCGAGCTGCCCGACGAGCTGATCAGCCAGATCGCCGCCGGCGAGGTGGTCGAGCGTCCGGCCTCGGTGGTGCGCGAACTCGTCGACAACGCCCTCGACGCCGGCGCGCGCCAGATCGTGCTGCGCCTGCTGGCCGGTGGTGTGCGCCTGATCGCCGTGGAGGATGACGGCATCGGCATCCCCGTGGCCGACCTGCCGCTGGCGCTCAAGCGCCATGCCACCAGCAAGATCGGCAACCTGCAGGAGCTCGAGAGCGTGGCCACCATGGGCTTTCGCGGCGAGGCGCTGGCGGCCATCAACTCGGTGTCCGACATGGCGATCGCCTCGCGCACGGCCGAGCAGCCGCACGCCATGCTGCTGGACGGGCGCACCGGCGAGATGAAGCCCATCGCGCGCGCCGTCGGCACCACGGTGGAGGTCAAGGAGCTGTTCTTCAGCACGCCGGCGCGGCGCAAGTTCCTCAAGACCGATGCGACCGAGCTGGCCCACTGCATCGAGGCCGTGCGCCGCCACGCGCTGGCGCGGCCCGACGTGGGCTTCGCGATCTGGCACGAAGGCAAGCTGGTCGAGCAGTGGCGCGCCGCGACCGACGGCGACGATGGCGGCATGGACCAGCGCCTGGCCGACGTGCTGGGCGAGGAGTTCTGCGAGCGCTCGGTGCGGGTGGACTGGTGCAGCAGCGCGCAAAGCGAGGGCGGCGGGCCGCTGATCCGCGTGCGCGGCCGCGCCGGCATCCCGGACGCGGCGCGCGCGCGCGGCGACCACCAGTTCGCCTACGTCAACGGCCGCTTCGTGCGCGACAAGGTGCTCGCGCACGGCGCGCGCAGCGCCTACGAGGACGTGCTGCACGGCCAGCGCCAGCCGGTCTACGCGCTCTACGTGGACATGGACCCTACGCGCGTGGACGTGAACGTGCACCCGACCAAGATCGAGGTGCGCTTTCGCGACAGCCGCGAGGTGCACCAGGCCGTGCGCCGCGCCGTCGACCAGGCGCTGGCCGCACCGCGCGCCGCGCTGGCCCAGCCGGCGCCGCAAGCGCCATTGCCCGGCGTGGCGGCACCCGCGCCGGTGCCGATGCCGGCCTGGCGCCAGCCCGCCATGGCCTTCGCCGAGCCCGTGGCAGCGCCCGCGGCGGGCTTCACGCCCTGGAGCCCGGCTCCGGTGCCGGCCGTCGCCGAACCCATGCCGCGCTGGCAGGAGGCGGCCGACAGCGCGGTCGCCACGCTGCCCGAGCCGCCACCCGCTGCGCTGGCCCGGGCAGAAGCCCCCGTCCCGCAGCCGCGCGCCACGCCCGCACCGGACGAGGCGCCGGCCTGGCCGCTCGGCCGCGCCCTGGCCCAGCTGCAAGGCATCTACATCCTGGCCGAGAACCAGCAGGGTCTGGTGGTGGTGGACATGCATGCCGCGCACGAGCGCATCGTGTACGAGCGGCTCAAGGCGCAGGCCGACGATGCGGCCATGGCCAGCCAGCCGCTGCTGATCCCGGCCACCTTCGCGGCCACGCCGACCGAACTGGCGGCTGCCGAGGCCCATGCCGACACGCTGGCCCAGCTGGGCCTGGACGTGGCGCCGTTCTCGGCGCGCACGCTGGCGGTGCGCGCCGTGCCCGCCAGCCTGGCCCAGGGCGATGCCGTGGCGCTGGCGCGCAGCGTGCTGGCGGAACTGGCCCAGCACGAGGCCAGCGGCGTGGTCGAGCGGGCCCGCAACGAACTGCTCGCCACCATGGCCTGCCATGGCGCGGTGCGCGCCAACCGCCGGCTCACGCTGGAGGAAATGAACGGCCTGCTGCGCCAGATGGAGGCCACCGAGCGCTCCGACCAGTGCAACCACGGCCGGCCGACCTGGCGCCAGATCAGCGTGCGCGAACTCGACCAGCTGTTCCTGCGCGGGCGCTGAACGGTCGCCCGGCCTGGCCCTGATCGTGCTTGCGCTGCGTAGGATTGAACTTACGCCGCACTTCCGAAGTCTGTGCCTGCCATGCGCCGCTTATCCTTGATCGCCCTGCTGTGCTCGACCCTGTCCCTGGGTGCGGTCACGGGTTGCAGCCTGCTCGACGAACGCCAGCGCGACTGGATCTTCCAGCCCGGCGACCGCGCCTGGGGCGGCAGCGCCGCCAGTGCCGAGGGCATGGAGGAGGTCTGGATCGGCTTCGACTCCAAGGTCTCCAGGGAGCCCGTGCGGCTGCACGGCCTGTGGCTGGAGAACGAAGCCGCGCTGCACACCGACCCCGCGCAGGCGCCCATCCTGCTGTACCTGCACGGCGCGCGCTGGAACGTGCAGGGCTCTGCGCCGCGCATGCGCGCCATGCAGCAGCTGGGCTTCTCGGTGCTGGCGATCGACTACCGCGGCTTCGGCAAGAGCACCACCGAGCTGCCCTCCGAGGACCGCGCCTTCGAGGACGCCCGCGCCGCCTGGGACTGGCTGGCCGCGCGCTACCCCGACCGGCCGCGCTACATCTTCGGCCACTCGCTGGGCGGCGCCATCGCGATCGACCTGGCCTCCAAGGTCAAGGACGAGCGCGGCGTGCTCGTCGAAGGCACCTTCACTTCCATCCCCGAGGTGGCGGCCAGCATGAAGTGGGGCTGGCTGCCGATCGGCTGGCTCATCACGCAACGCATGGAGTCCATCCGCAAGGTGCCCCACATCGGGGCCCCGCTGCTGGTGGTGCACGGCTCGGACGACAGCCTGATCAAGCCGGACCTGGGCCGGCGCCTGTACGAGGCCGCGCAGGAGCCCAAGGCCTTCGTCGTGGTGGACGGGGGCACGCACCACAACACCATCGTGCGCGGCCAGGCGCAATACCGCGCGGCCCTGCACCAGTTGTTCGGCTGGCCCGCGAGCAGTGCGCTGGCACAGGCCGGCGAGTAGAGGGCTTTTCCCGAGTGTTGTTCTTTCGCTCAGCTTTCGTACAGCTGGGGCAAGCGAGTACCCCCGGTTAGCGGGCGAATGCCCATAATCGGCGCACCGTAGGCTCTCGGGAGGCTTGTTGTGCACCAAGAAGAAGTACGTGTCCGGACCTGGGGCGAGCAGTCCATCGCAGCCGGAGGTGCCGCATGAACGCGCTGCGCCAGCTGCGCATCGGCGCCCGCCTGACATTGGCCTTCAGCATCCTGCTGCTGATCATCGCCGTCAGCGCCGCCGTCGGCTATTGGCGGTTGCAGGAAACCGCCGCCGACGCCCAGCGCCTGGGCACGTACGACAGCGAGAAGCTGCGCCTGGCCGAGCGCTGGCGGCAGAACATCGAGATGAACTGGGTCCGCACCCAGTCCACGCTGCTCGAGTCCGACGTGGGCCGCATCCCGGCCTGGACGGCGCAGATGGACCGCACCTCCAAGCGCATCTCCGAGGTCAGCGAGCGCATCGGCCAGCTCGCCGTGACGCCCGAGGAAAAGGCCCTGATCGCCGAGATCAACAAGCGGCGCGAGGCCTACCGCGGACCACGTGCCGACCTGATCAAGCGACGCCAGGCCGGCGAGGATGTGGCGTCCCTGCTCAACAGCCAGCTGCGCCCCCTGGCCGACCAGTACGACGCCGCGCTGCAGCGCTTCGAGGAAGGCCAGCAGGCGATCTACGACGCATCGCTGCGTCAGACCGCCGAGCAGGCCGCGCTGGGCCAGTCCATCCTGCTCGGCTTCGCCATCGTGGCGCTGGGGCTGGTGGCCCTGTTCGCCTGGCTGCTCACGCGCAGCATCACGGGCCCGCTCGCGCAGGCAGGCAGCACGGCGCGCCGCGTGGCGGCCGGCGACCTGACCGAAGACATCCAGGTGCACGGCCGCGACGAGGCCACCACCCTGCTGGCCGCGCTCAAGGAGATGCAGCAGCAGCTGGCCAGCGTGGTCTCCGAGGTGCGGCGCAACGCCGAAGGCGTGTCCACGGCCAGCAGCGAGATCGCGGCGGGCAACAACGACCTGTCCGGCCGCACCGAGCAGCAGGCCTCGGCGCTGGAGGAGACGGCCGCCTCCATGGAAGAGCTGAGCTCCACCGTGCGCCAGAACGCCGACAACGCGCGCCAGGCCAACGCGCTGGCGGCCAATGCCTCGTCGGTCGCGAGCAAGGGCGGCGAGGTGGTTTCGCGCGTGGTCGAGACCATGAAGGGGATCCACGAAAGCTCGGACCGCATCGCCGACATCATCGGCGTGATCGACTCGATTGCCTTCCAGACCAACATCCTGGCACTGAACGCGGCCGTGGAAGCGGCGCGCGCCGGCGAGCAGGGCCGCGGCTTCGCGGTGGTGGCCAGCGAGGTGCGCAGCCTGGCCGGCCGCTCGGCCGAGGCGGCGCGCGAGATCAAGACGCTGATCGGCGCCAGCGTGGAGCGCGTGCAGCAAGGCACCACGCTGGTGGACCAGGCCGGCAGCACCATGGAAGAGGTCGTCGCCGCGATCCGCCGCGTCACCGACATCGTGGGCGAGATCAGCGCGGCCAGCAACGAGCAGAGCTCGGGCGTCGCGCAGATCGGCCAGGCCATCACCGAGATGGACCAGACCACGCAGAAGAACGCGGCCCTGGTCGAGCAGTCCGCCGCGGCGGCCGACAGCCTGCGCCACCAGGCCGCGCAGCTGGTGCAGGCCATGGCGGTGTTCCGGCTGCGCGACGGTGCCGTGCCGGCACCCGTCCGTGCCCCGGCCCCGGCGGCGCCCCCGCGCCCCGCCGCTGCGCCGGCGCCGCGCGTGGCCGCGAAGCCCGCCGCCGCACCGACGGCGGCGAAGCCCAGGCCGGTCGCCGCCGCAGCGCCCCGGGCACTGCCTGCCGCCAAGGCCCCGGCCAAGAGCGAAGAGGGTGAGTGGGAAAGCTTCTGAGCGGTTGAAGGCGCGCGCGGGGGACGTGTGCGGCGTGTGCGGCGTGTGCGGCGTGTGCGGCGTGTGCGGCGTGTGCGGCGTGTGCGGCGTGTGCGGGTATGGGCAGGGTGCGGCGTGGCTTTGCCACAATCGCGGGCCTGGCATGCCACGGCGTGCCGCCCGCCCCGCCCTGGACACCATGCGCCCTGCCCTGACCCACCTGCCCTGCCTGCCGCCCGCCACCGCGGCGCGGCGCTGAGGCCGCCAGCCCCGTGGACATCGACTGGATCGGCCTGGCCGGCCCCACGGCCTCCGGCAAGACCGCGGCCGCGCTGGCCATCGCGGCACGCCGGCCGGTGGAAATCGTCAGCGTGGACTCGGCCCTGGTCTACCGCGGCATGGACATCGGCACGGCCAAGCCCACGCCCGCCGAGCGCGCGGCCGCGCCACACCACCTGATCGACATCCTCGACCCGTCCGAGGCCTACAGCGCAGCGCGCTTCGTGGCCGACGCCACACGCCTGGTCGGCGAGATCCGCGCGCGCGGCGCCCTGCCCCTGCTGGTCGGCGGCACCATGCTGTACTTCAAGGCCCTCATCGACGGGCTGGACGCGATGCCGACGGCCGACCCCGCGCTGCGCGCCGCGCTCGAGGCCGAGGCCGCCGCGCGCGGCTGGCCCGCCATGCATGCCGAGCTGGCGCGGCACGACCCGGTCACCGCGGCCCGGCTGGCGCCCCACGATGCCCAGCGCATCCAGCGTGCGCTGGAGGTCTGGCGCCTGACCGGCCGGCCGCTGTCCTCCTTCCACGGCGCGCGCGCACTGAAGGCCGCGCCGCGCCACCGCCTCGTCACGCTCGAGCCCACGGAGCGCGGCTGGCTGCACGCGCGCATCGCAGAGCGCTTCGACGCCATGCTGGCCGGCGGCCTGGTCGACGAGGTGCGCGCCCTGCGCGCGCGCGGCGACCTGCACGCCGACCTGCCGTCCATGCGCTGCGTGGGCTACCGCCAGGCCTGGCAGGCGCTGGATGCGCTGCCCGACCGCGACGCCCCCTTGCCGGCGGCCGCGCTGGCCGCACTGCGCGAACAGGGCATCGCCGCCACGCGCCAGCTGGCCAAGCGCCAGATCACCTGGCTGCGCTCCATGCCGGCGCGCGAGGCCGTGCCCTGCGACGCGCCCGACGCCCTGGCCCAGGTGCTGGAGCGCATCGCATGAGCACCGCCGGGCCGCCCCAAGGTGCGCAGCACCGCAGCGCGCAGCGCGAAGGGACGCCGGTGCCGCCGGCCCTGGCCGTGGATGGTCTGGCCAAGCGCTATGGCGAGACCAGCGTGTTCGCCGATGTCACGCTGCGCGTGGCACCGGGCGAGTTCGTCGCCATCGTCGGCGAATCGGGCGTGGGCAAGTCCACCTTGCTCAACTGCATGGCCGGACTGGACCATTGGGACGCCGGCCGCGTGCTGCTGGCAGGCCGAGACCTGTCGGCCCTGGACGACGACGCGCGTGCGCGGCTGCGCCGGCAGGCGCTGGGCTTCGTGTTCCAGGCCTTCCACGTGCTGCCGCATCTGGACGTGGCGCAGAACGTGGCGCTGCCGCTGATGCTGCTGGGCCGGCACGACACGGACGCTGCGGTCCATGCCATGCTGGAGGCGGTCGGCCTGCAGGGCCTGGCCGCACGGCTGCCGCAGCAGCTCAGCGGCGGCCAGCTGCAGCGCGTGGCGATCGCGCGCGCGCTGGTGCACCGTCCGGGCCTGCTGCTGGCCGACGAGCCGACCGGCAACCTCGACCCCGGCACCGCGGCGCGCGTGATGGACCTGCTGATCGCCCAGGTCCGCGCGCACGGCGCCGCGCTCGTGCTCGTGACCCACTCCGAGGCGGCCGCTGCGCGCGCCGACCGCGTGCTGCACCTGACGGCGCAGGGCATCGCCGATGCGCCGCGCTGAAGCCCCCGCCGGCGTGCTGCGTGCGCTGCTGGCCAGCTTCTCGTGGCGCGAACTGCGCCAGCACCCCTGGCGCAACGCCGCCGCCGTCGTCGCCGTGATGCTGGGCGTGGCGCTGGCCTTCTCGGTGCACCTGATCAACGCCTCGGCGCTGGACGAGTTCGCCAGCGCCGTGCGCAGCGTCAACGGCCAGCCCGACCTGGAACTGCGCGCCACGCAGGGCGGCTTCGACGAGAACCTCTACGCGCGCGTGGCCGCCCATCCGCAGGTGCGCCATGCGAGCCCGGTGCTCGAGCTGCAGACCCTGGCCGGCTCGGACCGCAGCAGCCAGCGCGTGCCGCTGCGCGTGCTGGGCCTGGACGCACTGCGCGTGGCGGCCTTCGCGCCGCAGCTGCTGCCCGCGCCCACGCCCGGCCTGGCCGGTGCGCGCGAGGCCTGGTTCGCGCCGGCCACCGTGTTCCTGAACCCGGCCGCGCAGCAGGCCCTGGGCATGGACGGTCTGCAGCTGCAGCTGGGCCTGGCACTGCATCCGGTGCGGGTGGCCGGCACCGTCGCGGCCGGCGGCCCGGCGCTGGCGGTGATGGACATCGGCGCGGCGCAGGACCTGTTCGAGCGCCTGGGCGAGATCTCGCGCATCGACGTGCAGCTGGTGCCCGGCGCCGTGCGCGCGCAGGTGCTGGCCGAGCTGGCGCTGCCCTCCGCGGTGCGCGCCCAGACACCCGGGCAGGACGCGCAGCGCGTCAGCAACCTCTCGCGCGCCTACCGCGTCAACCTCACGGTGCTGGCGCTGGTCGCGCTCTTCACGGGCGCCTTCCTGGTGTTCTCGGTGCTGTCGCTGTCGGTCGCACGGCGCACGCGGCAGTTCGCGCTACTCGGCGTGCTGGGCCTCACGGGCCGTGAGCGGCAGTACCTGGTGCTGGCCGAATCGGCCGTGCTCGGACTGGCCGGCAGCCTGGCCGGGCTGGCGCTGGGCACGGCGCTGGCAGCGGCGGCCCTGCGGCTGCTCGGGGGCGACCTCGGCGGTGGCTACTTCAACCAGGCGGCGCCGCCGCTGCAGTGGAGCCCGGTGGCGGCCACCGTCTACGGGCTGCTGGGCATCGCCGCCACGCTGGCCGGCGGCTGGTGGCCGGCCCGCGCCGCGCAAGACCTGCCGCCGGCCCAGGCGCTCAAGGGCCTGGGCCTGGCCCCCGCCGGCCTTCGCCGCCAGCTGTGGAGCCTGCTGCTGCTCGCGCTGGGCGGCCTGCTCGCGCTGGCCCCGCCCGTGGGCGGCATCGCGCTCGGCGCCTATGTCTCGGTGGGCCTGCTGCTGGTCGGCGGCATCACGGCGCTGCCGCTGCTGATCCAGGCCTTGTACGACCGGCTGCAAGCGCGCGTGGCGCACCGGCTGCTGCCACTGCTGGCCGTGGAGCGCGCGCGGCGCGTGCGCGAGAGCGCGGCCGTGGCCGTCAGCGGCGTGGTCGCGGCGCTGAGCCTGGCCGTGGCCTTGACGGTGATGGTGGCGAGCTTTCGCGAGTCCATGATCGGCTGGCTGGACCAGGTGCTGCCGGCCGACCTGTACCTGCGGCCGGCTGCGGCGCCCGGCGATGCGCTGTTCTTCAGCCCCGAGACCGTGGAAGCGGTGGCCGCCAGCGAAGGCGTGGCCCGCGTGGCCACCACGCGCCAGCGCGCCGTGCAGCTGAGCCCGGAGCGGCCCGCCGTGCAGTTGCTGGCCCGCAGCCTCGCCGACCCGGCCAGCAGCCTGCCGCTGGTGGGCGCGGCGCTGCCGGTGCCGCCCGGCATGCTGGGCGTCTACGTCAGCGAGCCCATGGTCGACCTGTACGGCGCCGTGCCGGGCAGCCGGCTGGACGCGCTGGCCGCTGCGGCCTTTCCTCAGGCCGACACGCCGCCACTGTTCGTGGCCGGCGTCTGGCGCGACTACGTGCGCCAGTTCGGCGCGGTGGTGTTGCCGCAGCAGGCCTACCAGCAGCTCTCGGGCGACCGGCGCATCAACGACATCGCGCTGTGGCTGGCCCCCGGCACCGATGCGGCGGCACTGCAGCAGCGCCTGCGCGCCCTGGTCGAGGCACAGGCGAGCGGCGCCGGCGCGCTGCTGGAGTTCACCTCGGTCGGCGCGCTGCGCGCCAGCTCGCTGCGCATCTTCGACCGCAGCTTCGCCGTGACCTACTGGCTGCAGGCCGTGGCCATCGGCATCGGCCTGTTCGGCGTGGCCGCCAGCTTCAGCGCCCAGGTGCTGGCGCGGCGCAAGGAGTTCGGCCTGCTCGCGCACCTAGGCCTCACGCGCCGGCAGATCCTCGCCGTGGTGGCCGGCGAAGGCGCGGCCTGGACCCTGGTCGGTGCCGTCGCCGGCCTGGCCCTGGGCCTGGCCGTGGCGGTGGTGCTGGTGCACGTGGTCAATCCGCAGAGCTTCCACTGGACCATGGACCTGCACGCGCCCTGGGGCCGGCTGCTGGCGCTGTGCGGGGCCGTCGTCGCCGCGGGCACGCTGACGGCCTGGCTCGCCGGCCGCGCGGCGGCCGGTCGTGACGCGGTCATGGCCGTCAAGGAGGACTGGTGAACACGCAGCGCGGCATGGTGCTGCGCGGCGCGCTCGCCATGGTGGCCTTCTGGCTCGCCGTGATGGCGCTGCTGTACTGGGCCATGGACCGCTGGCAGCAGCCGCGCGCGGCGCGCGTGACGGCCACGGGCGAACTGCTGATCCCGCGCCATGCCGACGGGCATTTCCGCATCCCCGGCACCATCAACGGCGAGCCCGTGCTGTTCCTCGTCGACACCGGCGCCAGCGTGGTCGGCGTCAGCGAAGCCCTGGCCCGCCGCGCCGGCCTGCAAGGCGGCGAGCCCGCCAGCTTCCACACCGCCAACGGCGTGCGCGAGGGCCGCATGGTGCGGGCCGGCCGCATCGAGTTGCAAGGCGGCGCCAGCGTGCGCGACCTGCGCGTGGGTGTGGGCCTGGCGCTGGGTGACGACGACGCCCAGGCCCTGCTGGGCCAGAACTTCCTGCAGCACTTCGAGGTCCGCATGGACCGCGACAGCATGCGGCTACGCCCACGGGACCCGTGAGGCTGCGATCGGAAAGGGGGAGCACCGCGGTGCGAGAGACGCGCCCTGCAATGGGTGCAGGGGCTGAAGAATCCTGGAGGAGCTACGGGGAATCGAACCCCGCTTCTCAGAATGAAAATCTGATGTCCTAACCGATAGACGATAGCTCCGGGAAGCGCGCATCATACCCCAGAAAGTGGGTCCATTCGCCGCACGCCATCCACAAAGCTCCAGCAAGCGCAGCAGCGGCGACGCGCCCTCCTACATCGCCGTCATGCTTTTGCCACGTGCGTGGCTTAGGGTGGACCGGTAGACTCGCGGGGATGTCCAAGGACCTTCCGGCTGCCCTGCCGTCCCGAGGCGTACGGGGCGACCCTGCGCCAGGCCTGGACCGGATGCGCGCCGTGCTGCTGCTGGCCGGCGCGGCCAGCATTCCGGTCGGCTTGCTGCTCCCTGCGCATTGGGGTTGGGAGAACAGCTGGATCGAGAACCTTCAAGTGCTCATCCTGCTCCTGGGATTCTCTTGCGCTGCCATGTTGCTGCGCCGGTCCCCCGGTCGCCGGGACCGCCTGCTCTGGCTGGGCATCGCGCCGGTCTGGCTGCTGGTCGCCGCCCGCGAACTCAGCTGGGGCGCCGTGTTCGCCGAGCCGCTGGCCTTCACGGCCGAGGGACCGCAGTTCTCGTCGAACACGCTCTGGTTCAAGCCTTACGTCTATGGGCTGGCCGGGGCCGCGCTCGGCACATGCGCCGGCTTGCTGGCCGCCGCCCGGCTCGACCGCGTGATCGGGCAGATGCTCCGCCATGGCGCGTTCCCCTGGGCCGAGGCGCTCGTGGTCCTGCTGGCGGCCATGGGATCGTCGCTGGCCGAAGGCCACCTGGGCTGGGACGCCAATGCGCTCGGAGACCAGGCCCAGGTGCTGGAAGAGCTGCTCGAGCTGGTGGGCTACATGGCGCTGGTGCTGGCGCAGGCCAGGGTGGCCTGGTCCCTGCGGAGCACGGCGCAAGAAGACGTCCGAAGCGGACGCGGCACGCGGAAATGAAAAAGCCGGGCGGTCTCACATCCGAGATGCAACACCAAGCCTTTGCTGATCCATTCATGGATCGTCGCGTCGCGCTGCTCGGCCATGCCTTGCACAAGTTCGCGCATGGCCCGGATGGGCTGCGCCAGTCGAGTGTGGCCCGCGGCCGCTTGTTCAGCAGGTCAGCGATGGCGTCCAGTCCTTCTGGCTGTAGACCGACAGGTCCGTGTCCTTGGGCGCTCGCCTGCGATCACCCCGTCGCAGTGCCATCGCCCCCCGGCCAGGCCAGCCGTGTTCCCTATGGAGGCCGCCTACGACATGCTCTGCATCACCAGCGCTTGCAGGATGCGGTGCCGCTTGTGTTGCAGTGGGTCGGCTCCCGCCAGATGCTGAGCCAGCGCATCTGCATGGGCGGCCGCGCCGATGTAGCCGGCTCGAACGGCAACGGTGGCGGATCGCGCCAAACGGTCGACCACTGCGTCGGGCAGGCCATCGCACACGACCGCATCGTACAGGCGGCTGAGCAGCCTGGCGGTGTCCTCGACCGTCTGCGGCGCGCTGTTCAGGTGCAGATCGGACACCAGCACTGCCACGTTGGCTCCCAGGCCAGAGGCAGCGTTTCGGAAGTCTTCCAGTCCAGCAACATGCCTGCTGGCACAGAGCAGCACGAGATTGCGATGTTTGAACGGCGCCGGCCGGGAACCTGACATCGGCGCATGCCCCAAGCGCCGGGCACATTCGAGCACTGTGTCGAGAGCCGGCCACGCAGGATCCAGGCGCGGGAGGTGCGCAGCAAGCGGTTTGGAGGCGTTGAGCATGTGGCGGTCATGGCTGGTGCCGGATGCCCAAGACTAGAGGCATCGGGCGGGCGGTCCGTTGTTCTCCGTCAAACACTGCAGCATGGGCCGCCGGCCGAACGCCTGATACACGCGGTTCACGCAGTGTTACGGAGCAGTTCCAAGCGTTGGCACGGCCGTGCAGTGCGATGCCTAGCATTGGTGCTCGAGCCATCCTTAGTCGACTGCCAGGAGCACCCCATGTTCAACGCCATCGAAGAGGTTCGCGACCGCACCCACTGGTTGAGCGATGTCGATCCGCTCCGACATCCGGGGGCGCCAGATGCGCGCATCGCGTTCAGTCAACGGATCGTGCAGACCCTCGACCTGGTGCAATCCTCCGCGGCATTGCAGCGTCGCCTGGTGCACGCGGGCGACACCATCTACCAGGCCGGGCAAGCCTTCGAGAATCTGCACATCCTGAGCACAGGGTGCGCCAAGATCGTGAGCCTGAGCGCCGACGGCCGCGAACAGGTCGTCGGCTTCAAGTTCAAAGGCGACTGGATGGGTTTCGACGGCATCGCGGACGCTTGCCATCGCTGCGATGCCATCGCCATGGACACCGGAGAGGTCTGGACCATCGGCTACGACGCTTTGCTGGCCGGCTGCGCCAAAGCGCCCGCACTGCTCAAGCTGCTCCATGCGGCCATGAGCCATGAGATCGCGCACGACCGCGACTCATTGATGTCGGTCTGCACCTTGCCTGCCGAAGCCCGCGTCGCGGATTTTCTGCTGCAATGGGTAGAGTCCATGGCCAAGCGGGGCCTGCGCACCGATGCGATCACGCTCAAGATGACGCGCGCAGAGATCGGGAACTACCTGGGCATGGCACTGGAAACCGTCAGCCGCACGCTGTCCCGCCTTGCGCGCGAGAACATCATCGACTTCGTGGAAAAGGGACGACGCGACCTGCGCATCGCCGACCCCCAGGCGCTGCAGGGCTTCGTCCGGCGTTACGGGGTCGTTTGACCGCCTCAGGCCGATCGCTGGGCTTGCGCCGCCAGCACGCGCGCGATGGCCTGCGCCAGCTGTTGCCGCGAGAACGGCTTGGCAAGGACCTCCCAGCTGGAAGATCCGTGTCCCTCTGCATGGACCAGCTCGGCCGAGAAGCCGGACATCAGGAGCACGGGCAGATCGGCCAACTGCCGCGCATGCCGTGCCAGGTCGGTGCCGCGCATTCCCTGACCGAGCGCGATGTCGGTCAACAGCAGGTCGAAACGTCCATCTCCTTGCAGCTCTGCCAGGGCTTCCTCAGCGCTGAACACCTGGGTAACGACGCAGCCCATCGTTGTCAGGAAGCTCCGCACCACCTGCCGGACCTCAGGATCGTCCTCCACCATCAAGACCTTCAGCGCCGAAGGCAGGCGCGTCGCGTCCGCTTCGGCCTCGCCAGCACAGGGAAGCGCGCGCCCTCCCCGTGGCAGGTACAGCGCGAGGGTCGTTCCCACCTGCGGGACGCTGTCGATGGCGACGGCACCACGTGACTGCTTGACGAAGCCATAGACCGTGCTCAGCCCCAGGCCAGTTCCACGGCCCTTGTCCTTGGTGGTGAAGAACGGCTCGAATGCGTGTTCGCGCACGTGTTCGCTCATGCCGCATCCGGTGTCGGAAACGCTGATCAGCACGAAGCTCTCCGCGGTGGCGGTCGGGTCGTCGAGCCCGAGGCGAACGGAGGCCGGCAGTGTCTGGCAGGGTTCGGCGCTGAAGGTCAGCGTCCCGCCCTCCGGCATGGCGTCCCGAGCGTTGATCGCGATGTTCAGCAAGGCCGATTCGAGCTGGCCAGGGTCAGCGAGCACCTGCGGGCAGTCGGCGGATTGCTGCAACGCGATGCGGACGCGCTGGTCCAAGGTACGTCGCAGCATGTCCACGAGCGACTGCATCAAGGCCCCGAGATCGACCGCCGTCGGCTGCAACACCTGTCGGCGCGAGAACGCCAGGAGCTTGCCCGTCAGTTCCGCGGCACGGCGGCTCGCGCGCGCGGCGGCGGCCAGCAACTCCGGAGCCACCCCATCCGATCGCAACGCGGGCAGCTCGTCCAGCACCTGGAGATTGCCCTGGATCACGGTCAGAAGGTTGTTGAAGTCGTGCGCGATGCCCCCGGTCAACTGACCCACGCTCTCCAGACGCTGCGCGTGGTTCAGCGCTTCCTCGGATTGCGCGCGTTGCAAACTGGTCGACAGCAGGCTGGACAAGGATTCAAGAAAGCGCTTCTCCTCGTCGCCGAAGCGCTTGGGTGTCCGCGAGCGCACGGCCAGTGTGCCGATGACGCGGCCGCGGTCGTACAGCGGCACGGCCAGGGCACTGACCAAGCCCGCCGCAAGGTAAGCCGGGGGAACACGAAAGCGGCGTTCGCTGCGGTAATCCTCCACTGTGATGGCCTCGCCTTGGAGCAGCAGGAATCCCGCCGCCTTGTCCGGGTGCGCCCCAAGGCGCGCGCCGACCTCCTCGCCGGGCAGCAGGCCGACGCCACCTGCCACGCGGAACTCCTGGCGGTCGGGGTCCAGCAGCACGACCATTGCCAAGGGCACCTGCAGGGCTTGTGCGGCGATGGCCGGTGCGATCTCCATGAGCACATCCGCCTCCCGCGCGTCCACCGCCTGGCGCCCGAAGTTGGCGAGGTGCTCGCTGTAGCGGGCACGTTGCAGGGCCTGTTGCACGCGTGGGTATGCGCCGATGCCGCGGATCGCAGCCACCACCAGAGGCAGGCCATCCCCCTGCAATGGGCTCAGCGCGATCTCCACCATGACCTCGCTGCCGTCCTTGTGCTTGGCGACCAGGTCCATCTGCGTGCCCATGGGCCGTGCGCGCGGCGCCCGCTCGTAGCCCTGCCGATAGGCCGCATGGCGTGGACGGATGCCGTCCGGCACCAGTGCATCGACGTTCAGCGCAACGAGCTCCTCGCAGCGATAACCCAGCAGCGCCGCCGCCGCCGGATTGGCCATGGCGATCCGGCCCGTGTGTTCGACCACGAGCAAGGCATCCGGGTATGCGGCGAAGAGCGAGCGAAAGACCGTGCGTTCGTCGATGCCTGCCGCAAGCGCCAGGGCTGGAGGCGGTGCGGATGGCATGGCTTTGCAGGCAATGCCATCAGCAGCGGCTGACGGCCGGAACGAAGACGTAGCCCACACCGCGGACCGACTTGATGATCTGCGGGAACTCGGGATCCGCTTCCATCTTCTTGCGCAGGCGCCCCACCTGCACGTCCACGGTGCGGTCAAATGGTCCGGCCTCGCGGCCGCGGGTCTGGACCAGCAAGACGTCGCGGGACAGGACCCGTCCCGGCCGCCGCGCGAACACGCAGAGCAGTTCGAACTCGCCGGTCGTCAGCGGAACCTCGTGGCCTCGCGGATGCGTCAGCGTGCGGCTGGCGGTGTTCAGTTGCCAGCCCTCGAAGGCCAGCGTCTCGGCCGCGGCAACGCCGACGCGCGCTGCCGGCTGCGAAGCGGGGCTGCGCCGCTCTGGCGCCTGCTGCACCCGCCGCAGCACGGCCTTGACCCGCGCGACCAGTTCGCGCAGATCGAACGGCTTGGTCACGTAATCGTCCGCACCGACCTCCAGGCCCACCACCTTGTCCACAGGGTCGCAGCGGCCCGTGACGATGACCAGGCCGCAGCGCCAGTGCTCGCGCAACTGCCGGGCGATGGAGAACCCGTCTTCGCCCGGGAGCCCGAGATCCAGCAGGACGACGTCGGGCGCGTCCTGCGCCATCAAGGCCATGAGCGAAGCCCCGTCATGGACCTGGGACACGCGGAAACCATGGCCTGCCAGGTACCGGGCCAGCAGGGCCGTGATGTCGACTTCATCGTCGACGACAACAAGATGGACTGCGGTGCTCACGTCTGTGGAAGGACGGTCGGGTGCGTCCAGTTTAGTCAGCAAGGCTGTTTTGGGCGAGCGTCCGGGACGAACGGCGCACGCCCGGCGCGTCCACGCTTGGCGCAGTGCAAGCCTCCGATGGCCTGGGGCTTGGGCCTGCCGACGCCAAAGCGCACGCAGGACGAGGGGCGCTTGCCAATCCCTGATCGGCGTCAAACGCATGCGCGCGCATCCACGTAAGGTAGGCGCTTTCAGCGGAGACCGACCATGGCCATTTCCAGACCATTGCTTTTTCTGTACGCCGCCTTGATCGCAACGGCCGCGTGCGCAGCCTCCACTACCCCCGCGACTCCACCGGCCTCTGCCTCCCGGAACAAGGAGGCGAACACGGAAGGAATGGGCCGCGCCGCAGAGGCCGCGCAGTCGGCAGCAGTGCGCGCTCATGCGGCTGCGGAGCGCAGCAAGGAGGTGGTGGGGGATCTGAGCAAACGAACCGCACTGGCGATCGTGCATCTTGCAGCGAAGGCCGACGCGGCGGCGCGGGCCGCTGCCAGCCAGTGGCGCGAGCAGGTGAAGCTTGCACGCAGCGAAGCGCGCGAAGAGATCGAGCGGGTGGACGAGCAGCTGCGGCAGGCCGCGCAGGCCAGCGCGCAGGCGCTGGACCGCGCGAAAGAAGCTGCACGAGCCAGCGTGCACAAAGGGGAGCAAGAAGCAGAGCGCGCCGCCGCTGCCGCCCGCGAAGCACTTGCACGCGCCGAGGCAACCGCAAATGACGCCGCCCGAGCGGCTGCCGACGCCGCCCGCAAGGCGCTCAAGCGACCGGGCCGCAAGCATGACACCACCGAAGACCAGCCCGGCGACCCGGCTTGAGCGACCCGGGGGCGAAGGCCCAGCGCACGCCCATCCTCTACCAAGGAACGCATGACCGTCACCGCCGCACCAGCAGCTGAACCGCAAGCGTCGGCGCTGCCAGACCTGGGCAATCCCCTTGCGCATGGCAGCTGCATGGTCGGCGGCCGGCCGGCCGCACTGTCCGATCTGCGGGTTCCCATCGCTGCCGTCGGCACGCTCACGCACCGCAGCTCCCCCTGGCGATCGGTCTGCAAGCTGCACCGGCCTGGGAGCGACGTGGCGACATGACCCCGTACCACGAACAACCCGAGGTGCTGGCCCAGGCGATCATCGCGTCGGCGCCGGACGGGATCTTGCTTGTCGACGACAGCAACCACATCCTGCTGGCCAATTCAGCAATGGAGAAGATCTGCGGCTACACGCGCACCGAGCTCGTGGGGCAGCCGGTGGAAATCTTCCTGCCGCCCCAGGCCCGGGAGCGCCACCGGACCAACGTCCAGCGTTATGCAGCCAACCCACAGCAGCGCCCCATGGGCATGGTGGAGAATCTGTCATTGCAGCACAAGAGTGGCCGCATGGTCCCGGTCGACATCGCCCTCGGGCAGGTGGTCCGCGACGGCGGTCAGGCCACCGTCGTCTTCGTGCGCGACATCACCGGCATCAAGGAACTGCAACGCCAGATGCAGTTCCACGCCACACGTGACACGCTGACGGGCCTCGCCAACCGCTGGATGTTCAACCAACACCTGGCGCAGGCGTTCCGGCAGATGGGGCGGCAGCCCGGCAAGCTGGCCTTGCTGCTGCTGGACCTGGACGACTTCAAATCCGCCAACGACCGCCACGGCCATGCCGTGGGCGACCTGGTCCTCGTGGAGGCCGCCCGGCGCATTGCCGCGTCCGTGCGCACCGGGGATGTCATTGCCCGGCTGGGCGGTGACGAGTTCGTCGTGCTGCTGCGAGAGATCGGAACCTCGGACGCGGTGGTCGTGGCCGAGAAGATCGTGGAAGCACTTGCGCAACCATGCATGGTGGAAGGCCACGGCATCACGCTGGGTGGCAGCATCGGCATCGCGTACTGTCCGGACGATGCCCAGGACGCAGACACCTTGATGCGGTATGCCGACATGGCCATGTACCGCGCCAAGTCGCTGGGCCGCGGGCAATGCGCCGTCTACTCCGCAAGCATGGCACAGCAGATCGCCCATCGCGCTCGGGTGCGCGACCGGCTCAAGCTCGCGCTGGACGCTGGAGAGCTGCAGCTGTGCTACCAGCCGCAGATCCGTCTGCCTGGGCAGACAGTGACGGGCGTCGAGGCCTTGCTCCGGTGGACCGACGCGGAGCTGGGCGAGCAACACCCGGCAGACTTCATCCCGATCGCCGAGAGCGCCGACCTGATCGTGCCGATCGGCGAATGGGTCATCGAGATGGCCTGCCGACAAGCCGTCGCATGGCGCGATGCGGGCATGCCGCTACGGGTCGGCGTCAACCTGTCGGCCAGGCAGTTCCGCAACGAAGCCCTGGCCGACCAGATCCGGACGACCTTGGAACGCCATGGGCTGGATCCTGCGTTGATCGAGCTGGAGATCACGGAGTCGGAGGCCATGGCAGACCCCAAGCGAACCGGGCAACTGCTCAAGCGGCTGCGAGGACTGGGTGTGGCCATCGCGCTGGACGACTTTGGCACAGGACATTCGTCGCTGGCCTACCTGCGCGAGCTGCCCGTCACCCGGTTGAAGATCGACAAGGCGTTCATCCGTCCGATCGGCGAGCCTGGGAGCGAGACGGTGCTGGTGAAGGCGATCCTGGCATTGGCCTCCACCCTGGGCCTGGAAGTGGTTGCGGAAGGCGTGGAGACCCGCGCCCAACTGGACTTCCTGCGTGACAACGGCTGCAACGCCTACCAAGGTTGGCTGTTCGCCAAGGCCGTGCCGGCGGAGCGCGTGACGGCGCTGGTGCAGGCCATGCAGCGCTGAAACTTGCGCAACGTCAAACGGCGCTGCGACGGGCTCTCTAGAGTTGCCTCCATGTCAAGGAGAGATCGCCATGGCCCGCAGTATTCCCGCCCCTTCCAATGCTCACATCGCCTCCCATCCGCCAGAAGTCGCCCGCGACGCTGCCGCAGCCGCCGTGGATGCGGAGGTGCAAACGCACCACCGCTTGCTGCTGTGCCTGGAGCAATCGCGGCGTGCACAGCTCCAGATGGTGCACGACTGCATGCGCGACATGCTGGGCACAGCCCGAACCCTGTCGACCAGTACCGACCAGGGCCAGTGGTTGCAAGCGTCGACGGCATTGGCCTGGGGCCTGTGCGCGCGCGGCCTGTCGGCCCAGGCCACGATGTCGGCCGCCTGGTCCGAGTTCCAGCGTTCGGTTCTCGACCAGGCGCGCACCAGCGGAGAGGTCGCCCAGGCCGGCAACTGGCCCTTGGCGTCAGCGCAGCCGGCCACGCCGGGCAAGCCCAGCGCTGAAGGTGCCGATCCGCAATGGCTGACGCAAGCGATGCGAAACTGCGAGAAGCTGGCGACGGCCTGGACGTCCGCATGGATGCCCGGCAGCCTGCAGACCGAGACACCCCGCTGAAACAGTCGGCGCTGGCCTGCGCGACAGCGGCCGGCGCCACCGTCGCATCTTTGGTGGAGGGCATCCCATGACCGTCATCCAGTCGATCCTGCTGCATCTGGACAGTTCCGCCCTGTGCGCGGAGAGAGCGCGCATAGCGCACCGCCTTGCGCAGCAGTTCTCCGCACAGGTGAGCGCCGTCTACAGCGTGACGCCCTCGGTGCTGCGCTATCCGATGGGCCTGGACGGGCCTGCCGGTGCGCTGGGCTTGGAGGAGTACGACGCGCAGTGCCGCCGTGACGCCGGTCGTCTGCTCAGGGATGTCGACGCGAACGTGGAGCGCATGCGGTGGGAAGACGTCCCCGGGGACGCCATCGCCGAGTTCGAGCGGCGCGCCTTCTATGCCGACTTGGTGGTGCTTGGCCAGCGCGCGAACGATTCTGCGCTGGCGGCGCAGACCCCTGCGGACTTCGTGCCCCGGCTGGTCGTGCACAGTGGGCGGCCGTGCCTGGTCGTCCCCTGCGTGGGCTCCTTTCCCGTGGTGGGCCGCACGGTCGTCATTGCCTGGAAGCAGACGCGCGAAGCCGCGCAGGCGGTCACAGCGTCCCTGCCCTGGCTGCGCACGGCGCAGGCGGTGCACGCCCTCGGCTACGGCGAAGGCGCGGCGGATCCGCTCACACGGCTGCAGGCCTACCTGCAAGGCCACCACGTGAACATCACGATCCACCCGGACCCGGGACGAGACGTCGATGTGGGAGAGGACTTGCTGTCCCGGTCGGCAGACCTCGCCGCAGACCTGATGGTCATGGGTTGCTACGGCCGCTCCAGGGCACGCGAATGGGTGCTGGGCGGCGTCAGCCGCTCGGTCCTGCGCGGGATGACCATCCCCGTGCTGATGGCCCATTGACCGCAGGCGTGGTGGCCGGGGCCATGCAGCCCCCGGGCAGCTGCGGTCTGCGCGGGCCTCCGGATGGCCGACATCCCGTGCGGCTCAGCTGTCCTGGTCAGGCGCCCGGCCCCGGACGGTCAGAACGGGCACCTTGGAGAAGCGGATGATCTGTTCCGCGCCGCTTCCCAGCAGGACGCGGCCCAGGCCGCGCCGGCCGTGGCTGCCCACGACGACCAGGTCGGCCTTCCACTGGCTCGCCTCTTCCGCAACGGACTGCCCCAGCCGCTGACCCTCCCGGTCGATCAGGTGGGAGCTGGCGTCGATGCCGGCGGCGCGGCAGATCTCCAGGCCCTCGGTGAGCACACGGTCCGCATCCCTCCTGGCCTGGTCCAGCAGCGCAGGGCCGTACTCGTACCCGCTGAGGTACACCAACGCGTCCAGGCAGTGCAGCAGCCGCAGTTGGGCGCCTGTACCGTGCGCCAGCTCGAGTGCCGTCGCCAGGGCCGCCTTGGACGTTGCACTGCCGTCCAGCGGAACCAGGATCTTCGTGAACGTGGACATGGTGGTGAGCCCGCGTCTTCAGGAGATCTGCAGCACCGAGCCCTTGGCCTGGGCTCGCTTGGGCAAGGTCAGCGTCAATACACCGTCCTTGAACACCGCGGCGGAGTTCTTGTCGTCCACCTCGCAGGCCAGCGTGAACCCGCGGGCCATGCTGCCGTAGTAGCGTTCGCGCGTCAGCACACGCTCGCCGTCCTTGGTTTCCTTCTCGTCCTTGACCTCGGCGCTGATGGCGACGTAGTTGCCCTCGATCTGCACGCGCAGGTCTTCCTTCTTCGCACCGGGCACCTCGGCCTTGACCGTGTAGCGCTCGTCCGTCTCGCTCACGTCGATCTTGATGTCTGCGCCGTCGCGCAGGGCGGGCAGGTCCGTCCGACGCATGACGCGCCGGAACAGGTCCGAGAACGGGTCGGCCATCAGGTCTTCCAGACGGTCGAATCTTGTCAATGCACTCATGGTTAGCTCCTTGGGTTGAATGAACTGGTTTCAGAACTCCGCTGGAAATCCACTGTAGAGACCTCGCGCGCAGGCGGCTTGCGCGGCATCAAGCTCGTCGCGTCCCGCACGCGCCGCAGCTTGCGGTGGACGTCAACGGCGCGCGGTGGAGTAAGCCCAGCAGCGGTGCGAGCCATGCTACGCAGGCCACCACGTCGACGCTCTGACGGGCGTCAAACCAAGACGCAGGCCAGCCAGACGACGCCAGGGTGCAGCGCAGTCTGGCGACGCAGTCTCCGCCAGACTGCGCATCTGCGCGGCGCTGGCACCGCGGTCCGAAGCATCGGCGCAGAGGGAAGCGCCGCGTCCGACACGAAACCTTGACGCCCCGCACAGCGTGCGCACCGGTGCCGGAAACGGCGTCGGCGCTGCGCTGGTTTGTTCTGGCGCAAGTCCCGAACGCCGGCTGTGCCTAGACTTTTTGGCGCGGGAGTTGACGTGCCGCGCCGCGGCAGTCCTGCACAGCAACACAGCGCAAAGTAAACACCATGAAGACCGACGTGCAACTGAAGGACGACATCCTGGCCGAGCTCAAGTGGGCCCCTGATGTCCACGCAACCGATGTGGGCGTGATCGTCAAGTCACCCTGCGCGGCAACGTGCACTCGTGGGCACGTGGTCAATGCATTGACGGTCGACCAGGTCGGCCTGAGAGGCTTCGCACGGCGCGCCCGGTCACCATCCCGCTGAGCACGATCCGATGTTGCCTGCGTTCGATCCTGTCCAGAGTTGCGCGGTCGCGTTTGACGTGATCGCGGCGGGATACGCGAACGCCCCGTCCCTGGACAGGCGCCGGGAGATGCGGCTCGCGATGCTGCTGGCAGCGGCCGTCGAGCGCTCGCCGTTGTACCGTCGGGCGTGCGGCGGCACCCGGAATGTTCCGGCGCTGCAGGATTTTCCCGTGGCGACCAAGGCCGACCTCATGGCGCGCTTCGACGAATGGGTCACCGACCGCCGCCTGGATCTCGAGTCGGTGCGTCGTTTCGTGGCCGACCCCGCGCGCATTGCCGAGCCGCTGCGCGGCCGCTACACGGTGTGGGAGAGTTCAGGGAGCAGCGGACAGCCCGGTCTCTTCGTCCAGGATGCCAAGGCCATGGCGGTGTACGACGCACTGGAGGCGTTCAGGCGCCCCCCGCAACTGGCGTGGCCCCAGCTGCTCGATCCGATGCTGCTGCTCCAGCGGCTGGCATTCGTCGGCGCGACAAACGGACACTTTGCAAGCTTCGTGTCGCTGGAACGCATGCGGCGTCTGAACCCCCTGGCGGCAATGCGTTGTCGCAGTGTGTCGTTTCTGCAGCCGGTCCGCCGCATCGTCGCGCAGGTCGATGCCTGGTCTCCAGCGGTGCTGGCCACCTATCCCAGCGCGGCGGTCATGCTCGCCGAGGAGAAGACCGCAGGGCGGTTGCAGTGCAAACCGCAAGAAATCTGGACGGGCGGCGAGAATCTGACGCCGGCCATGCGCGCGTTCATCGCCACGGCGTTCGGCTGCCGTGTACTGGACAGCTACGGTGCTTCGGAGTTCCTGGCGCTGGCATGCGAATGCAGCCATGGCCGCTTGCACCTCAACAGCGACTGGGCGATCCTGGAATCGGTGGACCGGGAAGGCCGCGCGGTGGCGCCCGGAACGGCAGGCCACCGAACGCTGCTGACCAATCTGGCCAACCACGTGCAACCCATCATCCGTTATGACCTCGGCGACCGCACGGTGCTGCACGCGGCGCCGTGTGCGTGCGGCTCCGCACTGCCCGCCATCGAGGTCTGCGGCCGTGAGGACGACGTGCTCCATCTCGGGAACGCCGAAGGGTCGCCCGTCAGCGTGCTCCCGCTGGCGCTGTGCACGGTGCTGGAGGAACAAGCCGGACTGTTCGATTTCCAGATCCATCAGGTGCACCGGTGCGAACTGGAACTGCGCGGCGGACCCGGAACGAGCGAAGCGGCGCACACCCTGGCGCGCGCCAAGCGTGCGCTCGAAGACTATCTTCGTGGCAGCGGCGCCCACGGCGTGCGCATCCGCTGCATGCATGGCGTGCCCCTGCGCAAAGGCCGCAGCGGAAAGGTGCAGCGCGTGGTGGGCATGTCTTGAGGCCCGGCGTCAGCCAAGGCCATGATCAGCCCACCAGGCCGGCGGGACTGCGCCGCGCGATCCGGCGCGCGTCACACGGCCTCAGGCAGCCTGCGGCGAGAGTTCCGCCGGCCGCTGCGGACCGGGTTCACCCTGGCCCACGATGGCTTCGGCGATGCCGCTCAACCGGCCTGCACACGAGCCGTCCTGGACCTCCGCCGTCGTGAAGGCCGCGCTGAGCAGCGGTGCGCGGCCGAACATGTGCTCGATCTCGGCATCGGCGCGCGCCGCACCGCGGCGCCCCATCACCGAGAGCAGCGCATAGTGACGCGTGCGCGATGCCATGCGCGCCACGAAGCTCCGCATGGGGCTGGCCGCTCGCCCCGCCCAGATCGGAAAGACGAGCACGACCGCACCGAAGTCGTCGACTGCCGGCCCGTCGTAACGGATCTGCGGATGGCGGTGCAACGCGGAATCGAGCAGGCAGCGCACCAGTCCGCGCCAACCGGCGCGGCCCGACGCTTCGCTGATTTCCCCCATGGGCCAACCGCGCTCCGCGCAGAGGCGCTGGGCCAGGAGCCGGCTGCTGCCGGTATTTGAATAGACCACGACCAGCACGCTGCGCATCGCTTTGCTCCTGTACCAATGGTCCGAGCAACTGTAGGCTGCACGGCGCGCACTGGTTTGCGCTGCGTCAAATGCGGTACCGACAAGCCTGCCACCATCGGACGGCATCGAAGGAGAGCACCATGCCCACACTCGCCCCCGCCATCGACGCCAACGCGCGCGAAGCCCTTGCGCCGACCGATGGCGCTGCTCCCACGGCCACGCTGGGCTCCTGCAAGGCGCAGAAGAGGCTGCGCCGCATCCTCGTGCACATCGACGATGCGTCGAGCGCCGTGCTTCGCCTCGTCAGCGCCCGGACCTTGGCGGGAGTGTTCGACGCAGGGCTGCTGGCCTGCTACTGCACGACGCCCAGTGCGAAGTGGCACGCGCTGGAGGTCGGCCTCACCCTGCGCGGGATCGACCGCTGCGACGAAGAAGACTACGCCAGAGGCCGGGCGGCCTATGACGCCTTCGCCCAGACCTGCGAGCGGCTTTCGGATGTGGACTGGCTCGACCTGTGCGGGGAACCTGAACAGGCGTTCGAACGCGAAGCGCTGTACGCAGACTACCTCGTGCTGCAACGACCTGACCGGTTGAACCATGTGGCTGGCGTCTCCGCGTCGTTCGTTGACCATGTGCTGGTCCGGTCCGGGAGGCCGGCCGTCGTGCTGCCACCGCGTGGCGTGCTCCGTCAGATGCCCCGCACGGTGGCGATCGCCTGGACCGAGTCGCCGGCGGCAGCCCGCGCGCTGGCCAGTGCCATGCCGCTGCTTCGTGAAGCAAGGAACGTACACATCATCGGATGCGGTGAAGGGGCTTATTCCTCGGTCGCCGGCCTTGCCGCGCGGCTCGAAGCGCGGGGATCGGTGCCGCGCTCCCACATCCTGGAGGATGCCGGGTCGGATCTGGGAATTCCCCTGCTCAACTGCGCGGCCAGGCTGGGTGCCGATCTGCTGGTCATGGGGTGCTTCGGGCACAGCCAGACCAGGGAGCGTGTCCTGGGCGGTGCCTCGCGCACTGCGCTGGACCGCGCTCCGATGCCCTTGCTGGTGGCCCACTGAGCCCCGCCCAGGGTTCGCCAGCCCTCACGACGCAAGCGCTCGCCAGCCCCGTGACGCCCGGCAGCGGACTGGATGCGCGCAGCCTTGCCGTGCTCGACCGTTTCGGTGCGCTCGGGCGCCTCGATCGACCGGAGCAATTCGCACGGATGGCGCCGGCCCGTCAGCGGATCACCCGCTTGGTGGCTCGGCCCCGGTGCCGCCACAGACGCCAGATGGCCCAGCCGGTGGGCAGGAGGATCCAGGCGGACCAGGGCCAGGGAACCGTGGCCAGCTCGAACACCGCCGCCACGGCTGGGACGGATGTCAGTGCACTCCAGACCAGACAGACGGCCACCAGCAGCACGTCGAAGGCGGTGTTGGCTGCCGCCCGGTGCGCGCCCTGTCGCCGAAACCACACCAGCAGTGCCAAGTTGCCGACGACGATGGAACCCAGGCTGGCGGTGCGCAGAGCGGCTTCGGTCGCGCCGCTGTGGTGGCCGAGCCATTGCACCAGCCCCGCGCCCACGAGCACCAACGCGCCCAGGCCCACCGCCTGGCCCACGGCCGCCAGGGAGAACAGCGCTTCCCGGCGCGGGCGGGGTGGGACCTCCATGCTGTCGCGCGCTGGCGGCTCGGATTCGAATACCAGCGAGCAGGCAGGGTCGATGAGCAACTCCAGCAACACGACTTGCAGCGGAAGCAGCAATGCCGGGCCGCCGAACACCACGGGAACCAGCGCCACACCCACGATCGGCACGTGCACGGCGAACAGGTAGCCCAATGCCCGGCGCAGGTTGGCAAAGATGCGCCGGCCTGCACGGACTGCCTCGACCAGGGAGGCGAAGTTGTCGTCCAGCAGCACCAGCGACGATGCCTCGCGGGCCACATCGGTCCCGCGCTGCCCCATCGCCACACCGATGTCCGCAGCCCTGAGCGCCGGCGCATCGTTGACGCCGTCGCCGGTCATGGCCACGACCTCTCCGCGCGCCTGCAGCGCGCGCACGATCCTGAGCTTCTGGTCGGGGTCGACACGCGCAAAGACACTGACGTCTCCGACACAGCGCCGCAGCGCCGCCGCGTCCATCCGGGCCAGCTCCCGTCCCGTCACGGCCTTCACCTCGCCGCACTCGGCAAGGCCCGCCTGCCGCGCGATGGCGGCCGCGGTCAGCGGCGAATCCCCGGTGATCATCACCACCCGGACACCGGCTCGCCGGCATTGCGCGATGGCAGCCGGAACCTCGTCGCGCAATGGGTCCGCGAATCCGAGCAGCCCCAAGGCGCTGAGCTGCACGTCGGCGGGGAGTGCGGCCTCGTGGCCAGGGCCCGATCCGGTGCCACGCGCGACGGCCAGCACGCGCATCCCTTGTTCGGCCCAGCGGCTCGCCAGCGCACGGAGGTCCTCTGCCAGCACCGGCGTGGCTGCGCACAAGGCGAGCACGGCCTCCGGCGCGCCCTTCACCGCCACGACCTGCCGCGCCTGCCCAGGCGCATGCCACCAATGCACGACGTAGGGCTCGCCCGTCCGGATACCGCGGTGCTCACCGGCCTGCCAACCCGGTCCGAGAGCGACGCCGGCCGCCCGCGCCATGGCACGGATGGCTTCGTCCATGGGCTCGAATCCATCCATGCGGCTGGCAAGCAGCGCCGACGACACCAGGCCGTGCAGACCTTGCGGCGGCATGCCGCTGTCCGACACGCGCCACTGCGCATGGCCGTCGCCCAGCGCGACCAGCGCCATGCGGTTGCGGGTGAGCGTTCCCGTCTTGTCCACGCACAGGACGCTGGTCGTGCCGAGTGCCTCGATGGCTTGCGGCTGCCGGGTCAGCACCTTGGCCTGCGCCAGACGCCAGCTTCCCAGGGCCAGCATGACGCTCCAGACGACCGCGAACTCCTCGGGAATGAGCGCCATGGCCAGCGTCAAGCCGACCAGCAGGCCTTGCGCCCAGGATCCGTCACGGGCAGCGTAGGCGACGGACGCCGCGACGCAGGTGATGGCGGCCAGCAGCGCGACCCGCCGAACCAGGCGCTGGAGTTCCTGTTGCAGGCGGCTGGAGCGCGGCTCCAGTCGGGCCAAGGTCCGGTGGATGGCACCAAGCGCGGTTGCCATCCCGGTCTGCGTCACCCGCGCCGCGCCCTCGCCGCGCACCACGAGGCTGCCGGCATGGAGTTGACCGGCCTCGCCCGGGTCGCCGGGGATCTTGGTGACTGGCGTGGACTCGCCGGTGCGCTCCGACTCGTCCACCTGCAGCCCTGAGGCCTCCAGGATGCAGGCATCCGCCGAGAGACGATCGCCCTCGTGCACGAGCAGGTGGTCGCCCCGCACCAGTTCGCGGCTGGCCACCCGCAAGACCCTGCCGTCGCGCACGACCAGACTGCGCGGGCTCGACAGCACCTTGAGGGCCTCCAGGACCCGCTCGGTCCGCTGCTCCTGATAGACCGACAGGCCCGCGACCGCAAGCACGGAGACGAGGAGCATCCCCGCATCGCGCGCGTTTCCCAAGAGCGCGTAGAGCGCCGCGGCAGCCATGAGCAACACGAACATGGGCTGCGTCAGGGCGCGCCAGCTGATTTCCAGCAGACCGCGGTGCGACAAGGAGGGCAGAACGTTGGGCCCGTCCCGGCGCAATCGCGCCGCAGCTTCGGCGTCGCTCAGTCCTCGCACGGGAGCCGTGGCCACGATGGCGGGGCGGAAGCGGTCAGGACCTGCAGCGGCCCATCACAGCTCGCGCGATTCCAGGTAGTCAGGCACCGTGCACGGCCAGCCATAGCGCTCCTCGATGGCCAGCCGCAGCGCATCGGCCGCGACCGGATCGCCGTGCGTGACGAAAACGCGGCGCGGTTTGCCCTGCGCACCGAGCCAGGTCAGCAACTGCTCGCGATCGGCGTGCGCGGAAAGTGACTCGAGGTTGGCGACCTCTGCCCGCACCGGAACGTAGGCGCCGTGGATCTTGATGGCCTGCGCACCGGCGATCATGGCCGCGCCGCGCGTTCCCGCCGCCTGAAATCCCGTGAAAAGAATGGTGTTCCTGGCGTCGGGCGCATACGCCTTGAGATGGTGCAGAACACGACCGCCGGTCGCCATGCCGCTGGCGGAGACGATGATGGACGGAAAGCGCAACTCGTTGAGCCGGCGTGACTCTTCGACGCTGCTCACGATGACCGTCTGGCGCTGCATCGCGGAACACTGCTCCGGACTGAGGCGGTGTTCCGCGGCGTGGCGCTGGTACAGCCGCGTCGCGTCCGCTGCCATCGGGCTGTTCAGGTACACGGGCATCTCGGGGATGCGCCGTGCCTGTTTGAGCAACTGGATGGCGTGCAGCAAGGTCTGGGCGCGGCCGACGGCGAAGGCCGGGACCACGACCACGCCCCCGCGCGCGGCCGTTCGGTTGATGACCGCGGCCAGCTCGTCCAAGGGGTCCGATCCCGGATGCATGCGATCGCCGTAGGTGGATTCGATGACCACGTAGTCGGCTGGCTCGGCGGGCTCCGGCGCGCGCATGAGCAGGTCGTCGTCGCGTCCCAGGTCGCCCGAGAACAGGATGCTCGTTCCGCCGCATCGCACACGGACGCTTGCCGCGCCGAGGATGTGGCCGGCCCGGCCCAGGCGCCAGCTCCAGCCATCCCATGGTGCGCACTCGCGGCCGGAGGGAACGTCCTTGAAGTGCTTGAGCGCCGCGATGGCCTCCCGTTCGGAATACAAGGGCAGAGCGGGCTGGTGCTTGGACTTCTCGTGGCGGTTCAGGTACTCGGCGTCTTCGTCCTGCAATCGGCCGGAATCCGGTAGCAGCAACTCGCACAGTTCCCGCGTCGCCGGGGTGGCATGCACCGTCCCCGTGAAGCCCAGGCGGACAAGCCGGGGCACGAAGCCGCTGTGGTCCAGGTGCGCGTGCGTCAGCAGCACGGCATCGATGCTCGCTGCTGCGACGGGAAACGCGGCCCAGTTGCGCAGCCGCAGTTGCTTGAGACCTTGGAACAGGCCGCAGTCGACCAGCAGTCGACGTCCGGCGTGCGTCAGGAGGTACTTGGAGCCGGTCACCGTGCCTGTGCCGCCCAGAAAGTCGATGCGCATCGCGGTCTCCTGTGCGCCGCTCAGTGCGACATCAGCACCGGCAGCGTCATGCTGTCCAGGACGGTCCGCGTCGCCCCGCCCAGCACCCACTCCCGCGTGCGGCTGTGGCCGTAGCAGCCCATCACGAGCAGATCCGCGCTGGTGTCGGCCGCGAGCGAAAGAAGCTGGTTGCCGACCTGGTCGTCCCGACTGCCCGCATGCAGGTGCACATCGCCAACCCCATGGGCACGCAGAAACGCGCGCAGCCGTTCGAGCGGCTGCTGCGCATCCTCCCCGTAGGCCACGGCTTGCACGCTGGATGCGGTGCGCAGCCACGGCAGCGCGGCGGTGACGGCCCGGGCGCTCTCCCGGCTTTCATTCCATGCCACGAGCACGCGCTTGCCGATCGGGCCGATGCTGCCGGCGTAGGGAAGGACCAGCGCAGGGCGCCCGCTTTGCAACAGCACGGTCGGCAAGAAATCCGCTGGAAGCAGATGGTCCATGGGATCGCTGCGGTCGCGCTGCCCCAGCAGCATCAGATCGGCGTAGAACGCGTGCCGGGAGAAATCCCAGGGTGACGTGTTGTCCGCTTCGATCCAGTGCAGGCGCGGCGACCCCGCGCCTTCGGTGCTGAACAAGCGGAAAAGGCGGTCCCGGCTGGCTTCTTGTGCCTGGCGCATGGCTTCCACGGCCTGTGTCCCCGCGCCGATCGTGAAGGGGTAGCGCATGAGCTCGGACATCGCGCATGGCCGGCAGGTGACGTCGGCATCCAGGGCTTCGGCCAGGACGCGCGCACAGCGGATACGCTCCGCCGTGCGCGCCGTCGCGTCCAGATGAAGAAGGATGGTACGGGGTGCATGCATCGCAAGGCTCTCGGGTCGTTGGTGACCGCCACCTTAGAGCGTTTCACGGCGGTGACCTTGCGTTGCGTCAAGGTGCGCTCGCGTGGGCGCTCGCGGGCGAAGGCGACCAGCGCCGTGCCCTGTGGCGCTGGTCCGGCGCCGCGTCGAGGCAGACGGGACGCCTGCCTGGGCCAGGCCACTGCCCGGCGAAGCAAACGAGCTTCAGTCCGATGCCGCGGCGGCATCCGCCTCGGCTGCGGGCAGCTGGCGCGCGCCCACCGGCGGCCGGGCCGGCCGCGCGGCGCCGAGCGAGGGCTCCCTGCGCGGCGCGGGCACCGGAGCCGCGAGGCGCGCTGCCGGCTGCGCCGGGGCCCCGCCGATGCGGAACACCGCCACGGCATCGATCAGCTGCGACGCCTGGTTCCTGAGGCTGTCGGCGGCAGCCGCCATCTCCTCGACCAGCGCGGCGTTCTGCTGCGTCACGCGGTCCAGTTGCTGGACCGCCTCGCCCACCTGGCCGATGCCGGCGCTCTGCTCGTGGCTCGCGGCACTGATCTCGGCGATGAGGTCGTTCACGCGGCGCACCTCGGAGACGATGTCCTGCATCGAACTGCCCGCCTGCGAGACCAGTCGGGTGCCGCTCTGCACCTGCGTGCTGCTCTGCGCGATGAGTTCCTTGATCTCCTTGGCCGCCTCGGCGCTGCGCTGGGCCAGGCTGCGCACCTCGCCGGCGACGACGGCGAAGCCGCGGCCCTGCTCGCCGGCACGGGCCGCTTCCACCGCCGCGTTCAGCGCGAGGATGTTGGTCTGGAAGGCGATGCCGTCGATCACGCCGATGATGTCGGCGACCTTGGCCGAGGACTGGGCGATGCCCTCCATGGTCGCCACCACGTCGGCCACCACGCGCCCGCCGGCCTGGGCGGTCGACGAGGCGGCCTGGGCCAGCTGCGCGGCCTGCTGCGCGGTCTCGGAGTTCTGCTTGACGGTGGCGGTCAGCTGCTCCATGGACGCGGCGGTTTCCTCCAGGCTGCTGGCCTGCTCCTCGGTGCGCTGGCTGAGGTCGGCGTTGCCGCTGGCGATCTGGGTCGAGCCGGTGGCGATGGAGTCGGAACTGTCGCGCACCTGGGACACGATGGACGCCAGCCTGCCGTTCATCTCGCGCAGCGCGGCCAGCAGCATGCCGGTCTCGTCCTGGCTGTCGACGCGGATCACGGACGTGAGATCGCCCCGGGCCACGGTTTGCGCGACGGCCACCGCCTGCTCCAGCGGGCGGACGATGGAACGCGTCAGCACGAAGGCCAGCAGCGCGCCCAGGCCCACGGCCAGCACGAGGATGCCGATGACCTGCGTGCGGGCCGCAGCGAAGGTGCTTTGCGAACGCTCGAACGCGGCGACGCCGCCGGCGGCCTGGTAGTCGACCGTCTTGTCGAGGGCGGCGACCAAGACGGTGTAGGCCTTGCCGCTGTCGGTCATGTAGGCCCGGCGTGCGGCTTCCGCGCTTTCCGCGCCGTCGCGCGAAGCCTTGAAGGTACGCGGTACGGCGTCCAGATACGCGCCCAGGGCCTCGTGCACGCTGTTCGCCAGCGCGCGCTCTTCAGGGTCGCCGACGTTGCGTTCGTAGTTCGTCCAGGCCGCTTCGAGGTCCGTCCTGGCGCTGTCGGCCGTGTCTTCCTGGGCCTTGAGGTCGGCCATGGTCGAGGCCGAGAGGTGGGCCCCTTCCGCGCTGCGGATGCGCGCCAGGCCCTTGCGGTAATGGTCCAGCGCGTTCATCGAGGCCAGCCAGTTCTCCGACATGTCGCGCGTCGCGTCGTTGACGGTGCCCAGATGGCGCAGCGCGAGAACACCGACGAGGATGGAGAGCAGCAGAACGATGGAAAAGCCGGCGGTCAGCCGCGGCCCGATGTGCAGGCGAGACAGGAGTTTCACGATGAAGAGCAGCGAGGGACGAAGACAGCCAGGCACGCCGCTTGCGCGCTGCATGCCGGCCGGGGGAGCCGGCTTGTCGCCCCGTAGGGGGCCATCCCGCAGGGGGACACCGGTCTGCGGGCGGGATTCTTCCATGCGCAACGGCGCACGGCAGCCGCGGTCCAGCGCTTCCGTCGCGCCCCCGGCGCACTTCGTCGGTCAACCCAGCATGGGATAGACCTGGGTCAGCGGCGTCACCCGGCCCGCGGCCGCAGGGTCGTAGCCCGGCAACGCCGCCAGCACCTGCCGGAACGCCGGATCGCGCAGCGCCTGCAGCACGGCCTGCAGCGCGGGCGTGGCCATCGCGTCGGCGCGGCACAGCAGGAAGTAGCGCTCGGTCGCGATCGGCACGAAGTCGAGCTTGAACTGGCGCGCGGGCGGTTCCAGCCCGAAGCCCGCATCGGCCATGCCGCTGGCCACGTGCGCAGCCACGGCGGCGTGGGTGTACTCGCCCTGCTCGAAGCCGGCGATGGCGGTCGCTGCCACGTGCTGGGCCGCGAGCAACTGCTCCAGCAGGAAGCGCGTGCCCGAGCCCGGCTGGCGGTTGATGAAGCGCACGCCCGGGCGCGCCAGGTCGGCCAGCGCGAACAGCTCCTTGGGGTTGCCGGCCCGCACCATGAGGCCCTGTCGGCGCACGGCGATGTCCACCAGCTGCAGGTCCAGCCCGCGCAGCCAGCGCAGGTAGTGCGCCAGCGCCGCGGGCTCCACCGGCCCGATGGGAATGTGCAGGCCTGCCACGTCGCAATCGCCATCGCGCAGCGCCGCGGCAGCGGCCGAACTGCTGGCGTAGGAGAACGCGATCTGCGATCCGTCGCCCGCCAGGCGCTCGCGCAGCCGCTCGATGGCAAAGCCATGGCTGGCATGGATGCGCAGCGCCGCCGGCACCTCTTGCAGCACGCTGCGCAACTCCTCGGCCAGCTCGGACGACAAGGTCTGCAACACCGGGCGCAGCCGCGCATGGATGCGCCGGTCGGCCCAGGCGATGCGCGCGCCGAGCTCGGTCAAGGTCGAGCCCTTGCCGCGCTCCATCCGCATCAGCGGCGCCTGGAACAGCGCCTCGCCCTGGCGCACCAGCGCCCAGGCATGGCGGTACGACAGGTCCAGCACGCGCGCCGCGCTCTGCAGGCTGCCCGTCTCCGACACCTGGACCAGCAGCTCGATCAGGCGCGCCGGCAACTGTGCGCCCTGCGCATCCTGGATGGTCCAGACCGGAACGATGGAAACCTGCTTCATGCCTGCTTTGCCCTTTATGAGATGGAGTTCCTATGCACCGGCGGTCGCGCCTCATATTGCCGCACGCGGCGTTCGGAGCGAGGATGCACGCCCGTGGCGATGGCCCCCCGCATTGTCTTGCCCGTGGCACGGGCCCTGACCGCCGTGCCCCGCCGAATCCTTCCACCGAGGCCGCACCGACACCGTGAACGAACAGAAGATCGCGTTCTACCCAGGCCCCGCGGGCGGCTGGGGTGCACTCAACAGCGTGAAGAACGCGCTGCTGCGCCAGGACATTCCGATCAAGGGCGCCAGGACGCTGCTGTCGGCCAACCAGCCCGACGGCTTCGACTGCCCGGGCTGCGCCTGGCCCGACCGCAACCACACCTCGACCTTCGAGTTCTGCGAAAACGGCGTGAAGGCCGTGGCCGCCGAGGCCACGGCCCGGCGTGCCGGGCCCGAACTGTTCGCGCGCCACACCGTGGCCGAACTGCTGCAGCAGAGTGACTTCTGGCTGGAGGACCAGGGCCGGCTCACGCACCCCATGGTCTACGAGGCCGCGAGCGACAGGTACCGGCCCATCGCCTGGGACGAGGCCTTCGCGCTGATCGCACGCCACCTCCACGCCCTGCCCGACCCCGACCAGGCCATCTTCTACACCTCGGGCCGGGCCAGCAACGAGGCCGCCTTTCTGTACCAGCTGTTCGTGCGCGAGTACGGCACGAACAACTTCCCCGACTGCTCCAACATGTGCCACGAGCCCAGCGGCAGTGCCATGAAGCCGCAGATCGGCGTGGGCAAGGGCACGGTGACCCTGGACGATTTCGAGCAGGCCGACGCGATCTTCATCTTCGGCCAGAACCCGGGCACCAACCACCCGCGCATGCTGGGCGAGCTGCGCGCGGCCTCCAGGCGCGGCGCGCGCATCGTGAGCTTCAACCCGCTGCGCGAGCGCGGGCTCGAGCGCTTCCAGGACCCGCAGAGCAAGATCGAGATGGCAACGCTGGGCTCCACGCCCATCAGCTCGCACTACTTCCAGCTGCAAAGCGGCGGCGACCTGGCGGCCGTCAAGGGCATGCTCAAGCGGCTCATCGAGCGCCAGGACGCCGGCGAGGACGTGCTGGACCAGCGCTTCGTCGCCGAGCACACCGTCGGCTTCGAGGCCCTGGCCACCGACGTGCGGGCCGAGCACTGGGACGCGATCGTGCAGGAGTCCGGCCTCACGCTGGCGCAGATCCACCAGGCCGCCGACGTCTACATCGCGGCCCGGAACGCGATCTTCTGCTGGGGCATGGGCATCACCCAGCACCAGCACTCCGTGGCCACGATCCAGATGATGGGCAACCTGCTGCTGGCGCGTGGCAATGTGGGCCGGCCCGGTGCCGGGTTCTGCCCCGTGCGCGGCCACAGCAATGTGCAGGGCGACCGCACCATGGGCATCTGGGAGAAGCCGCCGGCCGCACTGCTCGACCGGCTGGGCCAGGTGTTCCAGTTCGAGCCGCCGCGCAGGAACGGGGGCGACACGGTGCAGGCGATCCAGGCCATGCTCGAGGGCAAGGGCAAGGTGTTCTTCGCGCTGGGCGGCAACTTCGCGGCGGCCACGCCCGACACCCACGCCACCTGGCGCGCGCTGCGCCAGTGCGCGCTCACCGTGCACGTGGCCACCAAGCTCAACCGCAGCCATGTGGTGCACGGCCGGGAGGCGCTGATCCTGCCCTGCCTGGGCCGCACCGAGATCGACATGCAGGCCGCGGGCCCGCAGGGCGTGACCGTGGAGGACTCGATGGGCATGGTGCACATCTCCAAAGGCATCAACCCGCCGGCCAGCGAACAGCTGCTGTCCGAGCCGGCCATCGTGGCGCGCCTGGCGGACGCCACGCTCGCCGGACGCAGCCGCACGCCCTGGCTCTGGCTGGTGGAAGACTACGCGCGCATCCGCGACAAGATCGAAGCCGTGTTCGACGACTTCAAGGACTTCAATGCGCGCGTGGCGCACCCGGGTGGCTTCCGCCTGCGCAACACGGCCAGCGAGCGGGTCTGGAACACGCCCAGCGGCAAGGCCACGTTCTTCGCGCACGCCGTGCCACGCGACACGCCCGTGCACCGTGCCCGCCGGCGCGAGAAGGCACTGGACACCATCGTCTTCTCGCTGCTGACCACGCGCTCGCACGACCAGTACAACACCACCATCTACGGCATGGACGACCGCTACCGCGGCGTGTTCGGCCAGCGCCGCGTGGTCTTCATCCACGCCGAGGACATCCGCGCGCTGGGCCTGCAGGACGGCGACCGGGTCGACATCCACACCATCTGGGACGATGGTCAGGAACGCCGGGCCGATCGGTTCAAGCTCGTGGCCTACGACATCCCGCGCGGCACGCTCGCGGCCTACTACCCGGAGACCAACCCTCTGGTGCCACTGTCGGCCACGGCCATCGCGGCCGGCACGCCAACCTCCAAGGCCATCCCGGTGCGGTTGACGCCACATGCACCGGCCGACGCAGTGCAGCCGGCCGGGTCGGCCAGCGTGTGATGGACCATGGCGCACCGCTGGCCCTGCGCATCCTGCAGGAACTGGCCACGGCGCCGGCCGAGGGCGGCATGTCGCTGCCGCGCCTGGGCAAGCGCCTGGGCCTGGGCGCCAGCGTGCTGATGCGCGAACTCGCGGGGATGGGCGATGCCGCCATCGGCGGCGTGCGCGGCCCGGGCTGGGCGCGCGTGGAGCAGCTGGACGGGCGCTGGGTCGCCCACATCACGCCCGCGGGGCGGGAACGGCTCAGCGCAGGGCCGCGTTGATCCGGTCCAGCGCCCTGGCGCCGGGGCACAGTTCGGGCGCGTCGAGCCGGTTCAGGGGCGTCTGGCTGGTCTGCAACATGGCGTGCAGGTCCTCGGCCTCGCGGTCCACGTAGAGCAAGCCAGTCAGCAACTCGCCACGCGCCTGCTGCGCGACCACATGCTGCAGGGCCGCGGCCCGGTCGCCCGGGTCGTGGTCCTCGCGCAGCTTGCGCAGGCGCAGCAGCGAACCGTCGGCCTGCGGCAGCGTGAGCAGTTCGCCGGGCGCCGGCTCGGCCTGGATCTCGTCGGCCAGCCGGATGAAGTCGATGCGGTTCACGGCCTCGTTGTGGCCGCGCACGTAGTCGTAGCTCTTGGTGCTGCCGGCATGGTTGTTGAAGGCCACGCAGGGGCTCACCACGTCGATGAAGGCCGCGCCACGGTGGCCGATGGCGCCGCGGATCAGCGGCACCAGCTGCGCCTTGTCGCCCGAGAAGCCGCGCGCCACGTAGCTCGCGCCCAGCTGCAGCGCCAGGCCCACGAGGTCGATCGGGCTGTCGTGGTTGACCGCCCCCTTCTTGCTCCTGGAGCCCTGGTCGGCCGTGGCCGAGAACTGGCCCTTGGTCAGGCCGTAGACGCCGTTGTTCTCGACGATGTAGACCATGTTCACGCCGCGCCGCATGGCGTGCGCGAACTGGCCCAGGCCGATCGAGGCCGAATCGCCGTCGCCCGACACGCCCAGGTACAGCAGCTCGCGGTTGGCCAGCTGCGCGCCGGTCAGCACCGAAGGCATGCGGCCGTGCACGGTGTTGAAGCCGTGCGAGGCGCCGAGGAAATAGTCCGGCGTCTTGGAGCTGCAGCCGATGCCCGAGAGCTTGGCCACGCGGTGCGGCTGTACGTCCAGCTCCCAGCAGGCCTGGATGATGGCGGCCGAGATCGAGTCGTGGCCGCAGCCGGCGCACAGCGTGGAGATCTTGCCCTCGTAGTCGCGCCGCGTGTAGCCGACCCGGTTCTTCGCGAGCGAGGGGTGGTGGACCTTGGGTTTGGCCAGGTAGGTCATGCAGCGGTCTCCGGCTGGCGTTGCAGGGCCGAGGTGATGGCGCGGGCGATGAAGCGCGCCGTGATGGGCGTGCCGTCGAAATGCAGCACGCGCACCAGGCGTGCCGGGTCGGCATCGAGTTCGTTGACGAGCAGGCTGCGCATCTGGGCGTCGCGGTTCTGCTCCACCACGAACACGCGTTCGTGCGCGGCGATGAAGCGGCGGACCGAGGCCGGGAACGGGAAGGCGCGCAGGCGCATGGCGTCCACGTGCACGCCGGCTGCGGCCAGTTGCTGCAAGGCCTCGTCCATGGCCGGACTGGTGGAGCCGAAGTACAGGACGCCCAGCGGTGTGGCCTGCGCGGCCGCGCGCTCCACGGGCGCGGGCACGAGGTCGGCAGCGGTGGCGAACTTGCGCAGTAGCCGTTCGACGTTGTAGATGTAGTCCGGCCCGCGCTCGGAGTAGCGCGCGTAGGCGTCGCGCGTGGTGCCGCGCGTGAAGTAGGCGCCGCGGCTTTCGTGCGTGCCGGGCAGGGTGCGCCAGGGGATGCCGTCGCCGTCCACGTCCTTGTAGCGGCCGAAGTCGCGGCCGGCCTCCAGCATCTCGGCCGTCATGAGCTTGCCGCGGTCGTAGCCCCTGCCCTCCTCCCACTGGAAGGGCTCGCACAGGCGCTGGTTCATGCCGATGTCCAGGTCGGTCATCACGAACACGGGTGTCTGCAGCCGGTCGGCCAGGTCCAGCGCGGCGGCGGCATGTTCGAAGCACTCGCGCGGGTCTTCGGGAAACAGCAGCACGTGCTTGGTGTCGCCGTGCGAGGCGTAGGCGCAGGCCAGGATGTCGGCCTGCTGCGTGCGCGTGGGCATGCCCGTGGACGGTCCGCCGCGCTGCACGTTGACGATGGTCACGGGGATCTCGGCGAAGTAGGCCAGGCCGATGAACTCGGTCATCAGCGAAACGCCGGGGCCCGAGGTAGCCGTGAACGCACGCGCGCCGTTCCAGCCCGCGCCCACCACCATGCCGATGGAGGCGATCTCGTCCTCGGCCTGCACGATGGCGTAGCGGCGCTCGCCGGTCTCCTTGTCTTCGCGGAACTTCGTGCAGTAGGACTGGAAGGCCTCGGCCACCGAGGACGATGGCGTGATCGGGTACCAAGCCGCCACCGTGGCGCCGCCGTACACGCAGCCCAGCGCCGCGGCGCTGTTGCCGTCCACGAAGATGCGCTGGCCCACTGCGTCGGCCCGGCGCACGCGGATGGGCAGCGGCGCCTGCAGGTGCTCCTGCGCGAAGTCGCGGCCCAGGTGCAGCGCGCGCACGTTGGAGGCCAAGAGCTTCTCCTTGCCCTTGTACTGCTCGCCGAACAGGTCGACGATGACCTCGGCATCGATGTCCAGCAGCACCGACAGCGCGCCCACGTAGATGATGTTCTTGAACAGCTGGCGCTGGCGCGGATCGCTGTAGACCGCGTTGGCGATCTCGGTCAGCGGCATGCCGATGACCGTGATGTCGCTGCGCAGCTGCGCGGGCGGCACGGGCCGCGTGCTGTCGTAGAACAGGTAGCCGCCGGGCTCGATCTCGGCCAGGTCCTCGGCCCAGGTCTGCGGGTTCATGGCCACCATCATGTCGATGCCGCCGCGCCGGCCCAGGTGGCCGGCCTCGCTGACGCGCACCTCGTACCAGGTTGGCAGGCCCTGGATGTTGCTCGGGAAGATGTTGCGCGGGCTCACCGGCACGCCCATGCGCAGGATGGACTTGGCGAACAGTTCGTTGGCCGAGGCCGAGCCCGAACCGTTGACGTTGGCGAACTTGACGACGAAGTCGTTGACGGCGCTGATCGGGGTCATGCGTGCGCTCCCTGGCACGCGCCTGCCTGCGCGGTCTTGAACAGGAACTTCTGCATGTCCCAGGCGCCCGTGGGGCAGCGCTCGGCGCACAGGCCGCAGTGCAGGCACAGGTCCTCGTCCTTGGCCATCACGCGGCCGGTCTTGAGCGGGTCGGAGACGTAGAGGTCCTGGTCCGGGTGCAGGGCCGGCGCCTTCAGGCGCTGGCGCAGCTCGGCCTCCTCGCCGGGCGCCGTGAAGCTGATGCAGTCCATGGGGCAGATGTCCATGCAGGCGTCGCACTCGATGCAGGCTTCCTGCGCGAAGACGGTCTGCACGTCGCAATTGAGGCAGCGCTGGGCCTCCTTGAAGGCGGTGGCGGCGTCGAAGCCCAGCTCCACCTCCACGCGGATGCTGGCCAGCGCGACCTCGGCCTGCGCCCAGGGCACCTTGAAGCGCGCCTCGGGCGCCACGGCGTTGTCGTAGCTCCACTCGTGGATGCCCATCTTGGTGGACGCCAGGTTGCTGGTGGGCGCCGGCCGGGCCTGCACATCCTGGCCCTGCAGAAAGCGGTCGATGGAGATGGCGGCCTCGTGGCCATGGGCGACGGCCGTGATGATGTTCTTGGGGCCGAAGGCCGCGTCGCCGCCGAAGAACACCCGGGGCAGCGAGGACTGGAAGGTTAGCGCGTCCAGCACGGGCAGGCCGTTCTCGTGGAAGGCGATGCCGCAGCCGCGCTCGATCCAGGGGAAGGCGTTTTCCTGGCCGACCGCGATCAGCACCTCGTCGCAGGGCAGCAGCACCTCGGGCTCACCTGTCGGCACGAGCTGGCGGCGGCCGCGCGCGTCGAGCTCGGCGCGCACGATCTGAAAGCGCATGCCCGTGAGCCGTCCGCCCTCGTGCACGAAGGCCACGGGCACGTGCCAGTTCAGGATCGGGATGCCCTCGTGCTGCGCGTCCTCCTTCTCCCAGGGCGAGGCCTTCATCTCGTCGAAACCGCTGCGCACCACGACCTTGACGTCCTCGCCGCCCAGGCGCCGTGCCGAGCGGCAGCAGTCCATGGCCGTGTTGCCGCCGCCCAGCACCAGCACGCGCCGGCCCGTGCGCGTGACGTGGCCGAACGAGACCGAGGCCAGCCAGTCGATGCCGATGTGGATGTGGGCCTTGGCCTCTTGCCGGCCCGGCAGGTCGAGGTCGCGCCCGCGCGGCGCGCCGCAGCCCACGAACACCGCGTCGAAGTCCTGTGCCAGCAGGCCGGCCATGGAGTCCACGCGCTCGCCACCGCGGAATGCCACGCCCAGGTCCAGCACGTAGCCGGTCTCCTCGTCGATGACCTCTTCGGGCAGCCGAAAGCGCGGGATCTGCGTGCGGATGAAACCGCCGGCCTTGGCCTCGCCGTCGAACACCGTCACGTCGTAGCCCAAGGGGGCCAGGTCGCGCGCCACGGTCAGTGCGGCCGGGCCGGCGCCGATGCAGGCCACGCGCTTGCCGTTGCGCGGCGCGCGCTGCGGCATGCGCCCGCGCACCTCGCCTTTCATGTCGGCCGCCACCCGCTTCAGGCGGCAGATCGCCACCGGTTCAGGCTGCGCCTGGCTGGCCTCTTCGACGCGGCCGCGCCGGCAGGCCGGCTCGCAGGGCCGGTCGCAGGTGCGGCCCAGAATGCCGGGAAACACGTTGGACACCCAGTTGACCATGTAGGCATCGGCGTAGCGGCCCTGGCCGATCAGGCGGATGTACTCGGGAACGGGGGTGTGGGCGGGGCAGGCCCATTGGCAGTCGACGACTTTGTGGAAATAAGACGGACTGGCTACTTGCGTTGGCTGCAATCTTTGTCTCCTTGCCCAGCGGTGCCGGTGGCCCACTGGTCAGACCAGTCTACGCGCGGGGGCGGCGCCGAGCCTACGGTGAATCCCGCACCCGTGGCGCCTGCGCAAACGCACGTCTGGCGCGCCAATTCATCCGGGTATTCGCTATAGTTGTGCGCAGTAACGCCTTGAAACGTCCGGGCGCTGCCGCCCCCCTCTTCTGCACGAGGTTGCCATGACCCTGCCCCTGGCCAAGCTGCTCCGCCTGTCCGTGCTCCTGCTGGCCTGGCTGGCGCCGGGCTGGGCCGCCGCACTGGACAAACCCTCGGGCGAGGTGGTGCTGACCATCAGCGGCAAGGTCGGCCAGCCCAATGCCGGCCAGCGCGCGGTGTTCGACATGGCCATGCTGGAGAAGCTGCCCCAGCACAGCTTCTCGACCAGCACTCCCTGGCATGCCGGCCCCACCCGCTTCACCGGCCCGCTGCTGCGCGACGTGCTGGCCGCCGCGGGCGCCAACGGCACCAAGCTCGTGGCCGTGGCGCTCAACGACTACAAGACCGACATTCCGTTCACCGACGCGGCCCGCTACGAGGTGATCGTGGCCCGGCTGCTCAACGACAAGCCCATGCCGGTGCGCGAGAAGGGACCGCTGTTCATCGTCTATCCCTTCGACAGCAAGGCCGAGCTCAAGGCCGAGACCTTCTACAACCGTTCGGCATGGCAGCTGCACCAGTTGCAGGTGCAGTGACGCCGCCGAACGCTCCAGCGACGACCGGGCGCCGCCCGGCCAGCCCCTTCGCATGCCGCGCAGCCAACGCCTCCTGCGCCTGTTGATCGCCAGCCTGGTGCTGGTCTACATCGCCATCGGCGTGCTGCAGTACCGGCAGTACCGGGCGCTGGACGACGTGATGCGCCGCGGCGACATCAATGCGCTGTGGACCTTCGCGCAGCTCAATGTCGAATACGAGCGTTTCGACCACGCGCTGAATGCGCACCTGCTGGATGCGGCCGCCATGCCGCACAGCCAGCTGCAGCTGCGCTACGACGTGTTCATCAGCCGCGTGGGCGCGGTCGACAAGGGCACGGCCTACCAGCTCATGCGCGACGATCCCGCCTACCAGCAAGGCATGGAGGAGCTGCGCCGCTTCATCGCACAGGGCGACCAGGTGCTGGGCCCGGGCGCCGCGCAGAGCCAGCCACGGGCGGCGCTGGAGACGCTGCGCGAGCAGTACATGGCGATCCGCACGCCGGTGCGCGACATGTCCTTGGCCGCCACCCAGTCCTCGGGCGAGCTGACCGACCAGCGCAACCGCGAGGTGCAGGCCCAGACCTTGCAGACCGGCGTCCTGACGGCCTTCCAGTGCGTGCTGACGCTGCTGCTGGCCGGCGCCATGGCACGCCAGTTCGCAGCCCGCCAGCGCGCCAGCGCCGAGGCGCTGAAGGCCCAGGGCGAACTGGTGGACTCGCTCAAGCGCAGCGAGGAGGCGCTGGAGGCGCGCGTGCAGGAACGCACGGCCGCGCTGGCCGAGGCCAACGAGAGCCTGCGTGCCCAGGAAGGCGCGCTGCGCCAGGCCCAGGCGCGCGCCGAGCAGGCCTCGCAGATGAAGTCCGATTTCCTGGCCAACATGAGCCACGAGATCCGCACGCCGCTCAACGCCGTGATCGGCATGAGCCACCTGATGCTGCGCGCCGAGCTCACGGCGCGCCAGCGCGACTACGTGCGCAAAACCCAGCGCTCGGGCCAGCACCTGCTGGACCTCATCAACGACATCCTCGACTTCAGCAAGATCGAAGCCGGCAAGCTCGAGGTCGAGAGCGTGGACTTCGACCTGCAGAACGTGCTGGACGGCGTGGCCGACCTGGTCGGCGAGAAGGCCACGGCCAAGGGCCTGGAGCTGGTGTTCGACACCGAGGGCGCGCTGCTGCCGCGCCGGCTGCGCGGCGACCCGCTGCGCCTGGGCCAGATCCTCATCAACTACGCCAGCAACGCCATCAAGTTCACCGAGCAGGGCGAGGTCGTGGTGCGGGTGCGCCACCAGGTGCTGGCCGACGGCGCCGTGCTGCTGCGCGCGGAGGTGCGCGACACCGGCATCGGCATGACCGCCGAGCAGAGCGCTCATCTGTTCCAGTCGTTCCAGCAGGCCGACAGCTCGACCACGCGCAAGCACGGCGGCACCGGACTCGGACTGGCGATCTCCAAACGGCTGGCCGAACTGATGGGCGGCGAAGTCGGCGTGGAAAGCCGCCCGGGCCAGGGCAGCACCTTCTGGTTCACCGCCCGGTTGCTGCCGGCCCAGCAGGCCGACGGCGCGCGCCCGTCCGTTCCCGACCTGCGCGGCCGACCCGTGCTGGTGGTGGACGACAACCCGACGGCGCGCGAGATCCTGGGCAGCATGCTGGAGCAGATGCATTGCAGCGTGGCGCAGGCCGCAGGCGGTGCCGAGGCCCTGGCGCTGGCCCGCGCGGCACAGCAGGCCGGCCAGCCCTTCGCGCTGGCCTTCCTGGACTGGCGCATGCCGGACATGGACGGCATCGCGCTGGCCGAGCAGCTGGCGCGGCTGCCCTCGCCGCCCGCCTGCGTGATCGTGACGGCCCATGGCCGCGAAGAGGTGGCGCAGGACGCGCAGCGCGTCGGCGTGGAGCTGCTGCTGGTCAAGCCGGTCAACACCTCGCTGCTGTTCGAAACCGCGATGCGGGCCCTGGCCGTGGCCCAGCCCGCCGCCGCGCCGGTGCCGCGCGCCGCCCAGCAGGCCGACGCACCGCACCTGGCGCCCCTGCGCGGCGCGCTGGTGCTGCTGGTCGACGACAACGACCTGAACCGCCAGATCGGCACCGAACTGCTGGAGGCCGTGGGCATCCAGGTCGAGGTGGCCGAGGACGGCCGGCAAGCGCTGGACCGGCTGGCCGCCAGGCCCTACGAACTCGTCCTCATGGACATGCAGATGCCGGTCATGGACGGTCTGGAAGCCACGCGCGCGATCCGCCGCGACCCGCGCTGGCAGCAGCTGCCCGTGCTGGCCATGACAGCCAACGCCATGGCCATCGACCGCCAGCGCTGCCTGGAGGCCGGCATGAACAGCCACATCGCCAAGCCGATCGACCCGAACGAGCTCTATGCCCAGCTGCTGCAGTGGCTGCCGCGGCGCGAGCGCGCGGCAGCGCCCGCCGTGGTGGTGGCAGAGCCGCCGCAGGACGCCCTGGCGGCCGACGACGCCCTGCTGCGCATTGCCGGCCTGGACGCCGCCGCCGGCCTGCGCCGCGTGCTGCAGCGGCGCAGCACCTACGACGGCCTGCTGCGTCGCTTCGTCGACGGCCAGGCCGGTGCCGTCGCCACCGCGCGCGCTGCGCTGGCCGCGGGCGACCGCACGCAGGCGCAGCGCCTGCTGCACACCCTGAAGGGAACGGCGGCCACCATCGGTGCCGGCCCGCTGGCCCAGGCTGCGCAGGCGGCCGAAACGGTCCTGGGCCAGCCACTGCGGGATGCGACCGAGGAAGAACGGCTGCTCGCCGCGTGCGAGGCGCTGTGCGGCCCGCTCGTGGCGGCGCTGCGCCAGGCGCTGGCGGCCCCGCAAGAAGCCTGCACCCCAGCCACAGGCCAGGAGCTGGACTGGGCCACCGTGCGTCCGCTCGCAGAGCGTCTGCAGGCCCTGCTGGAGCAGGACGACGCCGATGCCATCGACCTGTTCCAAAGCAATGCCGCGGTGTTGCGCCCCGCCCTGGGGGAACGCTACGACGGCATCGCGAACGCCATCGGCGATTTCGACTTCGGCAGCGCCGCGCAGCAGCTGCGCGATGCGCTGCCTGTTGCGGTGCGGTCTTAAGCGGGCAGCGCCAGCGCTGCCGCCACCTCGGGCGGCGCCTGCACGAGTTCGATCAGCACGCCCTCGCCCGCGATCGGGAAGGCCTCGTTGGCCTTGGGATGCAGGAAGCAGATGTCGTAGCCGGCCGCGCCCTTGCGGATGCCGCCCGGCGCGAAGCGCACGCCCTGGGCCGTGAGCCACTCCACGGCCTTGGGCAGGTCGTCGATCCACAGACCCACATGGTTCAGCGGCGTGGTGTGCACGGCGGGCTTCTTCTCGGGATCCAGCGGCTGCATGAGGTCGACCTCGACCTTGGTCGGGCCGCTGCCGATCGCGCAGATGTCCTCGTCCACGTTCTCGCTCTCGCTGCGGAAGTTGCCGGTGACGGTGAGGCCCAGCATCTCGACCCAGAGTTTTTGCAGCCGCTGCTTGTCGGGGCCGCCGATGGCGATCTGCTGGATGCCCAGCACGCGGAAGGGGCGTTGGGGGGTGCTCATGCGTGTTCTCCTGGTTCGATGGAAACGGCGCGGGTGGCGTAGCCCAGCTTGTCGAGCAGCCGGCGGTCGGCATCCGCATCGGGATTGCCGGTCACGAGCAGCTTGTCGCCGTAGAAGATGGAATTGGCGCCGGCCAGGAAGCACAGCGCCTGCACCGGCTCGCCGAGCTGCTGGCGACCGGCGGACAGGCGCACGCGCGCGGTGGGCATGGTGATGCGCGCGACCGCGATCACGCGCACGAAGTCCAGCGGGTCGATGGGCGGTGCGTCGGCCAGCGGCGTGCCGGGCACGCGCACCAGGCTGTTGATGGGCACCGACTCGGGATAGGGGTCGAGGTTGGCCAGCTGCGCGATGAGCCCCGCGCGGTGCACGGGCGACTCGCCCATGCCCACGATGCCGCCGCAGCACACTTTGACGCCGGCCGCACGCACATGGGCCAGCGTGTCGAGCCGGTCCTGGTAGCTGCGCGTGTCGACGATGTCGGCGTAGTACTCGGGCGCGGTATCCAGGTTGTGGTTGTAGTAGTCCAGCCCCGCGTCGCGCAGGGCCAGGGCCTGGTGCTTCTCCAGCATGCCCAGCGTGGCACAGGATTGCAGGCCCAGGCCCTTCACCGTGCGCACGAGCTCGGCCACCTTCTCGATGTCGCGGTCCTTGGGCGCGCGCCAGGCGGCGCCCATGCAAAAGCGCGTGGCGCCCGCGTCCTTGGCGGCCTGGGCTGCATGGCGCACCTCCTCGACCGACATGAGCTTCTGGGCCTTCACGCCCGTGTCGAACTCGGCCGACTGCGGACAGTAGCCGCAGTTCTCCGGGCAGCCGCCGGTCTTGACCGAGAGCAGCGTGGCCAGCTCGATGTCGCGCGCGGGCCAGTGCGCGCGGTGCACGGTCTGGGCCCGGTACAGCAGTTCGTCGAACGGCAGGTCCAGCAGCGCCTGCACGTCCTCGACGCGCCAGCGCTGAAGTGCCGGCGGTGCCGCCCGGCGGGGTGCTGCGAAGTGCAGGGGCTGCGCCTGCGCGGCCGGAGCGGTGGGGGTCAACAGGGATTCTTGGGGCATCGCGTCCTTCCGGGTTTCAAGGGCATCTGCGGCGATTGTGAAAGGCCCGCGCGGCGCCTGGGAAGCCTGCAGCCGCAGAAAGTCGGCCTCATTTTCGTGCCGCCAACTTCGTCGAAATCCGCAGGAAACATGGCCGACGATGCACGGCGTTGGGCGCTTGTTCACGGCACTTGCGCGCTGCCTTCCTGGCAATGCACCGTTCTGCCGCGAACCTGCGACGAACCGCCGCGAACCCAGGGCGCGGCCGCCCGGCGATGGGCGCAGCTGCGCGCGCCCAAACCGGGCCGGCCTCAGGCGAACTCGACGATGGGCTGGTCCACAGCCAGGCTTTCGCCTTTGGTGGCCAGCACCTTGCCGACCACGCCGTCGGCCGCGGCGAACAGCACGTTCTCCATCTTCATGGCCTCGATCACGGCCACGCGCTCGCCGGCCTGCACCTTCTGGCCCGGTTGCACCGAGACCTCGACCAACAGGCCCGGCATGGGCGAAAGCACGAAGCGGCTCATGTCCGGCGGCGCCTTGTAGGGCATCAGCTGGAACAGCTCGGAGCCGCGCGGCGACAGCACCAGCGCGTCGAGCTGCGTGCCGTTGTGCTGCACGCGGATGGCGAGCGGGTTCTTGGGCGTGCCGCGCTCGACCTGGGCGCTGAAGGGCGTGCCGTTGCTGGTACCGGCCAGGCGGATTGCGCCGAGCCGGCTGCTGCTTTCCAGCGCGTAGCTGCGCGAGCCCACCTCCACGGTGCTGCTGCCGGTCTGGCCTTCGTAGCTGGTCACGCGCACGGGCGTGGCCTTGTGGTGGCCGTCCGCGCCCATGGCCACGACCACGAAGTCCTGGCCGACCTTGACGCCATGGCCGGCCATCTGGCCGCTGATGCCGCTGGCGCGGCCCAGGTAACGCCGGTTGGCGAAGGCCGCCAGCGCGAGCAGGAACTCGGGCTCGTCGTGCGGCACGTCCTCGGCATGGAAGCCATGGCTGTAGTGCTCGGCGATGAAGCCGGTGTTGAAGTCGCCCGCGACGAACTTGGGGTGCGCCAGCAGCGCGGCCTGGAACGGGATGTTGCTGCTGATGCCGCGGATGATGAAGCCATTGAGGGCCTCGCGCATCTTGGCGATCGCCTCGTTGCGGTCGCGGCCGTGCACGATGAGCTTGGCGATCATCGAATCGTAGTACATCGGGATCTCGCCGCCGTCCTGCACGCCGGTGTCCACGCGCACGCCCTGCAGGTGCTCGGTGTCGGCCGAGAACATGGTCTCCTGCGGCGGCGCGAAGCGCACCAGGCGCCCGGTGGACGGCAGGAAGTTGCGGAACGGATCCTCGGCATTGATGCGGCATTCGATGGCCCAGCCGTCGCGCTTGACCTCGGCCTGCGTGAGCGGCAGCTTCTCGCCGGCGGCGACGCGGATCATGAGCTCCACGAGGTCCAGGCCCGTGATGCACTCGGTCACCGGATGCTCCACCTGCAGGCGCGTGTTCATCTCCAGGAAGTAGAAGTCCTGGTTCTTGCCGACCACGAACTCCACCGTGCCCGCGCTCTGGTACTTGACGGCCTTGGCCAGCGCCACGGCCTGCTCGCCCATGGCCTTGCGCGTGGCGTCGCTGATGAAGGGCGACGGCGCCTCTTCGATGACCTTCTGGTGGCGGCGCTGGATCGAGCATTCGCGCTCGTTTAGGTAGATCACATTGCCATGGGCATCGCCCAGTACCTGGATCTCGATGTGGCGCGGCTGCTCGACGAACTTCTCGATGAAGATGCGGTCGTCGCCGAAGCTGTTGCGCGCCTCGTTCTGGCAGGCCGTGAAGCCTTCCAGCGCCTCCTTGTCGTTGAAGGCCACGCGCAGGCCCTTGCCGCCGCCGCCCGCGCTGGCCTTGATCATGACCGGGTAGCCGATGTCCCTGGCGATCTGCACGGCGCGCTCGGCCGATTCGATGGCGTCGTTCCAGCCCGGGATGGTGTTGACCTTGGCTTCGTTGGCCAGCTTCTTGGAGGCGATCTTGTCGCCCATGGCCGCGATGGAGTAGTGCTTGGGGCCGATGAAGGCGATGCCCTCTTCTTCCACGCGCTTGGCGAAGGCCTCGTTCTCCGACAGGAAGCCGTAGCCCGGGTGCACGGCCTCGGCGCCGGTCTGCTTGCAGGCTTCGATGATCTTGTCGGCCAACAGGTAGCTCTCGCGCGAGGGCGCTGGGCCCAGGCGCACGGCCTCGTCGGCCAGCTCCACATGGCGCGCGTCCTTGTCGGCGTCGGAGTAGACGGCGACGGTGGCGATGCCCATCTTCTTCGCGGTCTTGATGACCCGGCAGGCGATTTCGCCGCGGTTGGCAATGAGGATCTTCTTAAACATGGCTGGTCTCCGCGGCGAAATCGCCTGCGCACGCTGCGCGTGCCATGCAATGTGATGAAACGCCCGCTGCGCGGTCGTTTTCGCCGCGGTTGGCAATCAGGATCTTCTTGAACATGTTCCTGTTCTCCGTGTCAAAGGGGGATGTTGCCGTGCTTGCGCCACGGGTTGTCGAGCTTCTTGTCCTTGAGCATGACGAGGCTGCGACAGATGCGCTTCCTCGTCTCGTGCGGCAGGATCACGTCGTCGATGAAGCCGCGTGCGCCGGCCACGAAGGGATTGGCGAAACGCGCCTTGTACTCGGCCTCGCGCGCGGCCAGCTTGGCCGGGTCGCTCTTGTCCTCGCGGAAGATGATCTCCACCGCGCCCTTGGCGCCCATCACCGCGATCTCGGCATTGGGCCAGGCGAAGTTCACGTCGCCGCGCAGGTGCTTGGAACTCATCACGTCGTAGGCGCCGCCGTAGGCCTTGCGCGTGATCACCGTGATCTTGGGCACCGTGCACTCCGCATACGCGTACAGCAGCTTGGCGCCGTGCTTGATGATGCCGCCGTACTCCTGGCTGGTGCCCGGCATGAAGCCCGGCACGTCGACGAAGGTCACAACCGGAATGTTGAAGGCATCGCAGAAGCGCACGAAACGCGCGGCCTTGATCGAGCTCTTGATGTCCAGGCAGCCGGCCAGCACCAGCGGCTGGTTGGCCACGATGCCCACCGTCTGGCCTTCCATGCGCGCAAAGCCCACCACGATGTTCTTGGCGTACTCGGGCTGGATCTCGAAGAAGTCGCCGTCGTCGACGGTCTTCGTGATCAGCTCCTTCATGTCGTAGGGCTTGTTCGGGTTCTCGGGCACCAGCGTATCGAGGCTCATGTCCTGGCGGTCGGCCGGGTCGTTGCTGGGCCGCACGGGCGGCTTCTCGCGGTTGTTGAGCGGCAGGTAGTTGTACAGGCGGCGCAGCATCATGAGCGCCTCCACATCGTTCTCGAAGGCCAGGTCCGCGACGCCCGAGCGCGTGGTGTGCGTGATGCCGCCGCCCAGTTCCTCGGCCGTCACCTCTTCATGGGTGACCGTCTTCACCACCTCGGGGCCGGTCACGAACATGTACGAGCTGTCCTTGACCATGAAGATGAAGTCGGTCATGGCCGGCGAGTACACGGCGCCGCCTGCGCAGGGGCCCATGATCATGCTGATCTGCGGCACCACGCCCGAGGCCATCACGTTGCGCTGGAACACGTCGGCATAGCCGCCCAGCGAGGCCACGCCTTCCTGGATGCGCGCGCCGCCCGAGTCGTTCAGGCCGATCACCGGGGCGCCGACCTTCATGGCCTGGTCCATGACCTTGCAGATCTTCTCGGCATGGGCCTCGGACAGCGCGCCGCCGAACACCGTGAAGTCCTGACTGAACACGAACACCAGGCGGCCGTTGATCATGCCGTAGCCCGTGACCACGCCGTCGCCCGGGATCTTGTTGTCGGCCATGCCGAAGTCCACCGAGCGGTGCTCGACGAACATGTCCCATTCCTCGAAGGTGCCGTCGTCCAGCAGCAGCTCCAGCCGCTCGCGCGCCGTCAGCTTGCCCTTCTTGTGCTGGGCGTCGATGCGCTTTTGCCCACCACCCAGGTGCGCCAGCGCGCGCTTCTTTTCCAGTTGTTCCAGGATGTCCTGCATGTCACTCCTCTAGCGGTTGTCTCTGTTCAGTTCGTCGGTACGGATGCGCTGGCCAGCAGCTGGCGCGCGGCGGTCGATGCGGCGATGCGGCCTTCGGTCACGGCGGTCACCATGTCGGGCAGCTGTCCGCGCACGGCGGGGTGGGCGCGGAAGGCCTGCTTGAGCCCGGTCTCGATGCGTTCCCACATCCAGGCCAGGGCCTGCTTCTGGCGCCGGGCCTGCAGGCGCCCGTTGGCCGTCTGCAGCGTGCGGAACTGCACGACCTTCTCCCAGAAACGGTCGACGCCCTCGCTGCGCAGCGCGCTCAGCTGCATGGCGCGGGGATGCCACAGGCTCTCGTCGTGGTGCGCATGGCCGGCGTTGCCGTGCATGCCCAGGAGCCGCAGCGACGAGGTGATCTGCGCCTGTGCGCGCGTCGCCGCGTCGGGGTCGATGTCGGCCTTGTTGATGACGACGAGGTCGGCGATCTCCATCACGCCCTTCTTGATGGCCTGCAGCTCGTCGCCCGCATTGGGCAGTTGCAGCAGCACGAACATGTCGGTCATGCCGGCCACGGCCGTCTCGCTCTGGCCCACGCCCACGGTCTCGACAATGACCACGTCGTAGCCCGCGGCCTCGCAGACCAGCATGGCCTCGCGCGTCTTCTCGGCCACGCCGCCCAGCGTGCCCGAGGACGGGCTGGGCCGGATGTAGGCGCGCTCGTGCACGGACAGCTGCTCCATGCGCGTCTTGTCGCCCAGGATGGAGCCGCCCGAGACGGTGGAGGACGGGTCGATGGTCAGCACGGCGACGCGGTGGCCCTCGCGGATCAGGTACAGGCCCAGGGCCTCGATGAAGGTGCTCTTGCCGACGCCGGGCACACCCGAGATGCCCAGGCGGAAGGCCCGTCCGGTGTGCGGCAGCAGCGCGGTCAGCAGTTCGTCGGCCTGGGCCCGGTGGTCGGCGCGGGTCGACTCCAACAGCGTGATGGCCTTGGCGATGGCGCGGCGCTGGGCCGTGCCTTCGCCGCGCAGAAGCGGCTCGGCCCAGGGGATGGATGGCATGTTCACAGGATCTCGAAAGCACGCCCGTCGGGCAGGCGGTAGCGGGAGAAGTCGCGCACGTCCATGGTCATGATGCGGGTGAGGCCCGAGTCGCGCGCCAGCCAATAAAGGGACGCATCCGCGAGGTCCATCTCGGTGCGCGGCTGCTGCGTGTACTGGGTGATGAATTCGCACATGTCCTGCAGATCCGAGACATCGAACGGGTAGACCTGCACAGCCCCGCCCGCCACCCATTGCAGCAGTGCGATCCGGTAACGCGGTCCGAGCAGGTGGCTGGCTTCCGTCACGCATGGCCAGGTCGTGTACATCTGCAAGGGCTGGTCCGGCTGCTCGATCGCGGAGCGGAAGTGCGCGTGGAAGCGATCCCCCCGGTCGAACAACGCCACCATCGGGCCGGCGTCGAGCAGGCAGGGAGTCAATCCGAGGTCCTCTTGCGCTGGGCCAGATAGGCCGCGTAGTCGTCCTGCTGCCCTGCATGCGCGGCCCGCAGGCTGGTGCGCAAGGCGGCCTTGTGGCCAGGCAGGGCGTCGTCGGGCACGCCTTCGGCCACGTGGTGGTGTGCCGCTTCGTCCATGACCTGGCGGTACAGCGCCGCCGGGTCCTTGCGCCCGAGCGCCCGTTCCACCGCCTCGACGATGAACTGCGACTTGGTGATGCCCTTGCGCTTGGCGGCGAGCTCCAGCTCCTTCTCCAGCAGTGGATCCATGCGGACAGAAACAGCCATGGCAATCTCCGATGAATACGGTATTACCGAATTACACCACGCCCGCCGTCGCCTTGCGAATCTGTTCCAGCACGTCCTTGGCGCTGGCCGGGATCGGCGTGCCGGGGCCGTAGATGCCCTTCACGCCGGCCTCGTACAGGAAGTCGTAGTCCTGGCGCGGGATCACGCCGCCGACGAAGACGATGATGTCGTCCGCACCCTGCTTCTTGAGTTCTTCGATGATGGCCGGCACCAGGGTCTTGTGGCCGGCGGCCAGCGTGGAGACGCCCACCGCGTGCACGTCGTTCTCGATGGCCTGGCGCGCGCATTCCTCGGGCGTCTGGAACAGCGGGCCCATGTCCACGTCGAAGCCCAGGTCGGCGAAGGCCGTGGCGACGACCTTGGCGCCGCGGTCGTGTCCGTCCTGGCCCAGCTTGGAGATCATCACGCGCGGGCGGCGGCCCTGCTCTTCGGCGAAGGCGTCGATCTCCTGCTTGAGCTTGTCCCAGCCCTCGGCCGAGTCGTAGGCCGCGGCGTAGACGCCCGTGACCTTCTGCGTGTCGGCGCGGTGGCGACCGAACACCTTCTCCAGCGCGTCGCTGACCTCGCCGACGGTGGCGCGCAGGCGCACGGCATCGATGGTGAGCGCGAGCAGGTTGCCCTCGCCGCTTTCGGCCGCCTGCGTGAGTGCGGCCAGCGCCGCCTCGACCTTGGCGGCATCGCGCGTGGCGCGGATCTTCGCGAGCCGCGCCACCTGGCCCTCGCGCACCTTCATGTTGTCGATGGACAGGATCTCGACCGGGTCTTCGTTCTTGAGCTTGTACTTGTTGACGCCCACGATCACGTCCTTGCCCGAGTCGATGCGCGCCTGCTTGTCGGCCGCGGCGGCCTCGATCTTGAGCTTGGCCCAGCCCGAGTCCACGGCGCGCGTCATGCCGCCCATGGCCTCGACCTCCTCGATGATGGCCCAGGCCTTGTCGGCCATGTCCTGGGTGAGCTTCTCCATCATGTAGCTGCCGGCCCAGGGGTCGATCACGTTCGTGATGTGGGTCTCTTCCTGGATGATCAGCTGGGTGTTGCGCGCGATGCGCGCGCTGAACTCGGTCGGCAGCGCGATGGCTTCGTCCAGCGCATTGGTGTGCAGGCTCTGCGTGCCGCCGAACACGGCCGCCATGGCCTCGATGGTGGTGCGCACCACGTTGTTGTAGGGATCCTGCTCGGTGAGGCTCCAGCCCGAGGTCTGGCAGTGCGTGCGCAGCATCAGGCTCTTGGGGTTCTTGGGCTCGAACTCGCTCATGATGCGGTGCCACAGCAGGCGCGCCGCGCGCATCTTGGCGACTTCGAGATAAAAGTTCATGCCGATGGCCCAGAAGAAGGACAGCCGGCCCGCGAAGTCGTCCACGTTCAGGCCCTTGGCCAGCGCGGTCTTCACGTACTCCTTGCCGTCGGCCAGCGTGAAGGCCAGTTCCAGCGCCTGGTTGGCGCCGGCTTCCTGCATGTGGTAACCGGAGATCGAGATCGAGTTGAACTTCGGCATGTGCTGGGCCGTGTACTCGATGATGTCGCCGATGATCCGCATGCTCGGCTCGGGCGGGTAGATGTAGGTGTTGCGGACCATGAACTCCTTCAGGATGTCGTTCTGGATGGTCCCACTCAGCTTGTCCTGGCTCACGCCCTGCTCTTCGGCCGCGATCACGTAGCCGGCCAGCACCGGCAGCACGGCGCCGTTCATGGTCATGGAGACGCTGACCTTGTCCAGCGGGATCTGGTCGAACAGGATCTTCATGTCCTCGACCGAATCGATGGCCACGCCGGCCTTGCCCACGTCGCCCGTCACGCGCGGGTGGTCGCTGTCGTAGCCGCGGTGCGTGGCCAGGTCGAAGGCCACCGACACGCCCTGCCCGCCGGCAGCCAGCGCCTTGCGGTAGAAGGCGTTGGATTCCTCCGCCGTGGAGAAGCCCGCGTACTGGCGGATGGTCCAGGGGCGCACCGCGTACATGGTGGCCTGCGGGCCGCGGATGTAGGGCGCGAAGCCAGGCAGGGTGTCCGTGTACTGCAGGCCTTGCAGATCGGCCGCGGTGTAGAGCGGCTTGACGGTGATGCCGTCGGGGGTGAGCCAGTTCAGTGCGGCCAGATCGCCGCCCGGCGCGGATTTGGCGGCCGCCTGTGCCCACTTCTGCAGATCGCCCTGATCCAGTGCCATGTTGCTTGTCCTCTTGTATTGCAGCCTCGCAATGTTCGCAAAAGAGCAGCACCTGCGCAACAAGTGAAAGTGCAAGCATTGCAAACTGCCTCTGCAATGGTGCAAACTTTGCGAATATGGCGAAAGCATTCATGGGTGTGCACCTGAAGACGCTGCGCGAGCAGCGCGGCCTCACGCAGGCCGCACTGGCGCAGGCGCTCAAGGTGTCGTCGAGCTACCTCAACCAGATCGAGAACAACCAGCGGCCCTTGACGGTCAACGTGTTGCTGCGCCTGCAGTCGGCCTTTGGCATCGACCTGCAGCTGTTTTCCGAAGACGCGCAGACGCGCCAGCTGGCCGAGCTGCGCGCGGTGCTGGCCGAAGGCCCGGACGCGGGCACGGTGCCGCAGGCCGAGGCGCAGATGCTGGCCCAGCAACTGCCGGCCGTGTCCAGGGCCATCCTGGCCCTGCACAAGCGCGCGCGCTCGGCCGAAGAGCGGCTGGGGCTGATCGCCGAAAGCAGCGGCGACTCGGCCGCCAGCACGCCGCTGCAGCCCTACGAGGAAGTGCGCGAGTTCTTCTATGCGCGCCACGAGCCGCTGGCGCAGCTGGACGAGCGCGCCGAGCAGGTCTACGCCCAGTTGCAGGACACGTTCGCGCCACCGCGCGCACCCAGCGCCGCCAAGCTGTTCGCCGCGCTAGAGCACCGCCTGCGCCGCCTGCACGGCGTGGCCGTGCGCTGCGAACTGGGCACCTCGGTGGCCGAGCAGCCGCTGCGCAGCTTCGACCCCGCCAGCCGCACCATCACGCTGGCCGCCGGTTTGAGTCCGGCCCAGCAGGCCTTCCAGTTGGGCGTGCAGCTCGCGTTCTTCGAGATGGGGGGCATGATCGATGCCTTCATCCAGGCCAACGAGTTCAGCACCGACGAGGCGCGCGCGCTTGCACGCATCGGCTTTGCCAACCACTTCGCCGGCGCACTGGTGTTGCCCAACCGCATCTTCCAGGAGAGCGCCGAGGAGCTGCGCTACGACATCGACCTGCTCAGCGAGCGTTTCGGCGTGGGCTTCGAGACCGTGGGCCACCGCCTGTCCACCATGCGCCACCCGCATGCGCAGAGCATCCCGTTCTTCTTCGTGCGCGTGGACCGGGCCGGCAACATGTCCAAGCGCCAGTCCTCCGCCGACTTCCACTTCTCGCGCACGGGCGGCACCTGCCCGCTGTGGAACGTCTACGAGGCGTTTTCGCAGCCCGGCAAGATCCTCACGCAGCTCGCGCGCATGCCGGACGGCCGCACCTACCTCTGGATCGCACGCACGGTGGAGCACCGGCGCGGCGGCTACGGCACGCCGCACCGGATCTTCTCGGTGGCGCTGGGCTGCGATGCACGCCACGCCAACCGCCTGGTCTACGGCGACGGGCTGGCCGCCGACGCGGCCGAGCGCGCCGTGCCGATCGGCTCGGGCTGCAAGGTCTGCGACCGAGAGAACTGCGTGCAGCGCGCCTTCCCGGCCATGGGCCGCCCCCTCAGCATCGACCCGAACGCACGGCGCTTCGCACCCTACGCACCCGCGGGCTGACGCGGTGGCTACGGCCACCCCGCACTGCGGGTTTCTCGCGGCACGCTGATGCGCAGCGGCCTGGCCGGCGGCTGCCGTCCTCTGCTACAAACGGTACCAACCGCAGGCAACGCGCTCGTCGTGTGCACAAGCCATCCGGCAGGATCGCGTCCACGCAACCGCGCCAGACTGCCCCGCCTGCTTTTGGAGCCGCCGCATGCCGCCACTGCCCGGGCCCCAGCCCGCCGAAGCCCCACCCCCGCTGCGGCCCATCCACCTGTGGACGGCCGCCGCGGCAGTGGCCTGGCTGCTGGCCACGGCGCTGGCCGGCCACCTGCTTTCCGACCGCATCGTCGGTGCCCAGGTCGAAACCCTCGCCGATGGCGCCCGGCTGGACGCCTCGGCCACCGGGCGGCTGATCGACCGCATGTTCGTCGAACTGGGCAGCGTCTCCAACATGGCGGCGCACCAGGTCGACGTGATCGAGGCTTCGCGGCGCTTCGTCGTCAACAGCCCCATCGAGACGGCGCAGACACCGGCCGAGCGGGCCGCCACGCTGTCGCAGGACCCGCTGGTGCGCAGCGTGGGCAACTACCTGCGCCGGCTGATCCAGGACCTGAGCTACGACCAGATGTTCGTGGTCAACCGCTCCGGCACCGTGATCGCCAGCGGCGACTGGACGGAGCCCGGCGGCCTGCTGGGCGCCAGCTACGGCGACCGCGACTACTTCTACCAGGTGCTGGTCGAGGGCGTGGGACGCCGCTTCGACATGGGCAGCGATGGCCGCCACCCCGGCTTCTACGTGGCCAGCCGCGTCGACGCGAACGACGGCACCTTCGGCGCGGTGGTCGTGCGGCTGGACACCGCGACCATGAACGAGATGCTGGCCGGGCAACGCGTCGCGGCCATCGTCGACGGCGACGGCATGGTGCTGGCCTCCTCGCGGCCGGACTTCGTGCTGCAACGCGTCGGCGCGCTGGTCGGCGAACCAGCCGAACCGCAGGCCGCGCCCTCCGGGGCGGCAGCGCCGTCCATGCTGCCCGTGCAGCGGCCGGCGCAGCTGCTGCATGCCAACCACTGGCTGGTCAAGGGCACGCCCTATGTGGTGGAGCGGGCCGACCTGTCCGAGCCGGGCTACCGGCTGCTCACGCTCAGCGCGCTGGACGCCGTGGCGCCCATGCGCCAGCTGCACCGCACCGTCACCGGCATCGTCGCCGCGCTGGGCCTGCTGCTGATCCTGCTGGCGAGCCGCTCGCTGAGCCAGCGGGCGCGCCACCGCCATGCTGCGCTGCAGGTCAACGCGGAGCACACGGCCTTCCTGCAGTCCGTGCTCGACGCCGTGCCGACGCCCATGTTTTACAAGGATGCGCAGGCGCGCTTTCTGGGCATCAACGCGGCGTTCGAGCAGGCCTTCGGCGTGCAGCCCCAGCAGTTGATCGGGCGCCGCGACGAGGAGCTGGACCCGCAAGGCAGCAACCAGGACCTGGCACTGCGCCAGGAGCAGCGCGCGCTGCTCGTCGAACGCGGCAGCTTCACGCGCGAGCAGAGCTTTCGCTTCGCCGACGGCCAGGCGCACCGAACGCTGTACTCGGCCAGCACCATCACGCGCAAGGACGGCAGGCCGGCCGGCCTGGTCGGCGTGATCGTGGACATGACCGAGCAAAAGCAGGCCGAGGAGGCCCTGCGCCACGCCAACGCACGCCTGCAGGTCGCCCAGGACGCCGGCAGCATCGGCCTGTTCGACCTGGACTTCGAGACCGGCAACCACTACTGGACGCCGCAGCTCGAACGCCTGTACGGCGTGGAGCCGGGCAGCTACGCCGGCGACTTCCTCGAATGGAACGCGCTGCTGCACCCGGACGACCAGGCACGCTCCGCGCAGACCTTCCGCGCCGCGCTGGCCGATCCGGCAACGCAGATGTACAGCGACGAATTCCGCATCGTGCTGCCCGACGGCAGCCTGCGCGTCGCGCAGGCCGTCGGCCGCATCGAGCGCAACGCCCAGGGCCGGGCCACGCGCGTCACGGGCGTGCACGTGGACGTGACCGAACTGGCCCGCGCCCGCGACGAGGCCGGCGCCGCCAGCCGCGCCAAGAGCGACTTCCTGGCCAACATGAGCCACGAGATCCGCACACCGATGAACGCCATCATCGGCATGTCGCACCTCGCGCTGAAGACCGAGCTGACGCCGCGCCAGCGCGACTACATCGCCAAGATCCAGCAGTCCGGCCAGCATCTGCTGGGCATCCTCAACGACATCCTGGATTTCTCCAAGGTCGAGGCCGGCAAGCTGGACGTGGAGTCCACCCCTTTCGACCTGGACGGCATGATGGCCACCGTCTCCGGCGTGGTGGCCGAGAAGGCCACGGCCAAGAACCTGGAACTGGTGTTCGACGTGGCGCCCGACGTGCCGCAGCAGCTCGTCGGCGACCCGCTGCGCCTGGGCCAGATCCTCATCAACTACGTCAACAACGCCATCAAGTTCACCGAGCAAGGCGAGGTCGGCATCGTGGTGCGGGTCGACAGCCTGCACCGCGCGCAAGCGAACACCGGGCCGCAGGCCGTGCTGCGCTTCGAGGTGCGCGACACCGGCATCGGCCTGTCGGAAGAGCAGATGGCCCGGCTGTTCCGCAGCTTCGAGCAGGCCGACACCTCGACCACGCGGCGCTACGGCGGCACCGGCCTGGGACTGGCGATCAGCAAGCAGCTGGCGGCGCTGATGGGCGGCGAGGTCGGCGTGCGCAGTGAACTGGGCAAGGGCTCGGTGTTCTGGTTCACGGCGCGGCTGGGCCTGGGCGAGCGCCGCGCGCCGGCCGCGCTGCCGCTGGTCGACCTGCGCGGCCAGCGCGCGCTGGTGGTGGACGACAACGCGCATGCCGCCAGCGTGCTCTCCGAAATGCTCGAACACATGTCGCTCAAGGTCACGACGGTGCACTCGGGCGAGCAGGCCGTGGCCGCCGCCCGCGCGGCGGCCGACGCCGGCCAGCCCTTCGACTTCGCCATGCTGGACTGGCGCATGCCGGGCATGGACGGCCTGCAGACCGCAGAGGCGATCCGCGCGCTGCAGCTCCAGCGTCAGCCCGAGTTCATGATCGTGACGGCCTATGGCCGCGACGAGATCGTCCAGGGCGCGCAGCAGGCCGGCATCGAGCATCTGGTGCTCAAGCCGGTCAGCGCGTCCGTGCTGCTGGACACCATGATGCGCGCCAGCCACGGCGCGGCCATGCCCGCCGTGGCGCCCGCGCCGGGCGCAGGCCGCAGCGGCGCGCTCGACGCACTGCGCGGCCTGCGCGGCGCCCGCATCCTGCTCGTGGAAGACAACGACCTCAACCAGCAGGTCGCCAGCGAGCTGCTGCGCGACGCCGGCTTTGCCGTCGACATCGCGGCCAACGGCCGCATGGCCCTCGACATGGTGCAGGCACGGGCCGACCGCACGCCGGCCTACGACCTGGTGCTCATGGACATGCAGATGCCCGTCATGGACGGCGTGACGGCCACGCGCCTCCTGCGCGAGGATCCGCGCCACGCGGCCATGCCGGTCCTGGCCATGACCGCCAATGCCATGCAGGCCGACCGCGACCGCTGCCTGCAAGCGGGCATGCAGGACTTCATCGCCAAGCCGATCGAGCCCGATGCGATGTGGCAGGCGCTGGCGCGCTGGCTGCAGCCACGCGCCGGCCTGGGCGCGGAGGCCGGCCCTCCTGCGCTCGCAGCGGCGACCACAGCGGCCACGGCACCGGCGGCCGGACTGCCCGTGGTGCCGGGGCTGGACACGGCCGCCGGCCTGCGCCGCGCGATGGGCAAGCAGGCGCTGTACCGCCAGCTGCTGGAGAAGTTCGCAGCCGGCCAGGCCCAGGCGCCCGAAGCCATCGTGCAGGCGCTGCAGGACGACGACCCGGCCACGGCGGAGCGCGTGGCCCACACGCTCAAGGGCGTGGCCGGCAACATCGGCGCCCACGATCTGCACCAGCACGCCGCGGCCCTCGAGGAGGCGCTGCGCGAACGCCGTCCACGGCCTGCCATCGACGCCACGCTGGCCGCAGCCGCGGCCAGCCTGCACGCGCTGCTGGACGCGCTGCGCCCGCACCTGGCGCCGGCTGCGGCCAGCGGCGCCCATGTGGCTGCACCGGCGGCCGGCCCGTCCGAGCAGGCCTTGCTGCAGCGCCTGGCCCGGCTGCTGGAGCAGGACGACGCGGAAGCCGCCGAGCTGCTGGCCGAGCACCAGGCCACGCTCGGCGCGGCGCTGGGCCCGCGCTACGCCACGCTGTCCCAGGCCGTGGCCGACTACGACTTCGAGGCCGCGCTCGACACGCTGCGCCAGGCCAACGGCCAGGCCGCGGCGTAGCGCGGGCCTTCGTCCGTCTTCAGTCCGCCGCCGCCTCGCGCGGCCCCTTGTTCACGTAGCTCGCGTTGCCAAGGCCCGTGCCGATGGTCAGCACGGCCCAGCGCTTGACGTCGCGCATGAACGGCAACTCCGACAGCCCCTGCACCACGGCGTCGTTGTGCATGAGCACCTGGGTCGCCTCCTGGCCGACCACGGGCAGCTTCTCGCGCAGCGCGGTCGGCAGGTGGAAGGTGTCGGCCGCCCAGTTGCCCGGCAGGTTCTGCGCGCCACGCGCGATGCTGCCGTCCTCGCGGATCAGGCCCGGGCAGGCGATGCCCACGAAGGGCGCCAGGCGGATGCCCCTGCGCCCCGCCCAGGCGATCATCTCGGTGAGCATGGCGACCAGCCCGTCCACCAGCGCGGTGCGGCTGGGCTCGTCGTCGGCATGGCGCCACTTGCTGCGCCGCACCACCTTGGCGCGGGACAGGTCCTTGGCCTTGTCGCGCCGGAACTTCACGATGCCGCAGCGCACGTTGGTGCCGCCGATGTCCAGCGCCAGCAGCGCGTCGGCATGCTCCACGAAGTGTGGCGGCGCCAGGTGCACCCAGCCGATCAGGCCGCCGTCGTCGGGCTCGTGGCGCAGCCGCGCAAGTTCCACCGGAATCTCCGCGACCTGGCACAGCGCAGCGGCCTGCAGGATCGCCAACTCGCCGACCTCGCTCTCCGGGAAGCCGCCGCCGATCACGATGCGCTGCACGCCGTGCCAGGCCTTCTGGCGCATGAAGCGCTCGATCACGTCGGTGAGCTCGATGGCGAACTCCTCGATCGCGCCGCGCACGATGTCGCCGGCCTCGGAGGCTGCCTTGCCGCGCAGCGCACGGTCCAGCACCTTCTTGCTGAGCTGGGCCGAGGGCAGATCGCCCAGCGGGTCGGCGCGGCCCTTGTCGCGGCAGCGCTTGCGCCAGCCGTCCAACAGCTTGCGGAACGCCGTCTGGCTGGCCCGGTCGCCGATGAAACCCTCCTCGTCGGCGACCTCCAGGTTGTAGCCCGCGATGTCGAGCGTGGGCAGCTGCGCCGTGCCATGGTGCGCGCCGACCACGCTGGGCATGTGGCGCTTCTTGGGCTTGGTCTTTTGCGGCGCGCGCGCTGCCTTCTTGCTCATCGTTGCCTGTCCTCGTTGGTGCTCGTCGGTGTGCGCCATGTGTGCGCTCGTTGCATGGTGGGGCGCCTCGTTCGTGCGGTCTGCGGGCCGAGCACGCCATGCGATCGGCGCCCTCGCGTGTTCGCTTGTAAGACAAGGCCCCGTCCCCGGTTCCGAGGCTGGCGACGCCTCTGCACCGGCTTACCATGTTTTTGCGGAGATTGCATCTCCGTCCACCACACCCGATCGGTGCACACAAAAAACCGCAAACACAACACTCCACACGACGAAGGGAATTCCGATGTCCGACCCCTCTGCGCCCCGCCGTCGCAGCTTCCTGCTGGCCTCCGGTGCCGGCGTGGCACTCACGAGCGTGCCCATCGCCTTCCATGCCAGCGCCAAGGACGCGCCGGTGCCGCTCGACCAGTACGAGCCCGCCTATTTCACGCCTGACGAATGGGCCTTCGTGCTTGCCGCCACGGCGCGGCTGATTCCGTCCGAAGGCGAAGGCCCGGGCGCGCTCGAAGCCCGCGTGCCGGTGTTCATCGACCGCCAACTCCAGGGCGAGTACGGCAGCGCGGCCGACTGGTACATGGCCGGCCCGCACGACCCCACCGCGGCGCCAGACCGGGGCTGGCAGACCCCGCTGAACCCGGCGCAGCTCTACCGCCAGGGCATCGCGGCCTTCAACGCCTGGTGCCAGCTGCGCTGGAGCAAGAACTTCCAGGCCCTGGCGCCCGCGCAGCAGGACGAGGCCCTGACCGCCCTGCAAAAAGGCGAGCCCCATCTGGCGCCGGAGCTGAGCATCTTCTTCTCCACGCTGCTCGCCAACACCAAGGAGGGCTACTTCGCCGACCCCCTGCACGGCGGCAACCATGGCATGCAGGCGTGGACGCACATCGGCTTTCCGGGTGCGCGCGCCAGCTACCGCGAATGGGTGGACCAGCACAACGTGAAGTACCCCCTGGGGCCCGTCTCCATCCGCGGCGAGAGGGCCTGACCATGGCACGCACCGAGAAGAAGAAGGACGTGGTCATCGTCGGTCTGGGCTGGACCGGCGCCATCGCCGGCATCGAACTGGCGGCCGAGGGCCTGGAGATCGTGGCGCTCGAGCGCGGCCGCGACCAGAACACCGTGCCCGAATTCAAGTACCCCAACCAGATCGACGAGCTGACCTGGGGCGTGCGGCTCAAGAACATGCAGCACCCGCGCCAGCAGACCGTGACCATCCGCCGCACGGATGCCGAGACGGCGCTGCCCTACCGGTCCATGGGTTCCTTCCTGCCGGCCAACGGCGTGGGCGGCGCCGGCACGCACTGGAACGGGTTGCTCTGGCGCCCGCAGCCGCAGGAGATCCAGCTGCGCAGCTATGTGAAGGAACGCTGGGGCGAGTCCATCATCCCCGCGGGCATGCACCTGATGGACTACCCCGTCAGCTATGACGAACTGGAGCCGCACTTCACGCGCTTCGACCAGGTCGCCGGCATCTCGGGCAAGGCCGGCAACCTCAAGGGCCAGATTCAGCCAGGGGGCAACCCTTTCGAGGGCTGGCGCTCCACCGAGTACCCCATGCCGCCGCTGCCACCGACCTACGACGCCAGCCTGTTCGGCAAGACCTGCGAGGCCATGGGCTACCACCCCTTCCCCGCACCGGCCGGCATCGCGTCCACGGCCTACGTGAACCCCTACGGCATGCAGATGGCGCCCTGCAACTTCTGCGGCTTCTGCGAACGCTACGGCTGCTACCAGTATTCCAAGTCGTCGCCGCAGACGGCCATCCTCGACGCGCTCAAGCGCAAACCCAACTTCAGCTACCGCACGCATGCCGAGGTGCTGCGCATCGAGAGCGCGGCCGACGGCAAGACGGCCACCGGCGTCACCTACTTCGACGCGATCCGCCAGGAAGAGGTGTTCCAGCCGGCCGACCTCGTGATCCTGTCGGCCTTCCAGCTCAACAACGTGCACCTGCTGTTGGTCTCGGGCATCGGCGAGGTCTACGACCCGGTGACCGACCGCGGCGTGACGGGCAAGAACTACGCCTACCAGATGAACGGCGGCGTGACCATGTTCTTCAAGGACGCCAACTTCAACCCCTTCATCGGCCACGGCGCCAACGGCATCTGCATCGACGACTTCAGCGTCAACCAGAACGACTTCGGCGCGCTGGGCTTCATCGGCGGTGCCTACTGGCGGGCCGGCACCTTCAACGGCCAGCCCATCCGCTCGATGACGCTGCCGCCCGGCACGCCCGGCTGGGGTGCCGAGTGGAAGAAGTCGATCAAGCAGTGGTATGGCCGCTCGATGTCCATCGGCACGCACGGCTCGCACATGGCCTACCGCGCCAACCACCTGGACCTGGACCCGACCTACAAGGACCCACACGGCCGCCCGCTCATGCGCATGACCTTCAACTGGCAGGACAACGACCTGAAGATGAACCAGTACATGAAGGTCAAGGCCGGCGAGGTCGGCCAGGCGATGAAGCCCGACCTGATCCAGCTGGGCTTCAAGGGCGAAGGCGCCATGTTCGACGTGCGGCCCTACCAGACCACCCACACGACGGGCGGGCACATCATGTCGGCCAATCCGCGCGAAGGCGTGGTCAACCGCTACTGCCAGAGCTGGGACCGGCACAACGTGTTCACCATGGGGGCGGGCAACTTCGTGCAGAACACGCAGTACAACCCCACGGGCCTGGTCGGCGCGCTGGCCTACTGGACCGTGCATGCGATCCGCACGCAGTACCTGCGCGATCCGCGCCCGCTGGTCTGAGGAGCGCGCCATGAGAACCCTCCTCCGCATCCTGGGTGCGCTGGTCGTGCTGGGCGTCTTGGCGGCGCTGGCCCTGGTCTTCGTGCCCTTACGCCTGACGCCGCCGCAGGAAGCGCTCGCGGCCGACTGGCAGCCCGAGCCGGGCCGCGGCGCCTACGTCATGCGTGCCGGCGACTGCGTGGCCTGCCACACGGCCGACGGCGGCGCGTCGCTGGCCGGCGGCCGCGGCATCGCCAGCCCCATGGGCACGATCTGGTCCTCCAACATCACGCCCGACAAGGAGACCGGCATCGGCAACTGGACGCTGGACCAGTTCCGCGCCGCCATGGTCGACGGCGTGAACGCGCACGGCCAGCACCTGTACCCGGCCATGCCGTACGAGAACTACCGCTTCATGCAGGAGCGCGACATCCGCGCGCTGTATGCCTACCTCATGCACGAGGTGCCGCCGGTGCGCAACGCGGTGCAGGACACGCGCTTGCAGTTCCCGTTCAACCTGCGCTTCGGCATCCGGGCCTGGAACTGGCTCGCACTGCGCGGCGACCCGCGCTGGCAGCCGGCCAGCGCCGATGCACAGCGCGCGCGCGGCCAGTACCTCGTCGAAGGCCCGGGCCATTGCGCCGCCTGCCACAGCCCGCGCACCTTCTACATGGCGCAGAACGGCACGCGGTTGGGCGATGCGGCCTTCCTCACGGGGGGCGTGCTCGACGGCTGGACCGCGCCGGCGCTGCGCGGTGCCGACGCACCGATCCGCAACTGGTCCGTGGCCGAACTGGCGGCCTACCTCGCGACGGGCCGCAATGCCCATGCGGTGGCCAATGGCGAGATGGCGCTGGCGATCGAGCACTCGCTGCAGCACCTGACCGACCAGGACCTCGTCGCCATGGCGGCCTTCCTGCGCGGCATGGACGGCCAGCCGGTCGGGCCCTTGCCGGACCAGGTGGCCGCGCCCGGGCCGCGCGCCATGCCGGCCCCCGCGGCCGACGACGCCGGGCAGGCCACCGCGAAGATGCTGACCGCCGCCACGCCGGCCATGCCGCTGGGTGCACGCCTGTACCTGGACAACTGCGCCGCCTGCCACTTCGACACCGGCAAGGGCGCGGCCGAGATCTTCCCGGCGCTGCAGGGCAACGCGCTCGTGCAGGGCCGGGACCCGGGCCCGCTGCTGTCCATCATCCTGCACGGCACCGCCGCGCCTTCCACCGACCGCCGGCCCATGCGCCTGGTCATGCAGGGCTACGCCGACCGCCTGAACGACGAAGAGGTCGCCGCGCTGGCCGACTTCGTGCGTTCGGCCTGGGGCAACGGCGCCGGCACCGTCTCGGCGCAGCAGGTGGCGGCCGCCCGCTCCGCGAAGCGGCACTGAGCGCGCGCGGCGCAGCGGCCGGGCCCGGCCCTGCGAGGCCCACTACACTGGGCCGATGCCTGCCCTGCGCCGCCTCCTGACCCTGGCCTGCTGTGCACTGTGGCTGGCCACGGCCGGCCACGGTGCCCATGCCGCCGACGAGGGCGCGCTGCGCGTCGGCTCCAAGCGCTTCACCGAGTCCTACATCCTGGCCGAGATCTTGGCCCAGACCGCCGCGCCCCAGCTGCGCAGCCCGCCCACCGTGCGCCAAGGCCTGGGCAACACCGCCATCGTCTATGAGGCACTGCGTTCGGGCGCGATCGACCTCTATGCCGAGTACACCGGCACGATCTCGGCCGAGATCCTGCGCAGCCCCGCACCGCTCACGCGCGAGGCCATGCAGCAGCAACTCGCGCCGCTGGGCCTGGGCGTGGCGATCCCGCTGGGCTTCAACGACGGCTATGCCTTCGCGATGCGCTCGAGCGAGGCCGAGCGCCTGGGCATCCGCCGCCTCAGTGACCTGGTTCGGCATCCCGAGCTCAAGCTCGGCCTGTCCAACGAGTTCATCGGCCGCGCCGACGGCTGGCGCGGCGTGGCACAGCGCTATGGCCTGCCGCACACGCCGACGGGGCTGGACCACGGCCTGGCCTACGACGCCGTGACGGCCGGCCAGATCGATGTGATCGACATCTACACCACCGACGCCAAGATCGACCATCTGGGCCTTGCGGTGCTGGAGGACGACCGCGCCTATTTCCCGCGTTACGACGCGGTGGTGCTGTACCGGCTGGACGTGCCGCAGCGCCTGCCGCAGGCCTGGGCCGCGCTGCAGCGGCTCGAAGGCCGCATCGACGAGCGCGCCATGATCGCCATGAACGCGCGCGCGGAGCTGCAGGGCCAGGCCTTCGACCGCATTGCGCGCGACTTCCTGGCCGGCGGTGCGGTGGCGGCCGACCATGCGGGGGGCTTCATGGCGCGGCTGCTCGGCCCCGACCTCCCCCGGCTGGCGCGCGAGCACCTGATGCTGGTGGCGGTCTCGGTGGGCCTGGCCACGCTGCTGGGTGTGCCGGTGGCGATCTGGGTCTTCCCGCACCTGCGGCTGCGGGCCATCGTGCTGGGTGCGGCCGGGCTGCTGCAAACGGTGCCCTCTCTCGCACTGCTGGCCGTGCTGATCTCGGCGATCGGTGCCATCGGCACGCTGCCCGCGCTGATCGCGCTGACGCTCTATTCGCTGCTGCCCATCATGCGCAATGCCGTGACCGGGCTGGCCGACGTGTCCGACGGGCTCAAGCAAGCCGGCACGGCCCTGGGCATGACGCCGGGCCAGAACCTGCGGCTGGTGCAGCTGCCGCTGGCCCTGCCCACGCTGGTCGCGGGCGTGCGCACGGCCACCACGATCGCCATTGGCACCGCCACCATCGCGGCCTTCATCGGCGCGGGCGGCTTCGGCGAGCGCATCGTCACGGGCCTTGCGCTCAACGACAAGCAACTGTTGCTGGCCGGCGCCGTGCCCGCCGCGGCGCTGGCACTGCTCAGCGAGGCGGTGTTCGAGCTGCTGGAGTGGTTGCTGCGCCGCTGGCGGCGCTGAGCCGGCAGCCGAGGGCCCGGAACGGCGCGGTTCCGTGACGCCGAGCGCACCGAACGCACGGCGCAGCACGCTTCTTCGCAAAGCTATACACGAGCCACACAGGGGCAGCACAGCGGCTGCCCAGAATGCGGCGCTCGCCGTTCCGACGGGCTTTCGCGCGCCCGCCCTGTCCCATGAGATTTCCTCCCGGCCTCCCCTGTCTCGGGGCCTCGCTGCTGCTGTGCGGCCTAGGCCTGTCGCCCGCCCTGGCCGGTGACACACCGCCATCGAACACGGTCACGTTGGACTTCGTGGACGCCGACATCCAGGGCGTGGCGCGCACCCTGAGCGTGATCACCCAGCGCAACACCGTGGTGGATGCGCGCGTGAAGGGAACGCTGTCGCTGAGCGCGGAAACACCGGTCACCCCGGTCCAGGCCTGGGCGCAGTTCCAGGCGGCCCTGCGCCTGCAGGGCTACGCCGTGGTGGAGACCGCCGGGCTGTACAAGATCGTGCCCGAGGCCGATGGCAAGCTGCAGTCCGCCGCGGTGCAGGTGGCGGCCAGCCCGCTGCGCGGCGACCAGATCGCGACCGAAATCTTCCGGCTCAGCCATGAGAGCGCCAGCAGCCTGGTGCCCGTGCTGCGGCCGCTGATCAGCCCGAACAACGTGCTCAGTGTCGCCACCGGCAGCAACGCGCTGGTGATCACGGACTACGCCAGCAACCTCGCGCGTCTGCGCACCCTCATCGCCGCGCTGGACACGCCCAGCGCCACCGATGTGGAAGTCATGCCCCTGCAACACGCAGTGGCGGCCGACCTGGCGGCGACCGTTCAGCGTCTGGCCGAGACGGCCGGCAACCCATCGGGTGCCGGTGCGAACGCCACCGGTGCAGCAGCCGCGGCGACCGCCGGTGCCAGCGCCACGGCCGCTGCCGGCGCCGCAGCCGGCGCATTCATCGTTGCGGACCCGCAGAGCAACAGCCTGCTGGTGCGCGCGCCCAACCCGGTGCAGTTGGCCTTCATCCGCGCCCTCGTGGCACGGCTCGACCAGCCGCGCAGGAACGCCAACGTCCACGTCGTCTACCTGAAGAACACCGACGCCACCCGCCTGGCCCAGGTGCTGCGCGCGGCGTTTCCGGCAGAGGCCGCGGGCGGCAACCGCGCCAGCGCGTCCTCCCCGACGGCCGCGACGTCCAAGGCCACCGCCGGCAGCTCGACCAGCAGCACCGACAGCACATCGCAATCCACGGCCGCGGTGACCGCCACGGCACAGCCGTCCACCGGTGGCGAGATCCAGGCCGACCCGGCCAGCAACGCGCTGGTCATCAGCGCGCCCGAGCCCCGCTTCCAGGAGATGCGCCTGGTCATCGAGCAACTGGATGCGCGCCGCGCCCAGCTCTGCGTGGAATCGCTGGTGGTGGAGGTGGACGCCAGCCGCAGCGTGGACCTGGGCGTGCAGTGGAGCAAACTCTTCGACATCAGCAGCAGCACCGCGCTGACCCTGGGCACGGTGGCCACGGCGCTGGAGTCGATGGCGGGCACCAACATCCTGTCCACCGCCAACCTGGTCACACTGGACAACGAGGAGGCCAAGATCGTGGTGGGGCAGAACGTGCCCTTCGTCACGGGCTCGTACACCAGCACCAGCAACAGCAACCCGTTCCAGACCGTGGAGCGCAAGGATGTAGGCATCACCTTGCGCATCCGGCCCCAGATCGGCCAGAACGGCAACATCCGCATGGCGATCTACCAGGAGTCCTCGTCCGTGGCGTCGACCAGCAGCACGCTCGGGCCGACCACCAACAAGCGCTCCATCGAATCGAGCGTGGTGGTCAACGACGGCAAGATCCTCGTGCTGGGCGGCCTGATCGAAGACAGCGCCACGGACAGCGCCGCGCAGGTGCCGGCAGTGGCCGACATGCCGGTGCTCGGCGCCCTGTTCCGCAGCATCAGCCGCGCGCGCAAGAAGACCAATCTGATCGTCTTCCTGCGGCCCACCGTGATGGCCGACGAGAACGCCAGCAGCGCACTGTCGCTGGACCGCTACGACTACATCCGCGCCCAGCAGCAGGCCCTGCCGGCCGACATCCACCAACTGCCCAAGGACAAGCCGCCGTTGCTGCCGCGCGCGCCGCGCTGACAAAGAAAAGGCCCGGTCCTTGCGGACCGGGCCTCTGTGCTGCCTTGTGCTTCAGGCCTGCGTGTAGGCCGTCTTCACGGTGGTGAAGAACTCCTGCGCGTACTTGCCTTGCTCGCGCGGGCCGTAGCTCGAACCCTTGCGGCCGCCGAAGGGCACGTGGTAGTCCACCCCGGCCGTCGGCAGGTTCACCATGACCATGCCGGCCTGGCTGTGGCGCTTGAAGTGCGTGGCGTACTTCAGGCTCGTGGTGGCGATGCCGGCGGACAGGCCGAACTCGGTGTCGTTGGCCGTCGCCAGCGCTTCCTCGTAGTCCTTCACGCGGATCACGCTGGCCACCGGGCCGAAGATCTCTTCCTTGTTGATGCGCATGGTCTTGGCGCTTTCGCTGAACAGGGCCGGGGCCATGTAGAAGCCGTCGGTGGAGAGCTTCAGGCGCTCACCGCCAGCGGCCAGCGTGGCGCCCTCGTCCTTGCCGATCTGGATGTACTCCAGATCCTGGTCGAGCTGGCTCTGGCTGGAGACCGGACCGATGTCCGTGCCCTGCGCCAGCGCGTCGCCGACCTTGATCTTGGCCATGCGGGCCTTCATCGCTTCGATGAACTTCGGGTAGATGCCCTCGGTCACGATCAGGCGGCTGGAGGCCGTGCAGCGCTGGCCCGTGGAGTAGAAGGCGCTCTGCACGCTGAGTTCGACGGCCTGGTCCAGGTTGGCATCGTCCAGCACGACCTGCGGGTTCTTGCCACCCATCTCCAGCTGCACCTTCTTGCCGCTCTTGACGCATTCGAGCGCAATGCTGCGGCCCACGCCGGTCGAACCGGTGAAGCTGATCGCGTGGATGCCGGCATGGCCGACCAGCGCATTGCCGATCACGCTGCCGCGGCCCATGACCAGGTTGAACACGCCGGCCGGGATGCCCGAGCGGCTGATGATCTCCGCGAGCGCCCAGGCGCAGCCCGGCACCAGGTCGGCGGGCTTGAGGACCACGCAGTTGCCGAACGCCAGGGCGGGAGCGATCTTCCAGGCCGGAATCGCGATCGGGAAGTTCCAGGGCGTGATGAGGCCCACCACGCCGACCGGCTCGCGCGTGATCTCCACGCCGATGCCGGGACGCACCGAGGGCAGCGTCTCGCCGGCCAGGCGCAGGCATTCGCCCGCGAAGAACTTGAAGATGTGGCCGGCGCGGGTGGCCTCGCCGATGCCCTCGGCACGGGTCTTGCCCTCTTCGCGGGCCAGCAGCGTGCCCAGCTCTTCCTTGCGCGCCAGGATCTCGGTGCCGATCTTGTCCAGCGCGTCGCTGCGCGCCTGCACCGAGCCCGTGGCCCAGGCCGGGAAGGCGGCGGTGGCGGCGGCCACGGCGGCATCGACCTGGGCTGCATCGCCCTGGGCGTACTGGCCCAGCACGTCGGCCAGGTTGCTGGGGTTCAGGTTGGGGCTGTAGCTTTGGCCCGCGACCCATTCGCCGTTGATCAGGTTGTCATGGTTCTGCATCGAAATACTCCAGGTTCAGCGCACCATGCAGGGGCGCTTGTTGTCGAACTTCCAGTTCGGGATCAGGTACTGCATGGCCACGCCGTCGTCGCGCGCACCCAGGCCGTGCTGCAGGTAAAGCTGGTGGGCCTTCTCGACCTCGGCCATGTCCAGCTCCACGCCCAGGCCCGGCT
>NZ_BMYK01000009.1 GCF_014652235.1 Pseudorhodoferax aquiterrae
GCGCCTTCACCGGTCCGCGCCTCGGCCAGCGCGGCGCCGTCCCCGGCCGCTGCCGCGCACTGGGCCGACAGCGCGGCCACGAGCGCCTGCGCGCGCTGCTGGAAGTCCTGCGCGCGCGGCGCGAACCAGCGGCGCCAGGCGCCTTGCATGAAGTCCGGCGGCCCGTAGAACGGCAGCGCCACGTTGCCCGGCACATGCTGGGCCGCGGCCGGCAACGCCAGGGCCGCCAGGCCGCTCAGCACCAGGCGCCGGCGCGATCCGTCGATGGCAGTGGTCATCACAGCGACTCCACGAACTTGACCAGGGCTGCGCGCTCCTCGGCCGTGAACCGGATCACCGCATCGCGGCTGGCCTGGGCCTCGCCGCCATGCCACAGCACGGCCTCGAGCACGCCGTTGGCGCGGCCATCGTGCAGCAGCCGGGTGTGGCCGTTGACGTCCTTGATGAGGCCGATGCCCCACAGCGGCGGCGTGCGCCACTGGCGGCCGTTGGCCTGGAAGTCGGGCCGGCCGTCGGCCAGGCCCTCGCCCATGTCGTGCAGCAGCAGGTCGGTGTAGGGGTGGATGGTCTGGCCCGACAGCGCCTTGCTGGTCAGCCGCGGGAACGGGCCCTCGGCCGTGGTGTAGCTGGGCCGGTGGCAGACCGCACACTGGGCCTGCGCGAAGAGCTGCTGGCCGCGCAGCACCTGGGGATCGTCGGCGTTGCGCCGGGCCGGCGGTGCCAGCGTGGCGGTGTAGAACACCACGTCCTCGAAGGTCTTGTCGTCGACCTCGGGCTGCTGGCCCTGCGCACCGCGCGGCGCGGCCAGGCAGTCCTTCTGCCTGGGCATGCAGGTCTCGTCGGGGAACAGGCTGGAGGTGATGCCCATGTCGCCGTGGAAGGCGCCGGCGGTCTGGTGCGCGACCGTGGCCACGTTGGCCTTCCAGCCGAAGCGGCCCAGCAGGGTCTTCTGCGAGGGCTGGTCCCAGACCTCGTTGACCTGGCCGCGGATCGGCCCGCCGGCGTCGGCCTGGGCGCGCGCGTTGCCGCGGATGGCGTCCTCGGGAATGGCTTCGAGCAGGCCCATGCCGATCACCTGCGGCGCCAGCCGCGGGCTGACCATCACGTCCTTGGCCATGGGGCCGTAGTTCAGGCCCTTGAAGCCGTAGACGGGCTTTTGCAGCGTGTAGCGCGTGCCGTCGGCGAAGCGGCCGTGGACGGCCTCGTAGCGGATCGTGATGCTGCCCTCCGGCTTCACACCGTTGACCGCGAAGTTGGAGAACTGGTCGCCGTAGACCGGGTCGGGCAAGGGCCCGCCCGCCTTGTCCCGGCCCGGCACCGACAGGCGCAGCAGCAGGCCCACGGGCTGGTCCGACAGGCCCCTCGCGAAGTCCGGTGGCTGGCCGCGGCCGTCCTGCGTGTGGCAGCCGCCGCAGGAGCGCGCGATGAAGTGCGGGCCCAGGCCGTCGCGCGCCTTGGTCGAGGCCGGTGCCTGCACCCAGTTGCGCTTGAAGAAGGAGTTGCCGATCACGAAGCGCGTGCGCTCCGGGTCGGTCAGATTGGCAGCGGGAAACGAGAAGGCGTTCTGGCCCGTGGCGTAGACCGTGGTGGCGCCGCCGACGGCGACGTCGTCGGCCGGCGCCGGGTCGCTGGCGGCCCAGGCCAGGCCCAGCGAGGCCAGGGAGATGCCGGCCGCCGCGCCTGCGATGCGACGAGGGCTCAAGGTTGCACCAGCGTGAGTTTGGTGATGCCCAGCGCGCTGGCGGCTTCGACGATGTCCTTGGACTGCTGGGTCAGGCTGTCGATGGTGGCCTGGATCTTGGCGCGGCCCGGATTGCCGACCTTGATGGCCTGGTCGAACGGCGCGGGGATGGCCTCGGCCGCGGCCACCGAGGTGGCGATCTGCTTCGTCGTCTTCTCGGCCACGGCGGCGTCGCGCGCGGCCACGAGCTCGCGCAGGCCGGGGCCCTGCAGCTGGCTGCCGTCGCGGCGCTTGAACTGGCCGAGCCAGACGTTCTGGATGCCGGTCGCGTTGGCCACGGCGTCGCGGTGGGTGTTGTCCGAGAAGCAGGAGTGCTCGTCCTCCTGGTCCTGGCTGGCCAGGGCGACCTCGAGCCGCTCGCCGGCCAGCTCGCCGCGCGACAGCGAGCCCAGGCCCACGAGCATCTTGCGCACCGACTCCATGCCGCCGCGCTCGAAGCGCGCGCGGTAGTTCTTGGCCTGGTTCGGCGCCCAGGCGCGGGCCACGGAGCGCAGGTCGTCGACGAGCAGCTCGGTCACCACGCGCAGGTACTGGCGGCGCCGGTCGGCGTTGGGCTTGCCGCCGTCCACGAAGTCGGTGTAGGGCCGGTTGCCCGGGCCGGTTTCCGACAGGTCCTGGCCCCACAGCAGGAATTCGATCGCGTGCCAGCCGGTCGCGATGTTCTCCTCGCCGTCGCGCTCGTTGAGCGAGGACAGCTGCTTCTTGGTGATGGGCACCTTGCGGTTGTTGATGATGCCGGCGTCGGGCGCGTCGACCACATAGTCCACGTAAGACTCGTCCATGGGCCAGGCGTTGATGCGGCCCTCGGGGCCGTCGTCGCTGTCGATCGGACCGCCGTAGAAGCGGAAGGCTTCCGTCTGGCCGTAGAACTCGCGTGCTTCCAGCCAGGCCTTGCGCGCGGCGTCCAGTCCTTGCTGCGAGGGCTTGTCGAGGAAGGCGTGGATGGCCGTCTGCAGCGCCTGTGCGGCGGCCAGCGCGTCCTCGTACGCCGCGCTGACGAGCTGGGCGTGGTGGCGCACGGCGGGAGCGATGTCGGCGGCGACGGCCTTGCTGGCGGCGGCGGGTTTGGCGGCGGGGCTCTGGGCCCAGGCGGGCGCGCAGGCCGCGGCAGTGGCGGCCAGGACCCAGGCGATGGTCGAATGCTTCAAGGCAGTGCTTCTCGGAGTTGCAGCGAGGAGCCCATTCTAGATGCGAGTGATTATCAAGTTGTTGGGGCCGACGGCTGGCTGACAGCAACCGGACAGGCGGCGGCGGTCGATGTGCGATCATCGCGGGTTCGTTTTTACCGTCCGACAGGAGAAGACCATGGGCAACAAACTCGTCACCGAAGCCGACCGCCGCGCCACCCCCGCACCCACGCCCGCCGGCGGCCTGGTCCTGCGCCGTTCCGGCGGCGGCCAGCGCGTGAGCCTGGAGCGCGGCGTCGCCACGCGCAGCAAGAAGAACCCGGGCAAGCGGCCCCACAAGGGCGGTTGATCGCCCCTGCCGCGGCCCGTGCAATGCGGGCCGCCCCTTTGCGAGGCATGCCGCCATGGCCACGCAGTACGACATCCACCACACCACCACCTACCGCTACCGCACGCCGGTCCGCTTCGGCCTGCACCGCGTGATGTTCCGGCCGCGCGACAGCCACGACCTGCGCGTGCTGGCGACCGACCTGCAGGTCAGCCCGGCCGCCTCCGTGCGCCTGATCCAGGACCCGCATTCCAACTCCGTCGCCCTCGTGCAGCCCGAGGGCGAGGCCACCGCACTGAGCATCGTGTGCGCCTTCACGGTCGAGCACGTGCCCTCCCCCGGCGACCTGCTGGCGCTGGACCCGGCGGCCGAGTTCCTGCCCTTCGCCTACTCGCTGCAGGACCGGCTGGACCTGGAGCACTACCTGCGCCCGCACCACGAGGACCCCGATGGCCTGCTGCTGCGCTGGGCCCACCAGTTCCTGCGCAGCGACGCGCCCAACAGCACGCGCGAGACGCTCAAGCGCATGAACGCGCACATCCACACCGAATTCAGCTACCAGTCGCGCGACGAGGAAGGCACGCAGACGCCGTTGCAGACCCTGGCGGCGCGCAGTGGCAGCTGCCGCGACTACGCGCTGCTCATGATGGAGGCCGTGCGCCGGCTGGGCATCGCCACGCGCTTCGTGTCGGGCTACCTGTACGACCCAGCCCTGGACGCCGCGGGCCAGCAGGCCGGCGACAGCATCGTGGGCGCCGGCGCCACGCACGCCTGGCTGCAGGCCTACCTGCCCGGCGCAGGCTGGGTCGCCTTCGACCCGACCAACGACTTGATGGGCAGCGGCCATCTGCTGCGCGTGGGGGTGGCGCGCGACCCGGCGCTGGCCACGCCGATCAGCGGCAGCTGGTTCGGCGAGCCCGACGCCTACGAGGGCATGGACGTGGCCGTGAAGGTCACGCGGCGCCAGGGCTGATTCAGCGCGCCTTGCCGGGCTTGCGCGCGGCGGTGCCGGCGCGCGGCGGCAGGCCGGTGTGCTGCGTGAGCAGGCGGCCCTTGACGGCCTTGTCCGCCACCGTGCGGGCCTGCTGCGGCGCGGGTGTGGAGTTCTTGCGCCGCGCGCTCTGGTAGCCGCCATCGGTCAAAGGCTGCCAGGTCGGGATCAGGTGGTGCTTGCCGTTGCCGATCAGGTCGGCCCGGCCCATGGCCTTGAGCGCCTCGCGCAAGAGCGGCCAGTTGTTGGGGTCGTGGTAGCGCAGAAAGGCCTTGTGCAGCCGGCGGCGCTTCTCGCCGCGCACGATGTCCACGCCCTCGCTGTCGCGCGTGATCTTGCGCAGCGGGTTCTTGTTGCTGTGGTACATGGCCGTGGCCGTGGCCATGGGGCTCGGGTAGAAGGTCTGCACCTGGTCGGCGCGGAAACCGTTCTTCTTGAGCCAGATGGCCAGGTTCATCATGTCCGCGTCGCTGGTGCCCGGGTGCGCGGCGATGAAGTACGGGATCAGGTACTGCTTCTTGCCCGCCTCGGCAGAGAACTTCTCGAACATCTGCTTGAACTTGTCGTAGCTGCCGATGCCCGGCTTCATCATCTTCGACAAGGGCCCCTGCTCGGTGTGCTCTGGCGCGATCTTCAGATACCCGCCCACGTGGTGCTGCACGAGTTCCTTGACGTACTCGGGCGACTGCACGGCCAGGTCGTAGCGCAGGCCCGAGCCGATCAGGATCTTCTTGATGCCCTTGAGCGCACGCGCGCGCCGGTAGATCTTGATCAGCGGGCCGTGGTCGGTGGTCAGGTTCTGGCAGATGCCAGGGTAGACGCAGCTGGGCTTGCGGCAGGCGGCCTCGATCTCGGGCGACCTGCAGCCGATGCGGTACATGTTGGCCGTGGGGCCGCCCAGGTCGGAGATGGTGCCCGTGAAGCCCGGCACCTTGTCGCGGATCTCCTCGATCTCGCGGATGATGGATTCTTCCGAGCGGCTCTGGATGATGCGGCCCTCGTGCTCGGTGATCGAGCAGAAGGTGCAGCCGCCGAAGCAGCCGCGCATGATGTTCACGGAAAAACGGATCATCTCCCAGGCCGGGATCTTGGTCGCGCCGTCGTGGCCGCCGTGCTCGTCCGCATAGCGCGGGTGCGGGCTGCGCGCGTACGGCAGGTCGAAGACGTGGTCCATCTCGGCCGTGGTCAGCGGGATCGGCGGCGGGTTGATCCAGACGTCGCGCGCCGTGTGGCCCTCGCCGTGCGCCTGCACGAGTGCGCGCGCGTTGCCGGGGTTGGTCTCCAGGTGCAGCACGCGGTTGGCGTGGGCATAGAGCACGGCATCGGACCTGACCTGCTCGTAGCTGGGCAGGCGGATCACGCTCTTGTCGCGTGGCGGCGGCTTCAGGGCCACGCGCGGGTTGGCGACGAACTGGATGGTCTGGATCGGCGGGTTGGCCGCATTGGCCTGGTCGGCCACGGCCTGGGCCTCGTCTTCCTTGGCGCAGGTGGCGCCATTGGCCTTGGCCTGCTCCGAGACCATGAGGTAGGGGTTCACGTGCGCGTCGACGCGGCCCGGCAGGTCCACGCTGGTGGAATCGATCTCGAACCAGCCCTCCGGCGTCTCGCGCCGCACGAAGGCCGTGCCGCGCACGTCCGTGATCTCGGCGACCGGCACGCGCGCTGCCAGCCGGTGCGCCACCTCGACGATGGCGCGCTCGGCGTTGCCGTACAGCAGCAGGTCGCACTTGGCGTCGACCACGATGGAGCGGCGCACCTTGTCGCTCCAGTAGTCGTAGTGCGCGATGCGGCGCAGGCTGCCCTCGATGCCGCCCAGCACGATGGGCACCTCGGGAAAGGCCTCGCGGCAGCGCTGCGAGTACACGATGGCCGCACGGTCGGGCCGCGCACCGCCGACATCGCCCGGTGTGTAGGCGTCGTCGCTGCGGATCTTGCGGTCCGCCGTGTAGCGGTTGATCATGGAATCCATGTTCCCGGCCGTCACGCCCCAGAACAGGTTGGGCTTGCCCAGCACGCGGAAGGGCTCGGCGCTGGTCCAGTCCGGCTGGGCGATGATGCCCACGCGAAAGCCCTGGGCTTCCAGCATGCGGCCGATCACGGCCATGCCGAAGCTGGGGTGGTCGACGTAGGCGTCCCCTGTGACCAGCACGATGTCGCAGCTGTCCCAGCCCAGGGCCGCCATCTCCTCGCGCGAGGTCGGCAGGAACTTCGCCGTGCCGAAGCGGGCCGCCCAGTACTTGCGGTAGCTGGTCAGCGGCTTGGCGGCGCGCGCGAAAAAGGAAACGTCGACGGGGGCGTTCATCGGGTGGGGGATGTCCTCGGAGCGGGACGGCAGGCGGGGAAAGGCGCGATTTTAGGCGGCCACGCCATGTTCCTGCCCGCGTAAGGGCACAGCAGCCGTCGCTGTGCTACAAATCTTGGTAGCGATCAGACACAAAACTCTCACAAATGTCGTCCAATTTCCGGGAAGCCGTCCAACAGCTCGTGGACGGGCGGCCGCCGACCGCTGTCAACGCCATCTACAGTTCCCAGGGCATCAAGCTGATCGAGCGCGGCGTCAAGGTCGACCCCCGCCTGTACGAGCGGCTGCTGCGCCACCAGCTCGCGGCGCCGCTGGAAGACGCCCTGCAGGCCCAGGACAGCATCCACGGCAAGGCACTGCGCGGCACGGCGGAACATCTGATCGAGCGCCGGCCCGTGCTGGCCTTCCTCTTGCGGCATGGCAACCACCAGGCCGCCTTGCTCGACGCGCTGGAAGCCATTCCCTTGCCGCCGCCGGTCGCCTTCCAGCTCAGTGTGGCGCGCGACGTGCACCCTGCCCTGTTCCAGTACGCCGTGTGCACGGCCCTGCTGGCCGGCTGGCTGGTGCAGCGCCCGGGCCTGCTGCGCTACGACCTCGTCATGCCCATGGCGGCCGGCCTGCTGCAGGACCTGGGCATGATGCACATCGACCACGCCTTGCTGCAACCCAAGGGGGACCTCACGGCCGAGCAGCGGCGCCAGCTGTATTCGCATCCGCTGGTCTCGGCGCTGTTGCTGGAGCGCCACCACGAATACCCGCGCGAGCTGATCCGCGCCGTGCGCGAACACCACGAGCTGCTCGACGGCTCGGGCTATCCCGCCCATCTGGCGGGGGACCGGATCAGCCCCTGGGGCCGCGTGGTGTCGCTGGCCCAGGTCATGTCGGCCTTGCTGCGGCCCGGGCGCGCCCTGTCGGCGCTGCGCCTGTCGCTCCTGCTGCGCACCAACCGCCACCAGTTCGACCCGGCGCTGGGCGACCGCGTGCTGAACGCCTTGCGCGGCCTGGCCAGCGAGCACGCGCTGGGCACCGTCACCGGCATGGCAGCGCTGGAGCCGGTGGCCTCGCCCGTCGGCCAGCTCATCGGCTTCGACCGGGTGCTCGGCGCCTGGCCGGCCACGCTGGCCTCCGACCCCGCAGCCACACCGGCACGCGTGCAGGGCATGGCCGCGATCGGCCGCCAGTGCAGGCAGATGCGCCGGCTGCTGGCCGACGTGGGCGCCAGCGGCGACCAGCTGCAGATGCTCGGCGACGACGACCAGGACGCCGATCTCATGAACGAGCTCTCGCTGATCGCCCAGGAAATGGCCTGGCAGCTGCGCACGCTGGCGCGCAACGCCAGCCGCCGCTGGGCGCCGGCGGCCGACGAGGCGCTGCCGGCCGCCCTCGCCGCCTGGGTGGGCGAGGTGGAGGCCTGCCTGGCCTGAAGCGCGCGGGCGGCACGGCAGCGCGGCGACGACCGTGGGACACTGCACGGCTTTGCCGCGCCCTGCCGCCCCGATGGATTCCCCCGCTTCCCCTCCCTCGCTGGCACGCCAGCTGCTGCCGCTCATGGTGGTCATGGTGCTCGTGCACCTGGCCTTCACGGGAGGGCGCGTGGCGCTCTCGCTCTACGCCATCGCGCTGCATGCGCCCACCGTGGTCGTCGGCCTGCAGGTCAGCCTGCTGTCGGTGCTGCCCATGCTGCTGTCGGTGCGGCTGGGCCGCTGGATCGACCGCGTGGGCATGCAGCGGCCGGCCCGCATCGCGATCGCCACCACGGCCGTGGGCGCGGCGCTGCCGGCGCTGTGGCCCTCGGTGCCGGTGCTGTGCCTGGCCAGCATGCTGCTGGGCAGCGGCTTCATGCTGCTGCACATGACCATCTACAACGAGGTCGGCCACAGCACCAACGACCAGACCCGCGTGCGCGCGTTCACGCTGCTGGCGCTGGCGTTTTCTACCTCCACGGTGATGGGCCCGGTGATCGCCGGCATCGCCATCGACGGCATCGGCCACCGCTGGACCTTCGCGCTGCTGCTGCTGTTCCCGCTGCTGGCGCTGGCCGTGCTCGTGGTGCTGCGCATCCGCGTGGCGCCGCGCAACGCGCCGGGCGGTGTGGCGGGCGCCGGCAAGGTCATGGACCTGCTGCGCGACCCGCGCATGCGCGCCGTCTTCATCGTGAGCGGCCTGCTGTCCATGGGCTGGGACATGTTCACCTTCATGGTGCCCGTGCAGGGTGCGCGCATCGGGCTGTCGGCTTCCACCATCGGCCTCATCATGGGCTGCTTCGGCGTGGCCACCTTCGTCGTGCGCCTGGCCATGCCGCTGCTGCAGCGCCACCTCAACGAATGGCAGACGCTGACCATCTCGCTGGGCGTGACGGCCGCCGTCTACCTGTTGTTCCCGCTGACGACGGCCGTGCCGCTGCTGTTGGCGCTGGCCTTCGTCAACGGGCTGAGCCTGGGTTCCACGCAGCCCATGGTCATGAGCCTGGTGCACCAGGTGGCGCCGCCGGGGCGCTCCGGCGAGGCCCTGGGCGTGCGCGCCACCATCATGAACGCCAGCCAGGTGTTCCTGCCCATCCTGTTCGGCGGCCTGGGCTCGGCGGCCGGCATGGGGCCGGCGTTCTGGACGCTGGCGGCCATCCTGTCGGGTGGGACGGCCTACGCGCGGCGCTTCTCGCGCAGCGCGTGAAGCGGTCCGTGCGCGCGCCTCCTACAGGATGCACACCCCAGGGCTGATCGCCCCGGGTGCGGCCGAGCGGATATAAACCGCCGATGCTGCTCTCCGACTGGTTCCACACCACCTTGCTGCTCGGCGTGCCCATGACCCAATGGGTGCTGGCCGCCGGCGCTGCCCTCGCCGCCTACTTCGTCATGCGCACCGCCCTGCGGTTCGCGCGCGGACGCATCCGCCGGAGCGCCGAAGCCGACCCGGCCGCGCGCGGCCTGGGCCAGGTGCGGCCCACGCTCGCGCAGATGCTGGACGCCACGAACGGGCTGCTGCTGACGGTGGCCTCCTTGCTGGTCGGCCTGTCGCTGCTGGACCTGCCGGCGCGCTGGTCCGACCGCGTGGCCCAGCTCTGGTACGTGACCGTGGCCCTGCAACTGGCGCTGTGGGGCGCGCGCCTGATCGACGTGCTGATGCAGCGCCAGCTCATGCGCCATGCCGCGCCGGGCAGCTCGCCGCAGGCCACGGTGTCGAGCACGCTGATCGGCTGGGGGCTCAATACCGCGCTATGGGCCGTGGTGGCGCTCGCCGTGCTGTCCAACCTGGGCTTCAACATCACGGCCTTCGTGGCCAGCCTGGGCATTGGCGGCATCGCCATCGCGCTGGCCGCGCAGAACATCCTCGGGGACTTGTTCGCCTCGATCGCCATCGCGCTGGACAAGCCCTTCGAGGTCGGCGACGCCATCAACAACGGCAGCGTCAACGGCACGGTCGAGCATGTGGGCATGAAGACCACGCGGCTGCGCAGCCCCAGCGGCGAGCAGATCGTGGTCTCCAACACCGAGCTGCTCAAGGGCTCGCTGCGCAACTTCAAGCGCATGAGCACGCGCCGCATCGAGTTCACGGTGGGCGTGAGCTACGCCACCACGCCCGAGCAGGCGGCCGAGATCCCGGCCGTGATCCGCCGCGTGGTCGAGGCCCAGCCCGAGCTGGTGTTCGACCGCGCCCATTTCGCCAAGCTGGGCGAAAGCTCGCTGGACTATGTGGTGGTCTACGTCATGCAGACCGCCAACTACGGCCAGTACATGGACAACCAGCAGGCCATCAACATCGGCCTGATGCGCGAATTCGCGGCCATGGGCGTGGAATTCGCGTTCCCGACGCGCAACGTGGTGCTGTCCGGGCCCTCGCCGCTGCCACCGGAGGCGGCGGCGCAAGCGCCCGGCGCGGCCGCCGCTGCGTCCCAGCCCGGCGCGGCCTGAACCCGGACCGCATTGCCGCAACCCGCCGTGCCGCCCGCCATGGCCACCGCCACGCCCGTGGGCTATCTCGGGCCGGCCGGCAGCTGGACCCACCAGGCCTGCACCGAGCTCTATGGCGAGCGCGGCCTGGTGCCGTGCGAACGCGAAGAGCTGTTCGCTGCCTTTGCGCAGGGCCGGCTGGCCAGGCTCTGCGTGCCCGTGACGACCTCGCTCGTCGGGGCCACGCCCTAACTGGACGATGTGCTGGCCATGCGCGGCGGCCGCATCGTGGCCGAATACACGAGGATGCTGGGCTACAGCCTGCTCGTGAAGCCGGGCACCGCGCGGGCCCAGGTGAAGGCCGTGCTGGCCCATCCTGTCGCGCTGCAGGAGGTCAAACCCTGGCTGGACCGGGAAATGCCCACGGTCGAGCGCCGGCCGGCAGCGAGCGCCGGTGCGGCGGCCCAGGAGGTCGCCGGCGCTGCGGCACCGGGCCTGGCGGCCATGGGCCCGCCCGCCGCGGCCCGCATCCACGGGCTGGTCGCGCTGGCCCAGGGCATCGAAGAAGGGCCGCACAACGTCACGCGGTGGTGGGTCATCGGGCGCGAAGTGCCGCCGCCGACCGGCCACGACAAGACGAGCCTGCGGCTGCGCACATCGGAGCGGGCGTTCGGCAGCGCGCTGCAGGCCCTGGCCGGGCTGACCGGCCGGGTCCTGGCCATCTACGAGCGTCCCGGCAGGACCACGCTGGACGGCCACGTGTACCTGATCGACCTCGCGGGGCATGCCGCGCAGGAGCCCCTGAAGTCGTTCCTCGACGCGAACGCCGGTTTCGACCTGCTGGGCGCGTATCCGCGCTGCTACTGAGCACGGGTTCGCACGGCGATCGTGCGGCGCCGGCGGGGGCCGGCCCGGTCAAGACACCCTGGATGCCTGGGCGCGGGCACCGATGGCCAGCGCATGGCAGGCGCCGGCGAGGACCAGCAGCGTCGCATCGAAGGCGGCCGCCATCGTGTCTGCGGCCAGCAGGCCCGACGCCAGGTTCCGTTCGCTGAAGAACAGATTCCAGACCGGCAGCGTGGCCAGGAGGATGGCCGCCGCCCGGAACTGTTCGAACCACAGCCGGCGCACCGGTCGCAGCAGCGCATGCAGCCAAGCCGCGCCCCAGGCCAGGAAGAACAAATGGATTTCCCAGGCGCTGCGGTCCGGCAAGCACGCTGGCAGCAAGCGGTTGGCCCACAGGAAGACGGCCATGGCGAGCGGTAGCCCCGCGATGGTGGCGACGTTGAGCCGTTCCACGCTGCGCACGCCGAGGCCGGCCCGGTGTGCGGCGGCCGATGGCACGCGGCGTTTCCATGCCCACAGCACCAGGCCCGTTGCGACCATGGCTGCGCCCGCCAGGCTGGAGAGAAAGTAGAGCCAGCGCAGCACGGGCTGCGCGAACCGTCCCAGGTGCAGCCCATAGAGAACGCCGTGGAGCTGGCCCGCCGCGCTGGCTGCATCGCGTCGCTCCAGCAATGCGCCGCTGCGCCCTTCGAACAGCAGGAAGCGCGGGCTGACCGACACGCGGTCCGCGTCCGAATGCACCACGCGGACGCGCGCGGCTGCGTCGCCGGGATGGTCCACCACCACGCGACCCACGTGGGGCCCGCCCCATGCGCGCTCGGCCAGGGCAACCATGGCCGCGACATCCGGCAGCGCGGCGGCTGCTCCGCTGGCCGGACCGGGCGGCATGTGGGCGGTCAGTGCGGCGCGCAGCGCGAGCCGTTGCTCGGCCGTGTTCAAGGCCATCTGTGCGCCCCAGGGCATGTACAGCGTCATGAGCGTCACCAGCCCGGTGTAGGTGATCATGAAATGGAATGGCAACGCCAGCACCGACAGCGCGTTGTGCGCGTCGAGCCAGGAACGTGCGCCCTTCCCCGGGCGGAACGTGAAGAAGTGGTGCAGGAGCTTTCTGTGCGTGACGACGCCGGTCACCAGGGCGACCAGCATGGACATCGCCGCCAGACCGACCAGCCATCTGGCCGGAATGCGCGGCAGGTAGTGCAGCGAGAAGTGGAAGTAGTAGAAGAACTCGCCGCCTGCGGTGCTCCGGGGCGCGAGCCGGGCGCCCGTGCCGGGGTGCAGCAGGGCCCGTCCGGCCCCCTGCGGACCATCCCACGCGAGCGCCACCACATTGCTGCGCGCACCGGGCAGTTCGATGCTCCATTGCCCGCCGGGTGGCGCGAGCTCCTGCAACGCAAGCAGGGCCTGCGCCGCGCTGTGCGGCGCGGGCGGACGCTCCGGCATCGCGGGAACTTCGGGCCGCATCCATTGCGAGATCTCTTCGCGGAAGTAGCTCGCAGCGCCGGTCAGAAACATCGCATAGAGCAGCCAGCCCAGCAGCAGGCCGGCCCAGCTGTGCAGGCCGGCCATGGCCTGGCGCACCGATGGCGCGCCGCGCGAGGCGGATGACTGCGCGTCCATGCGCATGCGTCCGCCGGCGTCAGTAGCGGTACATCGCGCTCAGGTTGGCCGTGCGCTCCGCGCTGCGATAGCAGATCGAACCGTTGCAATCCATCAGCGCTTGCTTGTTGAACAGGTTGTTCACGTTCAGCGAAAAGCGCCAGGGACCCGTGTCGACGCCGAGCGCGAGGTCCACGAACGTGAAGCTCGGGTTGGTGATGTCGAGGTTACCGGTGTCCCAGGCGGACCGCGACTTGCCAAGATGGCGCACACCCAGCGCCGCAAAGGCGCTGGTCGCGCCATCCAGCTCGAACGTGTACTTGGTCCACACGGAGGCGTTGTGCCGCGGCGCACTCATCTGGGACAGCCCCAGGTCGCCATCGTTGCTGCGGGTGATCTCGGTGTCGAGCCAGGTGTATTGCGCCACCAGGCTCACATTGCTCGACAGGTCCGCGCGTGCCTCCAGTTCCAGGCCGCGCGAGCGCACCTCGCCGGTCTGGATGACTTCTCCGGGCACGTTCGGCGCCGTCGTCGAGACATTGGTGCGCACGAGCTCGAACACCGATGCGGTGGAGCTGAGCCTGCGGTCCGCGGGCTGGTAGCGCACGCCGGCTTCGACCTGCCGCCCCTTGGACGGCTTGAGCGGCGCGCCGCTCACGTCCTTGCCGATCTCCGGCGAGAACGAGGTCGCGTAGTTCGCATAGGGCGCCCAACCGTTCTCGAAGAGGTACACCGCACCCAGGCGGCCGGTGGTGGCACTGTTGTTGTTCTGGTAGGCCGACACACGGCTGTTGTCGTTGGTGAACGTGCGCGTGCCCGACGTGTCCGCCGAATCGTGCCGCAGCCCGGCCGTGACCACCCACTTGTCCCACTTGATCTGGTCCTGCAGGTACAGGCCGCGCTGCGTGGACGGGATCCTGTCCACGTAGGGGTTGGCGCTGGGCGTCACGGGGATGCGGGCGTAGACGGGGGCGTACAGGTTCAGCGGCGACACCATGGGCGTCGCGTAGGGGAATTCATCGGTGGTGCGGCCGTTCGAATAGTCGAAGCCGGCCAGCAGCAGGTGCTGGACCACACCCGTGGACAGCCGGGCCTGCACATGGGTGTCCACGAGCAGGCCGCGCCAGTGCGTCTCGCGCGGGGAGAAGCTGCGGTTGAGCGTTTCCTGGTCGGCCTGCAGGCCGCGCGGAAACACGTTGGTTTCCGCGCGCTCGAGCTCGGTGCGCCGCGCGCTCTGCCGCAGCGTCCAGGTGTCGTTGAAACGGTGCTCGAACTCGTAGCCGAACATGCGGTTGTCGCGGCGCCAGCGGTTGTCGAGGCCGCCCACGTTCACGCTGGCGCTGGGCTGGCCGCGGGGGCCGGGATGTTGCAGCTGGTTCTGCCAGGCGTAGGCCTGGTTCTCCTTCTGGTAGCGGCCCAGCAAGGTGAGCCTGGTGTCGGCGTCGGGCTGCCAGCTCAGTGCAGGCGCCACGTAGAGACGGTCGTCGCGGTCGTGGTCGAGCCGGGTGTCCGAGTCGCGCCCCAGCAAGGTCAGGCGGTACGTCCATTTGCTGTCGGGATCGAGCGCCCCGGCCAGATCCGCTTTGATCTGCTTGCGGTTGTAGGTTCCGTACTCGATGCCGACTTCTCGCAGCGTCTGCGCGGTCGGCCGCTTGCTCACGGCGTTGACCATGCCGCCCGGGGGCATCTTGCCGTAGAGCACCGAGGCCGGACCCCGCAGCACTTCCAGGCGCTCCAGGCCATAGGGTTCGATGGGCGACGCGTAGGCCCGGCCCGAGGTCAGCAGGCCGTCCATGTAGACACCGGCGGTGCCAAGTTCGAAACCACGCAACAGGGAGAACTCATCGACCGCCCAGGGCTTGAGGTTCGGCGTGACGCCTGCGGTGTAACGCAGCGCCTCGTCCAGGGACTCGGCCTTGCGGTCACCGATCTCCTCGGCCGTGATGACGGAGACGGACTGCGGGTTCTCGATCAGCAGCGAATCGGTCTTGGTGGCCGTGGCGCTGCGCCGGGCCACGTAGCCGCGCACCGGGCCGGTCGCGGTTTCCCGATCCGCAAGGCCTTTGACCGTCACCGGGGCGAGCGTCGCCGCCGCGGCTGCTGCCGGCGGTGCCGAGACCGGCTGCGACTTGCGCAGGACATAGGCGCCCGCGCCCTGGGGCGCCACTTCGTAGCCGCTGCCGCGCAGCAGTTGCGCGAAGCCGTCGCGCGCGGTGTAGCGGCCCTGCAGACCGGCGCTGCGCAGGCCTGCCAGGGTCGCCGGCTCGAAGACCAGTTGCACGCCCGACTCGGCGGCATACTGGGCCAGCACGTCGGACAGCGGGCCGGCCGCGATGGTGTAATGCCGCGCGCCAGCGCTCGGTTCGGCTGCGAGCGCGGGAAGTGCCGCCATGGTGCTGGTGGCGAAGACGCCGCACAGCGCGCCTCGCATGGCGTTCGCGGTGATGGCGAGCGCGAAGCGCTCGACCGCCCGATGGCGGCTTGGTTGCAGTGGTCGCATGGGTGTTCGTCCTGGTGTCTTCGGTGCAGCGTGGCGCTCGGCAGTTCGAGCCGGCGTTCCCCTGCACACCGGACGAGGCCCGGAAAGTGATCACCCTCGACGAACTTTTTTTTTGGGGCCCGTGTTGTGCCCTGCGAAACCGAACTACCGCGGCACGACCATGGTCTGGTCCGCACCGCGGCGCTCGATGCGCAAGGGCAGCGACCGCGCGAGCGTGGCCAGGCTGGCCTCCGTGTTCCTCAGGGACAGGGCGCCGGACAGGCGCAGATCGGCCACGGCCGGATCGCAGCGCAATGCGCCGGCCCGGTAGCGCGCCAGCTCGGCGAGGACATCGGCCAGCCGCATGTTCTTGGCCACCAGCATGCCCTGCGTCCACGCGGCGGCGTTGGCCTCCACGGCCGCAACCGCGCCCATGCCGGCGGCGGAGAAGTCGACCGTTTCGCCGTCCCGCAGCCGCCGCGACGCGCCGCCGACCGTCTGGACTTCCACTGCGTGGGCGAACACGGCGACACGTGTCGTGTCGTCATCGAGCCGGCGCACGCTGAACCGCGTGCCCAACGCACGTGCGGTGCCCTGTGGCGTCTCGACCAGGAAGGGGCGGTGCTGCGGTGCCGGATCGGCTTGGGTGAGCACCAGGATTTCTCCGGCCAACAGGCGGATGCGCCGCTCGTCACGGTTGAACCGCAGATCGACCGCGCTGGCGGTGTTGAGCGTCAACTGCGATCCGTCGGCGAGCTGGAGCGTGCGCTGTTCGCCGATGGCCGTGCGCGCGTCCGCCATCCAGGTCTGCCAAGACAACTGCCGCCAGGCCAGCCAGCCTGCAGGCGGCGCCAGCAGCATGGCGCCCAGCAGGCCGAGGCCTGTGCGCCGGCCCGGTCGCGGCAGGCTGCGCAGCGCGCGTGGCCCGATCTGCGGCGGCAGCTGCGCGAAGGTGCCCAGCATGGTCTCGGCGCGCGCCCACGCCTGCTGGTGGGCGGGGCTTTGCTGGCGCCAGCGTGCGAAGGCGGCCGTGTCGCGTTCCGACATCTCGCCATAGCGCAGCGCGATCAGCCAGTCGGCCGCCTCGCTCAACAAGGCCGGGTCCGGCGGGACGTCGGCCGTCACGTCACGCCCATGCAGGCCACGAAAGCCCGGTGGATGTGGCGCCGCACCGTGATGACCGGCATCGCCATCCGCTCGGAGATCTGCTGGAGTGTCAGCCCGTCGAACTGCGCCAGCAGGAACACTTCGCGTGTGCGCGCCGGCAAGCTCGCCAACATGGCGTCCACCCGCACCAGCGCTTCGACGACCAGCAGCCGTTCTTCGGGGGACGGCGCAAGCGCCTGAGGAAGCTGCGCGATGGCTTCCAGGTAGGCGCGCTCGACGGCGCGGCGACGCCACAGATCGGTCACGAGGCCTTTGGCGACATGCGTCAGGAAGGCGCGCGGTGCGTCCCCCCAGGCGTCCCCGCGTGAGGACACCAGCAGCCGCACGAAGGTGTCATGGGCCAGATCGGCAGCGTCGCTCGCATTGCCCAGACGCCGCCGCAGCCAGGAGAGAAGCCAACCGTGGTGGTCACAGTACAGCGCTTCGACGGAGGTCGGCGAGAAACCGGCAGATGTCATGAACCAATGCGCCCGATGACGCGCCCATCTTGCAGAAATGAGAATTGCTATCGATTGTATCGACAAGAACGCACACCATTGCGGCTCGGCTGCGGGCGCCGCATCAAGCTGCACGCGGCGCGCAATTGCATGACTCTGTCAGCCAATTTGCTAGACTCCGTCAATCATGGACGAACCGATCACCGAACAGGTCAAGGCGCTGCGCGCCTTCAACCGCAGCTACACGCGCAGCACCGGCCTGCTGGAGCCTTACCTGGACAGCGCGCTCTCGCTGACCGAGGTGCGCGTGCTGTACGAGCTGGCCCACCGCGCGCAGAGCGCCGCCAGCGAGATCGGCCGCGAGCTGGGCCTGGACACCGGCTACCTGAGCCGCATCCTCAAACGCTTCGAAGCGCGGGGCTGGCTGCAGCGCCACAGTTCACCGGCCGATGGCCGCCAGCAAGACCTGCGGTTGACCCCGGCCGGCCATGCCGCGTTCGCGCCGCTGCAGCAGAAGTCGCGCGATGCCGCGCGTGCGCTGCTGGAGCGCTTGCCGGCCGCCGAGCGCGTGGAACTGGTCGATGCCATGGCCAAGGTGCAGCGCCTGCTCGCCCCACCTGCGGCCAGTGCGGCAGCACGCCCGCGCACGGCCGTGCTGCGCGAACCGCGGCCTGGGGACATGGGCTGGGTCGTGCAGCAGCACGGCGAACTCTATGCGCGCGAGTACGGGCTGGACGCGCGCTTCGAAGCCCTGGTGGCCGACATCGCGGCGCGCTTCGTGCGCAACTTCCAGCCCGGCTGGGAGCGCTGCTGGATCGCCGAGCTGGACGGTGAGCGCGTGGGCTCGGTCTTCCTCGCGCGCAAGAGCGCCACCGTGGCGCAGCTGCGCCTGCTGATCCTGGCGCCGGCCGCGCGCGGCATGGGCCTGGGAGGCCGCCTGACCGACGAATGCCTGGCCTTCGCACGCACCCGGGGCTACCGCAAGATGGTGCTGTGGACCCACAGCTGCCTGACGGCTGCACGCAGCATCTACGCGGCGCGCGGCTTCGTGCTCACGAAAAGCGAGCCCTACGAGGACTTCGGCCAGTCGCTGGTCGGCGAGACCTGGGAGCTCAAGCTCTAGGGTCGGCTGCGCGCGCCGCCCCGGCCCGGCACTGGCCTCGGCCGGCTCCCGGACGGCGACGGCCGGGATAATCCGCACCATGCCCGCCCCCGACCCCGCGCCGCAACCCGCCGGCGCCCTGGCGCAGCCGCGCTCCAAGACCGACCTCTTCCTCTCCTTCACCTGGCTCGCATTGCAAGGCTTCGGCGGCGTGCTGGCCGTGGTGCAGCGCGAACTCGTGGAAAAGAAGCGCTGGATGGGCCGTGACGAGTTCGTCGAGGAATGGGCCGTGGCCCAGATCATGCCGGGGCCCAACGTCGTGAACCTGGCCCTCATGTTCGGCGCGCGCCACTTCGGCCTGCCGGGCGCACTGGCCGCGCTGTCCGGCATGCTGCTGGCGCCACTGGCCGTGGTGCTCGGCCTGGCGCTGGCCTACACCCGGTTCGCCGAGGATCCGCACATGGCCGGCGCCCTGCGCGGCATGGGCGCCGTGGCTGCCGGGCTCATCCTGGCCACGGGCCTCAAGCTGGTGCCGGCCCTGCGCGGCAACGTGCTGGGGCGCGGCCTGTGCATGGTCTTCGGCGGCCTGTGCTTCGCCGGCATCGCGCTGCTGCGCTGGCCGCTGGCCTACGTGCTGTTCGGCCTGGGCGCGCTGGCCTGCGTGCTGGCCTGGCGGCGGATGGCGCCATGAACGGCGTGTCGCTGGCCTTGGGCCCGGCCGACTGGCTGGCGCTGTTCCTGCACTTCGCCACGCTCTCGCTGCTGGCCGTGGGCGGCGCGATCACGACGGCGCCCGACATGCACCGCTTCCTGGTCGACCAGCGGCACTGGCTGACCGACCCGCAGTTCAGCGCCTCGATCGCCATCGCCCAGGCCGCGCCCGGCCCCAACGTGCTGTTCGTCGCGCTGATGGGCTGGAACGTGGGGCTCAATGCGGGCGGCTACGCGACGGCCGCACTGGGGCTCACGGTGACCATGGTCGGCGTGCTGCTGCCCAGCTCCACGCTGACCTACCTCAGCGCGCAATGGGGCCACCGCAACCGGCACCGGCGCAGCGTGCGCGCCTTCAAGGCCGGCATGGCGCCCATCGTCGTGGCCCTGCTGGTCGCCACGGGTTGGGTGTTGGCCGGCAGCCAGGGTATGGCCGCGCAGAACTGGCGGCTGTGGCTGCTGACGGCCGTGGTGGCGCTGCTGGTCTGGCGCACGCGGGTGCACCTGCTGTGGCTGCTGGGCGCCGGCGCGCTACTGGGCGGCTTGGGCTGGGTCTGAGTAACGTTCCCAGCCCTTGGCCCGCAGCACGCAGGCCGGGCAGTTGCCGCAGCCGTAGCCCCAGGCGTGCAGCGCACCGCGTTCGCCCAGGTAGCAGGTGTGGGTGTGCTCCACGATGAGCGCCACCAGCGCCCGGCCGCCCAGGCGCTCGGCCAGCGACCAGGTGGCGGCCTTGTCGATCCACATCAGCGGCGTGTCGATCAGGATGCGCCGGTCCATGCCCAGCGACAGCGCGATCTGCATGGCTTTGATGGTGTCGTCGCGGCAGTCGGGGTAGCCCGAGAAGTCGGTCTCGCAGACACCCGTGACCAGCACGTCCAGCCCGCGCCGGTAGGCCAGCGCGGCCGCCAGCGTGAGGAACAGCAGGTTGCGCCCCGGCACGAAGCTGTTGGGCAGGCCCTGCTCCTGCATCTCCATCGCGATGTCGCGCGTGAGCGAGGTCTCGCTGATCTCGCCCAGCACCGGCACGGCCAGCAGATGGTCTTCGCCCAGGCGCGGGGCCCAGTGCGGGAACTGTGCGCGGAACTGGCGCAGCACCTCCAGCCGCGCATCGAGCTCGATGCGGTGGCGCTGGCCGTAGTCGAAGGCGATGGTCTCGACGCGTTCGTACTGCGCGAGCGCGTGGGCCAGGCAGGTGGTGGAATCCTGGCCGCCCGAGAACAGCACCAGGGCATGGCGCGGCAGGGTCACTGGACGCCCTGCGCGAAGACCGGCTTGAGCGCGGCATACACCGCGCGGAAGCGTTCCAGCCGCGGCTGGTGCAGCGCGCCCGTGCCCTCGCCCGGCTCGAACAAGCCACGCCGTGGCGGCACGGTGCAGACCGTGGTCTCGTCGCCGCCGTCGGCCAGCCAGGCCAGGCGTGCGGCGCCCAATGCGCCGCCCGATTCGCCGCCAGCGCCCAGGGCCAGCGGCACCTGCAGGATGTCGGCTAGCAGCTGCGACCACCAGGCGCTGCGCGCGCCGCCGCCTACCAGCGACAGCGGCCTGGCGTTGGGCGGCCGGGACAGCGTGTCCAGCCCGTCGCGCAGGCCCAGGCCCACGCCCTCGACGACGGCGTAGGCGATGTCGGCGCGCGAATGCGCGGGCGTGAGCCCGTACAGCACGCCGCGCGCCTGGGCGTCGTTGTGCGGCGAGCGCTCGCCCGACAGGTAGGGCAGGAACAGCGGCGCCCGGGCGCGCGCCGCGCCGTCCAGCACGGCCGCGGCCTGGAAGAAGCCCGGGATGTCGGCGAACCCATAAGCACGCACGGCCCAGTCCACGCTGCTGGCGGCCGACAGCATGACCGACATCTGGTGCCAGCGGCCCGGCAGCGCATGGCAGAAGGCGTGCACGGCCCGCGCCGGGTTGGGCGTGAAACCGTCGGAGCAGACGAAGATCACGCCCGAGGTGCCGAGCGAGACGAAGCCCTGCCCCGGCGCGACCAGCCCCATGCCGACCGCGCTGGCGGCGTTATCGCCGCCACCGCCCGCGATCGGGATGCCGGCCGGCAGACCCCAGCGCTGCGCGAGTTCGGGCTTGAGCTGGGCCGAGACCGCATTGCCCTCGACCAGGCGCGGCATGTGCGCACGCGTGAGGCCGCAGGCGGCCAGCAGTTCGTCGGACCAGTCGCGCCGGCCCACGTCCAGCCACAGCGTGCCGGACGCGTCGGACATGTCGCTGACGGCCTCGCCGCCCAGCCACAGGCGCAGCCAGTCCTTGGGCAGCAGCACCCGCCGCGTCCTGGCAAAGACCTCGGGCTCGTGCTGGCGCACCCACAGCAGCTTGGGCGCGGTGAAGCCGGGCATGGCCAGGTTGCCGGTGATGCGGACCAGGTCCGGCACGGCCTGCGTGAGTTCGGCGCACTGGGCGGCGCTGCGCCCATCGTTCCACAGGATGGCCGGGCGCAGCACGGCGTCGGCCGCGTCCAGCAGCACGGCGCCGTGCATGTGGCCCGACAGGCCGATGGCGCGCACGCTGCGCATGGCGTCCGGGTGGCGCACGCGCAGCGCGGCCATCACCACGTCCAGCGCGTCGGCCCAGGCCTGCGGTTGCTGCTCGGACCACAGCGGCTGTGGACGCTGCACCGTCAGTGCGGCGTGCGCGACCCCCACGACGCCGTGGTCGTCGGCGAGCAGCAGTGCTTTCAGTTCGGAAGTTCCGAGATCGAGGCCCAGGTACATGGCAAGAACACTTCAAGAAGCGCCGCCGAAGCGATGTTCCGCCTGGCGGCGGAACTCCGTGGGCGTCACGCCCTTGAGCTCCAGAAAACGGCGGTTGAAGTTTGCCACGTTGTTGAAACCGACCTGGTAGCAGATGTCGGCGACGAAATGGTCGGTCTGCATCAGCAGCCGGCAGGCGCTGTTGATGCGCACCATGTTCACGAAGTCGGTGAAGCTGTTGCCCGTGGCGCGCTTGAAGAAGCGCGACAGCCGGCTCTCGCCCATGCCCAGTTCGCCGGCCAGGTCCGCCAGGCTCACCGAGGCCGCCAGGTCGCCCGTGATGCGGTCGACGATGCGGTTGATCTGCTCCAGCTCGCCGTCGCCCTCGGCGCTCTGGATCTGCACGGTGGACAGCAGCCGGTAGTCGCCGCACTGCGCCAGGTCGGCCAGGTAGGCGCAGAAATGGCCGAAGCGGCGCACGCCGCGCGTGGCCTTGACGGCGTGCCAGTGGGCATGGGCGCGTTCGGACATGCCGAAGAACTCGATGCCGTGCCGCGCGCGCTGCAGCAGCGCCATGACCTCGCGCAGCTCGGGCAGCGATTCGGCGGCGCGCGCGAGCGGCGCGTGCTCGAACTGGATCACGAGGTCACGCTCGGCCACGCCCTCGCCCGCGTCCAGCGAGATCCAGTTGTGCGGCAGGCGCGGGCCGCACAGCACCAGGTGGCCGGGCTCGAACTGGCCGATCCAGTCGCCCACGAAGGCCTTGCCCGAGGTGCAGGTGATCAGGTGCAGCTCGTACTCGTCGTGGAAATGCCAGCGCGCCAGCGGCGTCGGAAAGCCGTGCGCGAGGCAGCGCACGAGGCCGCCGTCCTCGGGCGCCTCGTAGCCCAGCGCCGGCGAGCGCGCGAACTCGCCTTCCAGTTCGGGCTGGCGCTGGCGCGGGCGGCGGCGTGGTGCGGCCATGGCTCAGCGCAGGGTGGCCTGCGCCTGCAGGGCCTCGACGGCCGCGCGCGGCGGTGGGTCGGCGCCTTCGCGCGCGCAGTTCAGCGCGGCGGCCGTCGCCGCGAAGCGCAGCACCGCGGCCCAGGCAGCGTCGGGCAAGGCGGCCAGCGCGTCGGCGTCCTGCACGCCCTGGTCGAGCAAGGCCACGGACAGGCCGGCGCCGAAGGTGTCGCCCGCGCCGATGGTGTCGACCACCTGCACGGGCGGCGGCCGCACCGCGCGCGGGGGCTGGCCGCGGCGGTACAGCGTGGCGCCCTCGGCCCCGCGCGTGATGAGCACCGCGCGCGGGCCGGCCTGCAGCCAGGCCTGCGCCAGCGCATCCAGGGGCTGGCCCGGCGCGAGCAGCGCGCAGTCTTCGTCGCTGAGCTTGAGCAGCTCGCAGGCGGCGATGCACTCGGCGCAGCGCGCGCGCCAGGCCGGCAGATCCTCGACCAGGCTGGGCCGGGCATTGGGGTCGAACACGCGCAGCAGGCGGCCGCGCTGGGCGCGCGCGAAGTCCAGCACGCGCTGGCCCGAGGGCTCGCGCGTGAGCAGGTTGGAGCCGTAGTGCAGCCAGCGGCAGCTGGCGGGCAGAACGGGCAGCGGATCGGGCGCCCACAGCACGTCGGCCGTGCCCCGCATGTAGAAGGCGTAGCGGTTGGTCTGCGGCGTGCGTTCCACGAAAGCCAGCGTGCTGGGCGCGCTGCTGCGCAGCACCAGCCCGGTATCGATGCCGTTGGCCTCGAGATGGGCCAGCAGGCGTTCGCCGAACAGGTCGGTGGACAGCTGCGTGAGGTAGCCCACGGGCGCGCCCAAGCGCGCGGCCGCGACCGCGCCGTTCAGCAGCGCCCCGCCCACATGGCCCTGGAACTGCAAGTCCGGGCCGGGCTGGGCCGTGAAGTCGATCAGGGCTTCACCGACGAAGGCGATGCGCATGCTCATGGCGTCGCCCTCGCCTGCACGAAGGCCGCCACGCGCCGGCAGGACTCGCGCAGCGCAGACACCAGGCGCGCATCGCCGGCCAGCTCGCCCCAGAGCGTGCGGTCGGCCGCGAGCGCCGCCGCCGGATCGGCCGCGGCGCAGATCGCGTGCGCGGCGGCCGGGTCCATGCCCTGGTCCTGGTAGGCATAGGGCAGCCGGCCCGCATGCCAGCGCTGCAGGAAGGCCAGGAACAGCGCGGGCAGCATGGCGACGGCCGCGATGGACTGGCCGGCCGCGAGCCGCTCGCGCACCGTGGGCGCGATGAAGCCCGGAATCTTGGCGAAGCCGTCGGCCGCCACGCGCTGGTTGGTGTCGCGGATCGCCGGGTTGGCGAAGCGCTCGAGCACCACGTCGCGGTAGGCCGGGAGGTCCACCGGGCTTGCGTGGTCGGGCCGGTGCAGGCAGGGAATCACGTCGTCGCTCACGTAGTCGTAGGCCATCTGCCGGATCTCGGCATCCAGCGTGCCCTCATGGATGTACTGCAGGCCGGCCAATGTACCCGCCCAAGCGATGGCGCTGTGGCTGGCGTTGAGGATGCGGATCTTGGCCTCCTCGTAGGGCTGGACCGAGCGCACGAGCTCCACGCCGACCTGTTCCCAGGCCGGGCGGCCGGCCGCGAAGTCGTCCTCGATGACCCACTGGATGAAGCTCTCGCCCGTGACAGGTGCCGCATCGTCGATGCCGGTGGCCTGCCGCACGCGTTCGCGCAGCTCGGGCGGCGGGCGCGGCGTGATGCGGTCCACCATGGCGTTCGGGCAGGTGGTGTGCTGGCGCGTCCAGGCCGCCAGCGGGCCTTCGCCCGCAGCCTCCAGGAAGGCCAGCAGCGCGGCGCGGAAGCGCTCGCCGTTGTGGCGCAGGTTGTCGCAATTGAGCAGCGTGAGCGGCCCTGCCCCGGCCGCCTGGCGCGCGCGCAGGATCGCGGCCACGGCGCCGTAGATGGTGGTGCCGGCCTCGCCACGCGCCGCGCGCGCGATGTCGGCCGCCAGTTCGGGCTGGCTCGGGTCGAGCCGGTGCGCGCTGTCCAGGTGGTAGCCGGCCTCGGTCACCGTGAACGAGACGATGCGCGTGGCGGGATCGGCGCCGCGCACCACCATGGCCGACAGGCCGGGCGCGTAGGGGATGACCTCGCGGATGGCGGTGATGCGCTCGTAGCGGCGCACGCCGGCGGACGTGACCGTCTCCAGCGTGTAGGCGCCACCCTGCTCGGCCAGGGCCTGCACCACGTCGGCCATGTCGGGCCGGATGTTGCAGCCGGCAAGCTGCCAGCGCTGGTCGCCCGCGTCCATCAGGCGCTGCAGATAAACGGCCTGGTGCGCCCGGTGGAAGGAGCCCAGGCCCAGGTGCAGGATGGTGAAGGGGGTCATGTCTCAGGCCGCCGCCAGCGAACGGCCGTCGCGGTGGAACAGATGCAGCACGGCCGGGTCGATCTCCACGCCCACGGTGTCGCCCTCGGCCAGCTGGGTGCGCTCGTTCTGCCGCGCGACCATGTTCACGCCGTTCACGTCCACATGGATCAGCGTGTCCGAGCCCAGTGCTTCGATCAGGTCCACCCGGCCCCGCAGGCCGCCGCGCTCACCGGGCAGCACGCGCACGCCCTCCGGCCGCACGCCCAGGAAACCGTCGATGGGCAAACGGCCCTGGGTCAGTTGCGCGATCGTGGGCAGGGCCTGGGCCGGCAGCATGTTCATGGACGGCATGCCGATGAACTGGGCGACGAAGCGGTTGGCCGGGCGGTCGTACAGCTCCAGCGGCGAGCCGACCTGCTCGATGAGTCCGTCCTTGAGCACCACCACCTTGTCGGCCAGCGTCATGGCCTCGACCTGGTCGTGCGTGACGTAGATGGTGGTGGCGCCCAGCGACTCGTGCAGCTTCTTGATTTCCACGCGCGTGTTGCCGCGCAGCGCGGCGTCCAGGTTGGACAGCGGCTCGTCGAACAGGAAGACCTTGGGCGCGCGCACGATGGCGCGGCCGATCGCCACGCGCTGGCGCTGCCCGCCCGAGAGTTCCTTGGGCGTGCGCTGCAGATAGTTGGTGAGGTTCAGTTGCGCGGCCGCGCGCTCGACCTTGGTCTTGATCTCGGCCGCGTCGACCTTGGCCAGCTTGAGCGCGAACGACATGTTGTCGTACACGCTCATGTGCGGGTACAGCGCATAGCTCTGGAACACCATGGCCAGGTCGCGCTTGCCCGAAGGTGCCCAGGTGATGTCGCGCCCATCGAGCATGAGCTGGCCGCTCGTGATGGGCTCCAGCCCGGCGATGAGCCGCAGCAGCGTGGACTTGCCGCAGCCCGAGGGGCCGACGAAGACGATGAATTCGCCCTTCTCGATCGCGAGGTCGACGCCCTTGATGATGTGGGCGTCGCCGAAGCTCTTTTGGACGTTCTTGAGTTCCAGGTAGGACATGGGGACTCCCTTCACTTGACGGCGCCGAAGGTCAGGCCTTGCACCAGTTGTTTTTGCGAGAACCAGCCGAACACCACGATGGGCGCGATGGCCATCAGCGAGGCCGCCGACAGCTTGGCCCAGAACAGGCCCTCGGGGCTGGAGTAGGAGGCGATCAGCGTGGCCAGCGTGCCGGCCTTGGCCGAGGTAAGGTTCAATGCCCAGAAGGCCTCGTTCCAGCTCAGCACCAGGCACAGCAGGCCGCAGGACGCGAGGCCGCCGACCGACAGCGGCAGCACCACCTCGCGGAACTCGGTCCACAGGTTGGCGCCGTCCATGCGCGCGGCCTCCAGGATCTCGGCCGGGATCTCCTTGTAGTTGGTGTAGAGCATCCAGACCATGATGGGCAGGTTGGACAGCGTGAACACGATGATGAGCGCGGGCAGCGTGTCCAGCATGCCGGCGGTCTGGGCCAGCACGTAGATCGGCACCAGCGCGCCGACGGCGGGCATCATCTTGGTCGACAGCATCCACATCAGGATGTCGCGCGTGGCCCGGGTCTTGAAGAAGGCCATGGAGTACGCGGCCGGCGCGGCGATGGCCAGGCCCAGGACGGTGGAGGCCACGCTCGCGATCAGCGAGTTGCGGGCGTACAGCAGGTAGTCGCTGCGGCTTTGCACCTCGGCGAAGTTGTGCAGCGTGGGCTCGAACCAGAACAGCGGCGGCACGGCGATGGCCTGCAGCTCGGTCTTGAAGGCCGTGAGGAACAGCCAGCCCAGCGGGAAGAACAGCAGCAGGGCGAGCGCCCAGGCCACGACGGTGCGCAGCGCAGTCGGCCAGAAGGTGTTGGGAGGGGTGCTGGCGTGCATGGCTCAATCGAGGTTCTTGCCGATGATGCGGATCAGGAAAGCCGCGACGATGTTGGCCAGTACGACCGCGAACAGCGCGCCGGCCGAGGCCACGCCCACGTCGAAGTTCAGCAGCGACTGCTTGAAGATCATGTAGGTCAGGTTGGTGCTCGCATTGCCCGGGCCGCCGCTCGTGGTGATCGCGATCTCGGCGAACACCGAGAGCAGGAAGATCATCTCGATCATGATGACCACGGCCATGGCCCGGCCCAGGTGCGGCAGCGTGAGGTAGAAGAAGCGCTGGAAGGCGCTCGCGCCGTCCATGCGCGCGGCCTCCATCTGCTCGCGGTCCAGCGACTGCAGCGAGGTGATGAAGATCAGGCAGGCGAACGGCAGCCATTGCCAGGCCACCATGACGATCACCGACAGCAGCGGCAGGTCGGTCAGCCAGTCGACCGGCTCGGCGCCGAAGAAGCGCCAGACATTGGCCAGCACGCCGTAGATCGGGTTCATCATCATGTGCTTCCACAGCAGCGCGTTGACCGCGGGCATGACGAAGAAGGGCGAGATCAGCAGCACGCGCACGATGCCCTGCCCTGGGAACGGATCGTTGACCAGCAGCGCGAGCAGCACGCCGCCGACCAGCGTGATCGCGATCACGCTGCCGATCAGCACCAGCGTGTTGCCCACCGCCGGCCAGAAGTCCGGGTCGGTGACGAAATACTCGAAGTTCTCCAGGCCGGCGAACGGGTGATCGCCGGGCGTCATGAGGTTGTAGCTGACGAACGAGAAGTACAGCGTCATCAGCAGCGGCACGATGGACCACAGCAGCAGCGTGACCACCGCGGGGGCCATCAGGGCCCGGGGCAGGAGCCGGTTCATGGCGAGGGCCTTACTTGGTGTAGCCCGCCTTCTTCATTTCGCGCTCGGCCAGGGTCTGCGAGGTCTTGAGCGCCTGCTCCACCGTGGAGCGGCCGGCCAGCGCCGCGCTCATCTGCTGGCCCACGCCCACACCGATGGCCTGGAACTCCGGAATCGCCGCGTACTGCACGCCCACGTAGGGCGACTTGGGCAGCGTGCTGTCGTTGGGGTTGGCGGCGTCGATGGCCTTCTTCTCGGCCGCGGCGAACTTGGCGACCCTCTGGAACTCCGGGTTGGCGTAGGTGCTCTTGCGCGTGCCGGTGGGCACGGCGTGCCAGCCGTGGGTCTTGGCCACGAGGGCGATGTAGTCCTTGGAGGTGGCCCAGCGGATGAACTTCTGCGCGGCCTCGTCCTTGGTGGAGCTGGCGGGCACGGCCAGGTTCCAGGACCACAACCAGTTCGCGCCCTTGGGCGTGGCGGCCGTGGGCGCCTGCGCGAAGGCCACCTTGTCGGCCACCTTGGACTGCTTGGGATCGCTGATGAAGGAGGCCGCGATGGTCGCGTCCACCCACTGCGCGCACTTGCCTTCGTTGAACAGCGCGAGGTTCTCGTTGAAGCTGTTGGCCGAGGCGCCGGGCGGGCCGTACTGCTTCATGAGGTCCACATAGAACGCCATCGCATCCTTCCAGGGCCGCGACTCGAGCTGCGGCTTCCAGGACATGTCGAACCACTGGCCGCCCCAGGTATTGGCCATGGTGGTCAGCAGCGCCATGTTGTCGCCCCAGCCCGGCTTGCCGCGCAGGCACATGCCGTAGACGCCGGCCTTGGGGTCGTGCGCCTTGGCGGCGAAGGCCCGGACCTGCTCCCAGGTCGGCTGCTCGCCGATGGTGATGCCGGCCTTGTCGGCCAGGTCCTTGCGGTACATCAGCATCGAGCTTTCGGCGTAGAAGGGCGCGGCGTAGAGCTTGCCTTCGTAGGACAGGCCTTCGCGGATGGCCGGCAGCAGGTCGTCCACGTTGTAGGCTGCGTCGGTGGCGATGGGCTTGAGCCAGCCCTTCTTGGACCAGATCGGCGCCTCGTACAGGCCGATGGTCATCACGTCGAACTGGCCGCCCTTGGTGGCGATGTCGGTCGTCACGCGCTGGCGCAGCACGCCCTCTTCCAGCGTGACCCACTTGAGCTTGATGCCGGGGTTGGCCTTCTCGAACTCGGGCGTGAGCTTCTGCATCTCGATCATGTGGCCGTTGTTCACGGTGGCGATGACGAGCTCCTGGGCCTGTGCGGCAAGGCCGGCCGTGGCCAGTGTGGCCATCAGGGCGGTGCGGGCGAAACGCGGCATGGTGTCTCCTGTCGTGGAATCGGGTGTGCCGCGATTCTGGAGACTCTGGCTTGCGGGTCTTGTCCTATTCAGCCCGGCATTGATACTTTTATGCGCAATGAACCCCGGATATTCCCTTGGTTCGCACCATGGAGCATCAGCGGGACAGCGCGGGCAGGCGGTCGGCGATGGCCTGCAGGGCCTGCAGCGCCGGGGCCGGCAAGGCCAGGTCGTGCGGACCCAGCACGGCGGACTCGCGTGGGTTGATGCGCAGCAGCCTTGCGTCGAGGCTGCGTTGCAACCCTTGCACGAAGTGGCGCACCGAGGGCACGGCCGTGCCGGCGCCGATCTCGAGGACGACCAGCCGCGCCCGCGGACGGCGCAGGCCGGCGAGCCAGTCCTGCAGCGGCGCGGCCTGGGCCTCCTCGCGCTGGGGATTCCAGCCGCCATCGCCGAACATCAGGATGTTGGGCCGCGCGAGTGCGCCGCAGTGCGGGCAGCGCGGCGGCGCGTTCACCAGCCGGCACTGCGCGGCATCGACCTCGGGCGCGAAGCCGTCGGCCGGCCAGACGGCGCCGCGGCAATCGTCGAGGCACTGCAGGTGGTGGATGGAGCCATGGCACTCCAGCAGCGCGGCCGGCGCCGTGCCGGCCTGCTGGAAATGGCCGTCGACATTGCTCGTGAACACGGCCCAGCCTGCCCGCATGCGGCGGCCCCAGGCGTCGAGCAGTCTGAAGCCGGCATGCGGCACCGTGGCACGGTACAGCCCGAGCCGGTGGCCATAGAAGCCCCAGGCCAGGGCCGGGTCGCGCCGAAAGCTCGCGGGGCTGGCCGCGCTGTAGAAGTCGATGCCCGCGCGGCCCAGCGCCGGGTAGGCGCGCCAGAAGCCCTCGGGCCCGCGGAAGTCGGGCAGGCCCGAGTCCACGCCCATGCCGGCGCCGGCCGCCACGAGCAGCGCATCGGCCCCGGCGATCGCTTCGGCGGCGGCTTCGAGCGCGGTGTCGGGCAAGGGCATGCGCCCTACTCTACAGAAGGCTTTCCGGGCCCAGGGGTGTTACATGGCTGTCATGTGGCCTGCCTACACTGGCCCCATGCACAAAGGCATCGTGATCGCGGTCGCGGCAACGGCAGGCCGCCTGGTACTGGAGCTCGAAAGCGGCCGTTGCGCCATCCTGCAGTTCATCAAGGGCGCGCGCGTGCGCGCCGGCGATGTGCTCGCCGGCAAGTTCTTCAACGTGGGCGGCGCCCGCCTGCAGCACCTGGACGGCCAGGCCGTGGTCTGCGCCATGCTGGGTTTCCGCTCGCGCGAGACCGCGCTGCGGATGCTGGGCCAGGCCTGATCAGCGCGGCACGCCGCAGACCGCGGCCACTTCCGTGGCCCCCGCCAGGGCCGGCTGCGCGCCTTCGTTGGCCGCGATGCCGCGCGCATTCTTGGCGTGCGTCACGGCCATGTCGCGCGGCAGCTGCACACCGTTCTTCACGGCCAGGATCTCGGCCATCACGCTGACCGCGATCTCGGCCGGCGTCTTGCTGCCGATGTAGATGCCGATGGGCCCGCGCAGCCGCGCCAGCGAGGCCTCGGTCTGGTCGAAATGCTCCACCATGCGCTGGTGGCGCGCCTCGTTGTTGCGGCGCGAACCGATCGCGCCGACGTAGAAGGCCTCGGTCTCCAGCGCTTCCAGCAGCGCCAGGTCGTCGAGCTTGGGATCGTGCGTGAGCGCCACCACGCAGCTGCGCCGGTCGGGCCGGAAGGCGCGCACCACGTCGTCGGGCATGTCGCGCAGCAGCGTGGCGCCGGCGACCGACCAGGCGCCGCGGTACTCCTCGCGCGGATCGCAGACGGTCACGGCGAAGCCCGAGAACAGCGCCATGGTGGCCAGGTACTCGGTCAGCTGGCCGGCGCCGATCAGCAGCATGCGGTATTCCGGGCCGAAGGTGTTGACGAGCCGGTCCGCGTCCACGTCGAGTTCGGCCGGCGCATCGGCCGGCGCGAGCTGCACCGCGCCGTCGGCCAGCCGCACCGTGCGGCGCATCAGCCGGCCGGCCTCCAGCGCCGTCACGAGTTCGGCCAGGCTGGCGGCGTCGGGGTCGTGCTCGAGCAGCAGTTCCAGCGTGCCGCCGCAGGGCAGGCCGAAGCGGTGCGCCTCGTCGGCCGTGACGCCGTACTTGACGAAGGCCGGCGGGCCGGACGGCAGGGTCCTGGCCGCGTCCGCGGCAGCTCCCACGGCATAGGCCTGGGTGTAGCGGTAGATGAGGTCGTCCTCGATGCAGCCCCCCGAGACCGAGCCCAGCACGGCGCCGTCCTCGCTCAGCGCCATGATGGAGCCCACCGGCCGCGGCGAAGAGCCCCAGGTGCGCACCACGGTGGCCAGCAGTGCGCGCTTGCCGGCCCTGCGCCAGTCGCGCAGGCCGCGCAGCACCATCACGTCGAGGTTTTCCATCGTGCAGTCCTTCCCTGGAGCCCGGGGATCAGGCGTCCTTGTCCTTGCCCTTGCCGGTCAGCTTGGCCAGCCAGCCGGCTTTCTGTTCTTCCTCGGCCGGCGCCTCTTCGGCCGGGCCGTGGCGCTTGCGCATCTCGGCATCGAAGCGCTTGAAGAAGTCTTCGGACAGCGACTTGGCCGCGCCGTCGATGAGCCGCTGGCCCAGTTGCGCGACCTTGCCGCCCACCTGCGCCTGCACGCCGTACTGCAGCTCGCAGCCCTCGGCGTTGGGCACCAGGTTCACCTTGGCCGAGCCCTTGCCGAAACCGGCCACGCCGCCCTGCCCTTCGAAGACGATGGTGTAGCTCTGCGGTGCCACGATGTCGGCCAGGGCGATCTTGCCGCCGAACTTGGCCGACACCGGGCCGATCTTGAGCGCCATGCCGATCGTGTACTGGTTCTCGCCGCTGGCCTCGACCTTGTCGCAGCCCGGGATGCAGAGCTTGAGCACCTCGGGGTCGTTGAGCGCGTCCCAGGCCTGCTGCTGGGTCACGGCGAGTTGGCGGTTGCCTTGCATTTCCATGGTGGTTCCTCTTGTTGTCGGTCAATGCTTCATCAGTTGCGCGAGACTGCGCGCCAGGTCCTGCAAGCGCTCCAGATTGTGGACGGCAAGCATGGCGTGTGCCTGGCGGTGCAGCTGGGCAGCCCCACGCGCAATGGGGGCGTAGCCGCCGAAGCGCAGCAGCGGATTGAGCCAGAGCAGCCGGCGGCAGCGCCGGCGCAGCCAGGCCAGGTGCTCGGCCAGCACCGCGGGCTCGCCCGTGTCGAGCCCGTCGCTGACCAGCAGCACCAGCGTGCGGCGGCCGACCAGGCGGCGCGCATGCGCATGGCGCAGGGTCTGCAGGCTGGCGCCCAGCTGGGTGCCGCCCGCGAAATCGGCGATGCGCTGGCCGGCGTCGGCCAGCATGGCGTCGGTGTCGGCATGGCGGAAGGTGGGCGTGAGGTCGGTCAGCCGCGTGCCGAAGGCGAACACGTCGCGCCGCGGCAGCCCGCGCGTGGCCGCGTGCAGGAAGGCCAGCAGCAGCCGCGCATAGCGCTCCATGGAGCCGGACACGTCGACCAGCACGAGGAGCGGCAGCGGCTGGCTGCGCCGTTCCAGCTTCGGCAGGCGGATCAGCTCGCCGCCCGTGCGCGCGGCCTCGCGCCGCACGCCGGCCCAGTGCAGCCGGCCACCGCGTGTGCCGGGGCGCAGGCGGCGCGAAGGCACCTTGGGCACGGGCAGCGCGATGTCGCGCGCGAGCCGCTCGACCAGCCGGTACTCGCTGGCCGACAAGGTGCTGAAGTCGGCCTGCTTCAGGCGCTGCAGATCGCTCGCGGTCATGGCCGCGTCGAAGTCGATCTTGTCCTCTTCCTTCCTGGGCGGCTGGGCCTGCGCGAAGGCGCGCTGCGGCGCCAGCGCCTCGTTCACGCGCGGGCGGCGCTGGCTCGGCTCGGCCCGTCCTTCGCTGGTGGGCAGCATCTGCGCGAGCAGCTTGTTGGCCACGTCGGGATTGCGGAAGTAGGCGTCGAAGAGTTCGCGGAACACGCCCCGGTCCTGCTCGCGGCTCAGCATCACGGCTTCCAGCGCATAGGCCAGTTCGTCGCGGCTGCCGATGTCGACCAGTTGCGCGGCCTGCTGCGCCAGCGCGATGCGCGCCGGGTCGATGCGCATGCCGGCGCGGCGCAGCGTGCGGCCGAAGCCGCCGATGTTGTCGGCGAGCTTGCCGCGGCGTGCGTCGCCAAGAAGCATCAGGCTTCCTGCGGCTTGAGCAGCGCAGCGGCCATGTCCTTGGTGAGGGCGGCCACATCCTCGCGCTGCTTGAACAGGATGCCGGCGGTATCCGCCATGACCTCGGGGTCGACCGCCAGCGTGTCCAGCGCGACCAGGGCCTTGGCCCACTCCACGCTCTCGGCGATGCCGGGCGCGCGCTGGAAGGCGTCGGCGAACGGTGCGCTGCGCAGACGGCCCACGACCTCGGCCACCTGGGCCGACAAGGCTTCGCTGGCCTGTGGCACCTGCGCCCGCACGATGGCCAGTTCGCGTTCGCGCTCGGGGTAGTCCAGCCAGTGGTACAGGCAGCGGCGCTTGACCGCGTCGTTGAGCTCGCGCGTGCGGTTGCTCGTCAGCAGGGTGACGGGGCTGGCCAGCGCGCGGATGGTGCCGATCTCGGGCACGCTGACCTGGTACTCGCCCAGGTACTCGAGCAGGAAGGCCTCGAAGGGCTCGTCGGCGCGGTCGACCTCGTCGATGAGCAGCACGGCCCCCGGCGGTGGCGCCTGCAGCGCCTGCAGCAGCGGGCGGCGGATCAGGTAACGCGGCTGGTAGACCTCGCGTTCCAGCGTGGCGGCGTCTTCATGGCTCTCGGCTGCGCGCATGTGCAGCAGCTGGGCCGCGTAGTTCCATTCGTAGAGCGCCTCGCGCTGCTCCAGCCCGTCGTAGCACTGCAGGCGCAGCAACTCGCGCTGCAAGGCCTTGGCCAGCGCCTTGGCCAGCTCGGTCTTGCCCACGCCGGGCTCGCCCTCCAGCAGCAGCGGACGCTCCAGTTTCAGGGCCAGGAACACGGCGGTGGCAAGCCGGCGGTCGGCGAAGTAGCCGGCCTGGGCGAGCGCGGCCGACAGGGCATCGATCGAAGGAAATGGACAACTCAAGGCGCGACCTCGAAGGAAAAAGGCCCCGTCGAGACGGGGCCTGGCAGGACGTTGGGGCCTCGAATTTAGCCCAAGGCCTTGGCCACGGCCCGCTGCGTCTGCACGCTGATCAGGTTGGCGCGGTAGGCGGCCGTGGCATGGATGTCGGCGTTGAGCTCGCTCGCGTCGATCTTCACGGCCGCCGCGGCCTCTGGGGTGAAGCTCTTGTTCAGGGCGGCCTCCAGGTCGGCATGGCGGAACACGCAGCTGGACGCGCCCGTCACGGCCACGCGCACGCCGCTGTCGAACTGGGCCACGAACACGCCGACCAGCGCGAAGCGCGAAGCCGCCTGCTTGAACTTGAGGTAGGCCGCGCGCTTCGGGATCGGGAAGCGGATCGCGGTGATCAGTTCGCCCTCCTCCAGCGCGGTGGAGAACATGCCCGTGAAGAAATCGTCCGCCGCGATCTCGCGCTGCGTGGTGATGACCGTGGCGCCCAGCGCCAGCACGGCGCTCGGATAGCAGGCAGATGGGTCGTTGTTGGCCACCGAGCCGCCCAGCGTGCCCATGGCGCGCACCTGGCGGTCGCCGATGTGGCTGGCCAGGTCGGCCAGCGCGGGGATGGCGGCCTGCACCTCGGCGCTGTTCGCCACGTCCAGGTGGCGTGTCATCGCGCCGATGACGATGGCATCGCCTTCCTTGCGGATGCCGGCCAGGTCGGCGATGCCGCCCAGGTCGACGAGTTGGCCGGGGTCGGCCAGGCGCAGCTTCATGGAGGCCAGCAGGGTCTGGCCGCCGGCCAGCGGACGGGCGCCGGCAGCGGCGAGCTTGGCGGCGTCCGCGGCGCTGGCGGGTCGTTCGATCGTGAATGCGTACATGGTGTTCTTCTCCCTCAAGCCTTGGCGGATTGGATGGCGGCCCAGACGCGCGCGGGCGAGGCCGGCATGTCGAAGTCCTTCACGCCCAGCGGCGCCAGCGCGTCCAGCACGGCGTTGATGAGGGCCGGCGGCGAGCCGATCGCGCCGGCTTCGCCACAGCCCTTGGTGCCCAGCGGGTTGTGCGTGCACGGGGTGCAGACGGTGTCCAGCTTGAACTGCGGGAAATCGTCGGCACGCGGCATCGCGTAGTCCATGAAGGAGCCGGTCAGCAGCTGGCCCGTGCTCTCGTCGTAGACGCAGTTCTCCATGAGCGCCTGGCCCAGGCCCTGCACGATGCCGCCGTGCACCTGGCCTTCCACGATCATGGGGTTGATGATGGTGCCGAAGTCGTCCACCGCGCTGAAGCGGTCCACGCGCACCACGCCCGTGGCCGGGTCGACCTCGACCTCGCAGATGTAGGTGCCGGCCGGGAAGGTGAAGTTGGTCGGGTCGTAGAAGGCGGTCTCGTTGAGGCCGGGTTCGAGCTTGTCGAGCGGGTAGTTGTGCGGCACGTAGGCCGTCAGCGCGACCTGGCCGAACGGGATCTTCTTGTCCGTGCCCTTGACCGTGAACTCGCCATTGGCGAACTCGATGTCGGCGTCCGAGGCCTCCATCAGGTGCGCGGCGATCTTCTTGGCCTTGGTCTCGATCTTGTCCAGCGCCTTCATGATGGCCGCGCCGCCGACCGAGATCGAGCGCGAGCCGTAGGTGCCCATGCCGAAGGGGACGCGGCCGGTGTCGCCGTGCACCACGTCCACGTTCTCGACCGGGATGCCCAGCCGCGCGGCCACCACCTGCGCGAAGGTCGTCTCGTGGCCCTGGCCATGGCTGTGCGAGCCCGTGAACACGGTCACGCTGCCGGTCGGGTGCACGCGCACCTCGCCGCATTCGAACAGGCCGGCGCGTGCGCCCAGCGCGCCCGCAATGTTGGACGGCGCGATGCCGCAGGCCTCGATGTAGCTGCTGTAGCCGATGCCGCGCTTGAGGCCCTTGGCCTCGCTGGCTGCGCGGCGCGCGGCGAAGCCGGCCACGTCGGCAAGCTCCTGGGCCCGGGTCAGGCATTGCAGGTAGTCGCCCGTGTCGTACTGCAGTGCGACCGGCGTCTGGTAGGGCCACTGGTTGATGAAGTTGCGCTTGCGGATCTCGTCTTGCCCCAGGCCCAGCTCCCAGCCGCAGCGGCTGACCAGGCGCTCGAGCAGATAGGTGGCCTCGGGCCGGCCGGCGCCGCGGTAGGCATCCACGGGTGCGGTGTTGGTGAACCAGGCGTCCACTTCCACGTAGATCTGCGGGCAGGTGTACTGGCCGGCCAGCAGCGTGGCATAGAGGATGGTGGGCACGGCGGTCGAGAAGGTCGACAGGTAGGCGCCCAGGTTGGCGTCGGTGTGCACGCGCATCGCCAGGAACTTGCCATCCTTGTCCATCGCCATCTCGGCGTGGCTCACATGGTCGCGGCCATGGGCGTCGGACAGGAAGGCCTCACCACGCTCGCAGTTCCACTTGATGTTGCGGTTGAGCTGTTTGGCGGCCCAGGTCAGGCACACGTCTTCGGCATAGAGGTAGATCTTGGAGCCGAAGCCGCCGCCGACATCGGGCGCGATCACGCGCACCTTGTGCTCGGGCAGGCCCAGCACGAAGGCCGTCATGAGCAGCCGCTCGACGTGCGGATTCTGGTTGGAGACGTACAGCGTGTATTCGTCGCTGGCGCGGTTGTAGCTGCCGATGGCCGCGCGCGGCTCCATCGCGTTGGGAACGAGCCGGTTGTTCGTGAGGTCCAGCTTGGTGACATGCGCGGCGTTGGCGAAGGCCGCATCGACCTGGGCCTTGTCGCCGATGGCCCACTTGTAGCAGTGGTTGTCGGGCGCGATGTCGTGCAGTGCCGTGGCCTTGGCCGCATCGCTGACCTTGGTCACGGCGGGCAGCACGTCGTAGCCGACCTCGACGGCCTCGGCGGCGTTCTTGGCCTGCTCGAGCGTCTCGGCCACGACCATGGCCACGTGGTCGCCCACGTAACGCACCTTGCCCTGGGCCAGGATGGGGTGCGGTGGCTCCTTCATGGGCTGGCCGTCCGAGCTCGTGATGAGCCAGCCGCAAGGCAGGCCGCCGATCTTCTCGACGTCCTTGCCCGTGAAGATGCGGACCACGCCTGGCATCGCGGCGGCCTTGGCGGTCTCGATGCCGGTGATGGTGGCGTGCGCATGCGGCGAGCGCACGAACACGGCGTGGGCCTGGTGGGCCAGGTGCACGTCGTCGGTGTAGTTGCCCGCGCCGGTCAGGAAGCGCAGGTCCTCCTTGCGCTGGAGGGCTTCGCCGATGTGCGGCAGCTTGGAGAAGTCGGAAGCGCCCATGGTGTCGCTCCTTCGCGTTCAGGCCGTGGCCATGGTCTTTTGCGCCACCTGCACCGCCTTGACGATGTTCTGGTAGCCGGTGCAGCGGCAGATGTTGCCTTCGAGCAGCTCGCGGATCTCCTGCTCGTTCGCCTTGGGGTGGTGGGTGCAGAGGTCCACCGCGCTCATCACCATACCGGTCGTGCAGAAGCCGCATTGCAGGCCGTGGCACTCCTTGAACGCCGCCTGCATGGGGTGCAGCGTCCCGTCTTCCTGGGCCAGGCCCTCGATGGTGGTGATCTCGGCGCCCGCGACCTGGGCCGCCAGCACGTTGCAGGACTTCACGGCGCGGCCGTTCAGGATCACGGTGCAGGCGCCGCACTGGGCCGTGTCGCAGCCGACGTGGGTGCCGGTCAGGTGAAGGTGTTCGCGGATCGTCTGGACCAGCAGGGTGTTGGGCGGCACGTCCACCGATACCTGCTTGCCGTTGACCGTCAGTTGTACCTGCATAGGAGTCTCTCCATCTGGGGGTGTGGGGTCGGCTTGGATTGTTGGGAGGCACCACGGTACACCACCTAGGCGAAACCCTAGGCGACTGCGCGCGCCCTCAGAAATTCTCAAAATGAAACAGCCCCACGACAGGCCCACAATCGGGTGCCCCCGCGATGACCATGCTGCTCCACCCTGCCCCGCCCGACCGCACCGAGCCGATCCGCCTGGCCCGTGCGCAGGTGCTGGAGCAACGCCTGCCCGGCACGGGCGGGCTGGTTGCGCCCTGGATCGAGCGCTCCTGGCTGCGCTGCCTGGCGCTGGGCCATGCGCCGCAGCAGCGGCTGGGCTTCGAGGCGGTGTCTGCCGCGCAGGCGCGTGCGGCGGCCGAGGCCAACCAGCGGCTCGCGCGGGCCGCGCGGCCCGTGCTCGAGCGCCTGGCGCAGGCGCTCGCGCAGACCGGCTACTTCGCGGTGCTGGCCAATGCCGAGGGCGTGGTCGTCGACGCCCAGGGCGCGATCGACCGCAGCGACCGCCGCGCGCTGCTGATCACGCGCGTGGGCACGGACCTGTCCGAAGCGCGCGTGGGCACCACGGCCATCGGCGCCGCGCTGGCCGAGCAGCAACCGGTGTGGCTGCACCGGGCCGAGCACTTCTTCGCCGACACCAGCGCCTACAGCTGTGCGGGCGCCCCGTTCCACGGCCCCGACGGCACGCTGGCCGGCATGCTGGACCTGACCGGCGTGGACGTGGCCGAGCGGCCCGAACTGCAGCATCTGGCGGCCCAGGCCGCGCGCAGCATCACCAACGCGCTGGCGCTGGCCGTGCCGCATGCGCTGGCCCTGCGCCTGGCATGGCCCGGCACCGCGCCCGGCGGCGATGCCGACGGCCTGCTCGCGCTCGATGGCGACGGTCGGGTGGTGGCCGCCAACGCCGCCGCGCGGGCCATGCTGGCCCTGCCTCCGGCGCGTGGGCCGGTCCATGCGGACGAGTTGTTCGCGATGCCGCATGCCAGCCTCTTCGATGCCGCGCGCCATGCGCAGGCGATCGAGGCGCCGTTGTGGTCCAGGCTGCGGATCAGCGTGCTGGCCCAGGCCGCTGGCCAGCCGCCCGCAGGCAGCGGCGCGGCCTCGCTGCGCGCCGTCGAAGACGCGCTGATCCGCCGGGCCGTGGACGAGGCACGCGGCAACGTGGCCCAGGCCGCGCGCCGGCTGGGCATCAGCCGCGCGACGCTGTACCGCAAGCTCGGCCGGCGCTGAGCGCCAGCCTCCGGACTTACCCTTGTTCCTGCCCAACAGGCTGCTTCGAATTGGTCTGGTCGTCATACCATCACGCCAGTTCTGGAGGAGGACACGATGACGACGACGATTGCCTTGCTCGGCGCAGGCGGGAAGATGGGCGTGCGCCTGGCGAAGAACCTGCAGGGCTCGCGCTTCGCGGTGCGGCATGTGGAGGTCAGCGAGGCCGGCCGGCAGCGGCTGCGTGACGAGGCCGGCATCGCCTGCATGGACCAGGCTGCCGCGCTGGACGGTGCGCAGGTGGTGATCCTGGCCGTGCCCGACACCTTGATCGGCAAGATCGCGCATGCGATCGCGCCGCAGCTGGCGCCCGGCACCATGGTCATGCTGCTCGATGCCGCCGCGCCGTTCGCAGGCCATCTGCCCGAGCGGGCCGACCTCGTGTACTTCGTCGCTCATCCCTGCCACCCGCCGATCTTCAGCGCCGACTTGCGCAAGGACGGCCGACCCGACTTCTTCGGCGGCGGCCATGCGCCGCAGTCGGTCGTCAGCGCGCTGATGCAGGGCGGGCCCGCCGATTTCGACCTTGGCGAGGAGGTCGCCAAGACCATCTACGCGCCCATCCTGCGCTCCTACCGCGTGACCGTGGAGCAGATGGCGCTGCTCGAGCCCGGCCTGTCGGAGACCGTGTGCGCCACGCTGCTGGACGTGATGCGCGAGGCCATGGACGAGGTGGTGCGCCGCGGCGTGCCCGCAGATGCGGCGCGCGATTTCCTGCTCGGCCACATGACCATCCTGTCGGCCGTGATCTTCCAGGAGATCCCGGGCCAGTTCTCCGATGCCTGCAACAAGGCCATCACCTTCGGCAAGCCACGGCTCATGCGCGAGGACTGGAAGGGCGTGTTCGAACGCGCGGAGATCGCCGAGAGCATCCGCCGCATCACCTGAATCCTGCACGACCCACACCAAGGAGACCACGCATGCCCTGTCCGACCCTCGCCCGCACCGCCGTCGCCGCCCTGGCCCTGCTGGCCTGCAGCGCCCAGGCCCAGACCGTGCTCAAGATCGGCTACACGCCGGCCAAGGACTCGCACTACTGGGTCGGCGCCACGGCCTTTTGCGCCGAGGTCGAGAAGAACACGCAGAACCGCTTCAAGTGCCAGCAGTTCCCCAGCTCGGCGCTGGGCGGCGAGCGCGAGCAGATCGAGGCCGTGCAGCTCGGAACGCAGGACGCCGTGATCACCTCGACCGGGCCGGTGGGCAACTTCGTGCCCGAGGTCAAGATCGTCGACATCCCCTTCCTGTTCCGCGACTACGCCCATGCGCGCACGGTGTTCGACGGGCCGATCGGGCAGGACCTGCTGACCAAGTTCCCGCCCAAGGGCCTGGTCGCGCTGGCCTGGACCGAGAACGGCTTTCGCCACATCACCAACAGCCGGCGCCCCATCCACAAGCCCGAGGACACCAGGGGTCTGAAGGTGCGCACCATGGAGAACAAGGTGCACATGGAGGGTTACCGCAGCTTCGGCATGCTGCCCACGCCGATGGCCTTCCCCGAGGTGTTCACGGCCCTGCAGCAGGGCACGGTGGACGGCCAGGAGAACCCGATCCCGGTCATCACGAGTTCCAAGTTCGCCCAGGTGCAAAAGCACCTCTCGCTGACCGGCCATGTCTATTCACCGGCCCTGCTGCTGCTGTCCAACGCGGTCTGGAGCAAGCTCTCGGAGGCGGACAGGAAGGTCTTCCTGGAGGCGGCGAAGGTCAGCGTGGCGGCACAGCGCAGGAAGGTCGACGAGGACGACGCCAACGGCGTAGCGCTGCTGGAGAAGGAAGGCATGCAGGTGGTGCGCAACGTGGACAAGACCGCCTTCCAGGAGGCGCTCAAGCCAGCCTATGCGGCCTACGCCAAGGAGTTCGGCGCCGACAACATCAAGAAGATCCAGGACGTGCGGTAGCCGACATGCCCGCGCGCTTCGCATCGCCCGACGGCCGCATCCACGCCAGCTACTGGCTGGAGACCGGCGCCGACCCGCACCAGGCGGCCGAAGTCATCGCGGGCGAACAGTCCAGCGGCACCTTCACGGCCGTGCCGGGCGAGACGCCCGAGCTCAAGGCGCGCGCCGGCGCGCGCGTGGAACAGCTGGACGTCATCGACCACAGCGACCGCCCCAGCCTGCCCGGGGGCACGGCCTCGGCCCGCTACACACGCTGCCGGCTCACGCTGTCCTGGCCCCTGGCGAACCTGGGGCCTTCGCTGCCCAACCTGGTGTCCACCGTGGCCGGCAACCTGTTCGAACTGCGCCAGGTTTCGGGCCTGCGCTTGCTGGACCTGCGCCTGCCGGCCGACTTCGCGGCGGCCATGCCCGGCCCGGCTTTCGGCATCGCCGGTACGCGCCGGCTGGCCGGCGTGCCGCAGGGGCCGCTGATCGGAACCATCGTCAAGCCCAGCGTGGGCCTCACGCCGGCGCAGACGGCCGACACCGTTCGCCAGTTGGTCGCAGGTGGCATCGATTTCGTGAAGGACGACGAACTGCAGGCCGACGGCCCGCATTGCCCCTTCGACGCGCGCGCGCGCGCCGTCATGCAGGTCGTCCATGCCGCGGCCGAGCGCAGCGGCCGCAAGGCCATGGTGGCCTTCAACATCACGGGCGACCTGGACGAGATGCGCCGGCGCCACGACCTCGTGCTCGCCCTGGGCGGAACCTGCGTGATGGTCTGCTTGCAGTCCATCGGCCTGGCCGGCCTGCTGGCCTTGCGCCGCCATGCCCAGTTGCCGATCCACGCGCACCGCGCCGGCTGGGGCTACCTCTCGCGCAGTCCGGCCCTGGGCTGGGACTACGCGCCCTGGCAGCTGCTGTGGCGCCTGGCCGGCGCCGACCACCTGCACGTGAACGGGCTGGCGAACAAGTTCAGCGAGCCCGACGACAGCGTGGTCGCGGCGGCGCAGGCGGTGCTCGCGGCGGCCTTCGACGGCCATCCCATGGTCGCCATGCCGGTGTTCAGCTCCGGCCAGACCGGGCTGCAGGCGGCGCCCACGCATGCCGCGGTCGGCGGCTGCGACCTGATCCACGCGGCCGGCGGCGGCATCCTGGGCCACCCGGGCGGCATCCGCGCCGGCGTGGCCGCGATGCGCCAGGCCTGGGACGCCGCGCAGGCCGGCGTGCCGCTGGCAGCGCATGCGCGCAAGCACCCCGAACTGCAGGCCGCGCTCGGCGTCTGGTGATGGCCCAAGCCCTGCCCCCGGGCCTGCTGCTGGCCTACTATGGCGACGATTTCACCGGTTCCACCGACGTGCTGGAGGCCTTCGCGGCCGCCGGCGTGCCCACCGTGCTGTTCCTGCAGACGCCGGACGCGGCCGCGCTGGCGCGCTTTCCGCAGGCGCGCTGCGTGGGACTGGCCGGCCCGTCGCGCGGCCGCGACCCGGCCTGGATGCATGCGCATCTGCGCCCGGCCCTGCAGGACCTGGCGGGGCTCGGCGCGCCGCTGCTGCAGTACAAGATCTGCTCGACCTTCGATTCCTCGCCCGCCATGGGCTCGATCGGCTGCGCCGTCGACATCGGCGTGCCGCTGATGCCGGGCCGCTGGTCGCCCATGGTGGTCGGCGCGCCGCGCTTGGGCCGCTACCAGGCCTTCGGCAACCTGTTCGCCGTGGCCGACGGCCAGGGCTGGCGGCTGGACCGGCATCCGACCATGTCGCGCCACCCGGTCACACCCATGGCCGAAGCCGACCTGCGCCGCCACCTGGGCGCGCAGACCGCGCGGCCACGCGCACTGGTGGACTTCACGCAGCTCAAGGCGGGGCTGGGCGCGCAGGCGCTGGCACAGTGCCTGCAGGCGGCGGCCGAGCCCCCGGTGGTGCTCATCGACGTGCTCGATGCGCAAACGCTGTGCGAGGCCGGCCGCCTGGTCTGGGAGCAGCGCGGCGCGGGCGTGTTCACGGCCTCCTCGTCCGGCCTGCAGTACGCGTTGACGGCCTGGTGGCGCGCGCAGGGCCTGTTGCCCGAGGCCGCGCCCTTGCCGCACGCCGGGCCGGCCGGGCGCATCGCGGCCGTCAGCGGCAGCTGCTCGCCGGTCACGGCGCGGCAGATCGACCAGGCCGAGGCCGACGGCTTCGCCCTGCTCCGCATCGACCTGGCGCGCGCGCTGGGCGCTGCGGCGCAGGCCGAACTGGCGCGGGTGTGCGACGCAGCCTGCGCGGCGCTGGACCAGGGCGCCAGTCCGTTGCTCTACACCGCGCGCGGCCCGGACGACCCGGCCGTGCAGGCCTTCGACGCCACTGCCGCCGCTGCCGGCCTGTCGCGCGCCCAGGCCGCCCAGCGCACGGGCGAAGTGCTGGCCCTGCTGATGCGCGCCGTGTTGGACCGCGTGCCCACGCTGCGCCGCATCGCCGTGGCCGGGGGCGACAGTTCCGGCGAGGTCGCCGGCGCGCTCGGCATCACGGCACTGACGGTGGCTGCGGGCCTGGCGCCCGGCGCGCCGCTGTGCCGCGCGTGGTCGGATCTGCCGCAGCGCGATGGACTGGAGATCGTGCTCAAGGGCGGCCAGATGGGCGGGGCCGACTTCTTCGCCCGCGTGCGCGACGGCACGGTGGCAGCGGCGCCCGGATAATGCGCCGGCACCACAGCGCCCGTCCGCGCCTTTCGCATGAGCACCACCGGCCCGATCCAGAAACGCAAGCTCTACCAGGAGGTCCGGGACCGCCTGATGGCCCGCATCGAAAGCGGCGAGATCCGCCCCGGCGAGCAGTTGCCGCCCGAGCGCGAACTGATGGACTTCTACGGCGTGGGCCGGCCGGCCGTGCGCGAGGCGCTGCAGGCCATGGAGCGCTCGGGCATCGTGGAGATCTCGCACGGCGAGCGTGCCCGCGTGGTCGTGCCCACGGCCGACGACCTGATCCGCCAGATCGGCAGCGGCGCGCGGCACCTCTTGAGCATGCAGCCCGACACGCTGGAGCACCTCAAGGATGCACGCGTGTTCCTGGAGGCCGGCATGGCGCGCATGGCGGCCGAGCGCGCCACGCACGAAGACGTGCAGGCGCTCGAGGCGCGCATCGCCGAGCACGAGGCCTCGCTGGCCGAACTGGACCGCTTCCTCGACCGCGACATGGCCTTTCACCGCGAGATCGCGCGCATCAGCGGCAACCCGATCTTCCCGGCCATCGTCGAGGCCATCTTCCGCTGGGGCAGCGACTACTACCAGCCACTGGTGCGCGCGCCGGGCGCCGAGCAGCTCACGCTGGCCGAGCACCGGCGCATCGTCGACGCGATCGCGGCGCACGACGGGGATGCGGCCGAACAGGCCATGCGCGCGCACCTGCTGCGTTCCAACACGCTGTACCAGCGCATCGCGCAGCAGCAGAGCGCCAACTGAACTCAGCGCAGGCGCCGGCAGATGGCGTCGGTCATTTCGGTGCAGCTGGCCTGGCCGCCCAGGTCGCGCGGCACCACGCGGCCCTCGGCCAGCACGGCTTCGACCGCGCGTTCCACGCGCTCTGCGCCCGCATGCAAGGCCTCGTCGCCATGCTGCTCGCCGAGCCAGCGCAGCATCAGCGCGCCCGACAGCACGGTGGCGACCGGGCTGGCCAGGTTCTGGCCCGCGATGTCGGGCGCCGAGCCGTGCGCACCCTGGAACAGGCCATGGCGCTCGCCGAGCTCGGCCGAGGCCGCGATGCCCAGGCCGCCCACGGTGCCGGCGCCCAGGTCGGAGATGATGTCGCCGAACATGTTCTCGGCCACGATCACGTCGTAGAAGTCGGGCTTCTTGAGCATGTGCACGGTGATCGCGTCGGCATAGGCGTAGTCGATCTCCACCTCGGGGTAGCCGGCCGCCACCTCGTCGCAGACGGCGCGGAAGAAGGCGTAGCTGCGCAGGATGTTGGCCTTGTCGCAGACCGTCACGCGGCGCTTGCCGTCGCGCGGCGCGCCCTTGCGCCGGCGTGCGAGCTCGAACGAGAACTTCGCCACGCGCTGCGTGCCCTTGCGCGTGACGACGAGCTGGTCGGTGACCAGTTCGCCGCGCAGGTTCACGCCGGCGCCGCGGCTCGCGTACAGGCCCTCGGTGTTCTCGCGCACGACCACGTAGTCGATCTGGCCGGCCTGCCAGCCCGACAGCGGCGACTGCACGCCGGCGTAGAGACGGATCGGCCGCACGTTGGCGAACAGGTCGAGCTTGAAGCGCAGCTGCAGGTGCAGGTCGTTTCCGACCTCGGTGCCGTCCGGGTAGGTCACGCCCGGCAGGCCGGCTGCGCCGTGCAGCATGGCGTGCATGCTTTGGCAGGCCGCGAAGGTGTCCTCGGGCAGCACGGCGCCGCTGCGCTGGTAGTGCAAGGCCCCGCCGTCCAGGTTGGCAAAGCGCAGCAGGCCGCTGCCGCAGGCTTCGCCCAGCACGGTGACGGCGGCCCGGCACACTTCCGGGCCGATGCCGTCGCCTTCGATGGTCGCGATGTCGTAGCTGCGCATGGCTGTCTTGTCTCCAGTGTCGGTGGCCGACGAATATGCCAGACAATCCCGCGCCGCAGGCCCTCTTTCCCTCTCCGCCAACAAGCAAGGACAACGCCATGAAACAGAAGATCGGCATGATCGGCATCGGCCTCATGGGCCACGGCATCGCCCGCAACATCGCCAAACACGGCTACCCGCTCACGGTGCTCGAGCATGCCGGCAACCAGCCGCTGGACGAACTGAAGGCGGCCGGCGTCACCACGCAGACCAGCGCCAAGGATGTGGCCGCCGCCTCCGAGGTGGTGATCCTGTGCGTGACCGGCACGCCCCAGGTCGAGGCCGTGCTGCTCGGCGCGGGCGGCGTGCTGGAGGGCCTCAAGCCCGGCACCGTGGTGATCGACTGCTCCACCGCCGTGCCGACCTCCACCGAGCGCGTGGCGCAGGCCGTGCAGGCCGCGGGCGGCCGGTTCCTGGATACGCCCATGACGCGCACGCCCAAGGAGGCGCACGAGGGCCGGCTCAACCTGCTGGTCGGCGGCGATGCCGCGCTGTTCGCCGAATGCCGGCCCCTCCTCGCCTGCTTCGCCGAGAACATCACGCATGCCGGCCCCGTCGGCGCGGGCCACCGCATGAAGCTGCTGCACAACTACGTCTCGCTGGGCTTCGTGACGCTGCTGGCCGAGGCCGCGGCCTGTGCCCAGCGCGCCGGCGTGGCGCCCGAGGTGCTGGTCGATGTGCTGGCCAAGGGCGGTGGTGGCGGCGCGGCGCTGGAGCGCCTCAAGCCCTTCCTGCTCGCGCAGGACACGTCGGGCCTGCGCTTCTCGATGTCCAACGCGCTCAAGGACCTCAACTATTACTCGCAGATGGCCGAAGACGGCGGCGCCGCGCGCGCCGTGGCGCAGGGCGTGCGCCAGACGCTGGAGCAGGCCGTGCAGTCCGGCAACGGCGAGCGCCTGCTGCCCGAGCTCGTGGCCCTGCTGGCAGCGCGCTGAACCTGGCGCCGGCGGCGTCACCGGGCGTGGCGATAATGGCCGGCACGCCCGCTTCTTCCAAGACAGGAACACGCTTTGAACAAGATCCTCGCCGCTGCACTGCTGGTCGCGGCCAGCACCCTGGCCCACGCCGAAACCTCGCCCGCCAAGAAGGAACTCGTCGCCAAGGTGCTGCAGCTGCAGCGCCCCATCGTGGAGACCCAGGTGCGCGGACTGGCCGAGCGCCCGGCCGGCGCCATCATGCAGTCGGTCGGCTCCGTGATCCAGCAGCGCGTGCCGCTGGAAAAGCGCGAGGCACTGATCCGCGACGTGCAGGCCGACGTGCGCAAGTTCGTGGAGGAAAGCACGCCCATCCTGCGCGAAGCCGCGGTGCGCCTGCTGCCCTCGACCACCGGTTCCGTGCTGGAGGCCAAGTTCTCCGAAGCCGAACTCAAGCAGCTGATCGGCGCGCTGGAGGCACCGGCCTTCCGCAAGTACCAGCAGATCAACGACGAGATGTTCCGCCCGCTGGCCGAGAAGCTCGGCCCCGAGGTGCGCGGCGACATGGAGCCCAAGCTCAAGGCGCTGGAAGCCACCATCCGCAAGAAGCTGGACGCCGCCATCGGCACGCCGGAGCCCGCACCGGCGCCGGCCGCCAAGCCCTGAGGTTCAGAGCGCGCAGCTGCGAAAGCCGACGAAGCGCCAGTCGTTGTCGGGCATCGCGAAGCCGCGCAGGCCACGGTCGTGCAGTCGCGCACGCGTGGCGAAGGAGGCGCCGCGCAGCACGCGCGCGCGGCCCATCCAGGGCTGGCTCAGTTCGGCCCAGGGCCCGGGCGTGAAACCGGGCCAGGGCTGCAGCGTCCCGGCCATCCATTCGTGCACCGTGCCCCAGTCGAAGCCGCGCCGCGCCGCGGTGTGGGCGGCGCAATCCCATTCCGCCTCCGCGGGCAGGCGCCGGCCGGCCCAGCGGCACCAGGCATCGGCCTCCCACCAGCTCACGTGCACGGCGCTGTGCTCGGCCGCCATGCGCACCGGTCGGCCGAAACGCTGCTGCAGCACGGCGCCGCTGGCCACGCCGATCTGCTCCACGTAACGCGGCCCGCGCCGGCCCTCGTCCAGAGCCTGCTCACGCTGCAGCCAGGCCCAGCCCTCGGGGTGCCAGAGCTCTGCGCGGTCGTAGCCGTCGTCGTCGACGAATTCCACGAACTGGGCCCAGCTGACCGGCTGCGCATCGATCTCGAACTCCGGGATCTGCACCGCGTGGGCCCACTGCTCGTTGTCGAGCACGAGGCCGGCCGGCAGGGCGCCGAGCTGCCAGCGCGTGGCCGGCACCAGCAAGGGCGCGGACGGGCGGCGCGGCTCGCGCGCCAGCAGCGGCACGGGCACGCCCAGGCGCTGGGCCTGCACCAGGATGTCTTCGCCGCGCTGGTCCTCGTGCAGCACCGCGAGGCGAAAGAAGTACAGGCCGGCGTCGTTGTCGGGCGCCTTCTCGAGCAGTTCCAGCGTGCTCTCCAACTGCTCGAGCAGGTAGGCGCGCGTGGTGGACGCATCGGGGCCCTGCTCCGCGCCATCGGCCCACCACAGGTCGGCACGCGGTTCGATCGAGGCCAGCCGCAGCGGTCGCGGTGGACAGGCCGCGCCCTGGTGGCGCTGCGGGTTGCGGCCGATCCAGTGCTCGGCGAACCAGCCGGCATGGCCGGCCAGCCACAGCGGGTCGCCCGCACGGCCCGCCATGCCCGCGCCATGGCGCTCGCACAGCTCCAGCAGGTGCAGCGTGTGGTTGCGTGCATCCATCAGCGCCAGCGACAAGGCCTCGCGGCCGGCGCGGCGGAAGGCGGGCGTGTCCACGGACGCGGACAGCGTGGCGGCGGAAGACGTGGGCATGGGCCATTATGGGCATGCTGGCGCGGGCTGCCCCGCGCGGCAGGGGCGCCGGGCGCACCCTATAAAATCCGCGCGCCTCACGCACCCGACCCGCTGGCGCACAACGCCGGCGTGCCGGGTGCTTTCGCATCGGGGCATCCAACACACACGAGGAAGACATGCAAGGCTTGTTAAAGCTCTCGCGGGCCATCGATTGGCTCAACGCCCAGGTCGGCAAATGGGTGATCTGGCTGATCCTGGCGTCCACGGCCATCAGCGCGATCAACGCCGTGGTGCGCAAGGTGTTCAATACCAGTTCGAACGCCTACCTGGAAGTGCAGTGGTATCTGTTCGCCTGGTCGTTCCTGGTGGCCGCCGGCTTCACGCTGCTCAACCGCGAGCATGTGCGCATCGACGTGCTCAACAGCCGCCTGCCCAAGAAGGCGCAGGTCTGGATCGACATCGTCGGCTTCGCGTTCTTCCTCACGCCGCTGTGCCTGCTGGTGCTGTACTACACCGTGCCCATGACCCAGCAGATGTACGCATCGGGCGAGATGTCGGGCAACCCGGGTGGCCTGATCCGCTGGCCGGTGTGGCTGGCCCTGCCGGTCGGCTTCACGCTCTTGATGCTGCAGGGCTGGTCCGAACTCATCAAGCGCCTTGCCTTCCTGAGCGGTCACGGCCCCGACCCGACCCTCAAGGCCGGCGAGAAGAGCGCCGAGGAAGAACTGGCCGAGATCCTGCGCGAGCGCGAAGCCGCCAAGGCCGCCACCGCGAACTGATCGGAGCACCGTTCGATGGAATTCATCGCCACCAACTTCGCCCCGATCATGTTCGCGGGGCTGATCTGTTTCCTGCTGCTGGGCTTTCCGGTCGCCTTCAGCCTGGGCGCCTGCGGCCTGACCTTCGGCATCATCGGCATCGAACTCGGGGTGTTCCCCTCTTCGGTGCTGGCCTGGCTGCCGCAGCGGCTGATCGGCATCATGGCCAACGACACGCTGCTGGCCGTGCCCTTCTTCACGCTGATGGGCCTGATCCTGGAACGCAGCGGCATGGCCGAGGACCTGCTCGACACGGTCGGCCAGGTGTTCGGCCCCATGCGCGGCGGCCTCGCGCTGGCCGTGGTGTTCGTGGGTGCGCTGCTGGCGGCCACCACGGGCGTGGTCGCAGCCTCCGTGATCTCCATGGGGCTGATCTCGCTGCCCATCATGCTGCGCTACGGTTACGACCGGAAGTTCACGAGCGGCGTGATCGCGGCCTCGGGCACGCTGGCGCAGATCCTCCCGCCCTCGCTGGTGCTGATCATCATGGCCGACCAGCTCGGCCGCAGCGTGGGCGACATGTACAAGGGCGCCTTCGTGCCGGCCTTCCTGCTAATGGGCTGCTACGTGGCCTACATCGCCTTCCTGGCCATCTTCAAACCCAAGAGCGTGCCGGCGCTGCCGCCCGAGGCCCGCATCTACCGCGAGGCCAACGGCAGCGGCGGCTACCCCTCGCTGCTGGTGCTGACCATCATCTCCTTCCTGGTCTCGGCCTTCCTCGCGCGCCACATGGCCGCGGTGCACAGCTGGTGGCTGGAGAAGGAGATCACCACGGTGGCGACCGACGAGAAGGTCGTGGTCGCTATGTGCGGCGGCGCCATGGTGGCGCTGCTGATCGCGCTCGTGAACAAGTTCGCCGGCCTGAAGCTGCTGTCGCGGCTGGCCGAGCGCGTGACCTTCGTGCTGATCCCGCCGCTGCTGCTGATCTTCCTGGTGCTGGGCACGATCTTCCTGGGCGTGGCCACGCCGACCGAAGGCGGCGCCATGGGCGCCATCGGCGCGCTGGTCATGGCCTGGGCGCGCGGCCGGCTGAGCCTGGCCCTGCTCAAGCAGGCGCTGGCCACGACGACCAAGCTCGGCAGCTTCGTGATGTTCATCCTGATCGGCGCGACCGTGTTCGGCCTGGTGTTCCAGGCCGCCGACGGCCCGATCTGGGTCGAGCACCTGCTGTCCAGCCTGCCGGGCGGCCAGGTCGGCTTCCTGGTCTTCGTGAACCTGCTGGTGTTCGTGCTGGCCTTCTTCCTGGACTACTTCGAGCTGTCCTTCATCGTGGTGCCGTTGCTGGCACCGGTGGCCGACAAGCTGGGCATCGACCTGATCTGGTTCGGCGTGCTGCTGGCCATGAACATGCAGACCTCGTTCATGCACCCGCCCTTCGGCTTCGCGCTGTTCTTCCTGCGCTCGGTGGCACCGGACAAGCCCTACGTGGACCGCGTGACCAAGAAGGTCATGGACCCGGTCACGACCATGCAGATCTACAAGGGCGCGATCCCGTTCCTGCTGATCCAGCTGTTCATGGTCGGCGTGATGATCGCCTTCCCCAACCTCGTGACGGGCAGCCTGGACAAGGCCCAGGCCTACGACCTCAAGGCCGTCGGCGAGCAGATGCGCCAGGGCCTGCAGCCCGAAGCCGGTGAAGGCTACGGCTCCGATGGCGGCTACGGTGCCGACGAGAAGCCGGCCGAGCCCGAGAGCGGCGCCTCGGCACCCGAGGTACCGGCGCCCGAGGCGCCGGCCGCGGCCCCGGCCGAGGACGATCCGATGAAGGCCATGCAGGACGCGCTCAAGCAGCCAAAGCCCTGACCGGGCGCACATGAAAAAAGCCCCGCGGCCTGCGCCGCGGGGCTTTTTTCATTCGGGGCCGAAGACTCAGATCTTCACGCCGTTCATGTACTGGTTGAACGGGAACTCCGAGAAGCGGTTCCACAGGATCTGGTCGCGCTGGAAGGCGCGCATGTCCTGGTGGATCTTCTTGAACTCGGGCGACTTGGCTTCGTGTTCGGCGAACACTTCCATGCAGGACTTGAAGCCGGCATCGATCACGGCCTTGGGGAAGGCCATGAGTTTGGTGCCTTCGGCCACGAGCTTCTTGATCGCCACCGGGTTGACCGCGTCGTACTTGGCCGTCATGTCGGTGGCCGCCACCTTGCAGGCCGCATCCAGGATGGCCTTGTTCTCGTCGGACAGCGCGTTGTACTTCTTCACGTTGATGAAGAACTCCAGGTCGGCGCCGCCTTCCCACCAGCCGGGGTAGTAGTAGAACGGGGCGACCTTGTTGAAGCCCAGCTTGGCATCGTCGTAGGGGCCGACGAACTCTGCGGCGTCCAGCGTGCCCTTCTCCAGCGCCTGGTAGACGTCGCCGGCCGGCATGTTCTGCGAGACCACGCCCAGCTTGGCCATGCCTTCGCCGAACACGCCGCCGCCCAGGCGCATCTTCAGGCCCTTGAGGTCGGCGACGGTCTTGATTTCCTTGCGGTACCAGCCGCCCATCTGCGTGCCGGTGTTGCCGGCGCTGGCGGTCTTGAAGTTGTACTGCGCGAAGAAGGCGTCCAGCAGCTTGCGGCCGTTGCCATGGTCCTTCCACGAGGTGTTCTGGCGCGCGGTCAGGCCGAAGGGCACGGCGCAGCTGAACGCGAAGACAGGGTCCTTGCCGGTGAAGTAGTAGGCCGCCGTCTGCGCCATCTCGATGTTGTCGCCCTGCAGTGCATCGACCACGCCGAAGGCGGGCATCAGTTCGCCGGCGGGGTGCACGGAGATTTCGAACTTGCCGCCCGACAGGGCCTTGACCGTCTTGGACAGCATTTCGGCGCTGCCGAAGATGGTGTCCAGCGAGCGCGGGAAGCTCGAAGCCAGGCGCCAGCGCACTGCCGCCTGGGCGTGCACGGCGGGCGCGATACCCGTGGCCAGCACGCCGGCGATGCCTGCATTCTTGATGACGGAACGACGATCCATTGAAAAGCTCTCCGAAGATTCGACAAAAGAAAAACCCGCTCCTCTTTTGGAGGAACGGGGACACAACGTCAGGCGCGGATTGTAGAAAGCGGTTACAGAGCGACCCTTGCGGGTTTTCCCCTGTATGTACAACTCAGGCGACCAGCTTGAGCGCGGCCTGGGCCTGCTCCACCAGGCTCGGAAAGCGTGTGGAGATCGCGCGGGCAATGCCGGCAGCGTCCAGGCCCTGCAAGGCCAGCAGCTTGGCCGGATCGCCATGCTCGATGAAGCGGTCGGGCAGGCCCAGTTGCAGCAGCGGCTTGACCACACCGGCCCCCGCCAGTGCCTCGGCCACGGCGCTGCCGGCACCGCCCATGACCGCGCCCTCCTCCACCGTGACCAGCGCATCGTGCTCGGCCGCGACCTGCAGCAGCAGCGCGGTGTCCAGCGGCTTGACCCAGCGCATGTTGACCACCGTGGCATTGAGCCGCCCGGCCGCTTCCAGCGCGGGGTACAGCAAGGTGCCGAAGGCCAGGATGGCGATGCGCCGGCCGGCCGCCGGTTGCTGTGCCTGGCGCCGCACCTCGCCCTTGCCGTAGGGCAGTGGCTGCAGGTCGGTGGCCACGGCGGCGCCGACGCCGGCGCCGCGCGGGTAGCGCACGGCCACCGGGCCCGCCTGCGCGAAGGCGGCGCTGAGCAGGCCGCGGCATTCGTTCTCGTCGGCCGGGCAGGCGATCGCCATGTTCGGGATGCAGCGCAGGAACGGGATGTCGTAGGCGCCCGCATGCGTGGCACCGTCGGCACCGACCAGGCCGGCGCGGTCCAGCGCGAAGACCACGGGCAGGTTCTGCAGCGCCACATCGTGGATCAGCTGGTCGTAGGCGCGCTGCAGGAAGGTGGAGTAGATCGCCACCACGGGTTTCAGGCCCTGGGTGGCCAGGCCTGCGGCGAACGTGACGGCATGCTGTTCGGCGATGCCCACGTCGTAGTAGCGCTTGGGAAAGCGCTGCTCGAACTCCACCATGCCCGAGCCCTCGCGCATGGCCGGCGTGATGCCGACCAGGCGCGGATCGTGGGCGGCCATGTCGCACAGCCACTGACCGAACACCTGCGTGAAGGTGGGCTTGGCAGGCGTGCTGGGCTTGACCAGGCCCACGCGCGGGTCGAACTTGCCGGGCCCGTGGTAGGCCACGGGATCGGCCTCGGCCAGCTTGTAGCCCTGGCCCTTCTTGGTCACCACGTGCAGGAACTGTGGGCCCTTGAGCTGGCGGATGTTCTCCAGCGTGGGGATCAGCGATTCCAGGTCGTGGCCGTCGATCGGGCCGATGTAGTTGAAGCCGAACTGCTCGAACATGGTGCCCGGCACGACCATGCCCTTGGCATGCTGCTCCAGCCGCCTGGCCAGCTCGAACAGCGGCGGCGCGGCCTTGAGCACCTGCTTGCCTACGTTCTTGGCGCGCGCGTAGAAGTTGCCCGACAGCAGCTGCGCGAGGTAGCGGTTCAGCGCGCCCACGGGCGGGCTGATGCTCATGTCGTTGTCGTTGAGGATCACGAGCAGATTGCAGTCGCACACGCCCGCGTTGTTGAGCGCCTCGAAGGCCATGCCGGCCGTCAGCGCGCCGTCGCCGATGATGGCCACGGCATGGCGGTCCTCGCCCTTCTGCTTGGCCGCCATGGCCATGCCCAGGGCGGCCGAAATCGAGGTCGACGAGTGCGCCGTGCCGAAGGTGTCGTACGGGCTTTCCGAACGCATCGGGAAGCCCGACAGCCCTCCCAGCTGGCGCAGCGTGGGCATGCGGTCGCGCCGGCCCGTCAGGATCTTGTGCGGGTAGGTCTGGTGGCCCACGTCCCAGACCAGTTGGTCCTCGGGCGTGTTGAAGACGTAGTGCAAGGCCACGGTAAGTTCCACCGTGCCCAGGTTGGAGCTCAGGTGGCCGCCGGTCTTGGAGACGCTGTCCAGCACGTAGGCACGCAGCTGGTCCGCCAGGGGCTTGAGTTCGTGGCGCGGCAGCCGGCGCAGGTCGGCCGGGTCGTTGATGCGCATGAGCAGCGGGTAGGCCGCTGCGTCCGGATTCGCCATGGGGTTGTTCTCTCCGTAACGCTCAGGTCGAGCGGTTCACGACCATGTCGGCCAGGGCGCGCAGCGCGCGCGTGTCGGCCAGGCCGGCGCCGTCCAGCGCCGCCAGGGCCTGGCCCAGGAGCTCCTGGGCATAGGCCTGCGAGCGTGCCAGACCCAGCACCGAAACGTAGGTGGGCTTGTCCTGCGCGGCGTCCTTGCCGGCGGTCTTGCCCAAGGTGGCGGAATCGGCCGTCACGTCCAGGATGTCGTCCACGACCTGGAAGGCCAGGCCGAGCGCCGCGCCGTAGGCCGCCAGGCCCTGCAGCGCCTGGGCGCTGCAGCTGCTCTGCGGGTCGCAGCAGGCCGCGCCCATCATCACGCTGCCCTGCAGCAGCGCGCCGGTCTTCAGGCGGTGCATGTCGCGCAGCTGGTCTTCCGACAGGCTGCGGCCGATGCTGGCCAGGTCGATGGCCTGGCCGCCGGCCATGCCTTCGCAACCCGCGGCGCGCGCCAGCAGGCGGCACAGCCTGGCCTGCACGCTGGCCGGGGCGCTGGCCTGCTCTGCCGTCAACAATTCGAAGGCCAGGGCCTGCAGCGCGTCGCCGGCCAGCAGGGCCTGGGCTTCGCCGAAGCGCACGTGCACGGTGGGCTTGCCACGGCGCAGCACGTCGTTGTCCATGCAGGGCATGTCGTCGTGCACGAGCGAGTAGGCATGGATCAGTTCGACCGCGCAGGCCGCGCGCAGCGCGGCATCGTCGAGCGCGCGGGCCACGTCTGCGGGCTCGGCGCCGGCCACGGCCGCGCGGGCCGCCAGCACGAGCAAGGGCCGCAACCGCTTGCCGCCGTCCAGCACCGCATAGCGCATGGCCTCGCGCAGCGCGGCGGGCGCTTCGTGGCCATCGTCCTCGGCCGTCTCGGGCGCGACCCAGGCCGACAGCGCGCTTTCCACGCGGTCCAGCGTGGCCGTGCTCCAGCCCGCCAGGTCGAAGGAGCGGGCGCCGCTCATTCGGCGCTCCAGGGCTTGACCTGGCCCTGCTGGTCGAGCACGCGGATCTGCTCTTCCACGGCATCGAGCCGGCCGCGGCAGAACTGCAGCAGCTCTGCGCCGCGGCGGTAACCGGTCAAAAGGCCATCGAGCGGCATCTGACCCGATTCCATCTGGCCCACCAGCGCTTCCAGCTCCTGCAGCGCGGCCTCGTAGCTGACCGGGGCAGATGGGGGCGAGGCGGTGGCCTTGGGCATGGGCGAAGTGCAAGGAGTTGGAGGCGAAGGGCGGGATTTTAGGCCTTGTGCCGCGGGGCATTCCTTACGGGGTGCATTGACATCGGTCGCGGCTACAATCGCCCCTCCCTTTTTCCCAGCAAGCGGCAACGCTTCGAAAGGAGCCTCGGCGGCTCAGCCGATCCACCCCTCCCGCGCAGATCTCCACTGGTGCCTTGGTGCCGACGGAACAGGCGCCTACCCTGCCCCTTCATAGGGGGAGTCTCTAGGTCAGGACATGCATGTCTGATTTAAGTCTTCAACTTCAGCAGGCCCAAAGCCAACTTCCCGTTTCCAGCTACTTCGACGAGGCGCTGTTCCAGCGCGAGTTGGAGACCATCTTCCAGCGCGGGCCCCGCTACGTGGGGCATGAACTCCTGGTGCCGAACGTCGGCGACTACCACGTGCTGCCGCAGGAGCGCGAAGGCCGCGCGCTGGTGCGCACCCCGCAGGGCGTGGACCTGGTGTCCAACGTCTGCCGCCACCGCCAGGCCGTGATCCTCAAGGGCCGCGGCAACCTGGCCAGCACGCAAAGCGGCAGCGCCGGCGGCAACATCGTCTGCCCGCTGCACCGCTGGACCTACAGCGGCGGCCGCGGCGCCAAGGCCGGCACGCTGCTGGGCGCGCCGCATTTCGCCGAAGACCCCTGCCTGAACCTGGCGAACTACCCGCTGCAGAGCTGGAACGGCCTGCTGTTCGAGGGTGCCGAACCCGGCCGCGTGGAGCGCGAACTGGCCCGCCTGGGCCCGCGCGCGGACCTCAGCTTCGACGGCTACGTGTTCGACCGCGTCGAGCTGCACGAATGCGACTACAACTGGAAGACCTTCATCGAGGTCTACCTGGAGGACTACCACGTCGGCCCGTTCCACCCCGGCCTCGGAAACTTCGTCACCTGCGACGACCTGCGCTGGGAGTTCGGCGAGCACCATTCGGTGCAGACCGTGGGCGTGGCCGGCCGCCTGGGCAAGGCCGGCAGTCCGGCCTACCAGCGCTGGCAGAAGGCCTTGATGGACTACCGCGAGGGCCAGGCGCCGCGCTATGGCGCGATCTGGCTGACCTACTACCCCACCGTGATGGTGGAGTGGTATCCGCACGTGCTGACGGTGTCCACGCTGTACCCGGTCTCGCCGCAGAAGACGCTCAACACCGTGGAGTTCTACTACCCCGAGGAGATCGCGGCCTTCGAGCGCGAGTTCGTCGAGGCCCAGCAGGCCGCCTACATGGAAACCTGCGTGGAGGACGACGAGATCGCGCTGCGCATGGACGCGGGCCGCAAGGCGCTGCTCGAGCGCGGCGACGACGAAGCCGGCCCCTACCAGAGCCCGATGGAAGACGGCATGCAGCACTTCCACGAGTGGTACCGGCGCCAGCTGCTGGACGTGCCGCTGGCGCGCCCGTTCCAGACACGGGAGCGCTGAGGCTGCGCGCTTGTGCCAAGGGGCCTCGTGCCCCTTTTTCTTTTCACCCCACAACAACAAGCAAGAGCGGTCATGCAAGGTTTCTGGATGGTGGCGTCGGCGTTCCTGTTCGCCACCATGGGCGTGTGCGTCAAGTTCGCATCGGCCTCGTTCAACAGCGCCGAACTGGTGTTCTGGCGCGGCCTCGTCGGCGTGGTCTTTCTCGGCGTTCTGGCCCGGCGCCAGGGCGTGCCACTGGCCACGCGCTATCCGGGCATGCATGTCTGGCGCAGCGTGATCGGTACCTTCTCGCTGGGCTGCTGGTTCTACGCCATCGCCCACATTCCGCTGTCCGCGGCCATGACGCTGAACTACATGAGCAGCATCTGGATCGCGACCTTCCTGGTCGGTGGCGCGCTACTGGCGTGGGTGCCGATCCCCGGGCGTGATGGGCGCGTGCCGCTGCCACCGCTGCAGGGCGTGCTGGCGCTCACGGTGCTGGTCGGCTTCGCGGGCGTGGTCATGATCCTGAAGCCCGACGTGAACCCCGGCCAGGGCTTCGCCAGCATGGTGGGCCTGATCTCCGGCCTCACGGCCGCCTTCGCCTATCTGCAGGTCATCGCGCTGTCGCGCATCGGTGAGCCGGAAACACGCACGGTGTTCTACTTCGCGCTGGGCGCGGCCGTCATGGGCGGGCTCTGGATGCTGTTCGCCGGTGTCTCGCCCTGGAACTGGCTGCATGCGCTGTGGCTGCTGCCGATCGGCGTGCTGGCCGCGCTGGGCCAGCTGTGCATGACGCGGGCCTATGCCCAGGCGAAGACGGAGGCCGGCACGCTGGTGGTGGCCAACCTGCAGTACTCGGGCATCGTGTTCGCATCCATCTTCAGCGTGCTGTTGTTCGACGATGTGATCGACGCCACGGGCGTCGCGGGCATGGGCCTGGTCATCGCCAGCGGCGTCGTGGCCACGGTGCTGCGCGAGCGCGCCGTGCCCAAGGCGCCTGCCGAAGAGCACTGAGAACGTGTGAACGAACCGCTCACACCCACGCGAGGCCCCCCAATGAGCACCTGTTTCCATCATGACCGTCGCGCCAGGGGCCTCGCCCTTCGGGCCGGGGCGCGCCAGGCCGCATGCGAGCGTTGCGGTCCTTGCCCGGGCACGAGCCCGGGCCGCGGCCCGCGCCTACGCCTGCGGCCCGCCGCACCCCGTCGTGGGCGCGATCGGTCCCTTCACACGTTCTGAGGCGCCGGGCGCGCCACAATGGCGCGTCCAACACGACGCCGAGTGCCCATGTACACCACCCTGATCACGCCCGCGCAGCTGCGCGCATTGCGCGCCAGCGGCCAGCCGCAGATGTTGTTCGACTGCAGCTTCGAGCTCCTGCAGCCGAAGGCCGGCGATGCCCAGTACCGCGAAGCCCACATTCCCGGCGCCGTGCGTGCCGACCTGGACCGCCATCTGAGCGCCATGCACGGCGCGCCGGGCCGGCATGGCGTGGTGACCGCGCAAGCGGCCGATGCGCCGGCCTCCGGCGGCCGCCATCCGCTGCCCAACCGCGAGAAGTTCGCGATCTGGCTGTCCAGCGTCGGTTTTGCCAACGACATGCAGGCCGTGGTCTACGACCGCCAGGGCGCCAATTACTGCGGCCGGCTCTGGTGGATGCTCAAGTGGGCCGGCCACGAGGCTGTGGCCGTGCTCGACGGCGGCCTGCAGGCCTGGCAGTCCGATGGCGGCGAGGTGGTGGGTGGTGAAGAGACCAGCCATTTCCGCAGCAACTTCGCGTTGCGCGCGCCGCTGGTGCGCCTGGTCGATGCCGATGCGGTGCTGGCGCAGCTGGACAGCCCTGCGCAGACGGTGCTGGACGCGCGCGCCGGCCCGCGCTTTCGGGGCGAGACGGAACCGCTCGATCCGGTGGCCGGCCACATTCCTGGCGCGCTGAACCGCCCGTTCGGCCTGAACATCGGCACGGATGGCCGCTTCAAGCCGGCCGAGCAGCTGCGCGCCGAATTCGACGCACTGCTGGCCGGACGCGACCCGGCCAGCGTGGTGCACCAATGTGGCAGCGGCGTCAGTGCCATTCCCAACCTGCTGGCCATGCAGGTGGCGGGCTACCCGCCCACCGCCCTCTATGCCGGCAGCTGGAGCGACTGGTGCAGCGACCGGAGCCGGCCGGTCGCCACGGGCGGCTGAGCGCCGCCGATCAGGTCTTGCGGGCGCGTTCGATGTCGCGCAGGCGCTTGATCTCGTCGTGGTTGCGCTGGGCACCGGCCATCTGCTGCTCCACCAGCGTGCGCACATCGGCCGGCAGGGGCTGCTGCAGCGCCTTGCGGTAGCGCGCCAGCGCCGCATCCTCACCGCGCTCGCATTCTTCCAGCATGTCCAGGTCGCTCAGCGCGCCGACACTGCCGCGCGCGCTGACCCAGCCGCGGTGCAGCGCGCCCGTGGCGCTGCCACGGTCGTTGGCTTCGCCGCCCAGGCGTCCGATCGCGGCCACGATCTCCTCGGCTCCGCGCGCACAGGTCTGGGCGCGGTCGCGCAACAGCGTGGCCAGGCTCTCGGTGCGGGTGTGCTCGGCCGCTTCACGGAAGCCCTTTTCGCCATCGCGGCAGGTCTTGAGCAGGTCGTCCAGGGTTTCCAGCACATCGTCCCGGTCGAACGCGCCCGTGGTCGCCGTCTGCGTCTGCACGCGGTCCCAGGCCGCGCGCGTGGCCGGGCGGGCCTGCTGCCAGTCCAGCGACGAGCTGCCGCGCCGGCTCTCCCAGTCGCGGGCCAGCGCCGGTTCGGCGGCCTCGAACGAATCGGCCGGGTACGTGGTGGTCGCGCCCCAGCCATAGGCGTAGGCCGGACCGTAGTCGTCGAAGCTGCGGCCGGCTTCGTAGTAGGGCTCGCGCGTGTAGCTCTCGCGCCAGTAGGCCTCTTCGACCGTGGGGTTGATGCGCTCGGCCGTGGCCTTGCCAGCCAGGCCGCCCACCAGCGCGCCAGCCACCAGGCCGACGGCTGCGCCGACCGGACCGCCGACGGCGCCGATGGCCGCGCCGGCCACGCCGCCGCCCGCGGCACCGACCCCGGTGCCCACGGGGTGCGCACCGGGCGCTTCGGTGATGGGGTCCAGATTGCGTTGATCGCGCAAATCGCGCTCGTCGGCTGCTGCCATGGTCGTGCTCCTTCGCTGAGGTTGAACAAGGTCCCGTCGCGGGACATGCCGTCATGGTCCGGGCGGCGCCGTGTCCAAGGCGTCGTCCGGGTGCGAAGCCGCCCGTAGGCGCAGGCCGCGGTGGCAGCCAGGACCAGGCGAAGCCCCAGGCTTCAGTGGGCCTGGTCCCAGTTCGCGCCGAAGCCGACCTCGGCCAGCAGCGGCACCTTGAGGCTGGCGACGCCGGCCATGAGGCGCGGCACCTCGGTGCGCACCCACTCGGCCTCCTCCTCGGGCAGCTCGAACACCAGCTCGTCGTGCACCTGCATCACGATGCGCGTGGACTTGGCCTGGCGGTCGAGCTCGGCCTGCACGGCGATCATGGCCAGCTTGATGAGGTCGGCCGCCGTGCCCTGCATGGGCGCATTGATGGCCTGGCGCTCGGCCGCGGCGCGGCGCGGGCCGCTGCCACCCTGGATCTCGGGCAGCACGATGCGCCGGCCGAACAGCGTCTCCACATAGCCCTGGGCCGCTGCTTGGGCGCGGGTCTCGTCCATGTAGCGCTTGACGCCTGCGAAGCGGTCGAAGTAGCGGTCGATGTAGTTCTTGGCAGCCTTCTGATCGATGTTGAGGTTGCTGGCCAGCCCGAAGGCGCCCATGCCGTAGATCAGGCCGAAGTTGATGACCTTGGCGTAGCGGCGCTGCTCGCTGCTGACCTCGTCCACGGCCACGCCGAAGACCTCGGCCGCGGTGGCGCGGTGCACGTCGCGGCCTTCGGCGAAGGCGGCCAGCAGGCCCGGGTCCTCGCTGATGTGGGCCATGATGCGCAGCTCGATCTGCGAGTAGTCGGCACTGGCGATCTGGTGGCCGGGCGGCGCGATGAAGGCCTCGCGCACGCGCCGGCCCTCAGGCGTGCGGATCGGAATGTTCTGCAGGTTGGGCTCGTTGCTGGAGAGCCGGCCCGTGACGGCCACGGCCTGGGCGTAGTTGGTGTGCACGCGGCCCGTGATCGGGTTGACCATGAGCGGCAGCTTGTCGGTGTAGGTGCTCTTGAGCTTGGACAGGCCGCGGTGTTCGAGCAGCCGCGCCGGCAACGGGTAGTCGGCCGCGAGCTTCTCCAGCACCTCCTCGTCGGTGGACGGCGCGCCCGTGGCGGTCTTCTTCTGCACCGGGATGCCGAGCTTGTTGAACAGGATCTCGCCGATCTGCTTGGGGCTGCCCATGTTGAACGGTTGGCCCGCCAGGTCGTAGGCCTCCTGCTCGAGTGCCACCATGCGTTCGGCCAGGGCCTGGCTCTGCTTTTGCAGCACGGCCGCATCGACCAACACGCCATGGCGCTCCACGCGTTGCAGCACGGCGCTGGTCGGCAGTTCGATCTGCTCGTAGACGTAGCGGCGGCTCGGCGCGGCGGCGGGCTCGGCCTCGAGCTCGGGCCACAGCACGCGGTGCACGTCCAGCACCATTTCGCTGTCCTCGCCGGAGTAGGTGGTGGCGGTCTGCACGTCGACCTGGGCGAACGGGATCTGCTTGGCGCCCTTGCCGCAAATGTCCTCGTAGGACAGGCCCTTGCGGCCCAGGTGGCGGTCCGCGAGGCTTTCCAGGCTGTGCGGCTTGTGCGCCTCGATCACATAGCTCTGCAGCAAGGTGTCGTGGCGCCAGCCACGCACCGTGATGCCGTGGTTGGCGAACACGTGGCTGTCGTACTTGATGTTCTGGCCCATCTTGCCGGCGGCTTCGTCCTCCAGCCAGGGCTTGAGCTTGTCCAGCACCGCGTCCAGCGGCAGCTGGTCGGGCACATCGGCATAGTTGTGGGCGAGCGGGATGTAGGCGGCCTCGCGCGGCTGCAGCGCGAAGGAGATGCCGACGATGCGCGCGCGCATCGGGTCCAGCGAATCGGTTTCGGTGTCCAGCGCGGCCAGCGGCGCGCTGCGCAGCCGGGCGATCCAGGCATCGAGCTCTTCCCAGCTGGCAATCGTCTGGTAGTCGCCGGCGGGCGGCGTCGGCACGCAGACTTCGGCCGCGGGCTCGGCAGCCGCGCCGGGGCCGTCTGCGAAGGGCTCGTCCGGCGTGGCCGCCGGCGTGGTCGCGGCCATGCGCGCTTCCAGCTCGCGCCGGAAGGTCTTGAAGCCGTAGCGCGTGTAGAAGTCCAGCAGCTGCGCCGGATCGGGCTCGGCGAACCTGAGCGCCTCGAAGGCGGCCTCGGCCGGCCAGCCGGCCACATGCTCGGCCAGGTCGCAATCGGTGCGGATGGTCACGAGCTTGCGGCCCATGGGCAGCCAGTCCAGCGCCTTGCGCAGGTTCTCGCCGGCCACGCCCTTGATGGCACCCGCCGCAGCCATCACGCCGTCGAGCGAGCCGTGCTCGGTCAGCCATTTCACGGCGGTCTTGGGGCCGACCTTGTCCACGCCGGGCACGTTGTCCACGGTATCGCCGATCAGGGACAGGTAGTCCACGATGCGCTCGGGCGGCACGCCGAACTTGGCCAGCACGCCGGGCGGGTCCAGCGTCTCGTTGCTCATGGTGTTGATCAGCGTGACGTGGTCGTCGACGAGTTGCGCCATGTCCTTGTCGCCGGTCGACACGACGACCTTGCCGCCGCGCGCTGCCATGGCGCGTGCCAGCGTGCCGATCACGTCGTCGGCCTCGATGCCGGCGATCGACAGCACCGGCCAGCCGAGCAGGCGCACGACCTCGTGGATGGGACCGATCTGCTGCACCAGCGGCTCGGGCATGGCGGCGCGGTTGGCCTTGTATTCAGGGTACCAATCGTCGCGGAAGGTCTTGCCCGGCGCGTCGAACACGCAGACCGCATGGGCGGACGGAAACTGCGCCCGCAGCTTGGTCAGCATGGCGACCATGCCATGGAGCGCGCCGGTCGGGAACTGGTCGGGGCCGCGCAGGTCCGGCAGCGCGTGGTAGGCCCGGTACAGATAGCTGGAACCGTCGACCAGCAGCAGGGTATTCGTGTCGCTCATCGGGGCATTGTGCCTTCGGTGCCCAGGGCGTTGCGGCCACCTACAATGCCGTCCATGCGCGCACTCGCCCTCCTCTGTTTCAGCCTGGCGGCCACGGCTTCGGCCTTCGGCCAGGCCCCGGCTGCGGCCCCGCCGCCGCTGGTGGCCGACAACCCGGGCCAGCCCGGCACCGAAAAGCGGATCGAGCACATCCGCATCGAGGACAAGGGTGCGCGCATCGACGAACTGCGCTACGGCGGCGAACCGCAAAGCATCACCGTGCAGCCGCTGAACAGCGCCATGCCGGCCTACGAGATCGTGCCGCACAACGGCGCGCGCGTGCGGCCCGGCAACGAACGCGACAACGCCCAGGGCAATGCCGGGCAGCGCGTCTGGAAAGTGCTCGGTTTCTGAGATCGTGGCAGTCTTCACCGAGGTCACAGAACACGATGCCCAGGCCCTGCTGAACACCCTGGGGTTGGGCGCGCTGCGCGGCTTGCGCGGCATCCAGGGCGGCATCGAGAACACCAACTACTTCGTCGACAGCGAGCGCGGCCAGCATGTGCTGACGCTGTTCGAGCGCCTGTCGTTCGCGCAGTTGCCCTTCTACCTGCACCTGATGCAGCACCTGGCACGCCGCGGCATTCCCGTGCCAGACCCGGCCGCCGATGCCGACGGCGCCATCCTGCACAGCGTGAGCGGCAAGCCCGCCGCATTGGTCAACCGGCTGCGCGGCGCGAGCGAACTGGCCCCGGGCCCGGCGCACTGCGCCGCCGTGGGCGCCATGCTGGCGCGCATGCACCTGGCCGGGCGCGACTACGACCGGCACCAGCCCAACCTGCGCGGCCTGCCCTGGTGGAACGAGACCGCACCCGTGGTCCTGCCTTATCTGGAACCCGGGCAGGCGGCGCTGCTGCAGAGCGAACTGGCCTACCAGAACCACGTGGCGGCCTCGGCCGCCTACGCCGCGCTGCCGCGCGGGCCGGTGCACGCCGACCTGTTCCGCGACAACGTGATGTTCGAGCAGCGGCCGGGCCAGGCCCCGGTGCTGACCGGCTTCTTCGACTTCTACTTCGCGGGTGTGGACACCTGGCTGTTCGACATCGCCGTGTGCCTGAACGACTGGTGCATCACGCTGGCGGACGGCCAGGCCGATGACGAACGGCAGGCCGCGTTCCTCGATGCCTACGGGTCCGAGCGCGCGCTGACCGGCCCCGAGCGCGAACTGCTGCCCGCCATGCTGCGTGCCGGTGCGCTGCGCTTCTGGATCTCTCGGCTGTGGGATTTCCACCTGCCGCGCGAAGCCGCGCTGCTGACCCCGCACGACCCCGGCCACTTCGAGCGCGTGCTGCGCGCCCGCGCGACGCGCCTTGCGCCCGCTTTCGCATGAACCTCCACATCGTCCCCGCCCGCACCGGCGTCCAATGGGTGCGTGAGGGCATCCAGACCTTCTTCCGCCAGCCGCTGGCCCTGGTCGGCCTGTTCTTCATGTACATGGCGGTCATGCTGATCGTCTCGCAGCTGCCGGGCATCGGCGTGCTGCTGGCCGGCGTGCTGGTGCCGGCCAGCACGCTGGGCCTGATGGCCGCCACGCGCGAGGCGGCGCAGGGGCGCTTCCCGATGCCGACCGTGCTGGCCAGCGCGTTCCGCGCCGGCCAGCAGCGCATGAAGGCCATGCTGGCGCTGGGCCTGGTCTATGCCGTGCTGTCCACGCTGGTCTCGCTGCTGGTGTCGGCCCTGCTGCCCACGCCCGAGGCGCCGGCACCGGCCGGCACCCCGGCGGCGCAGCAGGTCAGCGGCGCCGTGCTGCTCACGCTGCTGCTGCACCTGCCGATCTTCCTGATGTTCTGGCACGCGCCCGCGCTCGTGCACTGGCACGGCATCACGCCGGCCAAGAGCCTGTTTTTCAGCATCGTGGCCTGCCTGCGCAATGCGCGCGCCTTCCTGGTCTACGGCCTGGCCTGGGCCGGCCTGGTGATGGCCATGGGCATGGTCATCGCGATCTTCGCCTCGCTGGTCGGCAGCGCCGAAGCGGCCAGCATGGTCATGATGCCCTTCGCCTTCCTGATGGCGGCCATGATGTCGACCTCGATCTACTTCAGCTTCCGCGATTGCTTCGTGGAAAGCGAAACGCCGGCGTTGCCCCACCAGGCCTGATTCAGCCGCCCAGCAGCATGCGCTGCAACCTGGCGCGCAGGGGCGTCGCAGTCGGCGCGGGCGCGCCGGTCAGGGCTTCGCGCCGCAGGTCCTGCTGCACGCCGGCGCGCAGATCCACGCGGCGGACGATGCGCCCGTCCTCGTAGACGAAGGCCTCGTCGGCCAGCGCCAGCGCATCGTCCACATCGTGCGTGATCATGAGTGCGGGGATGCCGGCCTGCCGGCAGGCCGCCGCGAGTCCGGCCCGCAGCTCCTCGCGCAGCATGGGATTCAGGGCCGCGAAGGGTTCGTCCAGCAGCAGCAACTGGGGCTCGCAGGCCAGTGCGCGGGCCAGCGCCACGCGCTGGCGCTGGCCGCCCGACAAGGTCTGCGGCCGGCTCTCGGCCATGGCCGACAGGCCGAAGTCGTGCAACAGCATGTCGATGCGCTGCTGCTGCACCGGTGCCAGTCGCCGGCGGTGCCAAGAGGTCAGGCCGAAGCCGATGTTCTGGCGCACCGTGAGGTGCGGAAACAGCGCGTAGTCCTGGAACAGGTAGCCGATGCGGCGCGCGGCCGGTGGCAGGTCCACACCGGTGGCCGCGTCGAACAGCGTGCGGCCCGCCACGCGCACATGGCCGGCGGCCGGCCGCAGCAGGCCCGCCATGGCCTGCAGCGTGAGCGTCTTGCCCGAGCCCGAGGGCCCGTACAGCGCAACGAAGCCGGCGTCCGAGGCGAAGGTCGCCGACAGTGCGAAGCTGCGCCGGCCGTCGGCCACGCCCAGCTGCAGATCGACGTCGATGCGTGCGGCCATGGTCAGCGCGGCGCCAGCAGGCGGTTGGACAGCACCAGCACGGCCATGGACAGCAGCGAGGTGATGACGACCAGCACCAGCGCAAGATCGTCCTGCCCGGCCTGGCTGGCGTCGTAGATGGCCATGGACAGCGTCTGCGTCTGTTGCGGGATGGAGCCGGCCACCATCAACGAGGCGCCGAACTCGCCCATTGCGCGCGCGTAGGCCAGCAGCGTGCCCGCCAGAATGCCCGGCCAGGCCAGCGGCAGCGTGACGCGCAGGAACACCGACAACGGCGACTGGCGCAGCGTGGCGGCGGCCGCCTCGAGCGAGCGGTCCACGCCCGCGAACGCCGCGCTGGCCGACTTGAGCACCAGCGGCAGCGCCACGATGGCCGAAGCGACCACGGCGCCATGCCAGCTGAAGATGATGGCGTAGTCGAAGTGCTCCCGCAGCCAGGCTCCGAGCGGGCTGCGCCGCCCTGCCAACACGAGGATGCCGTAGCCCACCACGGTGGGCGGCAGCACCATGGGCAGCATGCAGGCGGCCTCGAGCAGCTGGCGGCCCGGAAAGCGGCATCGCCCCACCAGCCAGCCCAGCGCCATGCCCAGCACCAGCGCCACGGCCGTGGCCCAGGCCGCCACCTGCAGCGACAGGATCAGGGGGTGCCAGTCCATGCCGGCCAGGAGCGCGCGCGTCGTGTCCATGAAGATACAGCGAGGATTCTGGCACAGCCACCCGACCCCGCGCCGCCGGCGCCGCGGCGAGGAGCCTGGGCGGCAGAAATCCGGCCCCCGCTCCTAGGGTGCGAGCAGCCGGTTCAGCGCCGCGATGTCGGCCGCGGCGGCCAGGCGTGCGGTGTTCTCGATGGCGCGGTAGCGCCTGACCAGTTCCATGCCGACCTCGGTCAGTGCCGTACCCCCTCCGTGCGCGCCGCCGGCCGCGGTGTTGACGGCCGGCGTGGCCAGGGCCTTGTTGGTCTCGGCGACGAGCACCCAGGCCCGGCGGTAGGACATGCCGAGGTGGCGCGCCGCCGCCGAGATGGAGCCGGTTTCGGCCACCGCCTCCAGCAGCGCCACCTTGCCGGGGCCGATGGCGATGCTGTCGTCGCGGTAGATGCGCAGGCGGAACTGCACTTTGGATTTCATGGCCACACATTGTGCCGGCCGCCTCGCACCGGGGCCTGCGGCCATTGCCCGCAGCTTGCAAGAGGTGCAAACGCGCTCTTCCACAGAACAGCGGATGCCGGGGCATGTCGGAGCCCGGGGCATTTGAAACCGAACGTAAACTCGCCCGCCGGCGGCGTATGCAAAAGGCCGTTTTGGTACCCAATCCCCCACTTTCGAAAGATCTTCATGGCTTTGCTCCGCCCCCGGTTCTGCCCATTCCTCATGACGGTGGCTGCTGCCGCCGCCCTTTCCGCATGCGGTGGCGGCGGAGGTGACGGGGACGCGGACAACGAAGTTGCCGTGACTGCGGAGGGCGTCTACGAGGGCAGCCTGGGTGCTGCCGTCACCGGACAGTACGCTGCGATCGTGCTGGAGAACGGCGAGTCCTGGGCGCTCTACAGCTTCACGGGCGGCGCCGGCTTCCTGCAGGCCCGCGGCACTTCCCACGATGGTTCCTACACCGCCAGCGACGTGCTGGACTACGGCACGGCGCCCCCCTCCGCAGGCAGGATTTCCGCCAGCTACAGTGCTTCCGCGGGCACCATGCAAGGCCAGTACGTCTTCGGCCAGAACGTGGTCCCGTTCACGGCCAGCAAGCCGACGCAAGGCTACCGCTACGACACGCCGGCCAACCTGGCCAGCGTCACCGGAAGCTGGGCGCTCGTTTCCTCGGCAGACCAGTCCATGCGCCTGCAGGTCGCTGCCGACGGGACCCTGTCCGGGACCGGCCTCACCGGTTGCACGCTCACCGGCAGCCTCACGCCGCGCCCCTCCGGCAAGAACGTCTTTAACGCAGTCCTGCGCTTTGGCAGTGCGTGTGCGCAGCCTGATCTTGCTGCCAGCGGCGTCGCCATCGTCGTCGTGGAGGATGGTCAGCCGGTGCTGATGGTCATGGGCCAAAGTGCCGACCGGATGGTCGGCACCATCGCGGTGGGCACGCCGGCGCCCTGACAGCGGCAGCGGGCCGGCGCCGCTGCGCTCAGCGGTGCGCGCCGGTGCGCCCCAGAATCCAGCCGACCACCAGCGCGGTGGCCACCGCCTTGAGCGGGCGCGCCGCCACGTAGGCACATGCGCCCTCGAGCAGTTGGTTCGGTGCGGCGCGCACACGGTCGATGCGTTGGTCCAGGCGCTGGGCGGCCCCAGCCACGCCGCTGGCCATGCGGTCCACGGTCTGGTGCGCACCGGCGGAGGCGCGGTCCAACGCGTGGTGCACGGGCTGGGCGACCCGGTCGATCGTCGAATGCAGGTTCTCGCCGACCTCGTGCAGGCCACGCTGCAACTTGCCTTCGTCCAGGGAAGGGTTGAACGCTGCGGTGTCGTTGTGCATGCTGAACTCCTGTGTGTTGGATGGATCGGTTCAGCGTACGCAATGCGCTGCCATCGCGCTGTCGGAGAGCGGCGATATGGCTGTAGGACGCGCGCCGGCGCGGCTTTCAGGCCGCGATGGCCTGGCGCCGGCGCTGCACGAAGGCGGCGAACGCGTCGGCCGCAAGCGGCTTGCTGAACAGGAAACCCTGCACCTCGTCGCAGCCGCGCTCGCGCAGGAAGGTCTGCTGCACTGCGTTCTCCACGCCTTCGGCGACCACGTGCAGCTTGAGCGTGCGCGCCATCTGCAAGATGGCCTCGGTCAAGCCGCGGTCTTCCGGATCGCTGGCCAGGTCGGCGATGAACGAGCGGTCGATCTTGAGCGTGTCGATCGGGAACTGCTTGAGCGTGGACAGCGAGGAATAGCCGGTGCCGAAGTCGTCGATGGCGATCCGCACGCCGATCGACTTGAGCGAGCGCAGCAAACGGCGGCCGGCCTCGGCGTCCTGCATGATCGCGCTCTCCGTGATCTCCAGCTCCAGCTGGCGGCCGTCCATGCCGGTCTCGTGCAGGATGGACACGATGTCGCCCAGCAGGTCGGCGTCGCTGAACTGGCGCGGCGAGAGGTTCACGGCCACCGTCAGCCCCGCGAGGCCCTGCGCCTGCCAGGCCATGTTCTGCAGGCAGGCCTGGCGCAGAGCCCATTTGCCCAGCGGCACGATCAGCCCGGTTTCCTCGGCCACGGGAATGAACTGCTGCGGCGAAACCATGCCGAGGCCGGGGCTGGGCCACCGCAACAGGGCTTCCATGCCCCGGATGCGGCCATCGCGCAGGTCCAGCTTGGGCTGGTAGTGCAGTTCCAGCTCGCCATGCTCCAGCGCACAGCGCAGCGCCGATTCGAGCTCCAGCCGTGCGATCGAGTTGTCGTCGTCGGCGGGCGAGTAGAAGGCGAAGCTGTTCTTGCCGGCGCCCTTGGCTTGGTACATGGCGATGTCGGCATGCTTCATGAGCGTCTGGCCGTCGCTGCCGTCGCGCCCATGGCGGCTGATGCCCACGCTGGCTGTCACCCGCAGTTCGTAGCCGGGAATCGCGAATGGCTTGGAGATGGCCTGCAGGATCTTCTGCGCCACGGCCTCGGCATGGCGGTCGCTGCGCAGCTCTTCGACGAGAACCACGAACTCGTCGCCGCCTAGGCGCGCGATCGCGTCGCCTGCACGCAAGGTCTGGCGCAGCCGCTGCGCCACCTCCAGCAGGAGCGCGTCGCCCACGCCATGGCCCAGCGTGTCGTTGATCTGCTTGAAGCGGTCCAGGTCGACGAAGAACAGACCGAAGGGATGCGTGCCCTCTTCCGCGCGCGCCACCGCTTCGGCCAGCAGTGCGCCGAAACGGTTGCGATTGGGCAGGCCGGTCAGGCTGTCGTGGTAGGCCAGGTACTCGATGCGCTCGGCCGCCTCCTGCTGGCGCGCGATGCCGTCGTGCAGCAGCGCGTTGCTGCGCGCCAGGTCGGCATTGCGTTCCTGCAGCGCGTCGTGCTGGCGCTGCAGGTCGGCCGACATGCGGTTGACGGCCGTGGCCAGCCGGCCAACCTCGTCCCTGGAGCGCACGCGCAGGCGCGCGCCGTGGTTGCCGGCTGCCACCAGGGCCACGGCGCGTTCCAGCTCGGCCAGAGGCTGCACCAGCGCATGCGTGACGCGAAAGGCCATGATCCAGCCCAGCACCGCCAGGATCAACGTTGCCACCACGGTCAGCAGCGCAGCCTGCTTGGCCTCGGCCATCAGCGTGTCGTAGACCTGGGTGTACTCGAACACCACGGCATCGCCGCCATGCAGACCGGAGCCGCCTTCGCGCAGCGGAACCACGACCTGGTGCGCCTCGCTGCCGTCGGACACGTCTTGGCCGATGAAGTCGCGCGGCCGGCCCTCTGTCACCGCCTGCGCGATCTCGGGCGCATGGTAGGTCTGGCCGATGACGCGGCGGTCGGTGGCAGCGACCACGACACTGTTGCCATCGACCAGGAAGATGTTGCGGTCGAACAGCACGCCCATGCTGTCGAAGTAGCTTTGCCGGTCGCGCTGCGCCGGGCCCGGTTGATCGGACATGCGCGCCACCGCCATGGCCACATGCTGGGCCTCCTGCAGCGCCGCACGCTGCGCGCCGACAAGCTGCAGCACCACCGCCGCGCCGGCCAGCACGATGAAGCCCGCCAGCATCACGAGAAACGCGCCCAGCAGCTTGAGCCGGATGCTCATCTCGGGAAACAGCTTGGGGAACAGGCTCATCGCGGTGTCAGGCTCCTGTGGCGGTACCTGGACTGTGGCGCTGCCCCCTGGCCCGAATGTGGCGCAATCGTGTCGCGCCGCGCTTCAAGCCATGCCGATGCGGAAAATTCCCACCTGTTGCGCCAGCTGGTCGGCCTGGCTGCGCATCGCGGCGGCCGATGCCGCGGACTGCTCGACCAGGGCTGCGTTCTGCTGTGTCACGGCGTCCATGTCGGCGATCGCCTGGTTGATCTGGTCGATGCCCTGCGACTGCTCCTGGCTGGCAGCGGCGATCTCGGCCACGATGGCCGAAACGCGCTGCACGCTCTCTACGATGTCCTGCATGGTCGCGCCGGCCTGGTGCACCAGGCTGCTGCTGTGCTCGGCGTTCTGCACCGACGCCTGGATCAGCGTGCGCACCTCCTTGGCCGCTTCGGCCGAGCGTTGCGCCAGATGGCGCACCTCCCCGGCCACCACGGCGAAACCGCGGCCCTGCTCACCGGCGCGCGCCGCCTCCACCGCCGCGTTGAGGGCCAAGATGTTGGTCTGGAAGGCGATGCCGTCGATCACGCCGATGATGTCCACGATCTTGCGCGAGGACGCGGTCAGCGTCTCCATCGTCGCCACCACTTCGCTCACCACCGCCCCGCCCTTGCCGGCGACCTGCGAGGCCGTGGCCGAGAGCTGGCTGGCCTGGCGCGCGTTGTCGGCGTTCTGCTTGACGGTTCCGGTCAGCTGCTCCATCGAAGCCGCGGTCTGCTGCAGCGCGCTGGCCTGGCGCTCCGTGCGCGAGGACAGATCATGGTTGCCCGCCGCAATCTCGCTGGAGGCCGCCGCGATCGCGTCTGCGCCCTGGCGCACGCCGCCCACGATGCCGGCGATGCTGTCGCGCATCGCACGCATGGCATGCAGCAGGCTGCCCTCGGCCCGGGCCGGCACGGCGATCGCCATGTCGAGCTCGCCCTGGGCGATGCGCTGCGCGACCTGCGCTGCGTAGGCCGGCTCCCCGCCCAGCTGGCGCAGCAGGCCGCGGGCGACCAGCAGGCCGATGCCGACCAGCACGGCGCCGAGCAGCAGCGCCGCCAGGCCGAAGCGCAGCAGGCGCTGGTGGAAGGCGGCATCCACGGTGTCCACGTACACCCCCGAGCCGATGATCCAGCCCCAGGGCTGGAAGGCCTGCACGTAGGAGGTCTTGGGCACGGGCTTGTCGCTGCCAGGCTTGGGCCACAGGTAGGGCACGTGGCCGGCGCCCGACGCGCGCGCCACGTTGACGAACTCCACGAACAACCGCTTGCCCGTGGGGTCCTTGTTCTCCGAGAGGTTCTTGCCGTCCAGCTCGGGCCGGATCGGGTGCATCACCATGGTCGGCGTGAAGTCGTTGATCCAGAAGTACTCCGCGCCGCTGTAGCGCATGGCCTTGACGGTGTCCATGGCCCGGCGCTTGGCTTCGGCCTCGGTCAACCGGCCCGCAGCCGCTTCGCGCTGGTAGTGCACGAGCACGCTGTGCGCAGACTCCACGTTCTGGCGCACGCTGGCCTGACGCTCCTCCATGATGAGACTGCGCTCGGACCACAGGAAGGCGGCCGACAGCGCCAGCACGCCGGCCAGCGCACAGCCGATCAGGATGCCCAGGCGCTGGGCGGTGCGGAGAGAACGCGGAGCGGGTGCTGCATCCATGGCGAAATCGGCCGCTTTGGGCCGCCAAAGCTCTGAATGCACCCACAATATCCGAACTTATTAGTTCGAAAATAGAGCGAAACCCGTCCTCAGGGCACCGGTGTCAGTTTCGCCACGGCCAGCGCCAACCACTTGACGCCATGGCGCGGAAAGTCGATCTGCGCGCGCGCGTCGTCGCCGTTGCCTTCGAGCAGATTGACGGTGCCCTCGCCGAATTTGGTGTGGAACACCTTCATGCCGGCGCGCAGGCCGTGCGACGGCGCGGCCTTCTGCGGTGGCAGCGGGGCGGCGGCCGAAGGGAAGTTGCCCGCCTCGATGCCGAAGCGACCTGGCGCCGTGCCGCGGCTGCCCATGCCGAAGCCCGACTGGCGCGGCGTGATCCACTTGAGCGCGTCCTCGGGCAGCTCCTCGAAGAAGCGGCTGCGCAGGTTGTAGCGGGTCTGGCCATGCAGCAACCGGGTCTGCGAGAAGCTCAGGTACAGCCGGTCGCGTGCGCGCGTGATGGCCACATACATCAGCCGGCGCTCCTCCTCCAGCCCGTCGCGCTCGGTCATGCTGTTCTCGTGCGGAAACAGGCCCTCCTCCATGCCGCCGATGAACACGCAGTCGAACTCCAGGCCCTTGGCCGAGTGCACGGTCATGAGCTGCACCGCGTCCTGGCCGGCCTGGGCCTGGTTGTCGCCGGCCTCCAGCGCCGCATGGGTCAGGAAGGCGGCCAGCGGCGACAGGGTCTCGCCGGTGTCGGGCGCGACATCGGGCAGCGGCGTGTCGACGAGCGGTGCGTTCGGGTCCAGGCCCTGGCTGGCAGGCGACTGCGACAGCCCATGCTCGTCCAGCGGCAAGGCCACCGCATCGCGGCCGAAGCCCTCCTGCGTCACGAAGCTCTCGGCCGCGTTGACGAGTTCCTCCAGGTTCTCCACCCGGTCGGCGCCCTCGCGGTCGGCCTTGTAGTGCTCCAGCAGCCCACTGCCCTCGAGCACCTGCTCGATGATCTCGCGCAGCGTGAGGCCCGCGGTCTGCTCGCGCAGCACGTCCACGCGCGCGACGAAGGCCGTGAGGTTGCTGCCGGCCTTGCCGGACAGGCTGCTCACGGCGTCGTGCAGCGAGCAGCCGTGCGTGCGTGCCGCGTCCTGCAGCTGCTCGATGCTGCGTGCGCCGATGCCGCGCGGCGGGAAGTTCACGACGCGCAGGAAACTGGTGTCGTCGTGCCGGTTCTCCAGCAGCCGCAGGTAGGCCAGCGCGTGCTTGATCTCGGCCCGCTCGAAGAAGCGCAGGCCGCCGTAGACGCGGTAGGGCATGCCGGCATTGAACAGCGCAGTCTCGATCACGCGGCTCTGGGCGTTGCTGCGGTACAGGATCGCGATTTCCTTGCGCGGCACGCCGTCGCGGACGAGCTGGCGGATCTCGTCCACCATCCACTGCGCCTCGGCGAAATCGCTGGCCTGCTCGACCACGCGCACGGGCTCGCCAGGCCCCTGGTCGGTGCGCAGGTTCTTGCCCAGCCGGCGGCTGTTGTGCTCGATCAGCGCATTGGCCGAATCGAGGATGTTGCCGTGGCTGCGGTAGTTCTGCTCCAGCTTGATCTGCTGGCGCACCTCGAACTCGCGCACGAAGTCGGCCATGTTGCCCACGCGTGCGCCGCGGAAGGCGTAGATGCTCTGGTCGTCGTCGCCCACGGCCAGCACGCTGCCGGCGTGTCCCGGCGGCAGGCCCTGGTCCACTTCGGCCTTGCCGGCCAGCATCTTGATCCAGGCGTACTGCAAGGTGTTGGTATCCTGGAACTCGTCGATCAGGATGTGGCGAAAGCGGCGTTGGTAGTGCTCGCGGATCGGGTCGTTGTCGCGCAGCAGCTCGTAGCTGCGCAGCAGCAGCTCGGCGAAATCGACCACGCCCTCGCGCTGGCACTGCTCGTCGTACAGGCGGTACAGCTCGATCTTCTTGCGCGTGTCCTCGTCGCGGCCCGTGAGGTTGTGCGGCCGCAGGCCCTCCTCCTTGTTGCCGCTGATGTACCACTGCAGCTGCTTGGGCGGAAAGCGCTCGTCGTCGATGTTCAGTTGCTTGAGCAGCCGCTTGATGGCCGAGAGCTGGTCCTGCGTGTCCAGGATCTGGAAGCTCTGCGGCAGCGCCGCCAGCTTGTAGTGGGCGCGCAGGAAGCGGTTGCACAGGCCATGGAAGGTGCCGATCCACATGCCGCGCACGTTCACGGGCAGCATCGCGCCCAGGCGCGTCATCATCTCCTTGGCCGCCTTGTTGGTGAAGGTCACGGCCAGGATGCCACCGGGCGAGACCTGGCCCGTGGCCATGAGCCAGGCGATGCGCGTGGTCAGCACCCGGGTCTTGCCGGAACCGGCACCGGCCAGAATCAGCGCGTGCTCCTGCGGCAGCGTGACGGCGGCCAGCTGTTCGGGGTTGAGCTGGCGCAGCAAAGGCGACGCGCCATCGGCCGCCGGAGGATCGAAAGGAAGCATGCCGCGATTGTAGAAAGCGGCCGCTGTGGTAATTTCCGCCGCAGTACGGCCCCACGCGACGCGACCAGGAGGCTCCCATGTTTTCCATCTACGGCGTCAGCGGGCGCCAGTTCACCGGCTCGGCCGAGCAATTGCGCCAGATCGAGCGCGTCAACGCGGCTGCGCGGACGCGCCGCATCGATTCCAACGAGGAAGTGCTGCCCGAGCGCGTCTCGGCCGACCCCGCGCTGACGACGCCACTGGAGCCGGCCGCCGGCACCAGCGTGGCGCGGCGCACCGCGCTGGCGGCCTACGCCCAGAGCAGCGCGCCCGAGACCCAGCGCCAGCCGCTCACGCGCGTGGCCGAGATCATGCGCCAGCCGGTGCTCACGCTGCCCGAGAGCACGCCGGTGCTGCAGGCCTGGAAGCTGCTGGCCTACCACGGCCACGCGCAGGCCCCGGTGGTCAGCGCCTCCGGCATGCTGGTGGGCCTGCTGCTGCGTGCGGACCTGTTCCCGGCCGAGCGCATGGCCGTGGCCGAGATGCCGCAGGAGAGCTGGGCCGCGCTGATGGCGCAGCCGGTGTCCGAGCTGATGTGGACGCCCGTGCCCAGCACCTCGGCCGACAACGAAATCCGCCGCGTGGCCGCCGTGCTGCACGAGGACGGCCTGCCCGGCCTGCCCGTGGTGGACGATGCGGGCGCCGTGGTCGGCTTCGTTTCGCGCGGCGACATCGTGCGCGCCGTGGCACACGAGCCGCCGCTGGACCTGTGGAGCTGATCTACCGCGTCACTGCAGCATCAGCGAGCGTTCGCCCTTGCACTTGCCCGCGCGCGCCGGCGGGTTGCACAGGCCGCACAGGTAGGTGCGCGGGTTCTCGTAGAGCTCGGAGACGAACTTGCCGGCGCAGCTGCTGCAGGCCGTCATGTTGAGCATGTTGGCATCGACGAACTTCACCAGGCGCCAGGCCCGCGTGAACGAGAGCAGCGGGTCGATCTCGGCCGCCTCGACCTGCTCCAGGTACAGCCGGTAGGCCTTGGTCAGCATGTCGATCGGGTCCATGTCCATGCTCTTGGACAGGTACTCGTAGATGTTCAGGAACAGCGAGGAGTGTATGTTCTCCTGCCAGGACAGGAACCAGTCCGTGGAGAACGGCAGCTGCCCCTTGGACGGCGACTTGCCCGCCACTTCCTTGTACAGCCGCAGCAGCCGCTCGTAGGACAGGTCGGTCTCGGACTCCAGCACCTGCATGCGGGCGCCCATCTGGATCAGCATCGCGGCGCGCTCGATCTGGCGCGAATCGTTCAGCACACTCTTGGTCGAGGCGGCGGCCATGGCTTTGCTCCTGCAGGCGGTGGATGCTCAGATGACTTCGGCCAGGCGGCCGGCCATCAGGATGTTGGCGTGCAGCTTGTTGGTGGCCTCGTTGCCGACCTTCTTCACGTCGTGGTTGGTCAGCAGCTTCCAGACCAGGTTGTCGTCCACGCGGAAGTGGCACAGCAGCATGTTGCTGGACGCCAGCTTCAGGATCTGCGCCGCCGACAGCGCGCCCAGGATGTCGGCCGCCTCTTCCTGGATGCCCAGGCGGAACAGCGCCGCGGCCTTGTCCTGGCGGATCAGGTTCTGCGCCAGCATCAGGTAGGTGAGGTTGGCTTCGCGGATCTCGGCAATGATCTGGTCGGTGTTCATGGCGGCACTCCTTTGCATGTCAGCGGATCCGAGGGCACTGCATCTACTGCAGGCGAAGGGTCGTGATCCGTTGAAATGGATTGTGGTTGCCACCCAAAAGCTTTTGAGTCGGGGGTTGGATGGACGCCGCGTCTCTCCCGTCGGCCGTTCTTGTAGGAAAAAGGCCTACAGCGCCACAGCGCCGATGACCACAGCCGCTCAGGCCGCGGGCTGGTCCGGATGGGGTGGGCGGCCACCCCCGTCCTGCTGCCCTTCTTCCTCTTCCTCGTCGAGCAGGAAGCGGTTGATGAGCTGGAACAGGCGGTCGTAGAACTCCTGTGTCGCGATGGTCTCGCTGCCGATGCGCACCAGCGAATCGTCGCTCGCCGCGAAGGGCAGCGACACCGAGCCCACCGCGCCCACGCCCAGGCTGGCCGCGGTGGCGCTCTTCTTGAGCGAGAACCGGTCCTGCTGCGCGGTCACGAACCCCAGCGTGCTCTTGCCGCTGCGCGTCTCGGGCGCACAGACGATGCGGATCTCCATCTGCACGTGCGTGTCCACGGCCGGCTGGAAATTCTTGCGTCCGTCCACCAGGTCCTTGGTGGCCGTGTTGATCAGGTAGCCCTGGCTCAGCAGCGCGCGGCGCGCGGCCTCGCAGGTCTCCGACGGCGTGGCGCCGAAGCTGCGCGAATAGGTGGAACTCGAATCGAAGTGCTCCTGCGGTGCCAGCTTCTGCCGCGGCAACTGGCAGCCGCTCAGCAGCGCGAGCGACAGGGCGCCCAGAGCAAGGATGCGAAAAGACCGGTGGATCATGGATTGGGAAGGCAGGGCTGCGCGAAAGTGTAGGCCACGCCAATGGCAAGAAGTTCCCGGCCGCCGCACGCGCGGCAAGGGCATCTCTCAGTCGCCGCGCAAGAGCTGCTGGGCGTCCTCGTCCAGGCCGGCGCAGGGCGTGGCGCGGGCCAGGGCCATCCAGACATGGTGTGGCAAGGCCAGCCGCTCGCGCCGCTGCGCATTGCGCTGCACCGACAACTGGCCATCTTCCTGCAGGACAAGCACGCCGCATTCGGCCGGCACGTCGTCCGCATCGCCGATGGCCCGCCCGCGCGCGTCGCGGCCCAGCACATACCAGCACTGGCCGCCCAGGTCCAGGTAGGCCTGGCGCTTGGCCGGCTTGCGCAGGTCGCCCAGCAGGTCGGCGCGACTCACCTTGATCTCGTGCACCACCGGGTCCACGTAGGCGGCCACCGAGGTGTTGCGGATCGAGAACACGTCCGGGCAGGCCATGCACCAGCTGGGGTCTGCGCCCTCGGCGGCCGGCGGCAGCAGCGCACGCAGCGCCAGGCCACGCCAGGCGATGCGCCCTGCCCGCCCCTGTTCGCGCGCGACACGCTCGACCAGCGTTTCGTGCGCCGAACGCGCCCGCTGGTTGCGCACGGCCGCCTGCGCCACGGCCTGGATGCCGGCTTCGGTCAGACGCACGCTGTCGCGCCCGTCGGCATGCAGGCGCTCCAGCAGACCCAGCGCCAGCAGTTCGAGCTCCACCACGTCCTGCCAGGGCCAGCCGGCAGACCGGTAGACCTCGCGCAGGCGGCGGGCATGCGGGCGAGAAAGCGCGGTCGCAGGTCCCATGTCGTTCCAATCGGAGCGGCATTGTGCCCTTGGCCGTCCGTCGGAAAGTGCAAGGCATACTGTGCGCCTCATGCAAGGAGCGACGGAGACCCCATGCACCTGAACTACGAAGACTCGGCCGGCTCGCAGTTGGCCTTGCTGGCCGCGGTCAAGCTGCTGCTGGCACCGCACCGGGGCGATCTGGACGCCATCAAGGGCCTGCGCCATGAGCTGGATAGCACGCGCGAACTGCTGGCCTCGCTGCCCGGCACCGAGCGCAAGCTGCTGTCCTTCGAAGTCACCGCCGAGGCGCTGATGTCGGTGCTGGCACCGCCCAGCCAAAGCCAGTATTGATGCTCCTGCCCGACCGCCCCATGAAGCTCCGCCCCCTTGCCCTGCGCACGCTGGCCCCGGCCGCGCTGGCGCTGCTCACCGCCTGCGGCAGCACGCCGCTGCCGCCCTGGCCGGCCGACCGCCCCACCACGCGCACCGCACCGGCCGTCGTCGACATGGGCCGCGCCGCTGCGCCAGCCGCTGCCGCCAGTGCGCCCATGCCGACGGGCCCGGCCCCTGCGGTCGTGGTCGAGGCCGTGCCGCCGCCCGGCGCGGCCAGTGCCGCCACGGCGCCCGAGGCGTCGCCCGCAGCACCTGCAGCCCCCTACGGTCCGGAGGTGGCCGCGCGCTTCCCCGACCCATCCACCGTCTACGACACGCCGGGCCTGACGCCTGGGCGCGAGCAGTTCAGCAGCAACAGCGAGATCTCCGGCTGGCTGCGCGACCTGGCGGCGGCCAGCGGGGGGCGCAGCCGCGTCGGCCTGCTGGGCCTGGGCGCCTCGCAGAGCGGCACGCCGCTCGAGGCCCTGGTGCTCACGCGCGCGGCGTCCACCGACCCGGCCGCGCTGCTGGCCAGCGGCAAACCCACGGTGCTGCTGGTCGGCCAGCAGCATGGCGACGAGCCGGCCCCGGCCGAAGCCCTGCTGGTGCTCGCGCGGGAACTCGCCCGGGGCCGGCTCGAGCCGCTGCTGGACCGCATCAACGTGGTGCTGGTGCCGCGCGCCAACCCCGACGGCGCGGCCGCCGGCAAGCGCGTGACGGCCGGCGGCATCGACATGAACCGCGACCACCTGCTGCTGCGCACGCCGGAGGCGCGCGCGCTGGCACGCCTGCAGCGCGACTACCAGCCCGCCGTGACCGTGGACGCGCACGAGTACACCGTGGTCGGCCGCTTCCTCGAAAAGTACGGCGCGGTCCAGAAGTTCGACGCGCTGCTGCAGTACGCGACCACGGCGAACCTGTCCGAGTTCATGCCGCGCGCCTCGGAGGAATGGTTCCGCCGCCCGCTGGTGGCGGCGCTGAACCGCGAAGGCCTGTCCAGCGAGTGGTACTACACCACCTCGACCGACCCGAACGACCTGCGCATCTCCATGGGCGGCACCCAGCCCGACACCGGCCGCAACGTCTACGGCCTGCGCAACTCGGTCAGCCTGCTGCTCGAGACGCGCGGCGTCGGCATCGGGCGGCTGCACATCCAGCGCCGCGTGCACACCCACGTGGTGGCCATGACCAGCGTGCTGCAGAGCGCCTCCCAGCGCGCCGAGGACCTCGGCAAGGTGCGTTCCTACATGGACCGGGAGGCGGCCGGCAACGCCTGCCGCGGCGAGATGGTGACGAGCGCCGGTCCCACGCTCCAGCGCCGCGCGCTCGTGATGCTGGACCCGGCCACGGGAGCCGACCGCCCGATCGAGGTGGACTGGAACTCCGCGCTCGAACTGCGTGCGCTCAAGACGCGTGGGCGCCCCTGCGGCTACTGGCTCGCGGCATCCGCCACGCAAGCCGTGGAGCGCCTGCAGCAGCTCGGCGTGCAGGTCATGCGCGTGGCGGAGCCGGGCGCCGTGCTCGGCGAGAGCTACCGCGAGACCGCGCGCACGAGCGGCGAGCGCAGCGACGTGCGCGGCAGCATCGCCGACGCCGCGCCCATCGTGCGGGTCGAGGTGGCGCTCGCGCGTGGCGTGCTCGACACGCCCATGGGCAGCTACTACGTGCCGCTGTCGCAGCCGCTGGCCAATCTGGTCGTGGCCGCGCTGGAGCCGGATACGCAGAACAGCTTCTTCGCCAACCGCGTGGTCGATGCGCTGCAGAGCCAGGCCCGCGTGGTCGGCGAACCCACGATGCGGCTGGAGCCGCTGCCGGCCGGCGCCTTCTGAGGCCGTCCTACAGCGCGCAGCCGCTGCGGCCGACAGCGGCCGCGCCTGCGGTGCACTGCAATGCGGAGAACACGACAAGGAGTTCCCATGCAGCCCTTCGCACTCGACCCCGACATGCTGACGCTGGCGGGCGTCTTCTATCCCACCGGCTACGTGTTCGCGATGTTCCCGACCGAGCAGGATGCCCGCGGGGTTGGGGAAACCCTGGAAAGGGAAGGCCTGTCGGAAAAGCCCGTCATGCTGCTGTCGCCGCAGCAGATCCTGGAGAAGGTGGTGCGCACCGTGGGCAGCGCCGACATTCCCCTTCCGTCGGCCGGCACCGAGGCCGCCACGGTGCGCCAGTACGCCGCCCTTGCCGGCCAGGGCCACTGGGCCGTGATGGTCCACGCGCCGGACGCCGACGACACCGAGGCCGTGATGCGCGTGGTGCGCCAGGCGCCGTTCTCGTTCGCCGAGAAGTACCGCCGGCTGGTCATCGAAGACCTGGCCTGACGCGGTTCAGGGCGCCGGATCCGGCAGCGGCTTGGCCTTGCTGGGCTCGGCCGCATTGCGCCGCAGCACGCTGGCCTTGCGCTCCTCGGCCTCGCGCACACGGGCCGCGCGGCGGCGCGCTTCATCGTCCGCCTGCGCAGCCTTGTCCGCGCGTTGCGCCTCGGCCTCGGCATGGCGCTGCTGCTTGTGCTCCATGCGTTCCTGGTGCTCGCGGATCGCGGCCTCGTCCGGCACGCGCGGCGCGGGCGCGCCGGCCTGGGGCAGCTTGCCGCCGCCAGGCCGCGGTGCGGCGTTGGGCGCGCGGGGCTCCGCCACGGGGCGCTCGGCCTGGTCGGTGGCCTGCGCCCGGCTCTTCTCCTCCAGGCTGTCCAGGCGCTCGGCCGCGCGCCGCTGGCGTTCGCTGTCGTTGATCAGGATCTCCTGGCGGCGCAATGCGCCTAAGGCCTCGCGCTGCCAGGCCAGGTTGCGGTTCAAGCAGTCGTTCACCGCGAAACGCTGGTGGCAGGCGCGTTCCTCCTCGGCGAAGCGCGTGGCGATGGCGGCGCGCTCGCTGGCGATGCGCGCACGCTCCGCCGCCACCTGCTCCGGTGCCATGGGCGTGGAACTCTGGCCGAAGGCGCTGCAGGCCACGAGCAGCACGGCGGCTGCGCACAGGCGGGCGTCTTTCATGTGAGCCCCGTGTCCACGGTGCGGTGCTCCAGCGCGAGGAATTCGACCGATTGCATTTCGTTCAAGCGTGACACGGTCCGCGGAAACTCGTGCGCCAGAGGGCCTTCGGTATACAGCTCTTCGGGCGGCGTGGCGGCCGACATGATCAGCTTCACGCGGCGGTCGTACAGCACGTCCACGAGCCAAGTGAAGCGCCGCGCCTCGGAGGCCATGCGCACCGGCATGGCCGGCACGTCGGACAGCAGCAGGGTATGGAAGCGGCTGGCCAGTTCCAGGTAGTCGTTCTGCGAGCGCGGCCCGCCGCACAGCGTGCGGAAGTCGAACCAGACCACGCCACCGGCCTTGCGCCGTGCGCGCAGCTCGCGCGCCTCGATGTGCAGCAGCGGGTCTTCGTCCTTGTGGTCGGCCAGCCGGTTGAAGGCCTCGGTCATCTGCGCGTCGGCTTCGGGGCCGAGCGGCGTGTGGTAGAGCTTGACCTGCTCCATGGTGCGGCGCCGGTAGTCGGTGCCGTTGTCCACGTTGACCACCTCCATCTGCGCGTTGAGCAGCGCGATGGCGGGCAGGATGCGGTCGCGGTGCAGGCCGTCGGGGTACAGCCCGTCGGGAATGAAGTTGGACGTAGTGACGAAGCCCACGTCGTTGTCGAACAGTGCCTGCAGCAGCCGGTGCAGGATCATCGCGTCGGTGATGTCGGCGACGTGGAATTCGTCGAAGCAGATCAGCTTGTAGCGCTTGGCGATGCGTCGGCCGAGCTCGTCCAGCGGGTTGACCGTGCCCTGCAGGTCCACCAGTTCGCGGTGCACCTCGCGCATGAATTCGTGGAAGTGCAGCCGCGTCTTGCGCTTGATCGGCACGGCATTGAAGAAGCAGTCCATCAGGAAGCTCTTGCCGCGCCCCACCCCGCCGTACATGTAGACGCCCTTGGGAATGGGCAGGCGGTTGATCAGCTTCTTGAACGCGTTGGAGCGCTTGTCCTTGTAGGCCGCCCATTCGGCGGCACAACGCTCCAGCGCGGCGACCGCGCGCAGCTGCGCGGGGTCGCTCTGGTAACCGCGGGCGGCCAGCTCCGCGTCGTAGGCCGCCCGGACCGGTCCCGTCATGCCTCAGAAGTTCAGCGTGCGCTTGTCCACCGCCAGCGCGGCTTCCTTGGTCGCCTCGGACAGCGAGGGGTGGGCGTGGCAAATGCGCGCGATGTCTTCGGCGCTGGCCTTGAACTCCATGGCCACCACGGCTTCGGAGATCAGTTCGCTGGCCATGGGGCCGACGATGTGCACGCCCAGGATCTCGTCGGTCTTGGCGTCGGCCAGGAACTTGACCATGCCGGTCGTGTCGCCCAGCGCGCGCGCGCGGCCGTTGGCCAGGAACGGGAAGGTGCCGGCCTTGTAGGCCACGCCATCGGCCTTGAGCTGCTGCTCGGTGCGGCCGACCCAGGCGATCTCCGGGCTGGTGTAGATGACCCAGGGAATGGTGTTGAAGTTGACATGCCCGTGCTGGCCGGCGATGCGCTCGGCCACGGCCACGCCCTCTTCCTCGGCCTTGTGCGCCAGCATGGGGCCGCGCACCACGTCGCCGATGGCCCAGACGTTGGGCAGGCTGGTCTTGCAGTCTTCGTCGACCACCACGGCGCCGCGCTCGTCGAGCTTGAGGCCCACGGCTTCGGTGTTCAGGCCGATGGTGTTGGGCACGCGGCCGATCGAGACGATCAGCTTGTCCACGTCCAGCTGCTGGGCCTCGCCCTTGGCGTTGGTGTAGGCCACGGACACGCCATCCTTTCCGGCCTTGACCTCGCCGACCTTCACGCCCAGCTCGATCTTCAGGCCCTGCTTGTCGAAGGCCTTCTTGGCTTCCTTGGCGATCTGCTCGTCCACAGCGCCCAGGAAGGTCGGCAGGCCTTCGAGGATGGTGACCTCGGCGCCCAGGCGGCGCCAGACCGAGCCCATTTCCAGGCCGATCACACCGGAGCCGATCAGCGCCAGCTTCTTGGGCACGGCACCGACGCGCAGCGCGCCGTCGTTGGACAGCACGGTCTCTTCGTCGAAGGGCACGCCCGGCAGCGCGCGGGCGTTCGAGCCCGTGGCCACGATGACGTGCTTGCCCGTGATGGACTCTTCCTTGGCGCCTGCGACCTTGATCTCGTAGGCACCGCCATCGGCCTTCACGAAGGAACCGCGGCCGTGGAAGAAGGTGACCTTGTTCTTCTTGAACAGGTACAGGATGCCGTCGTTGTTCTGCTTCACGACGGTGTCCTTGCGGGCCAGCATCTTGGCCACGTCGATCTTCACGTCGGACGCGGTGATGCCGTGCTCGGCGAAGTGCTTGTTGGCGTGCTCGAAATGCTCGGAAGACTGCAGCAGCGCCTTGGAGGGGATGCAGCCCACGTTGGTGCAGGTGCCGCCCGGCGCCGGGCCGCCCTTGCCGTTCTTCCATTCGTCGATGCAGGCGACCTGGAAACCGAGTTGCGCAGCGCGGATGGCGGCGATGTAGCCGCCGGGGCCACCGCCGATGACGACGACGTCAAATGCTTGGGACATGGTGAGAAATTCCTGAATTCAATGGCACAACGCCCCGAGGGCGGGGCGTTGCGCGAGGCTTGGCTGCGATCAGATGTCGAACAGCAGGCGCGACGGATCTTCCAGCGCTTCCTTCATGGCGACCAGGCCCAGCACGGCTTCGCGGCCGTCGATGATGCGGTGGTCGTAGCTCATGGCCAGGTAGTTCATCGGGCGGATCACGATCTGGCCGTTCTCCACCACCGCGCGGTCCTTGGTCGCGTGCACGCCCAGGATGGCCGACTGCGGCGGGTTGATGATGGGAGTGGAGAGCATGGAGCCGAAGGTGCCGCCATTGGAGATGGAGAAGGTGCCGCCGGTCATCTCTTCGATGCCGAGCTTGCCTTCCTGGGCCTTCTTGCCGAACTCGGCGATCTTCTTCTCGATCGCGGCGAAGCTCATCTGGTCGGCGTTGCGCAGGATGGGCACGACCAGGCCACGCGGCGAACCGACGGCGATGCCGATGTCGAAGTAGCCGTGGTAGACGATGTCGTTGCCATCGACCGAAGCGTTCAGCACGGGGAACTTCTTGAGCGCGTGCACGGCCGCCTTCACGAAGAAGCTCATGAAGCCGATCTTGACGCCATGCTCCTTGGTGAACTGGTCCTGGAACTTCTTGCGCATCTCCATGACCGGGGCCATGTTGACTTCGTTGAAGGTCGTCAGGATGGCGTTGGTGGACTGCGATTGCAGCAGACGCTCGGCCACGCGGGCGCGCAGGCGGCTCATGGGCACGCGCTGCTCGGGGCGGTCGCCCAGGTTCTGCGCCGCGGGGGCGGCGACCTGCGGCAGCACGCTCTTGGGCGCGCCGGTCGGGATCGCCACGGGTGCGGCGACGGCAGGCTTGGCACCGCCGGCCACGGCACCCAGCACGTCGCCCTTGGTCACGCGGCCGTCCTTGCCCGTGCCGGCCACGTCGCCGGCGGACAGGTTGTTCTCGGCCAGCAGCTTGGCGGCGGCCGGCATGGCCACGTCGCCCTTGCTGCCGCCGGCGGCCGGAGCGGCCGCAGGAGCGCTCGCAGCGGCGGGGGCGGGAGCGGCGGCCGCAGCCGCCGGTGCGGGCGCAGCGGCGCCGGCCTTGCCTTCGGTGTCGATCTTCGCGATCAGCTGGTCGGCCACGACGGTGGCGCCGTCGCCTTGCACGATCTCGGCCAGCACGCCGGCGGCGGGTGCCGGCACTTCGAGCACGACCTTGTCGGTTTCGATCTCGATCAGGATCTCATCGGCTGCCACGGCCTCGCCGGCCTTCTTCTTCCACTGCAACATCGTGGCTTCTGCCACCGATTCCGACAGTTGCGGAACCTTCACTTCAACGATCGCCATTTTTCTGTTTCCGGTTTGTTCTGTTCAGACAAGGATCACTTGGTCAGCACGAAGCCCTTGAGCTTGGCGAAGGCGGCATCGACCAGCGCCTTCTGTTGCTCCTGGTGCAGGTGGGCGTAGCCCACCGCGGGCGATGCGGAGGCTGCGCGGCCGGCGTAACCCAGCTTCTGGCCTTCGCTCATGTTCTCGTGGATGTAGTGCTGCACGAAGAACCAGGCGCCCTGGTTCTGCGGCTCGTCCTGGCACCACACCACGTCCACCAGGCTGGGGTACTTCTTGAGCTCGGCCCCGAAGGCCTTGTGCGGGAACGGGTAGAGCTGCTCGACGCGGATGATGGCCACGTCGTCGGCGCCCTTTTCCTCGCGCTTCTTGACCAGGTCGTAGTAGACCTTGCCCGAGCAGGCGATCACGCGCTTGACCTTGGCCGCGTTCTTGGCCACGGCGTCGCTCTGGTCCGGGATCACGGTCTGGAAGCCGCCCTTGGTGAACTCGGACAGCGGCGAGGTCGCGTCCTTGTTCCGCAGCAGCGACTTGGGCGTCATGATGATGAGCGGCTTGCGCAGATTGCGGATCTGCTGGCGACGCAGCACATGGAAGATCTGGCTGGCCGTGGTCGGCTGCACGATCTGCATGTTGGTGTCGGCCGCCAGCTGCATGAAGCGCTCCAGGCGGGCCGAACTGTGCTCGGGGCCCTGGCCTTCGTAGCCGTGCGGCAGCATCAGCGTGATGCCGTTGACACGGCCCCACTTCACTTCGCCGGAGGCGATGAACTGGTCGATCACGACCTGCGCGCCGTTGGCGAAGTCGCCGAACTGCGCTTCCCAGATCACCAGGGTGTTCGGGTCGTTGGAAGCGTAGCCGTATTCGAAGCCCAGCACCGCCTCTTCGGACAGGATGGAGTCGATCACGACGAAGGGCGCCTGGCCGTCGGCCGCGTGGTGCAGCGGCGTGTAGGTGCCGGTGTCCCACTTCTCGCGGTTCTGGTCGTGGATCACGGCATGGCGGTGCGTGAACGTGCCGCGGCCGCAGTCCTCGCCCGACAGGCGCACCGGGTAGCCGCTGGCCACCAGCGAGGCGAAGGCCATGTGCTCGCCCATGCCCCAGTCTACGTTGATCTCGCCGCGGCCCATGGCGGCACGGTCGGCATAGACCTTCTTGACCAGCTGGTGCGGCGTGATGCTGTCCGGGATGGTGGTGATGCGCTCGGCCAGGCGCTTCCACTCGGTCAGCGGAATGGCCGTGTCGGCGGCATCGGTCCAGCGCTTGTTCAGGAACGGTGCCCAGTCGACCGCGTACTTGCTCTTGAAGTTGCTGATCGTGATGTCTTCGGCGTGCTTGCCGGCGTCCATGGCGGCGCGGTAGGCCTTCACCATGTCGTCGCCCAGCGTGTCGCCCAGGCCTTGCGCGGCCAGCTTGTCTGCGTACAGCTTGCGCGTGCCGGGGTGGGCCGCGATCTTCTTGTACATCAGCGGCTGCGTCAGGCTGGGCGTGTCCTGCTCGTTGTGGCCCAGCTTGCGGAAGCAGACGATGTCGACGACCACGTCCTTGTTGAACTCCTGGCGGTAGTCCAGTGCGAGCTGCGTGCACAGCACGACGGCTTCGGGGTCGTCGCCGTTCACGTGCAGCACGGGGGCCTCGACCATCTTGACCACGTCGGTGCAGTACAGCGTGGAGCGCGTGTCGCGCGGGTCGCTGGTCGTGAAGCCGATCTGGTTGTTGATGACGATGTGGACCGTACCGCCGGTGTAGTAGCCGCGCGTCTGGGCCAGTGCCAGCGTTTCCATGATCACGCCCTGGCCGGCGAAGGCCGCGTCGCCGTGCACCAGCACGGGCAGCACGGTGTCGCCTTCGGTGTCGCCGCGGCGGTCCAGGCGGGCCTTGACCGAGCCTTCGACCACCGGGTTCACGATCTCCAGGTGCGAGGGGTTGAAGGCCAGCGACAGGTGGACCGGGCCGCCAGGCGTGGACACGTCGCTCGAGAAGCCCTGGTGGTACTTCACGTCGCCGGCCGGCAGGTCTTCCGGCGCGGTGTGGTCGAACTCGGCGAACAGGTCGGCCGGGCGCTTGCCCAGGATGTTGACCAGCACGTTCAGGCGGCCGCGGTGGGCCATGCCGATCACGACCTCCTGCACACCGCGCTTGCCGGCTTCCTGCACGAGCTCGTCCATGGAGGCGATGAAGCTCTCGCCGCCTTCCAGAGAGAAGCGCTTCTGGCCCACGTACTTGGTGTGCAGGAAGCGCTCCAGGCCTTCGGCCGCCGTCAGGCGGTCCAGGATGTCCTTCTTCTTCTGCGCGTCGAAGTTGGGCTTGCTGCGGATGCTTTCCAGCCGCTGCTGCCACCAGCGCTTCTCGGTCTGGCTGGTGGTGTGCATGTACTCGGCGCCGATGGTGCCGCAGTAGGTTTCGCGCAGCGCGTTCGTCAGATCGCGCAGCGACATGGTCTCGCCGGGGAAGAACGTGTTGCTGGTGTTGAACACGAGCTGCTGGTCGGCGTCGGAGAAGCCGTAGAACGACAGTTCCAGCTCGGGGATGTCGTCGCGCACGTCGCGCTTCAAGGGGTCCAGATCGGCCCAGCGGGCGCCCACGTTGCGGTAGGCGGCGATCAGCTGCTGCACGGCCGTGCGCTTGCGGCCCATCTCGGAGTCGGCACCGCTGGCCACGACGACCTGGGTCTGGCCCTGCTTGGCACGCTCGGCGAAGGCGTTGACGACCGGCAGGTGCGGCACGTCGCGCATGTTGGAGCCATCGACGGCCGGCACGTGCTGCAGCGCGTCGAAGTATTCGCGCCAGTTGTCGGGCACGCTGCCGGGGTTGGCGAGGTAGTTCTCGTAGAGCTCTTCGACGTAGGGCGCGTTGCCCCCGAAGAGATAGGTGTTGTTCAGGTACGCCGTGTAGATCGACGGTGGCGTTGCACTCATTGCGCTGACCTCCGTTCCCCTTGGGGGAACATTAGCTGGTTTGCATGACCTTCCGCGACACGGCTGAACCGGTTGGCGGATGCGACTGTGGCTGGGAAGGGCCTAAGTTCGGCCGGCGATTATCACACCATCCGCGCGGGGGCGTGTGGAACGCGGCGGGCTGTTGCGCCGATCTCACGCCCGCGGCGCGCGCTTCAACGGACCACCAGGTCGCGGATCTGCTGCAGCGCGCCGGGATCTTCCATGGTCGTGAGATCGCCCGTGTCGCGCCCCTCGCACACAGCCTGGATCGCGCGGCGCAGCAGCTTGCCGCTGCGCGTCTTGGGCAGCACGCCGACGAACTGCACGCGCGCCGGCCGCGCCAGTGCGCCGAGCTGGGCATCGACGACCTTCATGATCTCGCCCTCGAGCTTCAATCTGGCGGCATCGTCCACGAGCCCGCTCGCATCGCGCGCGACGACGAAGGCCATCGCCACCTGGCCCTTGAGCGCATCGGCCACACCCACCACCGCCACCTCCGCCACGTTCGGGTGGCCGGAGATGCTCTCTTCGATCTCGCGCGTGCCCAGGCGGTGGCCGGCCACGTTGATCACGTCGTCGGTGCGGCCCAGGATGTAGTAGTAACCGTCGGCATCGCGCACGCCCCAGTCGAAGGTGCTGTAGACGCGCTTGCCCGGGATGCTGTCCCAGTAGGTCTTGACGAAGCGCGCATCGTCGCGCCAGACGGTCTGCATGAAGCCCGGTGGCGTCGGCCCCTGGACGACCACCACGCCTTTCTGGTCGGGCCCCGTGAGCTCGTCGCCCGTGGCCTCGTCGAGCAGTCGCACGTCGAAACCGTACATGGGCACGCCCGGGCTGCCGAACTTGCTGGGCCTGCTTTCCACGCCGTTGGCGATGGTCATGAGCGGCCAGCCGGTCTCGGTCTGCCAGTAGTTGTCGATGATGGGCACGCCCAGCGCATCGGCGATCCAGCGGCCCGTGGGCTCGTCCAGCGGCTCGCCGGCCAGGAACAAGGCCTTGAGGCTGGAGACATCGTATTTCTTGAGGTAGGCCGGGTCCTGCTTCTTGAGCACGCGCACGGCCGTGGGCGCGCTGAACATCACCGTGGCCTTGTATTTCTCGACCAGCGACCACCAGATGCCGGGGTCGTTGCCGCCGTCCAGCCCGCGCGTGGGCAGCCCTTCGTAGAGGATGGTGGCCATGCCGCCGATCAGCGGCCCGTAGACGATGTAGCTGTGGCCCACGACCCAGCCGATGTCGCTGGTGCAGAAGAAGGTTTCGCCCGGCTTGCCCATGAAGATGTGCGGCAGGCTGGCGGCCAGCGCCACGGCATAGCCGCCGGTGTCGCGCTGCACGCCCTTGGGTTTGCCCGTGGTGCCGCTCGTGTACAGCGTGTAGCTGGTGTGCGTGGCATCGACCCAGGTGCAGGGCACCACGGTGTGGAGATGCTGCGCGCGCAGCGTCGCGTAGTCGTGGTCCCGGCCTGCCGTGCGCTCCATCGGGGCCAGGCCGCGGTCGACCAGCAGCACGGCCGGCGGCTTGTGGCGCGACAGGCGGATGGCCTCGTCCAGCAGGGGCTTGTAGGGGATGACCTTGCCGCCGCGCGAACCGGCGTCGGCGCTCACGATGAGCTTGGGTTCGGCGTCCTCGATGCGCGAGGCCAGAGAGCCCGACGCGAAGCCGCCGAACACCACGGAGTGGATCGCGCCGATGCGCGCACAGGCCAGCATCGCGAACACGGCCTCGGGCACCATGGGCATGTAGATCTGCACGCGGTCGCCCTGCCCCACGCCCAGCGCGCGCAGCGTGGCGGCCATGCGCTGCACCTCGGCGTGCAGTTCGGCGAAGCTGTAGGTTTTCTCGACGCCGGTCTCGGTCGAGACATGGATCAGCGCGGCCTGTTCGGCGCGCGTGGCCAGGTGCCGGTCCACCGCGTTGTGGCACAGGTTGGTGGTGCCGCCGGCGAACCAGCGCGTGAACGGTGCGCGGCTGTCGTCGCAGATGGTCTGGGGCGCCTGCTGCCAGTCGATGAGCCGTGCCTGCTCGGCCCAGAAGGCATCGCGGTCTTCGATCGAACGGCGGTAGAACTCGGCGTAGGCGGACATGTTTCCTCAGGATGGTGGAGTGCGGGCGGGCGCAGCATGCCCGGCCCGGCCCGGCCCACGCAATCGGGTGTTGCACTCGGATACGCCGCTGGCACAATTTGCCGATGCCCGCCGCCGTCCGCCTTGCCACCGCCCCAGGCCCGGGGGCGCGGACGTGAGCCCGCGAGACAAACCGGCCATCTTCCAGCTGCTCGCGCTTCTCGAGGCCCGGTATGCCGTGCGCGTGCTGTGGGCCCTGCGTGACGGCCATGCCCAGACCTTCCGGCTGCTGCAGGACAGCGTGGGCGGCGTCACGCCCAACACGCTGAACACGCGCATCAAGGAACTGCGCGAGGCCGGCCTGCTCACGCACGGCGCCGAGGGCTACCTGCTCACACCCGCCGGCACGGACCTCGTGCGGCGGCTCGGAGAACTCCCGGCCTTCGCCCACAAGTGGGCTGCCAGACGCCCGCGCCGCGCCCCCGAACCCCCTGTTCCCCCCCACGGAGAAGACACCGATGCAACCCCACCTGCGGCCTGAAGCCGTCCTGCCCCAGGACCACGAAGACGCCGTGCTGATCGGCCGCGTCTGGCAGGAGGGCCTGGGCGCCGTGCTGGTCGAGGTGCGCGCCGACGGCGTGTACGACCTGTCGCGCCTCGATCCCACCTGCAGCGCGCTGCTCGAGCACGACGACCCGGCCGCGGCCGTGCGCGAACACGGCGGCGAGCGCATCGCCGACACGGCGGCCGTGCTGGCCAATTCGGCCTGGGACGCGCGCGACCCCGCCCTGCCCTGGCTGCTGGCGCCCTGCGACCTGCAGGCCGTCAAGGCTGCGGGCGTGACCTTCGTGGCTTCCATGCTCGAGCGCGTGATCGAGGAGCAGGCCCGCGGCGACGCGGGCCGCGCCGAGGCCGTGCGCCGCGCCGTGGTCGGCGTGATCGGCGACAACCTGGCAAGCATCCGGCCGGGCTCGGACGAGGCCATGCGGCTCAAGGAGGTGCTGATCGCCCAGGGCGCCTGGTCGCAGTACCTGGAGGTCGGCATCGGCCCGGACGCCGAGATCTTCACGAAGTCGCAGCCCATGAGTGCCGTGGGCACGGGCGCAGAGGTCGGCATCCACCCCGGCAGCGCCTGGAACAATCCCGAGCCCGAGGTCGTGCTGGCCATCGACAGCAACGGCCGCGTCAAGGGCGCGGCGCTGGGCAACGACGTGAACCTGCGCGACTTCGAGGGCCGCAGCGCACTGCTGCTGGGCAAGGCCAAGGACAACAACGGCTCCTGCGCGATCGGCCCCTTCATCCGGCTGTTCGACGCGAACTTCGGCATCGACGACCTGCGCCGCACGGACCTGTCCATGCGCGTCGTTGGCGAGGACGGGTTTGCGATGGACGGCGCGAGCAGCCTCACGAAGATCAGCCGCGACCCGCTGGACCTCGCGGGCCAGGCCATCGGCAAGAACCACCAGTACCCCGACGGCCTGGTGCTGTTCCTGGGCACCATGTTTGCGCCCACGCAGGACCGCCACGGCCCGGGCCAGGGCTTCACGCATGCCATCGGCGATGTGGTCACGGTGGCCACACCGCGCCTGGGCCTGCTGGCCAACCGCGTCAACCACAGCGACAAGATCGCGCCCTGGACCTATGGCGCGGGAGCCCTGATGCGCGACCTGGGCCGCCGGGGCCTGCTGGCATAATTCGCCGCTTTTCGGCGCCCCTCCTCGGGGCGCCTGCACTTTCAGGAGCCCTTATGACCACCACCGCATCCGGCCTGCAGTACGAGGACACCACCGTGGGCTCCGGCGCCGAAGCCAAGGCCGGCCAGCACGTCACCGTGCACTACACGGGCTGGCTCTACCAGGACGGCCAGCAAGGCGCCAAGTTCGACTCCAGCCGCGACCGCAACGACCCCTTCGAGTTCGGCCTGGGCGCCGGCATGGTCATCCGCGGCTGGGACGAGGGTGTCGCCGGCATGAAGGTCGGCGGCCAGCGCACGCTGATCATTCCGCCCGAACTGGGCTACGGCGCGCGCGGCGCCGGCGGCGTGATCCCGCCGAACGCCACGCTCAAGTTCGACGTGGAGCTGCTGGGCGTCGCCTGAGCGCGCGCCGCACAGCTGGGGCCGGCAACACGCCGGCTTTTTTTCGCCTTTTTGTGCGGAGCGACCCTTGAAACGACAGGGGCAATCCCTAGCTGTTAGCCGTTGTGACCTTTTTCAAGCCATTCAAGCGCATGACAGACCCGACCCAACCGACCGACAAATCCGCCGAGCCCGCTCCCATGAGCCCTGAGGAGCGTGAGGCCGCGGCGTTTGCCACCGAGGCCGATGTGCTGGCCCAGACGCAGGCCGAGCTGGCCACGCTCAAGGCCAAGAGCGCCGAGCTGGCCGACCAGTTCCTGCGCGCCAAGGCCGAGGCCGAGAACGCCCGCCGCCGCGCCGAGGAAGAAATCGCCAAGTCGCGCAAGTTCGCGGTGGAGAGCTTCGCCGAGAGCCTGCTGCCCGTGATGGACAGCCTGGAGACCGGCCTGTCCCACACCGATGCGACCGTGGCCCAGGTGCGCGAGGGCGCCGAGGCCACGCTGCGCCAGCTCAAGAGCGCGCTGGAGCGCAACAAGGTCATCCAGATCAACCCGCCGGCCGGCGAGAAGTTCGACCCGCACCAGCACCAGGCCATCAGCATGGTGCCCGGCACGGGCCAGGAACCCAACACCGTGGTGAGCGTGCTGCAAAAAGGCTACCTGATCGCCGAGCGCGTGCTGCGCCCGGCCCTGGTGACGGTGGCCTCGCCCCAGTGACGCAGTGATCTGCACCGGCGATCCACACCGCGTCCCCTTGAAACCCCCACGGTTATCCACACGTTAGCAACAGTCGGCGAGCATCCCTTCGGACCAGCGCCCACCGTCATCCCATATTTCAGGAAGAGCAGGAGAAGCAACATGGCAAGAATCATCGGCATCGACCTCGGCACCACCAACAGCTGCGTGTCCGTCATCGAGGGCAACACCCCCAAGGTGATCGAGAACTCCGAGGGCGCGCGCACCACGCCGTCCATCGTCGCCTACCAGGAAGACGGTGAAGTGCTGGTCGGCGCCTCGGCCAAGCGCCAGGCCGTGACCAACCCCAAGAACACGCTGTACGCGGTGAAGCGCCTGATCGGCCGCAAGTTCACCGAGAAGGAAGTGCAGAAGGACATCGACCTGATGCCCTACAAGATCGTGGCCGCCGACAACGGCGACGCCTGGGTCGAGGTCCGCGGCAACAAGCTGTCGGCCCAGCAGGTCTCCGCCGACATCCTGCGCAAGATGAAGAAGACCGCCGAGGACTACCTGGGCGAGCCTGTGACCGAGGCCGTGATCACGGTGCCGGCCTACTTTAACGACGCCCAGCGCCAGGCCACCAAGGACGCCGGCCGCATCGCCGGCCTGGAAGTCAAGCGCATCATCAACGAGCCGACCGCCGCCGCGCTGGCCTTCGGCATGGACAAGCAGGAAAAGGGCGACCGCAAGATCGCCGTCTACGACCTGGGTGGCGGCACCTTCGACGTGTCCATCATCGAGATCGCCGACGTCGACGGCGAGAAGCAGTTCGAGGTGCTGTCCACCAACGGCGACACCTTCCTGGGCGGCGAAGACTTCGACCAGCGCGTGATCGACTACATCATCTCCGAGTTCAAGAAGGAGCAAGGTGTCGACCTGTCCAAGGACGTGCTGGCCCTGCAGCGCCTGAAGGAAGCTGCCGAGAAGGCCAAGATCGAGCTGTCCAACAGCGCTTCGACCGACATCAACCTGCCCTACATCACGGCCGACGCTTCGGGCCCCAAGCACCTGAACATCAAGCTCAGCCGTGCCAAGCTCGAAGCCCTGGTCGAGGACCTGATCGAGCGCACCATCGCGCCCTGCCGCACGGCCATCAAGGACGCCGGCGTGTCGGTCTCCGACATCCACGACGTGATCCTGGTCGGCGGCCAGACCCGCATGCCCAAGGTGCAGGAGAAGGTCAAGGAGTTCTTCGGCCGCGATCCGCGCAAGGACGTGAACCCCGATGAAGCCGTCGCCGTGGGCGCGGCCATCCAGGGCCAGGTGCTGTCGGGCGACCGCAAGGACGTGCTGCTGCTGGACGTGACGCCGCTGTCGCTGGGCATCGAGACGCTGGGTGGCGTGATGACCAAGATGATCACCAAGAACACGACCATCCCGACCAAGTTCGCGCAGACCTTCTCGACCGCCGACGACAACCAGCCGGCCGTGACGATCAAGGTGTTCCAGGGCGAACGCGAGATGGCTTCGGGCAACAAGCTCTTGGGCGAGTTCAACCTGGAAGGCATCCCGCCGGCAGCCCGCGGCACGCCGCAGATCGAGGTGTCCTTCGACATCGACGCCAACGGCATCCTGCACGTGGGCGCCAAGGACAAGGGCACGGGCAAGGAAAACAAGATCACCATCAAGGCGAACTCGGGCCTGTCCGAAGCCGAGATCCAGCAGATGGTCAAGGACGCCGAGCTCAACGCCGCCGAGGACAAGAAGAAGCTGGAACTGATCCAGGCCCGCAACCAGGGTGAAGCGTCCGCCCACAGCGTGAAGAAGAGCCTGGCGGAGCACGGCGACAAGCTCGAGGCGGCCGAGAAGGAAGCCATCGAGACGGCGCTGAAGGCACTGGACGAGGCCTTGAAGGGCGACGACAAGGCCGCCATCGACGAGAAGACCACGGCGCTCATGACCGCCTCGGCCAAGCTCGGCGAGAAGGTCTATGCCGACATGCAGGCCAAGCAGGCGGCCGAAGGCGCCGCAGCCGGTGCCGCGGCTGGCGCCGCCGGCGCGGCCCCGGGTGCCGAGCAGCAGGCCTCGGCCAAGCCGTCCGACGACGACGTGGTCGACGCCGAGGTGAAGGAAGTCAAGAAGGGCTGATCGCCCTCCCCGGCCCGCCGCGCGCAGCTGAAGGTTGCGCGCGGCGTTCCTTTTGATTTGCAAGCCAGAGCCCAGCCGAACGCACCATGTCCAAACGCGATTACTACGAAGTCCTCGGGGTGCCCAAGAACGCCACGGAGGACGAGGTCAAGAAGGCCTATCGCAAGCTGGCGATGAAGTACCACCCGGACCGCAACCAGGGGGACTCCGCCAAGAACGCCGAAGAGAAATTCAAGGAGGCCAAGGAGGCCTACGAGATGCTGACCGACGCGCAGAAGCGCGCGGCCTACGACCAGTTCGGCCATGCCGGCGTGGATCCGAACATGCGCGGCCCCGGCGGTGGCGCGGAAGGTTTCGGCGGCTTCGCCGAGGCCTTCGGCGACATCTTCGGCGACATGTTCGGGCAGCAGCGCGGGCGTGGCGCCGGCGGGCGCCAGGTGTTCCGCGGCAGCGATCTGTCCTATGCGATGGAGATCACGCTGGAAGAGGCGGCCCGCGGCAAGGATGCGCAGATCCGCATCCCGAGCTGGGAGTCCTGCGACACCTGCCACGGCAGCGGCGCCAAGCCCGGCACCCAGCCCAAGACCTGCACCACCTGCAACGGCCAGGGCGCGGTGCAGATGCGCCAGGGCTTCTTCAGCGTGCAGCAGACCTGCCCGACCTGCCGCGGCACGGGCAAGATCATTCCCGAGCCCTGCAGCACCTGCCACGGCCAGGGCAAGATCAAGAAGCAGAAGACGCTGGAGGTGAAGATCCCCGCCGGCATCGACGACGGCATGCGCATCCGCTCGGTCGGCAACGGCGAGCCCGGTTCCAACGGCGGCCCGCCGGGCGACCTGTACATCGAGATGCGCATCAAGAAGCACGACATCTTCGAGCGCGACGGCGGCGACCTGCACTGCACCGTGCCCGTGAGCTTCATCACGGCCGCGCTGGGCGGCGAGATCGAGGTGCCCACGCTGTCGGGCAAGGCGGCCATCGACATCCCCGAGGGCACGCAGGCCGGCAAGCAGTTCCGCCTGCGCGGCAAGGGCATCAAGGGCGTGCGGGAGAGTTACCCGGGCGACCTGTACTGCCACATCGCCGTGGAGACGCCCGTCAAGCTGACCGAGCACCAGCGCAAGCTGCTGCGCGAGCTGGAAGAGTCGCTGCGCAAGGGCGGCGGCAAGCATTCGCCGTCGGGCGACAGCTGGACCGACCGGCTGAAGAAGTTCTTCAGCGCTTGATGACGACGCGGGCCCCGGCCCGCGTTTTCTTTGGGGACTCAGAACAGGCTGGTCTGCCCGTCCAGCGCCGGGCGGCGGAACAGGCCCAAGTCGGCGGCCTCGCGCACACGGTTGAAGCCCAGCCTTGCACAAGCCTTCTCGAAGCGCTGGCCGATCAGCTCGGCCCAGATGCCACTGCCCTTCATGCGCGTGGCGAAGTCGCTGTCGTAATCCTTGCCGCCGCGCATCTCCTGCACGCGCGCCATGACGCGCTCGGCCCGGTCCGGCAGGTGCAGGGCCAGCCATTCGCGGAACAGCGGCGCCACCTCCCAGGGCAGGCGCAGCACGGTGTAGAAGGCACTGCGCGCGCCGGCGTCCCACGCAGCAGCCAGCACCTGCTCCATGTCGTCGGTGACGAACGGGATCTGCGGCGCCACGCTCACGCCCACCGGCACGCCCGCCTCGGCCAACGTGCGGATGGTGCGCAGCCGGCGCTGCGGCGAGGCCGCGCGCGGCTCCAGCGTGCGGGCGATGCGCTGGTCCAGCGTGGTGATGGTCACGTAGACGGCGGCCAGCTGCTGCGCCGCCATGGGGGCGATGAGGTCCAGGTCGCGCTCCACGCCGCTGGACTTGGTGATCAGCGAGAACGCATGGCGCGCCTCGTGCAGCACTTCGATGAGGCCGCGCGTGAGCCGCAGCTCGCGCTCCACGGGCTGGTAGCAGTCGGTCGCCACGCCGATCACGAGGCCCTGCGGCACATAACGCGGCCGTGCGAGTTCGGCCCGCAGCAGCTGCGCGATGTTGCGTTTGGCGATGATCTTGGTCTCGAAGTCCAGGCCGGGCGAGAGGTTCAGGTAGCTGTGCGTGGGACGCGCGAAGCAGTAGATGCAGCCATGCTCGCAGCCGCGGTAGGGATTGACGGACTGCTCGAAATAGATGTCGGGCGACTGCTGCTGCACGATGGCACTCTTGGCATCCTCGAAGATGACCTCGGTCTGCAAAGGGGCTGCGGGCTCGCCGTCATCGGCCTGCAACGTGCCCCAGCCATCGTCGAAGGCGTCGCGCGCATCCTTGGAGAAACGGTGCGCGATGCGCGTGGCGGCGCCGCGGCCCTTGAGCGCCGTGAGGGGGATGGTGGTCTCGGTGGCCATGGCTTGAATACTGTTTTTTTAAACAGTATATTGAGAGGTCCCGCGCGCGGCAAGCGGCTTTGTCCATTCCCCACCATTGCTTCGTCGTACTGTTCCCTTCCCTTCAGGAGCGCCTCATGGCCCGTCTCAGCACCGATCCGCCCCTCCACCGTCCGGCCGAACTGGCCTGCCACTGCGCGGACAAGCCCTGACATGACCGGCTCTTCCCTCCCCGGCCGCTCCAGCGTGATCCCCTGCCTGCGCTACCGCGACGCGCTGGCCGCGATCGACTGGCTCTGCAGCAGCTTCGGCTTCGAGCGCCAGGCGGTCCACCTGGACGACAAGGGCCAGGTCGCCCATGCGCAACTCGTGTTCGGCAACGGCATGGTCATGCTGGGCTCGGTGCGCGACGAGCCCACGCCCTGGGGCCGCCTGATCCGCCAGCCCGACGAGATCGGCGGCGCCGAGACGCAAAGCGCCTTCATCGTGGTGTCGGACCCCGATGCGGTCTACGCACGCGCCAAGGCCGCCGGCGCGAAGATCCTGCTGGAGATCCAGGACGAGGATTACGGCGCGCGTGGCTTCACCTGCGCCGACCCCGAAGGCCATATCTGGAACTTCGGCAACTACGACCCCTGGGGCACACCGGTATGAACACGCCGGACACCGTGGCCGTCCTGACCACCGTCGGCGACATGGCGGCGGCGCGCACGCTCGCGCGCAGCTTGGTCGAGCGCCGGCTCGCCGCCTGCGTGCAGCTGTCGGCCATCGAGAGCTTCTACCGCTGGGACGGGGCCGTGCAACACGCGCCCGAGGTGCGCCTGCTCTGCAAGACCAGCGCCGCGGCCGCGGCCGCGCTGCGCGAGGCCATCGTCGAACTGCACCCGTACTCGGTGCCCGCGGTCTACGCCATGCCGCTGGCCGACGTCCATCCGCCCTACGCACAATGGGTCGGCGCGGAAACCGCCATCACGCCCGAGCCGGGCTGACCGGTGGCTGACCGCGGGCGCAGGGGCCGAAAAGGCTTGCGCCGTCAGGGAAAGGCCAAAGGGATGGGCGTGGTCCATCGATAAAATTGATCGCGATGTCCCTGGCCCTGCTCGTCCTCGTCCCCTTCCTCGGCAGTGTGCTCGCGATGTTCATGCCGTCGACCGCGCGCAACCGCGAGGCGACGCTGGCAGGCCTGATCGCGCTGGGCTGCGCGATCCACCTGGGCATGCAGTTCCCGCAGCTGGCCGGTGGCAACGTGCTGCGCGAGGAATACCTCTGGCTGCCCACGCTGGGCGTGAACCTGCAGCTGCGGCTCGACGGCTTCGCCTGGCTGTTCGGCATGCTGGTCACGGGCATTGGCACGCTGGTTGTGCTGTACGCGCGCTACTACCTGTCGGCCTCCGACCCGGTGCCGCGCTTCTTCTCGTTCTTCCTGGCCTTCATGGGCTCCATGATGGGCGTGGTGCTGTCGGGCAACCTCGTGCAGATGGTGCTGTTCTGGGAACTCACGAGCCTGTTCTCGTTCCTCTTGATCGGCTATTGGCACCACCGCAAGGACGCACGCCGCGGCGCGCGCATGGCGCTCACGGTCACGGGCGCGGGCGGGCTGTGCCTGTTCGCCGGCGTGCTGCTGCTGGGCCGCATCGCGGGCAGCTACGAACTGGACGCCGTGCTGGCCGCCAGTTCCGCCATCAAGGCCGATCCGCGCTACCCCGCCGCGCTGGTGCTGATCCTGCTGGGCGCCTTCACCAAGAGCGCGCAGTTCCCGTTCCATTTCTGGCTGCCGCGCGCCATGGCCGCGCCCACGCCGATCTCCGCTTACCTGCATTCGGCCACCATGGTCAAGCTCGGCGTATTCCTGCTCGCGCGGCTGTGGCCGGCGCTGGCCGGCACCGAGCAGTGGTTCTGGCTGGTCGGCGGCGCCGGTGCGATCACGCTGCTGCTGGGCGCCTTCGTGGCCATGTTCCAGAACGACCTCAAGGGACTGCTGGCCTACTCGACGATCTCGCACCTGGGCCTCATCACGCTGCTGCTGGGCATGAACAGCCCCATGGCCGCCGTGGCCGCGGTCTTTCACATCATGAACCATGCGACCTTCAAGGCCTCGCTGTTCATGGCCGCCGGCATCATCGACCACGAGACCGGCACGCGCGACATCCGCAAGCTCTCGGGCCTGGCCAGGCTCATGCCCATCACGGGCCTTCTGGCCATCATCGCGAGTGCCTCCATGGCCGGCGTGCCGCTGCTGAACGGTTTCCTGTCCAAGGAGATGTTCTTCGCCGAGACCGTATTCCTGCAATCCACGCCCTGGGTCGACCGCGCGCTGCCGGTGCTGGCCACGGTTGCCGGGCTGTTCAGCGTGGCCTATTCGGCGCGCTTCGTGTTCGACGTGTTCTTCGGCCCCTCGTGCATCGGGGTCGTGCCCAAGCCGCCGCACGAGCCGCCGCACTGGATGCGCGTGCCGGTCGAGCTGCTGGTGCTGGCCTGTCTGGTCGTGGGTGTGGCCCCCGAATGGTCGGTCGGCCCGCTGCTCGCGGCCGCCGCCGCCCCCGTGGTCGGCGGCCAGCTGCCCGAGTACAGCCTGGCGGTCTGGCACGGCTTCAACCTGCCGCTGGCCATGAGCTTCGTAGCGCTGGCCGGCGGCGCCGCGCTGTACCTCGTGCAGCGCCGCCAGCGCGAGGCCGGCCGCCTCACGCGCACGCCGCTGCTGCACCGCCTGGACGGTCAGCGCGTGTTCGAGCACCTGCTGGCGCGCGCCTCCGAGGCCGGCCGCCGCAGCCGCCGCCTGCTGGCCACCCAGCGCCTGCAGACCCAGCTGCTGCTGATGGTCTGCATGGCGCTGGCCGGCGCCGGCGCCTCGCTGTGGTTCGCGCCGGCCCAGGCTGGCGAGCGTTCGCCGCTGCCCTTCTCACCCATGTTCGCGATGACCTGGGTGATCGGCTGCATCTGCGCCATCGGCGCGGCCTGGCAGGCCAAGTTCCACCGGCTGGCCTCGTTGATGCTGGCCTCCGGCGCCGGCCTGACCTGCTGCCTGACCTTCATCTGGTTTTCCGCGCCCGACCTCGCGCTCACGCAACTGGTGGTCGAAGCCGTCACCACCGTGCTCATCCTGCTGGGCCTGCGCTGGCTGCCCATGCGCAGCAAGTTCGTCGTGCAGTCGGCGCGCGAGCGCATCCTGCCCTGGGGCCGGCGCGGCCGCGATCTGTTGATCGCGATCGCCGCAGGCTGCGGCATGGCGGCGCTGGCCTGGCTGGTCATGACGCGCGATTCCCTGGGAAGCATCTCGCCCTTCTTCCTGGACCGCGCCCTGACCGAGGGCGGCGGCACCAACGTGGTCAACGTGATGCTGGTGGACTTCCGCGGCTTCGACACCTTCGGCGAGATCACGGTGCTGGGCATCGTCGCGCTGACGGTCTATGCGCTGCTGCGGCGCTTCCGCCCTGCGCCCGAGTCCATGGCGCTGCCACCGCAGCAGCTGGCCCAGTCCGACGACGGCAGCAGCGACGTGTTCAACCCGCGCCTGGCCAAGGACACCGCCGTCGGCTACCTCATGGTGCCGGCCGTGCTGGTGCGCCTGCTGCTGCCGCTGGCCGTGCTGGTTTCGGTCTACTTCTTCCTGCGCGGCCACAACGCGCCCGGCGGCGGCTTCGTCGCCGGCCTCGTGATGTCGGTCGCGCTGCTGTTGCAGTACATCGTCTCGGGCACCGAATGGGTGGAGGAGCACCTGCGCATCTACCCGCGCCGCTGGATCGCGGTCGGCCTGCTGCTGGCGCTGGCCACGGGCGCCGGCGCGATCGTGCTGCACTACCCCTTCCTGACCACGCACACGGCCCATGTCACCTTGCCGGTGCTGGGCGAACTGCACATCCCCAGCGCGCTGTTCTTCGACACCGGCGTGTTCGCGCTCGTGCTGGGTTCCACCATGCTGATCCTGACGAGCCTGGCGCACCAGAGCGTGCGCAGCCACCGCTGGTCCGAGGAGCAGGAGCAGCGCCTGGCCGAAGCACGCGCCGCCCTGTCGGGCCACGACGGAGACCACTGACATGGAAGCCGTCCTCGCCATCGCCATCGGCGTGCTCACGAGCTCGGGTGTCTACCTGCTGCTGCGCCCGCGCACCTTCCAGGTCATCATGGGCCTGACGCTGATCTCCTACGCGGTGAACCTGTTCATCTTCAGCATGGGCCGGCTCAAGGTCGACAGCGAGCCTGTGCTCGTGCCCGGCGTGATCGCCACGCTGGCCAACACGGCCGACCCCATGCCCCAGGCCCTGGTGCTGACGGCCATCGTGATCGGCTTCGCCATGACGGCGCTGTTTCTCGTCGTGATGCTGGCCTCGCGCGGGCTGACGGGCACCGACCATGTGGACGGCACCGAGAAGAGCGAAGGGGGGCAGGAGTGAGCAGCCTGCACGAACTCTTCGACCAGGCCATGCACCTGCTCGACCGGCTGCTGGAATTCAGCATGCCGCACCTGATCGCGGTGCCCATCCTGCTGCCCATGCTGACGGCCGCACTGATGCTGCTGCTGGACGAGCGGCAACGCCGCACCAAGGCCACGCTGACCGTGGTCTCGGGCCTGCTGGGCATGCTGGTCTCGCTGGCGCTGCTGCGCTGGGTCAACGCCGCCGCCACCGGCGACGGGCCGGGCTCCATCGGCGTCTACCTGGCCGGCAACTGGATGGCGCCGTTCGGCATCGTGCTGGTGGCCGACCGGCTCTCGACCATGCTGGTCGCGCTGACCGGTGTGATCGCATTCGCCGCCTCGATCTATTCCACCTCGCGCTGGGACCGCGCCGGCGTGCACTTCCACCCCATGCTGCAGTTGCAGCTGATGGGCCTGAACGGCGCCTTCCTGACCGGCGACCTGTTCAACCTGTTCGTGTTCTTCGAGGTCATGCTGGCCGCCTCCTACGGCCTCCTGCTGCACGGCTCGGGCCGCCAGCGCGTGCGGGCCGGGTTGCACTACATCGCGATCAACCTGGCGGCCTCCTCCATGTTCCTGATCGGCGCGGCCATGCTCTACGGCCTGACCGGTACGCTGAACATGGCCGACCTGGGTCAGCGCATCGCACAGCTCGATCCGGCCGACCGCGGCCTCGTGCATGCGGCGGCCGCCATCCTGGCCACGGCCTTCTTCGCCAAGGCCGGCGCCTGGCCGCTCAACTTCTGGCTGGTGCCGGCCTATGGCAGCGTGGTGGCCCCGGTCGGCGCCGTGTTCGCGCTGCTGACCAAGCTGGGCGTCTACACCGTGCTGCGGCTGTGGAGCGTGCTGTTCGGCGTGGACGGCGGCGCTTCGGCGCAGTTCGGCCAGACCGTGATCCTGGCGCTCGGATTGGTCACGCTGTTCGTCGGTGCGCTCGGGGTGCTGGGCACACAGCGGCTGGCCCTGCTGGCCAGCTACAGCGTGCTGGTCTCGGCCGGCACGCTGCTGGCTGCCGTGGGCCTGGGCCGGGCGTCCGTCTGGGCCGGCGCGCTGTACTACCTCATGAGCTCCACGCTGGCCGTCAGCGCGCTGTTCCTGCTGGTGGACATCGTCGAACGCTGGCGCAACGGCTCCAGCGTGGCACCGCACGCCGCCGAGGACGACGCGCCCTTCCTGAGCGAAGACCTGCGCCTCTTGTCCGACGTGAACCTGGACGACGACGCCCAGGCCTTGTACGGCCGCGCCATCCCGGCCGGCGTGGCCTTTCTGGGCCTGGCCTTCATCCTGTGCACGCTGCTGCTCGCGGGCCTGCCGCCGCTGTCGGGTTTCGTCGGCAAGTTCGCCATGCTGGCCGGCCTGCTGCAGGCGTCGCAGCTGGGCAACGCCGGCATCGCCGTGATGGCGCTGCTGATCGGCGGCGGCTTCCTGACGCTGTTGGCGCTGTGCCGCGCCGGCATCCGCTACTTCTGGAACCAGCCGCACGCCAACCTGCCCGCCCTGCCCGCGCTGGAGGTGCTGCCGGTGGCCGGCCTGCTGCTGGCCGCCATCGGACTGACCATCGGCGCCGGCCCGGTCATGCAGCATGCCCAGGCCACGGCCGAGGTGCTGCATTCGGGCCAGCACTACCGCCAGGCCGTGATGGCCGCCAGCCCCGTGCCGGCGCCGCCGTTCAAGGAGAAGACGCCATGAAGCGCCTGCTGCCATCGCCCCCGCTGTCGGCCACGCTGTTCGTGGTCTGGCTGCTCCTGCACCAGTCGGTCGATGCCACCACGCTGCTGTCCGCGGCCCTGCTCGGTCTGGTCGTGCCCTTGCTCACGCAAAGCCTGCGCCCTGCCACCGTGCGCATGCGCAAGCCGCGCGTGGCGCTGCACCTGGCATTCGCCGCCATCGCCGACATGCTGGTCTCGGCCAAGAACGTGGCCTGGCTCGTGCTCACGCGGCGCAACGTGCGGCTGAGCAGCTACTTCGTCGTCGTTCCGCTGGAACTGCGCGACCCCAACGGCCTGGCGGTGCTGGCCATGATCATGTGCCTGACGCCGGGCACGGCCTGGGGCGAGCTCTCGCTGGACCGCAGCAAGCTGCTGATCCACGTGTTCGACCTCGTGGACGAGGACGACTTCATCGCCCGCATCAAGCTGCGCTACGAGCGTCCGCTGCTGGAAATCTTTCAACCGGAAGGGACCACGCCATGACCCCCATCCTGTTCTGGGGCCTCAAGATCGCCCTGTTCCTGCTGGCCGTGGCCATGCTGTGCGCGCTGTTCCGGCTGCTGGTCGGCCCGGCCGCACAGGACCGCGTGATGGCGCTGGACTGCCTGTACATCAACGGCATGCTGACCATGCTGGTGCTGGGCATCACCTACACCAGCAACGTCTACTTCGAGGCCGCGATGCTGATCGCGCTGTTCGGCTTCGTCGGCTCCACGGTGCTGGCCAAGTTCCTGTTGCGCGGGGAGGTCATTGAATGAGCGCCGCGCCGGGCCGCCCCAAGCAAGCGAAGCGCCCCCTCGGGGGGCAGCGAGGACACGCAGTGCCGAGCGTGGGGGCCTTGTCATGAATCCCCTGCCCATCTGGGCCGAGATCCTGACCGCGCTGTTCGCCGTGGCCGGAGCGGCCTTCGCCGCCATCGGCTCCTTCGGCCTGGTGCGCCTGCCCAGCTTCTACAACCGCATCCACGCGCCCACGCTGGGCGCGACCGCGGGCGCCTGGTGCGTGATGCTGGCGACCGTCGTCTATTTCTCGGTGCAGGGCACCAACCTGTTCCTGCACGCCGTGCTGATCGCGCTGTTCGTGGCGCTGACGGCGCCGGTCACCACGATCTTCCTGATGCGCGCGGCGCTGTTCCGCGACCGCCAGAAAGGCGTGGACCTGCCGCACGCCAGCCATTCGCAGCCGCTGGAAGCCGAGCGCGGAGACTGACCGCCCAAGCCGCATGCCGCGCACCGCCTCGTTCTACTGCTTCACCGCGCTGCCGGACTGCGCAACGCTGGTGGCGCCGTTGCGCGCGCTGTGCACGGCGCTGGACGTGCGCGGCAACATCCTGCTGGCGCCCGAAGGCGTCAATGGCAGCATCGCCGGCCCGGCCGAGGCCGTGCAGCAGGTGCTGGACCATTTGCGTGCCGATGCGCGGCTCGCCCGACTGGCGGTGCGCAGCGCCGAATGCACCAGCGTGCCCCTGCACCGCCTCAAGGTGCGCTGCAAGCGCGAGATCGTGACCCTGGGCGTGGCGGGCCTGGATCCGGTCGGCCAGACCGGCACGCACGTGCCGCCTGCGCAGTGGAACACGCTGCTCGAGCTCCCCGGCCTCGTGCTGCTGGACGTGCGCAACGGCTACGAGGTGGCCATCGGCAGCTTTGCCGGCGCCGTCGATCCGCACACCGCGGCCTTCACCGACTGGCCCGCCTGGATCGCGGAGCAGTCCGGACCTGGCGGTCTGCTGCAAGGCCAGCCGCCCGTGGCAATGTTCTGCACCGGCGGCATCCGCTGCGAGAAGGCCTCCGCCCTGCTGCGTGCCCAAGGCTTCGGCGAGGTCTACCAACTCGAAGGCGGCATCCTGAACTACCTGGAGCAGGTGCCGCCCGCGCAGAGCCTCTGGCAGGGCGAGTGCTTCGTGTTCGACGAACGCGTGGCCGTGGGCCATGGCCTGGCGGCCGGCAGCCACAGCCTGTGCCGCTCCTGCCGCCAGCCGCTGTCGGCAGCGGACCGGGCGTCGCCGCTGTTCGTCGAGGGCGTGCAGTGCGCGCATTGCGCGGCGCGGCGCGACGAGGGCCAGCGCGCCGGCTACCGCGAGCGCCAGCGCCAGATGGACCTGGCCGCCGCGCGCGGCGCCACCCATCTGGGCCTGCCCGACCCGGCATGACGCTGCCGCTGCTCTATTCCTTTCGCCGCTGCCCCTATGCCATGCGTGCGCGGCTGGCGCTGCTCGTGGCCGGCCAGACCTGCGAACTGCGCGAGGTGGTGCTGCGCGACAAGCCGCAGGCCCTGCGCGAGGCCTCGCCCAAGGCCACCGTGCCCGTGCTGGTGCTCGCCGATGGCCAGGTCATCGACGAAAGCCTGGCCATCATGCAATGGGCGCTGGCGCGCCACGATCCGCTGGGCTGGTGCCGCCCCACGCACGGCGCGCCGGCGCAGATGCTGGCGCTGGTGACCGAGAGCGACACGGGCTTCAAGCCGCTGCTGGACCGCGCCAAGTACCCGCAGCGCTTCGGCCTCGCGGACCCGCTGGCACCGCGCATCGCTTGCGCGCCCTTTCTCGCAGGGCTGGAACAGCGGCTGGCGCAGACGCCGTTCCTGTGCGGAGGCCACGCCACGCTGGCCGATGCGGCCCTGTTCCCCTTCGTGCGCCAGTTCGCGGGCGTGGACCCGGACTGGTTCGCGCAACAGCCCTGGCCTCGGCTGCAGCAATGGTTGCTGGACTGGCAGTCCACGACGCTGTTCGCGCGCGCGATGCAGAAGTTCGCGCCCTGGCAGCCGGGCGACGCGCCGCAGCTTTTTCCGCAGCCCTGAACGCGGCGGCTCAGACGGTCATCGCCAGCATGCCGGCGGCCAGCACCGCCACCTGCCATCCCAGCGCGGTGCGCGGCCGCACGATGCGCCGCTCGAGCCGGTGCAGGCCGGCGCCGGCCAGCAGCGACAGCACGAACACGAGTGCCATGCCCAATAAGTGCACGGTGCCGCCGTCGGGCCACAGCCATCCCCATAGCGCGCCGACCGCCAGCAGCACGGCGAAATGCACGAGGAAGACCGGGTAGGAGACGGCCGCCAGCCAGGCCATCCAGCGCGGCGGCTGCCAGCCCATCGCCCCCGTGGCCTGCAGCAGGCCCAGCAGCAGCGCGCAGGCCCAAGCCACGGCGATGCGGTCGCGCCAGCCCACGGCCAGCGCCGCGGCACCCAGCAGCGCCACGCCCGCCAGAGCGGCCCAGGGTCGCGTGGCCCGTGCCGCCCAGCCGGCCAGCAGGCCCATGCCATAGGCGCCGAAGAAATACAGCGCGGTCGCATCCAGCTGCGGTTCGAGGTTGCACCACAGCAGCGACAAGGCCGTCAGCGCCGCGACGGCCGCCACGGCCCAGCTGCCGGGCAGCCGGCACAGCAGCGTCGCCAGCGCGAACAGCTGCAGGTCGATCGCCACATACCAGACGCCTGCCGACAGCGACTCCTCGCCCAGCAGGTCCTGCACCATCAGCAGATGGGCGAGCAGTTGCGTCCAGGTCGGGGTGGCCGGCGCGTCGGGATGGCCCAGGCTGGCGCGCACCGCATCGGACACCAGGATGGCCAGCACCAGCGCGCCCGCGTAGGGCACCAGCAGGCGCAGGTAGCGCCGGCCCACCTGCTGGGCCCAGGGCGTGGACGGTGCACGGCCCGGCGGCATGCCGCGTGCCAGCAGAAAGCCCGAGACCACGAGGAACACCTGCACGGCCATGCGGCCATAGGCGAACAGCCAGTCGACCACGGCCGGCGCCAGCGGCCGGGCGAGGTCGGACATGGGCCCGTAGAAGGCCAGGTGGTGCCAGACGATCAGCACGCAGGCCAGGGCCTTGAGTGCGTCGACCGGCCCGAGCCGATCGTTCATGAAAACAGGCGCGTCAGGCGAGCAGGCGGCGGCGCGCCTCGTCGTACTCGCGGCGCAGCTGCGCGATGAACTCGGCCGCCGGGCGCACCTTGTCGATCACGCCGATGCCCTGGCCGCTGCCCCAGATCTCCTTCCAGGCCTTGGGCTTGCTGCTGCCGCTGGAGAAGTTCATGGCGCTGGGATCGCTGACGGGCAGGTTCTCCGGGTCGAGCCCGGCCGCGCGGATGCTGGCCGCCAGGTAGTTGCCGTGCACGCCCGTGAACAGGTTGCTGTAGACGATGTCGTCGGAGCTGCCGGCCACGATGGCATGCTTGTAGCCCTCGGCCGCGCGCGCCTCTTCGGTGGCGATGAAGGCCGAGCCGATGTAGGCGAAGTCGGCCCCCATGGCCTGCGCTGCCAGCACGGCGCCGCCCGTGGCGATGCTGCCCGACAGCGCGACGGGGCCGTCGAACCACTGGCGGATCTCCTGCACGAGCGCGAACGGGCTCTTGATGCCGGCATGGCCGCCGGCGCCGGCCGCCACCGCGATCAGGCCGTCGGCGCCCTTCTCGATCGCCTTGCGCGCGAACTTGTTGTTGATGATGTCGTGCAGCACCACGCCGCCGTAGCTGTGGGCCGCCGCGTTGATGTCCTCGCGCGCGCCCAGCGAGGTGATGATGATGGGCACCTTGTACTTCACGCACAGCGCCATGTCGTGCTCGAGCCGCTCGTTGGACTTGTGCACGATCTGGTTGATCGCGTACGGGGCGGCCGGCTGGTCCGGATGGTCGCGGTTCCAGGCCGCCAGCCCCTCGGTGATCTCGATCAGCCACTCTTCCAGCTGCTCGGCCGGGCGCGCGTTGAGCGCCGGCATGGAGCCGACCACACCGGACGTGCACTGGGCGATGACGAGCTTGGGGTTGCTGATGATGAACAGCGGCGAGCCGATGATGGGCAGCGGCAGGTGCGCCAGGGCGCCGGGCAGTCTGGACATAAGTCTCCTCGTTGGTTCGGTCTGTTTTTAGAAGGCTTCCAGCGGCAGCGCTGTCACGCTGGCGGCACCGTCGACGATGGCGTCGCGCTGGCCCGGCGCGCGCGTCAGGATGTGCTCGGCATAAAAGCGCGCCGTGGCGATCTTGGCCTGCATGAAGGCCGGGTCCTCGGCGCGGTGCTGCTCGGCGGCCAGCAGGCTGCGCGCGAGCTGCCAGCCTGCCACCAGGTTGCCGGCCAGCAGCAGGTAGGGCACGGAGCCGGCGTAGACGGCGTTCGGGTCGCTGCGGCTGGCCCCGGCGATGAAGTCCACCACCTCGACGAAGGCCTGGCGCGCTGCCGTCAGGCGGCGCCCCACGGCCTGCGCGTCGGCGCTGCCGCTCTTCGCCAGCTCGGCTTCGGTGGCCTCGACCTGGGCGGCGATGGCCCGGGCGCCCTTGCCGCCGTCGCGCGCGGTCTTGCGGCCCACCAGGTCGTTGGCCTGGATCGCGGTCGTGCCCTCGTAGATCGGCAGGATGCGCGCGTCGCGGTAGAACTGCGCCGCGCCGGTCTCCTCGATGAAGCCCATGCCGCCGTGCACCTGCACGCCCAGCGAGGTCACCTCCAGGCTCATCTCGGTGCTGTAGCCCTTCACGAGCGGCACCATGAATTCGTAGAAGGCCTGGTTGTCCTTGCGGACCTGGGCCTCGGGATGGTGGTGGGCGGCGTCGTAGGCGGCCGCGGCCACGCTGGCCATGGCGCGGCAGCCCTCGGTCAGCGCGCGCATGGTCATGAGCATGCGGCGCACGTCGGGGTGGTGCACGATGGGCGCGCTGGCGGCCACGCTGCCGTCCACGGGGCGGCTCTGCACGCGCTCCTTGGCGAAGGCGGCGGCCTTCTGGTAGGCCGTCTCGGCCACGGCGATGCCTTGCACGCCGACCGCGTAGCGCGCCGCGTTCATCATGATGAACATGTATTCCAGGCCGCGGTTCTCCTCGCCCACGAGTTCGCCGATGGCGCCCTCGCCCGCGTCGCCGAACTGCAGCACCGCCGTGGGGCTGGCCTTGATGCCCAGCTTGTGCTCGATGCTCACGCAGCGCACGTCGTTGCGTTGGCCGAGCGACCCATCGGCGTTGACGAGGAACTTGGGCGCCACGAACAGGCTGATGCCCTTGACGCCTTCGGGCGCGCCCTGCACGCGGGCCAGCACCAGGTGGACGATGTTGTCCGCCATGTCGTGTTCACCGTAGGTGATGAAGATCTTGGTGCCGAACAGCTTGTAGCGCCCGTCCGGCAAGGGTTCTGCGCGCGTGCGCACCAGGGCCAGGTCGCTGCCGGCCTGGGGCTCGGTCAGGTTCATGGTGCCGGTCCACTCGCCGCTGACGAGTTTTTCCAGGTAGGTGGCCTTGAGCGCGTCGCTGCCGGCCGTCAGCAGCGCCTCGATGGCGCCGTCGGTGAGCAAGGGGCACAGCGCGAACGAGAGGTTGGCCGAGTTCAGCATCTCGCCACAGGCCGCGCCGATGGTCTTGGGCAGGCCCTGGCCGCCGAAATCGGCCGGGTGCTGCAGCCCCTGCCAGCCGCCCGCGGCGAACTGCTGGAACGCCTGCTTGAAGCCCGGCGTGGTCGTGACCACGCCATCCTTCCAGGACGAGGGGTTGCGGTCGCCGGCCTCGTTGAGCGGCGCCACCACGTCCTGGTTGAAGCGGGCGGATTCCTCCAGCACGGCCTGCGCGGTCTCCAGCCCCGCATCCTCGAAGCCCGGCATCTGCGCGATCTGCTCGATGCGCGCCAGATGGCGGATGTTGAACAGCATGTCCTTGAGCGGTGCGGTGTAGGCCATCGCAATCTCCTCGTCGTCTCTCTTCTGTAACGAAAAAGGGCATCGCGCCGCGATGCCCTTGTGGCTGAACCGTGGGGGGGGGTCAGGTCCTCACAGTGCCTTGACCAGTTCCGGCACGGCCGTGAACAGGTCGGCCTCCAGGCCGTAGTCGGCCACCGAGAAGATCGGCGCCTCGGGGTCCTTGTTGATCGCCACGATCACCTTGCTGTCCTTCATGCCGGCCAGGTGCTGGATCGCGCCCGAGATGCCGGCGGCGATGTACAGCTGCGGCGCCACGATCTTGCCGGTCTGGCCGACCTGCAGGTCGTTGGGCGCGTAGCCTGCGTCGACTGCGGCGCGGCTCGCGCCGATGGCCGCGCCCAGCTTGTCGGCCAGCGGCGTCATGACTTCGGTGAACTTCTCGGCGCTTCCGAGGGCACGGCCACCGGAGACGATGATCTTGGCGGCGGTCAGTTCCGGGCGCTCGCTCTTGGCCAGCTCGGCACCGACGAAGCTGCTCTTGCCGCTGTCGGCCACGGCCGACAGGCTCTCGACGGCGGCCGAGCCACCCGTGGCAGCGGCAGCGTCGAAGCCGGTGCCGCGCACGGTGATGACCTTCACGCTGTCTGCGCTCTGCACGGTGGCGATCGCGTTGCCGGCGTAGATCGGGCGTTCGAAGGTGTCGGGGCTGTCGACCTTGGTGATGTCGCTGATCTGGCTCACGTCCAGCTTGGCGGCCACGCGCGGCGCGACGTTCTTGCCGCTGGCCGTGGCCGGGAACAGGATGTGGCTGTAGTTCGATGCAATGGCCAGCACCTGGGCGGCGACGTTCTCGGCCAGGCCGTGGCCCAGGCCGGCGCCGTCGGCGTGCAGCACCTTGGCCACGCCGGCCACCTGGGCGGCGGCCTTGGCAGCCTCGGCGGCGTTCTCGCCGGCGACCAGCACGTGGACCTCACCACCGCAGGCCAGGGCCGCGGTGACGGTGTTCAGGGTCGCGCTCTTGAGCGAGGCGTTGTCGTGTTCTGCGATGACGAGTGCGGTCATGTTCGTAGTTCCTCCCTGAATCAGATGACCTTGGCTTCGGTCTTGAGCTTGGCGACCAGCGTGGCCACGTCGGGCACCTTGATGCCGGCGCTGCGCTTGGGCGGCTCGCTGACCTTCAGCGTCTTGAGCTTGCTGGCCACGTCCACGCCCAGATCGGCCGGGGTCACGGTGTCCAGCTGCTTCTTCTTGGCCTTCATGATGTTGGGCAGCGTCACGTAGCGCGGCTCGTTCAGGCGCAGGTCGGTGGTCACGACCGCGGGCGTGGACAGCTCCAGCGTCTCCAGGCCGCCGTCGACCTCGCGCGTGACCTTGACCTTGTCACCAGCGACTTCGACCTTGCTCGCGAAGGTGGCCTGCGGCAGGTCGGCCAGGGCCGCCAGCATCTGGCCGGTCTGGTTGGCGTCGTCGTCGATGGCCTGTTTGCCGAGGATGATGAGGCCGGGTTGTTCCTTGTCGACCAGCGCCTTCAGAAGCTTGGCCACGGCCAGCGGCTGCAGCTCGGCATCGGTCTGCACGAGGATGGCGCGGTCGGCGCCAATCGCCATGGCCGTGCGCAAGGTTTCCTGGCATTGCTGCACACCGCAGGAGACGGCGATCACCTCGGTCACGGCACCCTTTTCCTTCAGGCGCACGGCTTCTTCGACGGCGATTTCGTCAAACGGGTTCATGCTCATCTTGACGTTGGCGATGTCAACGCCGCTGCCGTCGGACTTCACGCGGACCTTCACGTTGTAGTCGACCACGCGCTTGACGGGAACCAGGACCTTCATTGATGCGACTCCTCTTTCATGTGCTGCTTGCGCAGGCTGCCGGAACAAAACTGCCGGATTCTAGTGCGCCGCCCTGCCCGCCCCGCCGCCGCAAAGACACCGGGGGGACAGTGGGCACATGGGCCGATCTGCCAGCGCAGCCCGCAGGCACGCAGCAGCCATGCCGCGTCCTGTAGGGCGCCGCGCCGGACGCGTGTCGGCCCGATGCCGAAGATGCGCTTGGTCACAGCGTGTTCACCGCGCAGCGACGCTATTGCAACTATGCTGTGCGCTCCGTCATTCCGAGCACCCAGCACCGAACAAGAATGCGCTCTTCCCTGCCCCCGTCCCCCGTCATCGTCATCACGGGTGCCTCCAGCGGCATCGGCCGCGCCACGGCGCTGGCCTTCGCACAGCAGCGCGCGCGCCTGGTGCTGGCCGCGCGCGGCGCCGAAACGCTGGAACGCGTGGCCGCGCAGTGCGCCCGCCTGGGCGCCCAGGCCATCGCCGTGTCCACCGATGTCACCGACGCCAAGGCCGTGCGGGCCCTGGCCGGTGCCGCGCTGCGGCGCTTCGGCGGCATCGATGTCTGGATCAACAACGTGGGCGTGGGGGCCGTGGGCCGCTTCGAGGCCACGCCCATGGAGGCGCACCGCCGCGTGGTGGAGTCCAATTTGCTGGGCCACATGCATGGCGCCCATGCCGTGCTGCCGCACTTCCGCGCGCAGCGCAGCGGCGTGCTCGTGAACATGATCTCGCTGGGCGGCTGGGTCGCCACGCCCTACGCGGGCGCCTACACGGCCAGCAAGTTCGGCCTGCGCGGCTGGTCGGCCGCGCTGCGCGCCGAGCTGTCCGACCTGCCGGACGTGCATGTCTGCGACGTCTGCCCGACCTTCGTCGACACGCCGGGCCTGCGCCATGGTGCCAACTTCACGGGCCGCAAGCTCGCGCCGCCGCCGCCGCTGGTCGACCCCGACACCGTGGCCGCCGCCATCGTTCGCCTGGTGCGCCGCCCCCGGCCAACGCTGTGGCTGGGATCGGCCGCGCTGCCGGGCCGGCTGGCCCAGGCCGCCGCGCCACAAACCACCGGCCGCATCGGCAAGTGGGTGGCCGACCGCGCGCTGGCGCGCGCCGAACGCACGCCCATCTCCCAGGGCAATCTGTTCCATGCCTCGCGCCATCCGGCTGTGCACGGCGGCTTTCGGCCCGAGCCCAAGCCCAAAGGCAAGCTCGCGCTCGGCCTGGGCCTGGCGCTGGTCGGCGCCGTGGCGCTGGGCGTGCTGCTGGCCACCCAGGGGCGGGGCGAGCGCAGCTGAATCAGTTCAGCGGAAGGTCGATGCGCGCGGCCAGCGGCAGCGTGTTGACGGCCTCGCTGCTCGCCAGCAGCACGGTGCGCTGGCGCGCGGTGCCGATCACGGTCAGCGCTTCCCACAGGCAGCGCACCGACCCCTGGTCCAGCGCGGCCGTGGGCTCGTCCAGCAGCACCACGGGCCGGCGACCGGCCAGCGCGGCCGTCAGCCAGACCTTGCGTTTGGAGCCCGTCGAAAGCATGTAGAGCGACTTGTCCAGGTGCGGCGCCAGCCCGAAACCCTCGACCAGCGCATCGCGCACCCCCATGTCGGCATCGGCACCGGCCAGCTGCGCCAGGCAGTTCCGTGCCGTCATCTGGTCGAAATCCTGCGTGCCCGGGTCGACGAAGAACAGCTGCGCCTGGTAGCGCGCTGGCGATCCGGCCAGCACCGCATCGCCGATCTGCAGACGGCCGGCGTCGGCCGCCTGCACCCCAGCCAGCAGGCGCAGCAGCACGCTCTTGCCGGCCCCGGTGTCGCCGTACAGCAGCGTGATGCCCGGGTCGATGCGGGCCGACCAGTCGGCGATCAGCGGCGCCTCTCCCGCGAAGGCGAAGCGCAGGCCCTGGATGTCGATCACACACCGACCGCGTCGAATGCGCGGTAGCTGTCCGCCAGCCAGGTCTTCACGCGCTGGCGGTCCAAGAGGCCCAGGCCGCCGCCCGGTGTCGCGGCCTTCCAGAAGCTGCTGCTGGCGGCGTCGATCTTGAGCAGCGCGCCCTCGCTGAGCTTCTTGAGCTGCACCACCTTGGCGCCCAGCGCCTCGGCACGCTGCTGCTGGCCCGATTGCTCGAGCGCCGAAAAGTCGCCGCCGCGCACCTCGTTGCGCACCAGCACGTAGCGCAGCCCCTCTGCGAAGCGGTCCAGCAGCTTGCCGAGCAGGTCGGCCGAGTCCTTGCCGGCGTCCATCACATGCCAGTAGGTCAGCGTGATGCCTTCGTCGGCGGCCAGGGCCAGCAGGCTGGCCTCTTCCATCCACTGGGCGAGCGTCTCGTGCGTCTGCGCGGCCAGGTCCACGAGCACGCGGCGCTCGGGCTGTTCCACCGCGGCCTCGACGATGGCGTCCAGCGCCTCGGTGCGGTCCATGGCCACGGGCGCAGCGTAGTCGGCGTAAAAGCGCAGCAGCGCGCCGTGCGAGCGGTCGGTGTCGAAAGCGGTGAACGGCAGCTGCCGGTCGATGCAGTACTGCGCGAGCAGGCGCGCGGTCAGCGACTTGCCGACGCCGCCCTTCTCGCCGCCGATGAAATGGATGTTGGCCATGCGTGCACTCCCTGGGGTGTTGTGTTGTCGTGCACCCGCGGCGGGGTGCACCAGCCCATGGTAGCCGCAGCGGACCGCGTCAGAGGTCGGCCAGCACGCGGATGTGCGCCTCCACGCTGCGCGCCAGTGCGCCCAGGTGGTAGCCGCCTTCCAGGCAGCTCACGATGCGGCCCTGGGCATGGCGCCGCGCGACCTCCTTGATGCAGGAGGTGATCCAGACGTAGTCCTGTTCGACCAGGCCCAGCTGGCCCATGTCGTCCTCGCGGTGCGCATCGAAACCGGCGCTGATGAAGATCATCTCGGGCTTGTGCGCTTCCAGCCGCGGGAGCCAGAGCATGTCGATCATCTCGCGCACGTCCATGCCGCGCGTGTAGGCCGGCACGGGCAGGTTCACGAGGTTGTCGGCCTGGCGGTGCGGCCAGTCCATCGGGTAGAACGGGTGCTGGTAGAAGCTGGCCATCAGGATGCGCGGGTCGCCGGCCACGATGTCCTCGGTGCCGTTGCCGTGGTGCACGTCGAAATCGACGATGGCCACGCGCGACAGGCCGTGGCGCTCCAGCGCATAGCGCGCCGCCAGCGCCACGTTGTTGAAGAAGCAAAAGCCCATGGCCTGGTCGCGGCAGGCGTGGTGGCCCGGCGGGCGCACCGCGCAGAACGCGTTCTCCAGTTCGCCGCGGATCACGGCGTCGGTGGCCGCGAGCGCCGCGCCGGCGGCGCGCAGGGCGGCGTTCCAGGTGTGCACGTTCAGGCTGGTGTCGGGATCGATCTGCGCGTGCGTGGGGCCGCCCGCGATGATCTGCTCCTGCAGGTTGTCGGTCATGCCGCGGATGGACGCCACGTGCATGCGGCCGTGCGCGAGTTCCAGGTCGGAGACCGTGGCCAGCGGCGCCTCGCGCCGCTCGAGCGCATCGCCCACGCCGGACACCAGCAGCCGGTCCTCGATGGCGTCCAGCCGCTCCGGGCATTCCGGATGGCCCGGGCCCATCTCGTGCTTCCAACAATCGCGGTGGCTGAAGTATCCCGTCTGGTTCACGGCTGTCGTCTCGCTTGCTATCGTTTTCGGGTAATGTCTCGCGATGATCGTACAAGAGAAAGTCAAGGACCTTTTGCGCCAGCTCAACGGCGTCATCGTGGGCAAGGAAGCCCAGGTCCAGGACTGCGTGGCCTGCCTGCTGGCCGGTGGCCATCTGCTCATCGAGGACGTGCCCGGCGTGGGCAAGACCACGCTGGCCCATGCGCTGGCCCGCACCTTCGGCCTGCAGTTCTCGCGCGTGCAGTTCACCTCCGACCTGATGCCCTCGGACCTCTCGGGCGTCTCGGTCTACGAACGCGGCAAGGAGGCCTTCGTCTTCCACCCCGGCCCGCTGTTCGCGCAGATCCTGCTGGCCGACGAGATCAACCGCGCCAGCCCCAAGACGCAGAGCGCGCTGCTCGAGGCCATGGAGGAAAAGCAGGTCACGGTCGAGGGCGCCACGCGGGCGCTGCCGCGCCCCTTCTTCGTGATCGCCACGCAGAACCCGCAGGACCAGCTCGGCACCTTCGCGCTGCCCGAATCGCAGCTGGACCGCTTCCTCATGCGCATCTCCATCGGCTACCCCGACCGCGCGGCCGAGCGCCTGCTGCTGGCCGGCGAGGACCGGCGCGAGCTCGTCGACGCGCTTCCTGCGCTGCTGACGGCCGAACAGCTGCAGCAGTTGCAGCAGCAGGTGCTGCAGGTGCACGCGGCACCGCCGCTGATCGAGTACGTGCAGGACCTGATCGCCGCGACGCGCTCGGGCCGCTGGTTCCTGCAGGGCCTGTCGCCGCGTGCGGGCATCGCCGTGGTGCGCGCGGCCAAGGCCCAGGCCCTGCTCGCCGGGCGCGACTACGTGGCGCCCGACGACGTGCAGGCCATCCTGCCGCAGACCGTGGCGCACCGGCTGGTGCCCGCGGGCGACGCGGGCCGCGGCGCCGTGGAACAGGTGCGCGCCATGCTCGAGGCCGTGCCCTTGCCGTGAACGCCCTGGCGCGCCTGAACCCCTGGCCCCGCTGGCGCGGCCGCATGCGGCGCTGGTGGGAGGCCCGGCTGCCGCGCAGCGACCAGCTGCTGCTGACCCAGCGCAACATCTACATCCTGCCCACGCGCGCCGGCCTCATGCTGGGCGCCACCGTGCTGCTGCTGTTGCTCGCCTCGATCAACTACCAGCTCAACCTGGGCTATCTGCTGACCTTCCTGCTGGCCGGCTGTGCGCTGGTCGGCATGCACATGGGCCATGCCACGCTGCGCGGCCTGCAGCTGCATCTGCTGCCGCCCGAGCCGCAGTTCCTGGGCAGCGGCAGCACGCTCACGCTGGAACTGGCCAGCACGCGCAAGACGCCGCGCCACGCCATCGCCGCGAGCCTGGTGGACACGGCCAGGCAGCAGGCCTTCGTGGACGTGCCGGCCGGCGGCCGCAGCCAGGTGCACGTGGCCTTCGCGCCCGCGCGGCGCGGCCTGCACGCCATCCCCACCTTGACGCTGGAGACGCGCTTTCCGATGGGTGCCTTCCGCGTCTGGACCCTGTGGCGCCCGGCCGCCCAGGTGCTGGTCTACCCCCAACCCGAGGCGCATCCGCCGCCGCTGCCCGCGGGCGAGCCGCGCGCCGGAGGCGCCATGGCGCGCCAGGCCGCCAGCACCGGTGAGTTCGACGGCGTGCGCGCCTACCGCCGCGGCGACCCGCTCAAGCTGGTGGTCTGGAAGAAGGCCGCCAAGGCCGGCGAGCTGGTCAGCCGCGACAGCCAGCAGGCCCAGCGCCACGAACTCTGGCTGGACCCGGCCCTGGCCCAGTTGCCCGATGGCGAGCAGCGCCTGGCGCGGCTGTGCGCCTGGGTGCTGCAGGCCGACCGGCTGGAACTCGAGTACGGCCTGCGCGTGCGCGGCGTGGAGCTGCCGCCGGCTAGCGGCGAGGCCCACAAGCGGCGTTGCCTGGAGGCCCTGGCCCTGTGCTGAACCGCTTCGCCGCCCGCCTGTCGGCACAACTGCCGCGCGACGGCCGCGACACGTTGTTCCTGCTGGCCGTGATCGGCTGGATCCTGCTGCCCCAGGTGCCAAGGCTGCCGCTGTGGTGCGGTCTGCTGGCCGCAGGCGTGCTGCTGTGGCGCGGCTGGATCGCGCTGGGCGCCCGTCCGCTGCCTTCGCGCTGGTGGCTGGCGGCGCTGCTGGCGCTGACCATCGGTCTCACGCTCATGAGCCACCGCACGCTGCTGGGCCGCGACGCGGGCGTCACGCTGCTGGTCTCGCTGCTGGCGCTCAAGACGCTGGAACTGCGCGCGCGACGCGACGCCTTCGTGGTCTTCTTCCTGGGCTTCTTCACGATGCTCACGAACTTCTTCTTCTCGCAGTCGCTGGCCACGGCGGCCGCCATGCTGGTCGGTCTGCTGGGCCTGCTCACGGCGCTGGTCAACGCCCACATGCCCGTGGGCCGGCCGCCGCTGGCCGCATCGGCCCGGCACGCCGTGCGCATGGCGCTGGTCGGCGCGCCCATCATGCTGGTGCTGTTCCTGCTGTTCCCGCGGCTGGCACCGCTGTGGGGCATCCCGAGCGACGCGATGAGCGGGCGCAGCGGCCTGTCGTCCACCATGGAGGTCGGCAACCTGGCCAGCCTGGCGCTGGACGACAGCATCGCCATGCGCATCCGCTTCGCCGGCCCGCCGCCGCCGCAGGACCAGCTGTACTTCCGCGGGCCGGTGCTGTCCGAGTTCGACGGCCGCCAGTGGCGGCAGGGCCGGGGTGACCTCAGCTTCAGCACGGCGCCACAGCGCAACCTCGTGCTGGGCGGCGTGCCCACGGACTACGAGGTCACGCTGGAGCCGCACAACCGCCCCTGGCTGTTGCTGCTGGACGTGGCGCCGCGCCGGCCCGAACTCGCAGGCCTCTCGGCGCTGCAGACGCAGGAGCTGTCCTGGCTGGCGAACCGGCCCATCACCGACCTCGTGCGCTACCGCGCCCAGAGCCACACGGATTTCCGCTACGGCCCGCTGCGCCGCACGGCCGAACTGCAGGCCGAGCTGCAGCTGCCCGCCGGCAGCAACCCGCGCACGCTGGCGCTGGCCGCGCAACTGCGGCGCGACCCGCGCCTCGCGGAAGCCGGCAGCGCCGTGCTCGTGGCGGCCGCGCTGGAGCGGCTGCGCACGGGCGGCTACAGCTACACGCTGGAGCCCGGCGTCTATGGCGAACACACGGCCGACGAGTTCTGGTTCGACCGCAAGGCCGGCTTCTGCGAGCACATCGCCTCGGCCTTCGTGGTGCTGATGCGCGCGCTCGACGTGCCCGCGCGCATCGTCACGGGCTACCAGGGCGGCGAGATGAATGCGGTGGACGGCTACTGGACCGTGCGCCAGAGCGATGCCCACGCCTGGACCGAGGTCTGGCACGAGGGCCGGGGCTGGGTGCGCGTGGACCCCACGGGCGCCGTGATGCCCGGCCGCATCGGCAGCCTGGAGCGGCTGCGCGCGCCCCAGGGCGCGTTCGCCACGGCGGTGGGCAACGTCAACCCCAACCTCGCGGCGCAGCTGCGCGCGGCCTGGGAGGCCGTCAACAACCGCTGGAACCAGTGGGTGCTGAACTACACGCAAAGCCGCCAGCTGGACCTGTTGCGCGCCCTCGGCATCGAGAGCCCGGACTGGCAAGACCTCGGCCGCCTGCTCGCCGCTTTGGTGGTACTGGCCAGCCTGGCCGGCGTGGCCTGGGCCGCCTGGGAGCGCCGCCAGCACGATCCCTGGCTGCGCCTGCTGCACAAGGCGCGCGAGCGCCTGCGCGCCGCCGGCCTGGCCGTGCCGCCGCAGGCCGCGCCGCGGCAGCTGTCCCAGCTGCTTGTACAGTTGCCGGCTGCCGCGGCCGGGCCGCAGCAGCTGGCGCCGCTGCGCGACTGGCTGCTGCGCCTGGAAGCGCAGCGCTACGCACGCGCGCCAGCCCTGGAACTGGCGACGCTGCAGCGCGAATACCGCCGCCTGCCCTGGCCCACCCCTGTCCCGTCCGCATGAACCGCACGCGCCTCGCACTCCTGGCCGCCGCCCTGCTCGCCGCCGCCGCCCACGCCCAGACCCCTGCGCCCGCCAAGAAACGCCCCGCCGCCGCCAAGGCCGCACCGGCCCCCGGCCCGCTCTACGCCACGCGCCCCGAGGTGCTGCGCATGGCCGACGACATCGCCGTGCGCCGCGACCTGGACCGCGAATGGGTCCGCCAGGCCATCGGCCAAGCGCGGTTGTTGCCCCAGGTGCAGCGGCTCATGACGCCGGCGCCCAGCGGCACGCCCAAGAACTGGCGCGTCTACCGCAGCCGCTTCGTCGAGCCCATCCGGATCCGCGCCGGCGTGCGCTTCTGGCAGGAGCACCGCACGGCGCTGGAGCGCGCCGAGCGCGAATACGGCGTGCCGGCCGAGATCATCGTGGGCATCGTCGGCGTGGAGTCGATCTACGGCCAGCAGATGGGCGGCTTTCCCGTCATCGACGCCGTGACCACACTGGCCTTCGACTTTCCGAAGGCCCACCCGCGCGCGGCCGAGCGCAGCGCCTTCTTCCTTGGCGAGCTTGAGCAGCTGCTGAGCCTGTCGCAGCGCACCGGCGTGGACCCGCACGCCTGGCGCGGCAGCTATGCGGGCGCCATGGGCATGCCACAGTTCATGCCATCGAGCTGGGTGCGCTACGCGGTGGACTTCGACGGCGATGGGCGCATCGACCTGGCGGCCAGCGTGGACGACGTGATCGGCTCGGTGGCCAACTACTTCAAGGCCTTCGGCTGGAAGACCGGCATGCCGGCCATCTACCCGGTCGCTCTGGCCCCGCAGGCCGACATGGACGCCCTGCTCGCGCCCGACATCCTGCCCAGCTTCAGCGTGGAGAGCTTCACGGCCAAGGGCGCGCTGCTGCAGGGCGAGGCGTTGCAACACGCCGGGCCGCTGGCGCTGGTCGAACTGCAGAACGGTGCGGATGCGCCGCAGTACGTGGCCGGCACCGAAAATTTCTACGTGATCACGCGCTACAACTGGTCCAGCTACTACGCGATGGCGGTGCTCGAGCTCGGCCAGGCGGTGCGCGAGGCGCTGGAGCGCTAACTGCGCACCATGGAGAACGCGCGCAGGTCGTGGCCCGGCCCCACGTCGCGCCAGCGCAGGTAGAGCCAGCGCAGGTTGCGGTACAGCAGTGGATTGGGCGCCAGCGTGGGCCCGCCGCCCACGCGCCGCTCGATCCAGTCGCGCGAATAGAAGGTGGTCTTGGTCAGGATGGACCGCAGGCTGGCCCGCAGCATGGCCTCGTGCAGGTCGCCATGGCGCACGCCGATGGCGATGTACTCGAAGTAGTTGAGGATGTAGCGCAGCGCCTCCTCGTCGTCGCCCTTGATTCCCTGCGTGGGGTCGGCGTCGGGGTCGCGCGTCGCGAGCGGATGGCGCGCCTCGTAGCTGCCGAAGAACTTGTTGACCCGGTCGGCGCGCTCCATGTAGGTGGCCGACAGGCGCGACTGCAGCAGCGTGTTGACGGTGTGCTGCTTGACCGAGTTGCGGATCGAGGTCCAGGCCGTGGTGATCCAGCCGATCACGGCCAGCCAGGCCGCCAGCAGCACCACGATCTGCTGCTTTTCCAGCGCCTCGCCGGGCGCCGTGCGGCGCAGCCAGGTATGCCACCAGAAGAAGGCGCCCAAGGACATCAGGGCCGCAAAAAACAAAAGGCCCAGCACGAAGCTGGGCCTCCAGAACGACGGATCGCCCTTATGCGAAGCCATCGCCTTCCATGAAGAATGCTGTCATGTGACCTCCTTGCGGTTGCACTGCCTGGCCCGGTGGCGGGCCCTTGGGCTTCGCAGAGGGTGGATGCACCGCTGCTGCGCCGAAACAGTATGCCATAGCTGGCGCCCCGGGCCGGGTTCTTCAAGGGCCGGCGCCGGCCTCTTCGAAGCGGTCCAGCCGGCGCAGGCCGCCGAAGGCCGCAGCCCAGGTGCCAACCACGCCCAGCGTGCACAGCCCGCCCGCCACGGCCGCGCCGACCGGCCCCAGCCAGGCCGCGCTGGTGCCGGCGCGGAACTCGCCGAGCTCGTTGGACGAGCCGATGAACAGCATGTTGACGGCCTGCACGCGCCCGCGCATGGCGTCCGGCGTGGAGAACTGCACCAGCGCACCGCGGATGTAGACGCTGACCATGTCGGCCATGCCGGCCACCAGGAGCGCCACGAAGGACAGCCAGAACCAGTGGGACAGCGCGAACACCAGGTTGGCCACGCCGAACACCGCCACGGCGCCGAACATGGTCGCGCCCACGCGCCGGTTCAGCGGCCGCGCGCTCAGGTACAGGCCCATGCCGACCTCCCCCACGGCCATGGCGCTGCGCAGCGCGCCCAGGCCCTGCGGCCCCACGTGCAGCACCTCGTGCGCGTAGATCGGCAGCAGCGCCACCACACCGCCCAGTAGCACGGCGAACAGGTCCAGCGAGATGCAGCCCAGGATCACGGGCCGCGAGCGGATGAAGCCGATGCCTTCGGCAAAGCGCGTCCAGATCGTGCCGCCCACGGCGCGCGGCGCGGCATGGGCCACCGTCACGTAGCGCAGCAGCAGCGCGCCGAGCACGAAGCAGCCCAGGCACACCAGATAAGTGAGCTCGCCACCGCCCAGCGCATACAGCAGCCCGCCCAGGAAGGGCCCGGTGATGGTGGCGCTGCGCATGAGCATGCTGTTGACGGCGATGGCCTGGGCCAGCTGCTCGCGCGGCACGATCTGCGGCAGCAGGCTCTGCAGCGCCGGGCCGGCGAAGGCCCGCGCGCAGCCGTACAACACCAGCACGGCGTAGATGGACGAGACGCCGGCCACGCCATGGCCCGACAGCCACCACAGCAGCGCGCTGCACAGGGCCGAGACCACCCAGCTGGCGGCCAGGATGGGCCGGCGCGCGAAGCGGTCCATGAGGTCGCCAGCCGGCAGCAGCAGGCACAGCATGGGGATGAACTGGGCCAGGCCCACATAGGCCAGGGCCAGCGGCGCGCGCGTGAGGTCGTAGACCTGCCAGGCCACGACCACGGCCTGCACCTGGGTGGCCAGCACGGCGGCCACGCGCGCGGCCATGAAGGCGCGCATGCCGGGATGCCGCAGCACATGCGCTGGGGCCAAGGGGGAGGAAGGGGGAGGACTCACGCGACGGGCAAGAAGCAGCGCCCCACGGGCGCCCTGACAGGCCGGGCATTCTAGGCGGCGCGCAGTGCACGCCTTGGTGCACCACCGCACGGCCCCTGTGCACCCCGTCGCCAGGCCAGCCTGGCCCGCCATTTTTTTGACCGGCCCGCCGCCGGTACACAGGACGGACCGCGCCACAATGCGCGTGGCACCGATATTGCTGACCCTGCCGTCGTTTGCCCCAAGAGGAGTCCACCCCCATGCACCCACGCCGTTCCCTGATTCTTGCCGCCGCCGTCGCCACACTGGCCCTGCCCACTCTCGCCCCGGCCCAACAGGCCAAACTCAAGGTGGCCGCCGTCTACACCGTGCCCTTCGAACAGCAATGGGTGGGCCGCATCCACAAGGCGCTCAAGGCCGCCGAAGCCCGCGGCGAAATCGAATACAAGGCCACCGAGAACGTGGCCAACGCCGACTACGAGCGCGTGCTGCGCGAATACGCCACGGCCGGCAACCAGCTCATCGTGGGCGAGGCCTTCGCGGTCGAGGCGGCAGCGCGCAAGGTCGCGCGCGACTTCCCCAAGACCATGTTCCTGATGGGCAGCTCGGGCAAGCCGCAGGCGCCCAACTTCAGCGTCTTCGACAACTACATCCAGGAGCCGGCCTACCTCACGGGCATGGTGGCCGGCGGCATGACCAAGTCCAACAAGATCGGCCTGGTCGGCGGCTTCCCGATCCCCGAGGTCAACCGCCTCATGAACGCCTTCATGGCCGGCGCCAGGGAAGTGAACACTAAGGTGGAGTTCAGCGTGAGCTTCATCAACAGCTGGTTCGATCCGCCCAAGGCCAAGGAAGCCGCCTTCGCCATGGTCGACAAGGGCGCAGACATCCTCTACGCGGAGCGCTTCGGCGTCAGCGACGCGGCCAAGGAGCGCAAGGTGCTGGCCATCGGCAACGTGATCGACACCCAGGCCCAGTACCCTGACACCGTGGTCGTCTCGGCGCTGTGGAACATGGAGCCCTCGATCGACCGCGCGCTCAAGCTCGTGCGCGAAGGCCAGTTCAAGCCCGAGGAGTACGGCGTGTACTCGCACATGCAGCACAAGGGCTCGGCGCTGTCGCCGCTCGGCACCTTCGAGAAGAAGATCCCGGCCGAGCTGGTGGCCAAGGTGCGCGCACGCGAGGCCGAGATCCTGGCCGGCAAGTTCACGGTCAAGATCGACGACGCCCAGCCCAAGTCCACGGCCAAATGAGCGTGGCGCCATGACGGCCCACGCGCCCACGGTGCTGCGCCTGCAGGGCATCACCAAGCGCTTCGGCAGCCTGGTCGCCAACGACGACATCACGCTGGACTTGCGCGAAGGCGAGGTGCTGGCCCTGCTGGGCGAGAACGGTGCCGGCAAGTCCACGCTGATGTCCATCCTGTTCGGCCACTACACCGCCGACGCGGGCCGCATCGAGGTGTTCGGCCGGCCGCTGGCACCGGGCAACCCGCGCGCGGCACTGGCCGCCGGCGTGGGCATGGTGCACCAGCACTTTGCGCTGGCCGACAACCTCAGCGTGCTCGACAACGTCATCCTGGGCACCGAGCCGCTGTGGCGCCCGCTGTCGCGGCGTGCCGCGGCGCGCGCGCACCTGCTCGATGTGGCCCGGCGCTTCGGCCTGCCGGTGGACCCGGACGCGCGCGTGGGCGATCTGTCGGTCGGCGAACGCCAGCGCGTGGAGATCCTCAAGGCCCTGTACCGCGGCGCGCGCATCCTGATCCTGGACGAGCCCACGGCCGTGCTGACACCGCAGGAGAGCGAGCAGCTGTTCGACACGCTGGCCGAGATGGTCGCCCAGGGCCTGGCCGTCATCTTCATCAGCCACAAGCTCGGCGAGGTGTTGCGCGTGTCGCACCGCGTGGCCGTGTTGCGCCACGGCAAGCGCGTGGCCGAAGGCCGCACGGCCGACTGCGATCAGGCCCAGCTCGCGCGCTGGATGGTCGGCCACGCCGTGCAGCAGCGCGAACGCCAGCCCGCGCGGCAGGTCGGCGCCGTGGTCTGCGAACTGGACCGCGTCAGCACCGCCGGCCACGGCAACGACCGCCTGCGCGACGTCTCGCTGACCCTGCGCGCGGGCGAGATCATGGCGATCGCGGGCGTCTCCGGCAACGGCCAGGCCGCGCTGGCGGACCTGTTGACCGGCATGCGCCCGGCCAGCGGCGGCCGCGCCACGCTGCAGGGCCGGCCCCTGCCCCGCACGCCGGGCGCGCTGGTGCAGCGCGGCGTGGCGCGCATCCCGGAGGACCGGCACGGCACGGGCGTGGTGGGCGACTTGGCACAGTGGGAGAACGCCGTCTCCGAACGGCTGCGCACGCCTGCCTTCTCGCGCGCGCTGGCCGGCCTGCGCTGGATCCGCCGGCGTGCCGCCACGGCGCAGGCCCGGCGCATCGTGGAGACCTTCGACGTGCGCGGCGGCGGCCTGCAGACCAGCGCCCGGTCGCTGTCCGGCGGCAACATGCAAAAGCTGATCCTCGGCCGGGCGCTGCTGCCGACGGCGGACGCGCAGACCGCGGTGCCCGCCCTCATCGTCGTGCACCAGCCGACCTGGGGCCTGGACATCGGCGCCGTGGCCTTCGTGCAGCAGCAGCTGATCGCCGCGCGCGATGCAGGCGCTGCGCTGCTGCTGATCTCCGACGACCTGGACGAGGTGCTCACACTGGGCGACCGCGTGGCCGTGATGCATGCCGGCCACCTGGGTCCGGCGCGGCCCGCGCAGGAATGGACGCGCGAAGCCATCGGCCTGGCCATGGCCGGCAGCGCAGAAAAGGAAGTTGCATGAGGTTGGAACGCCGCCACGCGGTTTCGCGTGGCGCCCTGCTGCTGGCGCCCCTGGGCGCCGTCGGCTTCACGCTGCTGGTCGCCGCGCTGCTGGTGCTGTGGGCCGGTGCGCCCGTGCTGCAGACCTACGGCCTGCTGCTGGCCGGCGGCTTCGGCTCGGTGTTCGCCTGGAGCGAGACGCTCACGCGCGCCATTCCGCTGGTCCTCACCGGCCTGGCCGCCACGGTGGCCTTCAAGGCCCGGCTGTTCAACATCGGCGCCGAGGGCCAGCTCTATGCCGGCGCCATCGCCGCCGTGGCCGTCGGCGGCCTGCACGGCGGCACGGGGCTGCAGTGGCCGGTCTGGGCGCTGTTCCCGCTCATGATGCTGGCGGCCGCGCTGGCCGGCGCCCTGCTGCTGCTGGGCCCGGCCCTCTTGAAGAACAAGCTCGGCGTGGACGAGGTCGTCACCACGCTGTTGTTCAACTTCATCATGCTGCTGGCCGTGGGCGCGCTGCTGGACGGCCCCATGAAGGACCCGCTGGCCATGGGCTGGCCGCAGAGCGTGGCGCTGCAACCGGACCTGGAGCTGGCCAAGCTCGTCGCGCAGACCCGCGTGCACACCGGCCTGCTGTGGGGCCTGGCGCTGGCCGTGATCGTCTGGGCCATCTTCCGCTTCACCGTGCTGGGCTTCGACATCCGCGCCCTGGGCGCCAGCCCCCGCGCCGCGGCCTTCGCGGGCGTGCCGGTCACGCGCACCGTGGTGCTCACCGCCCTGCTCTCGGGCGCGCTGGCCGGCCTGGCCGGCGCCATCGAGGTGGCGGGCCGCACCAGCTACGTGACGCTGGACATGTCGCCCAACTATGGCTACGCGGGCATCGTGATCGCCATGCTGGCCGGCCTGCACCCGCTGGGCGTGGTGGCCGCCGCCGTGTTCGTGGCCGGCGTGCTGGTCGGCGCCGACAGCATGAGCCGCGCCGTCGGCGTGCCGACCTACATCGCCGACGTGATCGTGGCCACCGCGCTGCTCGCGGTGCTGGTGGCCACGCTGCTGACCCAATACCGCGTGCGCAAATGAGCGAGATCCTGGACATCCTGGGCAACGCGGCGTTTTGGGTCGCGGTGCTGCGCATCGCCTCGCCGCTGATCCTCGGCACGCTGGGCGTGCTGCTGTGCGAACGCGCCGGCGTGCTGAACCTGGGCATCGAGGGCATCATGGTCGCGGGCGCCTTCGCGGGCTGGCTGGCCGTCTACGCGGGCTGGCCGCTCTGGATGGGCGTGGCCGTGGCCGCGCTGACCGGCATGGCCTTCGGCCTGCTGCACGCCTTCTTCACGGTGGGGCTGGCGCTGTCGCAACACGTCTCGGGCCTGGGCATCACCATGCTGGCCACGGCGCTGTCGTACTACGGTTACCGCGTCAGCTTCCCCAAGGTCACGACGCCGCCCACGGTCACGCCCTTCGCGCCCATGGACTGGCTGCCCCTGCCCATCTTGAGCGCACAGACGCCACTGACCCTGCTGGCCCTGCTGCTGGTGCCTGCGATCGCCTACCTGCTGTACCGCACGCCGGCGGGCCTGGCGCTGCGCATGGTGGGCGAGAACCCACAGGCTGCCGAAGGCCAGGGCCTGTCGGTCGCGCGCACGCGCACGGCCGCCATCGTGGCCGGTTCGGCGCTGATGGGCATCGCGGGCAGCTTCCTCACGCTGTCGGCCTTCAACGCCTTCTTCTTCAACATGGTCAACGGCCGCGGCTGGATCTGCGTGGCGCTGGTGGTGTTCGCCTCCTGGCGGCCCGGCAAGGCGCTGCTGGGCGCGCTGCTGTTCGCCTTCTTCGACGCGCTGCAGCTGCGCCTGCAGCAGTCGGGCGACGCGCTGCTGCCCTACCAGCTGTACCTCATGCTGCCCTACGTGTTGTCCATCGTCGCGCTCGTCGTGGTGGCGCGCAAGGCGGCCTATCCGCAGGCGCTCATGAAGCCGTACCGCAAGGGCGAACGCTAGCCTCCTGGGACAATCGACGGCATGCCCCATGCCGTCTCCCTGTTGCGCGCCGCCCGGCTCACGCACAGCGTCAAGCCCTTTCTCGCGCGCCGCGGCTCGCGCAGCCCGCGCTGCGCTGGCTGTCGCCTGTTGCCCAGCCATTGCATCTGCGGCCTGCGGCCGGTGGTGTCCACGGACGCCGGCATGTGCCTGCTGATGGCCGACATCGAACCGCTCAAGCCCAGCAACACGGGTTGGCTGATTGCCGACCTGGTGGCCGACACCTTCGCCTTCGCCTGGGCCCGCACCGCCGTCGATCCGGCCCTGCTCGCGCTGCTGGCCGACCCGCAGTGGCAGCCCTACGTGGTGTTTCCGGGCGAATACGCGGCGCCCGAACGCGTGGTGCACGCCGTGCAGCCGGCCCCGGCCGCATCAGGCAGGCGGCCGCTGTTCATCCTGCTGGACGGCACCTGGTCCGAGGCACGCAAGATGTTCGGCAAGAGCCCCTACCTGGCCCACCTGCCCGTGCTGAGCCTGCAGCCCGACCGCGCCTCCGAGTACAAGCTGCGCCGCTCGCGCCGCAACGACCACTTCTGCACCAGCGAGGTGGCCGCCATGTGCCTGGCGCTGGCGGGCGAGGAACAAGCAGCCCAGGCGCTGGACGCCTGGCTGGACGTGTTCAGCTACCACTACCTGCAGGCCAGGAACCAGCAGAAGATCGACTGGGACAGCCCGGCACACCAGCGCCTGCGGGCGCTGGAAGCTTCAACCGTTTGACTGCAACAGGGCCTTGGCGGCCTCGATGCGCAGGGCCATGGGCACACCCTCGTCGTCCATGACCCGGCGCAGGAAGCCGATGGCGTCGCCGGCCGCCTCGGCGCGCGCCGCGGGCTGCGGCGCCGGTGCAGGCGCGGCGGCCGGGGCCTGCGTGCCCAGCTGACGCAAGGCCGCGTCGAACGCAGCCGGTTTCACGAGGGCGAGGCCGCGCAGCAGGCTGGCCTGGCCCTCCTCGTTGGGCGGGATGTCCAGCCAGGGCGTGTCGCCGAACACCGGTGCGAGGTCCGGCGCGACGAAGGCCGACCAGTTGCCGCTGCCGGCCTGCTCGGCCGGCACCAGGGCCGCGTGTTCCAGCGCCGGCGTGGGCAACAGGCGCAGGCGCCGCGCATCCACGTCGGGCAGGAAGCGGCGCCGCAGGCCCTCCAGGAAGGCGTGGCCCTGCGCGGCGGCCACCGGCTCGGCCAGCGCGAACCACAGCTGCATGGCGTCGTCGCCCGAGACCGCGATGGCCGGCGCCGGCAGCTCCAGCTCCGCCTGCACGCCCTGCCAGACGCGGGCCAGCACCTCCCATTCGGACGGACGCCGCAGTTCCATGACCAGGGCGCGCACCGTGCCGTCCGCCCCCAGCAGCCCGTCCGGCGGTGCGGCTGCGTCGGCGGCTGGGCGGGGCAGGTAGAGGCGGCGGAGTTCGGTGGCGAGCGTGTTCATGGCGGGCCGGAGCTTACGCGCTCCGGGCCCTCGCCAGCGGCAATCCCGGGACGTCCATCGCCGCACGCAGGATCTGGCCGTGGGTGGAATCCGTGATGTACAGCGTGCGCCGGTCCGGCCCGCCGAAGGCCAGGTTCGTGGTGGATGCACCGGCGGCGCCGCGCAACACCTGCACCGGCTCGGCACGGTGGTTGAGCACCCACACATAGCCCAGCCCGGGGTTGGCGACCAGCACCCTGCCCTCGCCGTCCACGGCCAGGCCGTCCGGGCCGCTGGGGCCGTAGGAGGTGAAGAACTGACTCACCTTGGCCACGCTGCCGTCGGGCAGCAGCGGCACACGCCAGACGCAGTTGCCGCGCGTGACGGCCAGGTACAGCAGCTTGCCGTCGGGCGAGAGCGCCACGCCGTTGGGGCTGGGCACGTTGGCCAGCAGCAGGTCCAGCTGGCCGTCCGGACGCAGCCGGTACAGCCGGCCGGTCGGGTCGTGCAGGCCGGTCTGGCCCTGGTCGGTGAAGTACAGGTTGCCGGCGGCGTCGAACACCAGGTCGTTGACGCCCTTGAAGCGTTCGGAGTTGCGCCGCTGCAGGTGGGGCGTCACCGCGCCCGTCGTCACGTCCACCCGCATCAGGCCGTTCTTGTAGTCGGTGACCAGCAGCGTGCGGGCATCGAGGAACTTCAGGCCATTGGGCTCGCCGTCGTACTCGGCCACGAGCGACCACTGGCCCGCGCTGTCGATGCGGAATACCCGGCCCCAGGGAATGTCGCTCACATAGAGGTTGCCGGCCTCGTCGAACACCGGGCCTTCCAGGAAGGAATCGGTGACCGTGCCGCCGCGGTTCGCGTCGGCCCAGTCGCTGCGCTCGGCCCGGCGCAGCGCGGCCGGCATGGTGGTGAAGACGTCCAGGTCGCGGACCTGGGGTGCTTGCAGCAGGAACATCAGGAATCTCCAGGAAAACCGTAAAGCCGGGCCGGGTTGGCGACCAGGATGTCGTGCGCCACAGCGTCGGAGCCGCACCAGCCGTGCAGCACGTCCAGCAGGTCGGCATCGTTGATGCTGCAGGGCGCCTCGGTCGTGTGCGGCCAGTCGCTGCCCCAGAGCATGCGCTCGGGCGCGGCCTGCACGAAGGCGCGACCCAAGCATTGCACATCGTCATAGGCTGGTGCCCCGGCACGCGAGCGCATGTAGACGCCGGACAGCTTGATCCAGGTACGGCCCGCGTCCAGCAGCCGGCGCAGCACGGCGAAGGCCGGGCTCGATGGCCCATCGGCCGGATCGATGCGGCCCAAGTGGTCGACGACCAGCGGCGTGGCCAGGCCGGCCAGCAGCGCCTGCATGGCGACGATCTGTTCCGGCTCGGCCAGGAGCTGGATGTGCCAGCCCAGCCGCGCCGCCTTCTCCGACAGCGCCTGCAGCATCTGCGGTGTGGTCCGGCCCCAGGACTGGGGCGAGACGAAGTTCACGCGCAGGCCGCGCACGCCTGCCGCGGCCAGCCGGTCGAGCTCGGCGTCCTCCACGCCGGCGCCCACCACCGCCACCCCGCAGGCGGCGGCGCCGAGCTGCGCCAGCGCATCCAACGTGCAGGCGTTGTCGGTGCCGTAGGTGGACGGTGTGACGACCACGCAGCGCTGCGTGCCCAGACGCTGCTGCAACAACCGGTAGGCGCCGACCTCGGCCCGTGGCGGCGTGCGCTGCCAATGCGGTGACGGCGCGAAGCGCGGATCGAAGATGTGCATGTGGCTGTCGCAGGCGCCGGCCGGCACGGCACGGCCGAGCCGGTTGCTGCCAGCCGAGTGCGGAACCACCGGATCAATCCAGCTTGATGCCGCCCTTCTTCACCACCTCGGCCCATTTCGCGTCTTCCTTCTTGAGGAAAGTGCCGAACTCGGCCGGCGTGGAGCCCACGGGCTGCGTGCCCATCTCGACGAAGCGCTGCTTGACCTCGTTCTCGGCCATGACCTCGACCACGGCCTTGTGGAGCGCAGCGACGGTGGCCGCCGGCACGCCCGCAGGCAGCAACAGGCCATGCCACTCGTAGGCCTCGTAGCCGGGCAGCACGGTCTCGGCCACGGTGGGCACATGGGGCAGGCGCTTGCTGCGCTCGGGTGAGGACACGGCCAATGCGCGCAGCTTGCCGGACTCCACCAGCGGCGAGGCCGCGGCCACGGTGGCGAACATGAAGTCCACCTGCCCGCCCGTCACGTCCACGATGGCCGGGCCACCGCTCTTGTAGCCCACGTGCACCATGTCCAGGTCCAGCCGCTGGCGCAGCAGTTCCGCGGCCAGGCGTTGCACCGTGCCGCTGCCGCCCGAAGCGTAGTTCAGCTTGCCGGGCTGGGCCTTGGCGCGGGCGACGAGATCCTTCACGTCCTTGATCGGCGAATCGCCTTTGACGATCAGCACGTTGGGTGCCAGCGCCACCAGCGTGAGCGGCTGCAGCGCATCGGCCGCATACGGCATCTTGGGGAACAGGTGCGGGTTGATGGAATACGGCGTCGCGTCGTAGAGCACCGTGGTGCCATCCGGCTTGGACTTGGCCACGTAGCTTTCGCCGATGGTGCCGCTGGCGCCCGCGCGGTTGTCCACGATCACGCTGGTGCCGAGCTTGGTGGCGAGGCGCTGGGCCAGCACGCGGGCCAGCGCATCGGCCGCGCCGCCGGGGGCGTAGGGCACGACGATGGTGACGGTCTTGTCGGCGAACTGGGCGTGGGCGGCCAGGCTGGCGACCAGGGCACAGGCGGCGAAGAGGCTTCGGACGAGTTTTTTCATGAAGAGGTCTCCTTGGGATGCGATGGTGTTCTGGTCGACGGCGTTCACTCGGCCTTGAGATCGAGGTCGCGGGCCAGCTGGGTGTTCTCGCGCACTTCGCGCTGCAGCTGGGCGGCGAACGGCGCGCCACAGTGGCCCTGGGCTTCCATGCCCATGCCGCGCAGCTTCTCGACGGTGGCAGGGGCGCGCGTGAAGTCCTGCGACACGCGCTCCAGCGCCGCCAGCACGGCGGGCGGCGTGCCGGCCGGAGCCAGCAGGCCGTACCAGGCGTCGGCGCTGTAGCCCTTCACGCCGGCTTCCTCGAAGGTCGGCACGTTCGGCAGCAAGGGGGAGCGCTGCGGCGCGGCCACGGCCAGTGCGGTGAGCTTGCCCGATTGCACCTGCGGCAGCACCGAGCCCAGCGTCGCGAACGAGCTGTCCACCTGGCCGCCGATCAGGTCGGTCACGGCCTGTGCCGCACCCTTGTACGGGATGTGGTTCATGCTGGTGCCCGTGAGCCGCGTGAAGTGCGCGCTCGCGAAATGGCCCGAGCTGCCGCTGCCCGGCGTGGCATAGGTGCGCTTGCCGGGTTCGGCCTTGACCTGCTGCAAGAAGGCCGCCAGCGTCTTGACGGGCATGGCCGGCCCGACCGCCAGCACCGTGGGACTGACGGCCAGCGTGCACACCGGAGCGAAGGACTTCACCGCATCGAACTTCACGCGGCTGGCGTACAGCGCCGGGATCATGGTGTGGTTGGTCGCCCCGAGCAGCAAGGTGTAGCCGTCGGCCGGCGCGCTCGCGACGGCTTCCGCCGCCAGGATGGTGTTGGCGCCGGGCTTGTTGTCCACGATGACGGGCTGGCCGAGCTGGCGCGCTGCGTGGTCGGCAAAAGCGCGCGCGACCACGTCGGTCGGGCCGCCGGCCGAGAAGCCGACCACGATGCGCACCGGCTTGCCGGGCCAGGCGGCCGGGGCGGACTGGGCCGAGGCCAGTGCGGCGGCGGCCAGCAGCATGGCGCCTGTCCCCAGCCGCCAGAGAGTGCGGGCCTGCCGGCTCATGCTGCGACCGGATGCCTGGCCAGCACGGCCAGCAGGTTCTGCGCGGCCGCCACGCCCATGTTGACGTAGGCGTCGCTGGTCACGCCACCGATGTGCGGGCTCAGCAGGATGTTCTTCTCGCCCTGGAACGGGTGGCCCGCCACCATGGGCTCGACGGCGAAGCTGTCCAGGCCGGCGCTGGCGACCTGGCCCGAACGCACCGCCGCCAGCAGCGCATCCTCGTCGATGAGACCGCCGCGCGCGGTGTTCACCACGATCACGCCGCGCTTGCACTGCGCCAGCGTGTCGGCGTTGAGCAGCTTGCGGTTCTCCTCGGTCAGCGGGCAGTGCAGGGAGATGGCGTCGGACTCGCGCCAGATCGTCGCGAGGTCCACGCTCTGCACGTAGGCCGGCAGGTTCTTGGCGAACGGATCGAAGCCGATCACGCGCATGCCCAGGGCATCGGCCATGCGCGCGAAGCGCAGCCCGATGGCGCCCAGGCCCACCAGGCCGACCGTGCGGCCGCCCAGCTCCAGGCTCTTGTGAACAGCCTTATCCCAGTGGCCGGCGTGCATGCGGGCGTCCAGCGCCACGAGCGACTTCGCGCAGCCCAGCAGCAAGGCCAGCGCCTGCTCGGCGACTGCCGCAGCATTCGCACCCACCGCCGCGACGACCTCGATCCCGCGCGCCTTGGCCGCCACCTTGTCGATGGTGTCGGTGCCGCTGCCGTGCTTGGAGATGACCTTGAGCGAAGGCGCGGCATCCATGACGGCGGCGCCCACCTTGCCGTAGCGCACGATGATGGCGACCGGGTCGTGGGCGCGGCACAGCGCGACGAGGTCGTCCTCGGTCGGCGCCTTGCCGGCGTAGACGACTTCATGGCCGGCCAGCAAAGCCAGCGCCTGGGGCGCCAGGTCGGCGCCGGTCACGAGGACGGCGCTCACAGCGTCTCCCCTTCCTTGAGCACGCCGGCCGAGCGCAGCGCGGCGGTCAGCCACTTGGCTGCCGTGTCGCCGCCCTGGATCGCCGCGATGCGCGCGGCCTCGTCCTTGACCTTCTTGGCCGCCAGCGGCAGCAGGCCGGCCAGCTTCTCGCGCTCGACCACCACCACGCCGTCGGCGTCGCCGATCACGAAGTCGCCCGGGTAGACCGTCACGCCGCCGACCGAGACCGGGTGGCCGATGCGGCCGCCCACGTTCTTGGTCGGACCGTTGGGGTTGGTGCCGACGCTGAAGACCGGGTAGTCCATCTCGTCGATCTCCAGGCTGTCGCGCGCGGCGCCGTCCAGCACCACGCCGGCGATGCCCAGCTTGCGACAGGCGTTCATCATGATGGTGCCCATCAGCGCGGAGCTCTGGTCGCCCTTGCCGTCCACGACCAGCACGTCGCCGGGCTGGGCCAGCGCGATGGCGGCGTGGATCATGAGGTTGTCGCCGGGACGCACTTCCACGGTCAGGGCCGTGCCGGCCAGCTTCATGCGCGGGTGCAGCGGACGGATGCGGCCGTGCAGCGCGCCGCGGCGGCCGGCCACGTCGGCGAAGATGGCGGGCTGGTATTGCGCGGCCTCGCGCACGAGGTCGGCGGGCACACGGTCGAAGTGGCGGATGATGTCAGGAAGGGACATGGCGTTCTTTCGGTCAGGGGTTGGAAAGGGATTCATTCGGCCTTGATGCCGGCCTGCTGGACGACCCGGCCCCACTTGGCCAGGTCGGACTTCTGCGTGTCGGCCAGTTGCTGGGGCGTGCCGCCGATCAGCGTGACGCCGAGCTTGTCGGCCATGGCCAGCACTTCGGCGTCTTTCAGGATGTGGGCGATCTCGGCCTGCAGGCGCTGCACCACGGCCGCCGGCGTGCCGGCCGGCGCATAGACCGCCTGCCATTGCTCGACGACGAAGTCCTTGAAGCCGGCCTGCTCCATGGTGGGCACGGCGGGCAGCGCCTTGAGCCGCGCCGCCGAGGTCACGGCCAGCGCCTTGAGCTTGCCGCCCTGCACGTGCGGCAGGGCCGCCGCCACGGGCGCGAACATGAAGTCGGCGTGGCCGGCCAGCACATCCTGGATGGCCGGCGTGTCGCCCTTGTAGGGCACGTGCGTCGTCTGCACGCCGGCCTGCAGGCGCAGCAGTTCGCCCTGCATCTGCAGGATGGTGCCGTTGCCGCCCGAGGCGAAGGTGAGCGCGCCGGGCCGCGCCTTGGCGTCGGCCACCAGATCGGCCACGCTGTTCCAGGGGCGGGCCGCGGCGGTCACCAGCAGGTGCGGGATGGTGCCCACCAGCGTCACCGGTGCGAAGGCGGCCACCGGGTCGTAGGGCATGCGCGGCATCAGGTGCGGCACGATGGCCTGCGGGCCGATGGAGGTGCCCAGCAGCGTGAAGCCGTCCGCCGGGGCGCGGGCGACGAAGGCCGAACCGATGGTGCCCGTCGCACCGGCCTTGTTCTCCACGATGACCGTGGCGCCCAGGGCCGGGCCCAGACGCACGGCGATGGCGCGGCCCAGGATGTCGGTGGTGCCGCCCGGCGGGTACGGCACGACCCAGGTGATGGGCTTGGCGGCGGGCCAGCCGCCCTGGGCCAGCACGGGCAGCGCCGGGAACAGCATGGGCGTGGCGAGCGCGCCCAGCAAGCTGCGGCGCGACAGGTGGGCGGGGGTCTTGGTCATGTGTCTTCTTCGGTGTGGGTGGGAAAGCCGTACAGCGCAGCCGGGCTGTCGACCAGCACGCGGCGCAGCAGCGCGGCATCGCCGGTCCAGGCGGCCAGCGCCTCGATCTGCTGGGCGTCGTCGGGCATGGGCTGGTGGCCGGCCGAGGCCGAGGCATGGGGCCAGTCGCTGCCCCAGACCAGACGCTCGGGCGCCGCGCGCAGGTAGCCGCGGGCCAGGGCTGCGACGCCGGGCTCGTCGACCCGGCCGGTCGGGCTGACGATGTAGCCGCCCGACAGCTTGAGCCAGGTGCGGCCCGCTGCGAGCAGCCGCAGCACCAGCGCATGCGCCGGGTGCTGGCCGGCCATGGCCGGCGCGATGCGGCCGAAGTGGTCCAGCACCAGGCGCACGGGCAGCTTCAGCAGCCGCTCGCCCAGGCTGGCCAGCAGATCGGGCTGGGCCAGCAGCTGCAGATGCCAGCCCAGCGGCGCGATGCGCGCGGCCAGGGTTTCCAGCGCGCTCGCGTCGTGCACCACGCCCAGCGAAAGGTTCAGCCGCGCGCCGCGCACGCCGGCCGCATGCAGGGCCTGCAGCGTCGCGTCGCTGGCCTGCGCATCGACCACGGCCACGCCGCGGGCCGCCGCCCCGACCTCGGCCAGGGCCTGCAACAGCAGGCGGTTGTCGGTGCCGTAGGTCGAGGGGGTGACGAACACCACGCGCTCGGTGCCGGTGCGGCGCTGCAGCGCGCGGTAGTCGGCCACGCTGGCGTCCGACGGTGTCAGCCGCGCGCCGGGCACCGCCGGACAACGGGCGTCGTAAACGTGTACATGGCAGTCGCAGGCCGCGGGCGGCACGGCCACGCGGGCACGGCCCTGCCCCGCCGAGAACGGCGCGACGGCCGTCTCTTCGTGCTGGATGGACATCGCGCGCTCGGGCGGATGGCGGGCGGCGGCCTTCAGTCGACCTTGGCGCCGGATTCCTGGACCGTCTTGCCCCAGCGCACGATCTCGGTGCGGATCAGTGCCGCGAACTGCTCGGGCGTGCCGCCGCGTACCTCGGCGCCCTGGGCCGCGAGCTTGGACTTGATCTCCGGGTCCTTGAGCGCCTGGTTGAAGGCGTTGTTGAGCTTGGCGACGACGTCCTTGGGCAGGCCGTCCGGCCCGGCCACGCCGAACCAGGTGACGGCCTCGAAGCCCTTGTAGCCCGACTCGGCCACGGTGGGCACGCCGGGCAGGTCATCCGTGCGCTGGGTCGAGGTGACGGCCAACGCGCGCATCTTGCCGTTCTTGATGTAGCCGATCAGCGTGGGCACGGACGAGACGTACATCTGGATCTGGCCGCCGATCAGGTCGGTCGATCCCTGGGCTGCGCCCTTGTAGGGCACGTGCGTGAACTTCACACCGGCGGCCTTTTGCAGCTGCTCGGCCGCCAGGTGCGCCACCGTGCCGTTGCCCGAGCTCGCGTAGTTCAGCGCGCCTGGATTGGCCTTGGCCGCCGCGATCACGTCGGCCAGGGTCTTGTAGGGCGAATCGGCGGCCACCACGACGACCAGCGGCGCCTGGGCCACGAGGCCGACGGCATCGAGGTCCTTCTCGGGCTTGTAGGGCAGCTTGGGGTACAGCGTCGGGTTGATGGCCAGGTTGCTGGTCTGGCCCAGCACCAGCGTGTAGCCGTCGGCCGGGGCCTTGGCGGCGGCGTCCACGCCCAGGTTGCCGCCCGAGCCGGGCTTGTTGTCGATGATGATGGACCAGCCCTGGGTGGTGGCGACCTTGTTGGCCACCTCGCGGGCGATCAGGTCGGTGCCGCCCCCGGCCGGGAACGGCACCACGAGACGGATGGGGCGCGTGGGCCAGGCGGCCTGCGCAGCAGCCATGGGGCTGGCGCAGGCGGTGGCCAGGGCGACGAAGGTGGAAGCGGCGAGCACGAGGCGGCGCGAGGCGCCTTGGCGGATGGCGGGCATGGACTTGTCTCCGGTGGCCGAACTTGCAGGACGCAACCGCTGCATCCGGTGTTCGATGGCGGCAAGTATTGGCGGCCGATCCCTAATGGTCCAATCGAAACTTTCTTCGAACTGATAAATCCTGCTTTTGGTGTCAAAGCCCGCCGTGCTGCGCGTGGCGCGCCAGCAAGGCGATGAGCCGCTGCGTGGCCGGGGACACGTAGCCGCTGTCGCGCCAGGTCGCGACCAGCCGGCGCCGCATGGTGGCGGCTGCAATCTCCACCTCGCGCAGCCCGGCGCCGGCGCGGCCGGCCTGCAGGTGCAGGCGCGAGATGAAGCTCAGCAGGCCGGTCTCGCCGATCAGCGTGGGCAGCATCAGCAGCATGGTGGACTCCACCTGCACCACGGGCCGCGGCAGGTTGTGCCGGTCGAAGGTCTGGTCCAGCCAGTCGCGCGTGGGTGCGCCCGGGGTCTGCAGCACCCAGCGCCAGGGTGCCAGGTCCTTGAGCGTGGGCCGTGGCTTGTCGAACAGCGGGTGGCCGGCATGCGCGGCGACGACGATGGTGTCCTCGGCCAGCAGCTGCGAGGCGAAGCCGGGCTCGCGCGGGCCCTCGGTGCCGACCATGAGGTCGATGTCGCCGGCGCGCAGCAGCGGCGCGAGCGCGTCCACCAGCGCGACATGGGTGCGCAGCGTGACATCGGGCGCCTCGGCGATCAGGTCGCGCGCCACGGGCGGCAGCAGGAACTGCGCGGCCGTGGGCACGATGCCCAGCTTGACATGGCCGACCAGGCCGCGGCCGATGTCGCCGATCTCGCGCCGCGCGCTCTCCACGTCCAGCCGCGTGCGCTGGGCCCAGCGGCGCAGCGCGTGGCCGGCCGCCGTGAGCTTGATGCCACGGCCGGTCTTCTCGAACAGAGCGGCGCCGCAGGCTTCCTCGAGCCGGCGCACGCAACTCGTCAGCGCGGGCTGCGTGCGGTGCAGCCGCTCGGACGCCCGGCCCATGTGCTCGAGCTCGGCGATGACTTCGAAGTACTGGAGGTCGCGCAGGTCCAAAACGGTCTCCGGGGGCAGGCGGGATGGCGCCGCATCCTGCCACAGCGCCGGCGCAGGCCTACAGCAGCTGCTCAGGCACGAAGGGCGACAGCAGCCAGGACTTCAGGCGCATCGAGAAGCTGGAATCGGGCTCGGTCGTCAACACCATCTCGCCCTCCAGATCCTCGTCCACGGTCAGCCATTCGCAGCAGCGGCCGCTGGCCGCCAGGCGCACGCGGTAGGCGCTTTGCAGCTTGTCGATGTCGATCACGCGCAGCAGTTCGCGCGCGAGCTGCGGGCTCTGCACGATCACGCCCATCTCGGTGTTGATGCGGGCCGAGCGCGGGTCCAGGTTCATGGAGCCGATGAACAGGGTCTTGCGGTCGATCACCACGAGCTTGGCATGCAGGCGCGCCTGCGAGCTGCCGAACAGCATGGACTGGCGCTTGTTCTTCATGACCCGGCTGGAGCTGAGCTCGTACAGGTCGATGCCCAGGCGCAGCATCTCGGGCCGGTACTGGCTGTAGCCGATGTGCACCGCGGGCTCGTCGGTGGAGGCCAGCGAATTGGTCAGGATCTGCAGCTTGAGCCCGCGCGCGGCCATCTCGCGCAGCCAGACCATGCCGGGCTTGCCCGGCACCAGGTAGGGCGAGGAGACGATCACCTCCTGCTGCGCCATGCGCATGGCGTCCAGCACGTTGTAGGTCACGCTGTTCATGAGCAGCATGCCCTTGGCCTCCATGACCTTGTTGGGCGTGTCGGCCAGCGCAATGGCCGTGCCCCAGATCAGGCCGACCTGGCCGGCGTCCAGGTCCTCGCGGATCGGGCCGTAACCCAGCACGTCGTTGGGCGGCAGCGCGTCCGGCAACTTCGTCATCGCGGCATTGGTGGCGATCTCGAACATGCTGCGCTGGGCTTCGGGCGAGTGCGGGCTCGCAGCCACCATCTGCAAGGGGTACACCGGGTCGCTGTTCCAGTAGCCGTCGAAGATCCTGGCCAGGTCGGTGACGACCGCGCCGACGACGAAGGCATCCAGGTCGATGAAGTTGTCCAGCGCGCCGCGCAGGTAGTACTCGTTGGCCACGTTGCGTCCGCCGATCACGGCCATCGCGCCGTCGGCCACCATGAGCTTGTTGTGCATGCGGTGGTTGACGCGGTTCCAGTCGAACGAGAGCACGAAGCGCGTGAGCTGCCCGGCCCCGCGCAGGCAGCAGAACGGGTTGAACAGCCGCAGCTCCACGTTGGGGTGGCTGGCCAGCGCGAGCAGCAGCTCGTCCTCGCCCGAGGTGTACCAGTCGTCCAGCAGCAGGCGCACGCGCACGCCGCGCGCGGCCGCGTCGCGCAGCGCACGCATGAGCAGGCGGCCGGTCTCGTCGTTGCGGATGTGGTAGTACTGCACGTCCAGCGTCTTCTGCGCGCGTTCGGCCAGCGTGAGCCGCGCGTCCAGCGAGTAACTGCCCAGCGGCATGAGCCGAAAGCCCGACAGTTCGGGCGAAGGAATGGAGCGCAGCGCGATGCGGCCCAGCACGGTGTCGCCGCTGGCGGCGATGGCCTGGCTGGCCGGCGCGTCACCGGGCCGCTTGGTCGGCAAGGCGGTGCAGCCGACCAGCCAGGCGGCGCACAGCCAGACCAGAAGGGAACGCCAGGGCAAGAAGCTTGGATTCATGGCAGCACGGGGGTTGCGGCGAAAACCGGGCGCATGCGGCGCCGCGCCCGGCGCCGTATCATGCGCCGGCTCGCGTGCCGGCGCTGCAGCTTGCAGATGCTGTGTGGCGCGCAAGCAGCATCTGCACGAGGAGTCTGCCCATGCGCTTCGCCGTCTGCCTGGCCCTGGCCTGCACCGCCTCCACCGCCTTCGCTGCGCTGGACCTGGGCGAGAAGGCCCCCGATTTCACCGCGCAGGCCGCCTTGGGCGGCCAGGTCTTCCAGTACGCGCTGCACCAGGAACTGGCCAAGGGCCCCGTGGTGCTGTACTTCTTTCCGATGGCCTTCTCCGAGGGCTGCTCCATCGAGGCGCACAACTTCGCCGAGGCCATCCCCGAGTTCAAGGCGCTGGGCGCGAGCGTGATCGGTGTCTCGCGCGACGAGATCGACGTGCAGAAGCGCTTCTCGGTCTCGGCCTGCCGCGGCAAGTTTCCGGTCGCCGCGGACCCCGACCAATCCATCATGAAGTCCTACGACGCGGTGCTGACGCTCAGGCCCGAGTACGCCAACCGCGTCTCCTACCTGATCACGCCGGACGGCAAGGTCGCCTACCAGTACACCAGCCTCAATTCGGACAAGCATGTGGAGAAGGTGCTGGGCGCGCTGCGGCAGTGGGCCGCCCAGCGCCCGCCGGCGCGGTGAGCCGGACGCGGCCACGCCCTACTCCAGCGCGAAGCGGAACACCGCGCCGGCGCCGGGACGCGGCTCCAGCCGGATGTCGCTGCCGTGCAGCAGCAGGATGCGCCGCACGATCATGAGCCCCAGGCCGCCGCCGCGCTCGCCGCTGCTGGCGAAGGCCGGCCGCGTGAACAGCACGGGCTGCAGCTCGCGCGGGATGCCGGGGCCGGTGTCGGCCACCTCGACCTGCACGCCGGCCTGGTCCCCACCCGCTCCGCGCAGCAGCCGCACGGCGATCTCGCCGCCCTCGGGCGTGTGGCGGATCGCGTTGTCCAGCAGGTTGGTCAGCACGCGCTCGATCATGGCCAGGTCGGCGTGCACCACGGGCAGTCCCGGCGCGATGTCGGCCACCAGGCGCTGGCGGCGCGCCTCGGCGGCCAGCTCGAACTTCTGGAACAGGTCCTGCACCAGGTCGGCCAGCGCGAAGCGCTCTTTCTCGGGCTGCACCACGCCGTATTCCAGCCGCGCCAGCTCGAACAGTTCCTGCGCGAGCCGGCCGACCTTGCGGCTCTGGCCCAGCGCGATGTCCAGGTAGCGGCCACGCGCCTCGGCATCGAGCAGGTCGGCCTTCATGCGCAGCGTTTCCAGGTAGCCGTGCAGCGAGGTCAGCGGCGTGCGCAGGTCGTGCGAGATGTTGGCGAACAGCTCGCGCCGCTGCTGGTCCTGGGCCGACAGCGTCTTCCACTGGGCGTGCACGCGCTGCGCCATGCGGGCGAAGGCCTGGCCCAGCAGGCCGATCTCATCGGCGCGGGCCGCCACCGCATCCAGCGCCGGCGTCTGGCCGAGGGCATCCACGCCGCCGCGCTCGGCCTCCTGCACGGCGGCGGTGAGCCGGCGCAACGGCCGCGTGATGACGTGGAACGCCACCAGCCCGGCCAGCAGGCCCAGCAGCGCCACCAGCGCGATCGCGCCCAGCGTGGTGCGCAGGGCCGAGCCGGCGGCCAGGCGGGCGCTGAGCGCGTCGCGGTCCTCGCCCGACAGCACCACGTAGACATAGCCGGCATCGCGCCCGTCCACCTGCAGCGGCGCGGCGCTGAAGACCTTGGCGGCCCCCGGGTTGCGCGGGTCTTCGCCCAGCACCGGCAGCGGCGCACCGCCCAGCAGGCGGCGCACCGGCGCCAGATCGACCCGGTCCAGTTTCAGGTGGCCCGGCGGGGCCGCCTGCCCGACGATGCGCCCGTCGCGGTCGAGCAGGTAGACCTCCACGCTGGGGTTCACGGCCATCAGCATGTCGAACAGCCGGTGCACGGCGCCGGCATCCAGGCCATCGGGCCGCATCAGTTCGGTGTTGCCGGCGATGTGCGCGGCCAGCCCCAGCGACAGCCGCTGCGTCAGCTCGCGTTCGTGCCGTTCGTTGGCGGCCATCTGCAGCCAGGCAGACACCGCCGAACAGGCCAGCAGCAACACGGCGAACACCAGCGACAGGCGGCGCGACAGCGTCCAGCCGGCCAGCGCAAACCGGTGCACCCTTCGGCCTGCGGCCTGTCCCGCCAAGCGGGAGCGAGCTGGCTTGGGGCGGCCCGGCGCGGCGCTCACGCGGCCTCCCCCGCATCGGCGTCGCCCGCGACCAGCCGGTAGCCGCGGCCCCAGACCGTGAGGATGCGGCGCGGCTGCGCCGGGTCGGCCTCGATCTTGGTGCGCAGCCGGTTGATGTGGGTGTTGACGGTGTGCTCGTAGCCGTCGTGCTGGTAGCCCCAGACCTTGTTGAGCAGCTCCAGCCGCGAGAACACGCGGCCCGGGTGCCGCGCAAAGAAGTGCAGCAGGTCGAACTCGCGCGGCGTCAGCTCGATGGGTCTGCCTTCGACCTGCACCTCGCGCGTGACCGGGTCCAGGCCGACGGCGCCGACCTCCAGCCGGCCCGACTCCACGCGCGCGCTGCGCGCCATGGCCTCGCTGCGCCGCAGCAGCGCACGCACGCGCGCCACCAGTTCCAGCACCGAGAAGGGCTTGGCCAGGTAGTCGTCCGCCCCCAGCTCCAGGCCCAGGATGCGGTGCACCTCGCTGGAGCGCGCGCTGGTGATGATGATGGGCGTGTAGCGGCCCACACCGTGCTCGGCGCGCGCGGCGCGGCAGATCTCCAGCCCGTCCACGCCCGGCAGCATGAGGTCCAGCACCAGCGCGTCCCAGCGCCCGGCCTGCAGCGCACGCAGGCCGGCATGGCCATCGGCCGCATGCGTGACGGCATAGCCCTCGTCGGCCAGGTGCATGCGCATCAGCTCGGCGATGTGGGCATCGTCCTCGACGATCAGTACGCGCTTGGGGGTGTCCATGGGGCCTGGATTGTGGGACCAAGCGGCGCGGCGAGTTGTCACGATTAATTGAAGTTTCCGTGATGAAACGGCCAGCGCGTGCCGCCCACACTGCGCCCCATGCCGAAACACCTGCACCCCACCGACGGACCGGTCCACCCCGGCTGGCTGCGCGCCTGCCACTGGCTCAATGCGCTGGCGGTGCTGGTGCTGGTGGCCAGCGGCTGGCGCATCTACAACGCCGCGCCCGTCTTCCCGTTCGAGTTTCCCAAGGCACTGACGCTCGGCGGCTGGCTGGGCGGCGCGCTGCAATGGCACTTCGCGGCCATGTGGCTGCTGGCCGCCAACGGCCTCGTCTACCTGCTCCTGAACCTGGCCACCGGGCGCCTGGCGCGCAAGTTCTTCCCGCTGACGCCCGCCGGCATCTGGCGCGATCTGAAAGCGGCGTTGCGCGGCGCCCTGGCCCACGCCGACCCGCGCCACTACAACAGCGTGCAGCGCGCGGCCTACCTGTTCGTGTGGCTGGACACCGTGCTGCTGGTGCTGTCGGGCCTGGTGCTCTGGAAGTCGGTGCAGTTCGGCCTGCTGCGCGAGCTGCTGGGCGGCTACGAGTTCGCACGCCGCATCCACTTCGTCGCCATGGCGGGGCTGGCCGGCTTCGTCGCCGTGCACCTCGTGATGGTGGCCCTGGTGCCGCGCACGCTGCTGGCCATGCTGACCGGCCGCCACCACACCAACGCTCAGGAGGCCGCATGAAGATCTTCCGCCGTCCCGCGCTGCCGGGCATCGGTGCCGAGGCCGCCTTGGCCGAGGCCCGCCGCCTGCTCGGCCGGCGCATCGAACAGCCGGCACGCCGGGCCTTCCTGCAGCGCACGCTGACGCTGGGCGGCCTGTCCATGCTCACGGGCTGCAGCATCAGCGACAACGCGGGTGTGGAGGCTGCGCTGACCCGTGTCTCGCAATTCAACGACCGCGTGCAGGGCTGGATCTTCGACCCGAACCAGCTGGCGCCGACCTACCCGGAGTCCATGATCGCGCGGCCGTTTCCGTTCAACGCCTACTACGGCGAAGACGAGATCCGGCAGGTGGACGAAGCCAGCTGGCGGCTCGAAGTCACGGGCCTGGTGGCCGACAAGCGCCGCTGGACGCTGGCCGAGCTGCGTGCCATGCAGCAGACCGACCAGGTCACGCGCCACATCTGCGTGGAGGGCTGGAGCGCCATCGGCAAGTGGGGCGGCGTGCGTTTCTCCGACTTCCTGGCGCGCGTGGGCGCCGACACCAGCGCGAAGTTCATCGGTTTCAAGTGTGCCGACGACTACTTCACCAGCATCGACATGCCGACCGCGCTGCACCCGCAGACGCTGCTGGCGCTGAGCTGGGACGGCGCGCCGCTGCCGCCGAAGTACGGCTTTCCGGTGAAGCTGCGCATGCCCACCAAGCTGGGCTACAAGAACCCCAAACACATCCAGGCGATCTTCGTGACCAACACGAATCCTGGCGGCTACTGGGAAGACCAGGGCTACAACTGGTTCGGAGGCAGCTGAGGGCGACCGCCCCAGGTGCTTGCGACACGCCAGGCCGCGTTCATGGCGAACCGGCCCCATTCCCCACCAACGACCCCAAGGGACTCTGCAATGAACAAGCTCACCACCACCGTGCTGGCCGCCTTCCTGGCGATCGGCTCCGTCTCGGCCATGGCCGCCGACGAGATGAAGAAGGACTCCATGGCCAAGGACAGCATGGCCAAGGATGGGATGAAGAAGGATTCCATGGCCAAGGACGGCATGAAGAAGGACGGCATGGCCAAGGACGGCATGGCCAAGGACGGCATGAAGAAGGACGCGATGAAGCCCTGAGGCTGGTGCCGCTGCCCCGGGCTGGCGCACCATGATGCGCCGCCACTTCCAGGACCGACCCATCGACGAGGACCGCATGAAGACATCTGCCCCACCCCGGGCCCCCGCCCTGCCGCGCCGGGGCGCGCTCACGGCCATGGCGCTGCTGCTGGGCGGCGGCGTGCTGGCCTACAAGGCCCTGCCCGCACTGGCCGCCGAGAGCGCGGTCGCCATCCCCCCGCCTGCCGACACCGGCGCGGCGCCCACCGCCACCGCCGAGACGGCGGTGCTGGCCGGCGGCTGCTTCTGGGGTGTGCAGGGCGTGTTCCAGCATGTCAAGGGCGTCACCAGCGCGGTCTCGGGCTACGCCGGTGGCGACGCGCGCACGGCCAACTACGGGGCCATCGGCTCGGGCCGCACCGGCCACGCCGAGGCCGTGCGCATCACCTACGACCCGCGGCAGATCGGCTTCGGCCAGCTGCTGCAGATCTACTTCTCGGTGGTGCACGACCCGACCCAGCTGAACCGCCAGGGGCCGGACTTCGGCACGCAGTACCGCTCCACCGTGTTCGCGCAGAACGCCGAGCAGGCCCGCATCGCCAAGGCCTACATCGCCCAGCTCGACGCGGCCCGCAGCTTCGGCGCGCCCATCGCCACCACCATCGAGATGGACAAGCCCTTCTACGCGGCCGAGGCCTACCACCAGGACTACATGACGCTGCACCCGAGCCAGCCCTACATCGCGATCCACGATCTGCCCAAACGCGAGAACCTCAAACGCGTCTTCCCTGCGCTGTACCGCGACAAGCCGGTGCTGGTTGGCACCGGCGCATGAACTGGAGAACCCTCTTGGACCACGCCCGCAGAACCCTGCTCCGCACCCTGGGCGGCAGCGCCGCGCTGGCCGTTGGCTGGCAGCTTACGCCCACTGCGCGCGCCGCAAAAACCTACGCCGTGACGCGTACCGACGCCGAGTGGAAGGCCCAGCTCACGCCCGCGCAGTACCAGGTCCTGCGCCAGGCCGGCACCGAGCGGCCCTTCTCCAGCCCGCTCAACCACGAGAAGCGTGCCGGCACCTTCGCCTGCGCGGGCTGCCAGCAGCCCCTGTTCTCCTCCACCACCAAGTTCGACAGCGGCACGGGCTGGCCCAGCTTCTGGCAGGCCCTGCCCGAGGCGGTGGAGAAGAAAAGCGACCGCAGCTGGGGCATGGTGCGCGACGAGACCCTGTGCGCGCGCTGCGGCGGCCACCTGGGCCATGTGTTCGACGACGGCCCCAAGCCGACCGGGCTGCGCTATTGCATGAACGGCCTGGCGCTGACCTTCACGCCAGGAGCCGCCCCTGCGGTTTGACGACCGCGGCATGCACGCTCAGTACCACTCCACCGCCCCCAACAGCATGTAGCCCACGCCGTGCACGGTCTTGATGATGCGCGGGCGCTGCGGGTCCAGCTCCAGGCGGCGGCGCAGCTTGGCGATGCGCACGTCGATGCTGCGCTCGGGCAGGTCCAGCTCCGGTGTGCCCGTGAGCTGCTCGCGGCCCAGGATCTGGTTGGGCTGGCGCAGCAGGGCCTGCAGCACCAGGTTCTCCGCCGTGCCCAGCAACTGCTCGCGGCCGTCGGGGCCGCGCAGCACACCGGCGGCGCAGTCCAGGTTCCAGCCGGCGAACCGGGCCTGGCGGCGCGGCTCCTGCGCCGCACCTGGCGCACTGCCGCGCCGGCGCAGGATGCTGCGCACGCGTGCCACCAGTTCGCGCGGCTCGAAGGGCTTGACCACGTAGTCGTCGCCGCCGCCCTCCAGTCCCATCACGCGGTCGGCCGTGTGGCCGCGCCCGGTCAGGATCAGCAGGCCGCAGTCGGGCCGGCGCGCGATCTCGTGCACCAGGTCCAGCCCGTCCATGTCGGGCAGGCCCAGGTCGACGATGCACAGCGCCGGCCGGCCGGCGCGCAGGAAGCGCTGGGCCGAGGCGCCGTCGCGGAACACCTCGGCCCGAAAGCCGAAGCCCTCCAGCGCCAGCAGCACCACGCGCACGACCTCGGGGTCGTCCTCGACCAGCACCACCTGGGGGGCGTCCGTCTCAGACACCGGGCAGTTCCTGCAGGAAGCGCGCCAGTTCGCGCTGGGTGAAGGGCTTGGGCAACAGCGGCCAGCCGGCGTCCTCGGCCGTGGCCGCGGCGGGGGCATAGCCGCTCATGAGCGCCACGCGCGGCACGCCGGCCGCGCGGGCCTGGCGGGCCACGGCGCGGCCGTCCACCTCGCCCGGCATCACCACGTCGGACAGCACCAGCGCGATGCCCTGGGCATGGCCCAGGATCTCCAGCGCCTCCGCACCGCTCTCGGCCTGCAGCACCGCGTAGCCCAGGTCCACCAGCGCGCGGCACACCACCTGGCGCACCTCGGCGTCGTCTTCCACGAGCAAGGCCAGGGCCTGCGCGGCGATGCGGCCAGGCGCTGCCTCGGCCGCCCGGGCGGGCGCGGCGGGCTGCCCGGCCAGCGGCAGCCACAGCGACACCGTGGTGCCCAGCCCCGGTCTGCTCGCCAGGTCGATGCCGCCGCCGGACTGGCGCACGAAGCCGTAGACCATGGCCAGGCCCAGGCCCGTGCCCGCGCCCGGCCGCTTGGTCGTGAAGAAGGGCTCGAAGACATGGGCGCGCGTGGCCGCGTCCATGCCGTGGCCGTCGTCGTGCAGGTCCACGCGCACATAGCGGCCGGGCGCGGCCTGCAGCTCGGCGGCACGGGCCGCGTCCAGCGTGGCCGCGGCCGCGCACAGGCGCACCCGGGTGGCGCGCGCGTCGCGGGCGTTCAGCACCAGGTTGACCAGCGCGTCCTGCAGCCGGTGCGAGTCGACCCAGGCGTCGGGCGCGCCGTCGGCTTCGATGGCAATGGCCAGTTCGCGCGGCAAGGCGCTGCGCAGCAGGCGTGCCACGGCGTCGGCCAGCGCCGCCACGTCGGTCGCCTGCGCCTGCAGCGGCTGGCGCCGCGCGAAGCCCAGCAGTGAGCGGATCAGCCCGGTGCCGCGCCCGGCGGCGGCCAGCGTCGGTTCCAGGAACTCGGCCGCCGCCGCGCCGCCGATGCCGCGCTCGCGCATCGCGCCCAGGTTGCCGACGATCACGGTCAGCATGTTGTTGAAATCGTGCGCGATGCCGCTGGTCAGCTGGCCCAGCGCCTCCATCTTCTCGGTGTGCGCGAGCCGCTCCTGCGCGCGGCGCAGCTCCGACACGTCGAAGGTCAGCTCGAAGCAGCCGACCACCGTGCCGTCGGCCGCCTTCTCGGGAATCAGCGTGGTGCGGGCCGTGCGCACGCGGCCGTCGACGCAGCGCGCCTCGTATTCGAAGCTGACCGGCTCGCCGTCGAATGCCCGCGCGACGTTGGGCCGGATGCTGTCGTAGACGGCGTCGCCCAGGTACTGGCGCGCGCTGATGGCGTCCAGCCGCTGCGGGTCCAGGCCGAACCACTCGACATAGCCGCGGTTGATGTAGCGGTAGGCCTTGCGCGCGTCGAAGTAGGCGATCAGCGCGGGCAGCGAGTCGGTGATCAGCCGCATCTGCGCCTCGGACAGCCGCAGCTCGCTGGTGCGCTCGGCCACGCGGCGCTCCAGTTCGGCGGCGTGCTCGCGGATCTGCCGCTCGGCCTGGCGCTGGGCCGTCACGTCCGAGTACAGCGTGATGAAACCCACACCAGGCACCGGCCTGCCGCTCACCTGCAGCACCTGGCCGTCGGGGCGCGTTCGCTCGAAGGCGTGGGCCTCGAAGCGCCGGGCCTGGGCCACGCGCTCGGCCACCTGGGCCTCGACATCGCCGGGGCCATAGTCGCCGCGCTCGGCGTTGTAGCGGATGAAGGACGCGAACGGCGCGCCCGCGTGCAGCATGGCCGGCGGAAAATCCAGCAGCCGCCCGAAGGCGGCGTTCCACGCCACCAGGCGCAGCTGCTCGTCCATCAGCGTGAAGCCCTGGTCGATCAGGTCCAGGGCGGCCTGCAGCGAGGCGTAGCGCTGCAGGCGTTCGGTGGCGTCGATGGTCGTCATGTAGGTCAAAAATTCTAGGCGCCCGACCGTTGGCCGGGGGCGGGGTGCAACAGCGCTGCGAACGGCGCAATCATTGGTCACATTCGCTGCCAGAGCCGGAAAAACTGCTGTTCCATCCTTCGTCCAGGCGCCGCTGCGACCACCGCACGGGCCACCTGGAGGAGACCGATGGACCGACCCAACCCCTATGCCCAGGGCCTGGACAGAAACGCCGCGAACTTCGTGGCCCTGTCGCCGCTGAGCTTTCTCGAGCGCGCCGCCGCCGTCTATCCGCAGCGCCGCGCCATCGTCTACGGCGAGCGCGTGCAGGACTGGCGCACGACCTATGCGCGCTGCCGCCGCCTGGCCAGCGCGCTGGCCGGCCTGGGCGTGCGCAGCGGCGACACGGTGGCCGTGATGCTGCCCAACGTGCCGGCCATGTTCGAGGCGCACTTCGGCGTGCCCATGGCCGGCGCGGTGCTCAACACGCTGAACACCCGGCTCGATGCCGAGGCCATCGCATTCCAGCTGCAGCACGGCGAGGCGCGCGTGCTGCTGACCGACCGCGAGTTCGCCAGCGTGGTCGGCCCGGCGCTGCAGCGGCTGGGCGGGCAGCGGCCGCTGGTGGTCGAGGTCGAGGACGACAGCGCACCTGGGGGCGCGCGGCTCGGCGAGATCGGCTACGAGCAGCTGCTGCAGCGCGGCGACCCGGACTTCGCCTGGCAGTTGCCGGCCGACGAGTGGGACGCGATCGCGCTGAACTACACCTCGGGCACCACCGGCAACCCCAAGGGCGTGGTCACGCACCACCGCGGCGCCTACCTGAACGCGGCCAACAACGTGATCGCCTGGAGCCTGCCGCACCACCCGGTGTACCTGTGGACGCTGCCGATGTTCCACTGCAACGGCTGGTGCTTCCCCTGGACCATGGCGCTGGTCGCCGGCACCAGCGTGTGCCTGCGCCGCGTGGACCCCGCCCTCATCTGGCCGCTGGTGCGGCGCGAGCGCGTGACCCACATGTGCGGCGCACCCATCGTCTACAGCATGCTGATCAACGCGCCGGCCGAACTGCGCGCGGGGCTGGCGCAGCCGCTGCAGGGCCTGATCGCCGGTGCCGCGCCGCCGGCCGCGGTGATCGAGGGCTGCGAGGCCGCCGGCATCGCGCTGACCCATGTGTACGGCCTGACCGAGGTCTACGGCCCCGGCGCCGTCTGCGCCAAGCAGGAGGAATGGCTGGCGCTGCCAGCCGACGAGCAGGCGCGGCTCAACGGCCGCCAGGGCGTGGCCTACCCACTGCAGCAGGCCGTGGCGGTGCTGGACCCGCTGACGCTGCAGCCCGTGCCGGCCGACGGCGAGACCATGGGCGAGATCTTCTTCCGCGGCAACGTGGTCATGAAGGGCTACCTCAAGAACCCCGAGGCCACGGCCGAAGCCTTCGCGGGCGGCTGGTTCCACACCGGCGACCTGGCCGTGCTGCACCCCGACGGGTACGTGAAGATCAAGGACCGCAGCAAGGACATCATCATCAGCGGCGGCGAGAACATCAGCTCCATCGAGCTGGAGGACGTGCTGCACCGCCATCCCGCCGTGCTGCTGGCCGCCGTGGTGGCCCTGCCCGACGCCAAATGGGGCGAGGTGCCCTGCGCCTTCGTCGAACCCAAGCCCGGCGCGCAGCTGGACGAGGCCGTGCTGCTGGCCTTCTGCCGCGAACACCTCGCGCGCTTCAAGGTGCCCAAGCGCATCGTGCTCGGCGAGGTGCCCCGCACCTCCACCGGCAAGGTGCAGAAGTTCCTGCTGCGCGAGCGCATGCAGTCCGCCAGCGCCATCGAATGACCCCAGGAGACAAGAACATGCGCAACATCGACGTGCACCAGGTGGCCGACGCGGCCCGCTTCAACCGCTTCCACGCCAGGGTGCTGCTGTGGTGCCTGGCCATCATCATCATCGACGGCTACGACATCGCCGTGGCCGGCGCGGCCCTGCCGGCCATCATGCAGCAGATGGGCGTGACGGCCTCCACCGCCGGCTTCATGGCCAGCTCTGCGCTGTTCGGCATGATGTTCGGCGCGGTGTTCCTGGGCACGCTGTCCGACCGCATCGGCCGGCGCCCCACCATCGCCATCTGCGTGTTCCTGTTCAGCGTGTTCACCGCGGCGGCGGGCTTCACGAGCGACCCCGTCACGTTCAGCGTCATGCGCTTCATCGCCGGCCTGGGCATCGGCGGCGTGATGCCCAACATCGTGGCGCAGATGACGGAGTACGCGCCCAGGAAGATCCGCAGCCTGCTGACCACCGCCATGTTCTCCGGCTACGCGCTGGGCGGCATCCTGGCCGCGGTGCTGGGCAAGCAGCTGATCGGCGAGTACGGCTGGCAGGCCGTGTTCATCGCGGCCGGCGCGCCGGTGGTGCTGCTGCCCTTCATCCTCAAGACCATGCCGGAGTCGCTGGCCTTCCTGAGTTCGCGCGCCGACAAGGCGCCGCTGCGCGAGGTGCTCAACCGCATGCAGCCCGGCCTGCACCTGACGGCAGACGACCGGCTCGTGGTGGCGCACAAGGACGTGGCCCAGGGCGCCTCCATGGCGCGGCTGTTCCAGGACGGCCGCGGCCTGAGCACGGTGATGTTCTGGATCGCCTTCTTCACCGGCCTGTTCATGATCTATGCGCTGTCCAGCTGGCTGACCAAGCTGATGGCCATGTCGGGCTACAGCCTGGGCTCGGCGCTGTCCTTCGTGATCGCGCTGAACCTGGGCGCCATGGTGGGCGCCATCGGCGGCGGCTGGCTGGCCGACCGCTTCCACATCAAGTGGGTGCTGGTGGGCATGTACGCGCTGGGCGGCGTGTTCCTGTACCTCATGACCTACAAGAGTTCGACCGAGGTGCTGTACTTCGTCATCGCGATGGTGGGCGCCTGCTCCACCGGCGCGCAGATCGTGGCCTACGCCTACTGCGGCCAGTACTACCCGATGGCGATCCGCTCCACCGGCATCGGCATGGCGGCCGGCATCGGCCGGCTCGGCGCCATCGCCGCGCCGCTGCTGATCGGGCTCATCGTCGCGCTGAACCTACCGCTGGAGCAGAACTTCCTGGTCATCGGCGCCGCCGGCGTGATCGGTGCGCTGGCCCTGGCCTTCATCGACCACGGCCGCTCCGATTCGGTGGCCGCCCCCGCAACCGCGCCGCAGGCCGCACCGTCCATCGGTGCCGGCGTGCGCGCCTGAACCCGAGGAACCGCACCATGTCCACCTACACCGCGCCACTGCGCGACATGCTGTTCGCCATGCGCGAAGTCGGCGGCCTGGACGCCGTCTGCGCCCTGCCCGGCCACGAGGACACCACGCCCGACCTGGTCGAGGCCATCCTGGAGGAAGCCGCGCGCTACGCCGGCGACGTGCTGGACCCGCTGAACCGCCAGGGCGACACCCAGGGCGCGCGCTGGCAGGACGGCGCCGTGCGCGCGGCCGACGGCTTCGCCGCCGCCTACGCGAGCTTCTGCGACAACGGCTGGCACGGCATGCCGGCCGCCACGGCCTGGGGCGGCCAGGGCCTGCCCACGCTGGTCTCCACCGCCGTGCTGGAGATGTGGAAGTCCTCCAACATGGCCTTCAGCCTGTGCCAGATGCTGACGCTGGGCGCGGTCGAGGCCATCGCCCACCACGGCAGCCCCGAACTGCAGCGGCGCTTTCTGCCCCACATGGTGGCGGGCCGCTGGACCGGCACCATGAACCTGACCGAGCCGCAGGCCGGCTCCGACCTGGCGGCACTGCGCAGCCGGGCCGTGCCCGAGGGTGACCACTACCGCGTGTTCGGCAGCAAGATCTTCATCACCTGGGGCGAGCACGACATGGCCGAGAACATCGTGCACCTGGTGCTGGCCCGCCTGCCCGATGCGCCGCCCGGCGTGAAAGGCATCTCGCTGTTCCTGTGCCCCAAGTTCCTGGTCGAGGCCGACGGCACGCTGGGCGCGCGCAACGACCTGGCCTGCACGTCCATCGAGCACAAGCTGGGCATCCACGGCAGCCCCACGGCCTCGATGGGCTTCGGCGAGAAGGACGGCGCCATCGGCTACCTGGTCGGCGCGCCGCACCAGGGCCTGGCCTGCATGTTCACGATGATGAACCACGCGCGGCTCAACGTCGGCCTGGAAGGCGTGGGCATCTCCGAGCGCGCCTGGCAGCATGCGCGCGCCTACGCGCTGGAGCGCGTGCAGGGCAAGACGCTGCGCGCCGGCAGCGGCACCATCGCCGGCCACCCCGACGTGCGCCGCATGCTGATGGACATGAAGGCCCGCACCGAGGCCATGCGCGCCCTGGCCTACTTCTGCGCGGGCCAGATGGACCGCGCTGCGCGCCATGCCGACGCGGGCGAGCGCACCTGCGCACGCACGCTCGTGGACCTGCTGATCCCCATCGTCAAGGGCTGGTGCACCGACAACGCGCTGCACATCGCCTCGGACGGCGTGCAGGTGCACGGCGGCATGGGCTATGTGGAGGAGACCGGCGCCGCGCAGTACCTGCGCGATGCCCGCATCACCACCATCTACGAGGGCACGACCGGCATCCAGGCCAACGACCTGGTCGGCCGCAAGCTGGCGCGCGACGGCGGCCAGGCCATGGCGGCACTGGTCGAACGCATGGACGCCGACGCGCGCCGGCTGGTGGAATCGCAGGACGCCGCGCTGACGCAGATCGGCCACGCCTTGCACAGCGCCACCGCCACGCTGGAAGACGGCGTGCGCTGGATGCTGGAGAACCACCAGGCCCATCCGGCCCGCAGCGCGGCCGGTGCCGTGCCCTTCCTGCGCCTGGCCGGCACCGTGGTGGGCGGCTGGCTGTCGGCCCGCATGGCCGAGGCCGCCACCGCGCAACTGGCCGCGGGCAGCAGCGACAGCGCCTTCCTGCAGGCCAAGGTGGCCACGGCGCGCCACTTCGTCACGCACTGGCTGGTGCAGGCGCCGGCATTGCGCGACATGGTGGTGGCCGGCGCGGACAGCACGCTGGCGCTGGACGACGCCCAACTCTGAGGAGCCGCCATGAATGCCATGAACGGCCACGACATCGAGGACCTGCGCCCCGGCATGAGCGCCACCTTCTCCAAGACCATCACCGAGGCCGACATCGTGCTGTTCGCCGGTGTCTCGGGCGACAACAACGCCGTGCACATCAACGAGGAGTTCGCGGCCGGCACGCCGTTCGGCGGGCGCATCGCGCACGGCTTCCTGACGGCCAGCGTGATCTCGGCCGCCGTGGCCAACCGCCTGCCCGGCCCAGGCACGGTGTACCTGGGGCAGCAGATGCGCTTTCTCGCGCCGGTGCGGCCGGGCGACACCGTGCACGCCTGCGTGAGCGTGGTGTCGGTGGACGTGCCGCGCGCACGGGCCGTGCTTTCCACGGTCTGCCGCGTCGGTGGCAAGGTCGTCATCGACGGCGAGGCCACGGTGATGACCAGCTCCATGGCCCGGCGCCAGGCCCGGCCCCCGCAAGCAGCCGCCGTGGCGGCCTGAACAGACAAGGAACAGACATGAAGGTTCTCGTGTGCGCCAAGCGCGTGGTCGACTACAACGTCAAGGTCCGCGTGAAGTCCGACGGCAGCGGTGTGGACATCGCCAACGTCAAGATGAGCATGAACCCGTTCGACGAGATCGCCGTCGAAGAGGCCGTGCGTCTGAAGGAAAAGGGCGTGGTCACCGAGGTGATCGCCGTCTCCTGCGGCGTGCAGCAGTGCCAGGAGACCCTGCGCACCGCCATGGCCATCGGCGCCGACCGCGCCATCCTCGTGCAGACCGATGCCGAGCTGCAGCCCCTGGCCGTGGCCAAGCTGCTCAAGGCCCTGGTCGACAAGGAACAGCCCGGCCTGGTGATCCTGGGCAAGCAGGCCATCGACGACGACGCCAACCAGACCGGCCAGATGCTGGCGGCCCTGGCCGACCTGCCGCAGGCCACCTTCGCGAGCAAGGTCGAAGTCGCTGGTGACAAGGTCAAGGTCACGCGCGAGGTCGACGGCGGCCTGGAGACGCTGGAGCTGTCCACGCCCGCGGTCGTGACCACCGACCTGCGCCTGAACGAGCCGCGCTACGTGACGCTGCCCAACATCATGAAGGCCAAGAAGAAGCAGCTGGACACCGTGACCCCGGCCGATCTGGGCGTGGACGTGGCCAGCAAGCTCAAGACGCTGAAGGTCAGCGAGCCGCCCAAGCGCTCGGCCGGCATCAAGGTGCCCGACGTGGCCACGCTGGTCGCCAAGCTCAAGACCGAAGCCAAGGTCATCTGAAGGAGAACAAGAACATGTCCATCCTCGTCATCGCAGAACACGACAACGCCTCCGTCAAGAGCGCGACCCTGAACACCGTGACCGCCGCGCTCGCCTGCGGCGGTGATGTCCATGTGCTGGTCGCCGGTGAGAACGCCGGCGAGGCCGCCAAGGCCGCCGCGCAGATCGCTGGCGTCGCCAAGGTGCTGCACGCCGACGGCGCCGGCTTGGGCCACGGCCTGGCCGAGAACGTGGCCGCCCAGGTGCTGGCCATCGCATCGAACTACAGCCACATCCTGTTCCCGGCCACGGCCAGCGGCAAGAACATCGCGCCGCGCGTGGCCGCCAAGCTGGACGTGTGCCAGATCAGCGACATCACCAAGGTGATTCCTTCCGCCCCTGGGCCTTCGGCCGTCCCCCAAGGGGAGCAGGCGAGCTCGGGAGCGGCCCAGCGTTCGCCTGGCCCCGACACCTTCGAGCGCCCGATCTACGCCGGCAACGCGATCGCCACCGTGCAGAGCGGCGATGCGGTGAAGGTCATCACCGTGCGCGGCACAGGCTTCGACGCCGCCGCTGCCACGGGTGGCTCGGCCGCCGTGGAAAGCCTGGCAGCCGTGGCCGACAGCGGCAAGAGCAGCTTCGTGGGTGCCGAGCTGGCCAAGAGCGAGCGCCCCGAGCTGACCGCCGCCAAGATCATCGTCTCCGGCGGCCGTGCCCTCGGAAGCGCGGAGAAGTTCACCGAAGTCATGACCCCGCTGGCCGACAAGCTGGGCGCGGCCATCGGCGCAAGCCGCGCGGCGGTGGATGCAGGCTACGCCCCGAACGACCTGCAGGTCGGCCAGACCGGCAAGATCGTGGCGCCGCAGCTGTACATCGCGGCCGGCATCTCGGGTGCGATCCAGCACCTGGCCGGCATGAAGGACAGCAAGGTCATCGTGGCGATCAACAAGGACCCCGAGGCACCGATCTTCTCGGTGGCCGACTACGGCCTGGAGGCGGACCTGTTCCACGCCGTGCCGGGGCTCGTCGCCGCGCTGTAGCCCTCACGCGGTGGCCGGCAGCACGCTGCGCCGGCCGCCCTGCTGCGCCGCCCAGAACAGCGGCAGCGCCAGCAGCGCCGCTCCCGCCAACACCACGAAGGCGGTGCCGAAACGCAGCTGCGGCCCGACCACCCAGTTCGCCACGCCGGGGCTCAGCGCCGCGCCCACGCCTTGCAGCGCCATGACGAAGCCCAGCGCAGTGTTGAAGCGCCCGCTGCCCGCGCTGTAGCGCTGCACCAGCAGCGGCGTGGCCACGCCCATCGCGCCGGCCGCCAGGCCGTCCAGCACCTGCACGGGGATGTTGTTCCAGGCACTCGTGAACGCGTAGGCCAGCAGGCCGCGCAGCGGCAGCACGAGGATGGCGGCGTAGACGAACCAGGCGATGTCGAACCGCCGGCTGCGCGAGACCCACAGCGCCACCGGCACCATGGTGGCCTGCGCCACCACGATGGCGATGCCCGTCCACAGCAGCGGTGCCGAATCCGCCACGGTGGCGGCCAGCCTCTGGTTCAGCATGGGCAGCATGGCGGCATTGCCCAGGTGGAACAGCGCGCAGGCCAGCGCGAACAGCAGCAGCGGCCGGTTGCGCAGCAGCGCGTTGACGCCGCCGGCATCGGGGTCGTCGGCCGCGCGCGGCGCCGCATCGGACGATTCGTCGCCCCGGGCTGCGGCGTGGTCGATGTCCGCCGCGCGGATGGCGCCCACGGACAGCAGCATGCCCGCGGCCATGGCCGCCATGACGGCCAGGATCCAGGGCGCGCCGAACCAGTGCGCGGCCAGGCCCGCCGCCACGGCCGACAGCATGTTGCCGGCGTGGCTGAAGGCCTCGTTGCGGCCTATCTGGTGCTTGAAGCCGTCGGCCCGCGCCAGACCCAGCGTGAGCCCGGCCATGGTCGCACCCAGCACGGCCCCGGCGATGCCGGTGACGACCTGCGAAGCGACCAGCAGCGACGGCGAGAGTGTGGTGAAGGCCAGCGCGCTGGCGAGCGTGACGGCCAGCGCCGCCACCAGCGTCATCGCGCGCTTGGCCTGGCTGTTGTCGACCCAGGCGCCGGCCAGCGGTGTCATGGCGACGGCGGCCAGGCCACCGGCCGTCATGGTGGCGCCGATCAGTTCCTGGCGCAGCCCGCTCTCCTGCAGGTAGGTGGCGAGGAACGGCCCCAGGCCGTCGCGCACATCGGCCATGAAGAAGGCCAGCCAGGTCAGGGCCAGCAGCGAGGTGCTGGACGCGCTGGAAGTCACGCCGTGCATGGCCGCGTCAGCCCTGCGCTGGTGATCAGCAAGCCCTGGACGCCGCCCCTGGGGCTGTGGACGGGGTGCTGGAAGCGGCCTTCGACGGACCAGATGTGGTCGTCGGCGGCATGGTGGGGTTGGGCACGGGGCATGGTGTTCTCGGGGCGGATCGTGGGGCTTCACGAAGCAGGCGGCGCCGGCGGCAGCGGCTCGCGGGCCACGGGCGCGGGCGGCAGGGGGCCGCGCGGGCCGCCTTTGGGGCCGGGCCCGCCCGCGGGGCCGGCGAACAGCTCCTGCATGGACTCGGCCGTCGGCCCCATGGCCGTGGCCTCCAGCGCCATGCCCTGCGCGCTGCGGCTGCCCCAGCCGCGCGCGTTCAGCGGCATGCCGGGCTGCAGCCAGGCCATGAGCACCGCACCGACATGCGGTGGAAAGCGAACGATGCTGCCGCCGTCGAGCAGCACGCCGTTGGCGTCGCCCCGGCCGCTGTAGAGCACGCGCGCCACGCGCCCGCTGGCGCTCATGGCCGTGAGTGCACCCGGCTCACGGGGCGTACGGGCACCCGGTGCGGGCGGCGTGTCTTCCAGGCTGCGGCCGCCGGCGGTGATGCGGGTGGCACGCAGCACCGGCAGGCCCGGCGCCCGCCAGCCGCTGACCTGCACGCTGTCGCCGGGCCTGGCGGCCTGCAGCAGCCCGGCCGAGAGATGGGGCGGGAACGCCACCTGCGTGCCGTCGGCCAGCAGGAAGCCGTCGACCTCGCCGTTGGGATTGACCAGCCACTGCTGCAGGCGGCCGGTGCTGGTGGGCGCGTTGGACTGGGCCGCAGCCCAGGGATGCACGACAGGCGGCTGGGGCGCCGGCTGGGCGAACGCTGTGGCGCCGATCAGCAGCGTGGCGAGGACGAGGGGACGGTGAAGCGGTCGCATGGCAAGACTCCTGGTGGGGATGTCTTGTGCATCTCAAGCCGCGTGCCAGCGCGTCCTTCCTTCAAAAACAAGGACTTGCGAATGCCCTGCCGGCCCGGCCTGGATGCCGGCGGGACAGGGCCTGTCCGCTTTGGGGACAGGCTCTCAGCCCAGGCGCAGCAGCGCGGCCGACGCCGCGCACACCAGCAGGAACGGGATGCTGATGCGGTGGAATTCGCGCAGACCGTCCGGCAGGCGCGCGAGCCGCAGCGCGATCAGGTTGGCGAGCGAGCCCAGCACGCAGCCGAAGCCGCCCACGCTCACGCCAGCAGCCAGGGCCGGCAGGTCGCGCACCGTGCCGTCCAGCAGGATGGTGGCGGGCACGTTGCTGATGACCTGCGAGGCCAGGATGGCCGCCAGGTAGGCGCGCCAGCCCTCGGCGATGGGCCACTGCTGCAGCAGCGCGGCGACGGCCGGCAGCTCGGCCACCTGGCGCAGCACCACGAACATTAGCGCGATGGTGGCGAGCAGTGCCCAGTCCACGCCTTTGAGCACGCGCGGCGCGGCCAGCAGGAACACGCCGTAGACCAGGGCCAGGCCCGGCAGCAACCAATGCCGGTCCAGCGCCACGACGAAGGCCACGAACAGCACGGCCGCCATGGCCAGCAGGCGCGGTTGCACGGGCTGCGTCCCGGCGGCGGGCTTGAGCGCGATGGGCGTGCGCGGCACCAGCCACCAGGCCGCTGCGAACAGCCAGAACAGCATCACGGCCACGGTGGGGCCCATCATGCCCATGAAGCCCACGAAGCTCTCGCCCGAGCGGTGCCACAGGTACAGGTTCTGCGGGTTGCCGATGGGCGTGAGGGCCGAGCCCGCGTTCACCGCCAGCGCCTGCAGCACCACCAGCCGGGCCAGCGGCAGGTGCGCCTGCGTGGCCAGCACGCGCGTGAGCGGAACCAGCAGGAACAGGCTCACGTCGTTGGTGATCAGGGCCGACAGCAGCGCGGCCGCCGCCGTCAGCAGCAGCCCCAGGCCGCGCAAGGTGTGCACGCGCGCGAGCAAGCGCTGGGCCGTGGCCTGCAGCATGCCGCTGCGCTCCACGGCCTGGGTGACGGCGAGCAGCCCGGCCAGCGCGCCGATGGTCTGCCAGTCCACGAGCGCCAGCGTGGCCATGGGCGCACGCGGATGCCACACGGCGAACATGGCGGCCAGGGCCAGCAGGATCCAGAGCAGCGTGTTGCCGGCCGGTGCATCGGCGGTGGTCGAGGGCGGGGAAGCGGAAGAAGCGTCGGACATGGTCAATGAAATGGGCGCATGGCAGTGCAAGCCCGGGATGATTCGATTTCCGTGCCAGCCGGCCGGCCTGGCAGATCAAGGACTTGGCGCAGGGCCGGTGGGCATGGTGGATGCATGGCGGACAGCCGTGTGTCTGCGAAACGGACGCTCATTCCAGGCCGTACTGCGCCATCTTGCGGTACAGCAGCTGCCGATGGATGCCCAGCGCGCGCGCCGCCTCGGCCCGGTTGCCCTGGCTGCGCGCGAGCGCGTGGGCGATCAATTGGCGTTCCAGCCGCTCCACCGCCTCGGGCAGGCTGGCCTGCAGCCAGTCGGCCGGCAGCGCGGCGGCGTTCTCGGCCGCCACGGGCGCGGCGCCATCGAGCCCCAGGTCGGCGGCGTCGAGCACGCGGTGTCGCACCAGGGCCTGGCAGCGCTCCATGAGGTTGCGCAGTTCGCGCACGTTGCCGGGCCAGCGCTGGCGCACCAGGGCCTGGGCGGCGCAGGCCGACAAGGCCTTGGGCGCCCCGCCCTCCTGCCGCGCCGCGGCGCGGCGCAGGAAGTGCTCGGCCAGCGGAATGATGTCGGCCAGGCGCTCGCGCAGCGGCGGCAGCCGCACGGTCAGCACGTCGAGCCGGTAGAACAGGTCTTCGCGGAAGCTGCCCTCGCGCACGGCCTGGGCCAGGTCGCGGTGGGTGGCGGCGACCACGCGCACATCCACCTTGTGCGTGCGGTGGCCGCCCAGCGGCGTGACCTCGCCCTCCTGCAGCACGCGCAGGATCTTGGCCTGCACGCCGGCGGCCATGTCGCCGATCTCGTCGAGCAGCAGCACGCCGCCGTCCGCCGCGCGGAAGCAGCCGGGCCGGTCGGACGTGGCGCCCGTGAAGGCGCCGCGCACGTGGCCGAACAGCTCGCTTTCGAGCAGTTCCTTGGGAATGGCGGCGCAATTGATGGCTACGAAGGGGCCGCCGGCCCGGTCCGAATGGCGGTGCAGCGCGCGCGCCACCATCTCCTTGCCGCTGCCGGTCTCGCCGAGCACCAGGACGGGCGCCGCGCTGGCGGCGGCCAGGCCGATGCGCTTGTGCACCTCGCGCATGGCCTCGCTGGGGCCGACGAGTTCGTCATCCTCGCTGTCCGGCGCGGTGGCGGGCACGGCTTGCAGCGCATCGGCGCTGCGCAGCGCGCGGGCCAGGACCTCGGCCACGTCCTGCCGCTTGATGGGCTTGGCCAGGTGGTCGAAGGCGCCCAGGCGCATGGCCTCGATGGTGTTGCCGCTGCTGGCGTAGGCCGTCAGCACGACGACCGGCGGCAGATGCGCAAGCCGCGCGCGCAGCGCGGCCAGCACCTGCAGCCCGTCCATGCCGGGCATGCGGTGGTCCAGGAACACGGCGGCGAAACGGCTGCGCGCGGCCAGCGCCAGCGCCTGCTCGCCGCCGGCGGCCTGGGCCGGCTCGTGGCCCAGGCCCTGCAATGTCTCGGCCAGGGTTTCGCGGAAGGCATCGTCGTCGTCGACGATCAGCAGGCGTGCCATGGCATCTCCAATTCGAAGCGCGCACCGGGCGTGCGGGCCACATGGCGCAACTCGCCACCGTGGGCCAGCGCCACCTCGCGCGCCAGCGCCAGGCCCAGGCCGGTGCCATCGGCGCGGCCGGTGGCGAAGGGCTCGAACAGCTGGGGCAGCAGCGCCTCGGGCACGCCGGGGCCGGCGTCGTCCACGGCGATCAGCAGCGTGCCGGCGGGCGTGCGCCGGGCCGAGAGCTGCACCGCGCTGCCGGCGGGTGCGTGGCGCAGCGCGTTGTCCAGCAGGTTGTCGACCGCGCGCGCCAGGTGCACGGGATCGAAGCGGGCCGCGCCCGGCGCAGTGCATTCCAGCACCAGCCGCACGCCACCTTGGGCCGCTTGGCGCTCCACGCCGGCCAGCCGCTCGGCCAGCCAGGGCTGCAGGTCCACGCACTGAGGCGCCAGCTGCACGGGCTGCACCAGCGCGATCAGGCTTTGCACCAGGCCGTCGAGCCGGTCGATCTGGCCGACGATGGCCTCTAGCGCCTCGCCGTGGCGCGCAGGCGCGGCGGCCAGCGCGTTCTCGGCCTTGAGCCGCATGGCGGCGATGGGGTTGCGGATCTCGTGCGCGATGCCACCCGTCATGCGGCCCAGCGCGGCCAGGCGCTGGTCGCGGCTGCGTTGCTGCGCGGCCTGCTGCAGCTGCGCGCGGGCCTGTTCGAAGCGGGCGCGGTAGCGGTTGAAGCTGTCGACGATGCGGTCCAGTTCCAGCACGCCGGTGCGCGCGAGTTCCGGCACATGCTCGCCGTCGGCCTGCACGAGCTGGGCTTCCAGCTGCGCCACATGGCGCATGCCGCGGCGCAGGATCAGGCCCAGCCAGACGGCCGAGACCAGCACCACGGCCAGCAGCACGGCCAGGCCCGTGTACAGGCTGCCGAGCGCGGCCAGCGCACCAGCGTGCGTGCGCGTCATGGTCCAGGCGGCCAGGTCCTGGGCCGGCGCGGCCAGCGGGCAGGCCGCGACGATCAGCGCCTCGCGGCTGCCGCGCAGCACGTCGGCCTGCGGCTGCTGGGTGCGGGCGGCGCGCTGCGCGAGTTCCACGATCAATGGCTGTTCTGCCTCGGGCACGTCGCGCTTGACACCGCTGCCCTCGTAGGTGGGATAGGCGTAGGCCAGCATGCCGCCCCGGGCCTGCCAGATGCCGCCCTCCACATGCGGCGCCTCGCGCAGCACGAGTTGCAGCAGCACCTGCAGCAGGTCCAGCTGTGGCGCGGCGGCCACCGGTGCCGGCACGGACTGCGCGTAGCGCGCGGCGATGGCGCGGCAGGACTGCTCGGCCACGGCGCGCGCGGCCTCGACCTGGGCGCCGGCGCTGCTGCGGTACATCACCACCATGGCCACCGCGAGCGCGGCGCACAGGACGGCAAGCAAGGCAGCGAAGAGGCTGAGCTGAAAACGCAGTGAGCGCATGGAGCGTGGACGACCGCGGCCATGCGCCGCGTGGGGGCGGATGATCGCATGCGGTACCTGCTGCTGCCGGTCGGCGCAGGGCCCGTCCTGCGGACGCCACGGTCTGGGCCCCACGACAATGCCGGACCGCCAACCGCCTTCCCGCCATGGACAACCCGCTTTCACCCATCCTGCAGGCGCTGCACGACATGCCAAGTGCGTTCAGCGGCGTGCGGGGCAAGACCCGTCGAACCGCGGCACCCGGCTTCAGCGCCGAGGGCAGCCTGGCCCTGGACGCGCTCGCCGTGGAAGTGCGCAAGCTGGGGCCGCTCGCACAGCCGCTCGATGCCGCATCGGCCCAGGCCTTGCACGCAGCCTGCGCACCGGCACCGTACGGGCGGCGCGAGCGCACGCAGGTCGACAAGACCGTGCGCGACACCGGCCAGATCGACGCCCACGCCCTGACGCTGCACTGGCGCAAGGGCGCCCTGCCCCGGCTGCTGGCCGATGCAGCGAGCCGGCTCGGCCTGGGGCCTTTGCAGGCCCATGCGCACAAGCTGCTGGTCTATGGCCCGGGACAGTTCTTCAAGCCCCACCAGGACACCGAGAAGCACCCCGGCATGGTGGCGACCCTGGTGCTGGTCTGGCCATCGGCCCACATCGGCGGCACGCTGCAGGTGCGCCATGGCGATGCGCAGGCGCAGTTCGCCTCGCAGCACCTGCAGGCCGGCGGCCTGCGCTGGTTCGCCTTCTATGCCGACTGCCGGCACGAGGTGCTGCCCGTCTCCGAAGGCTGGCGCGTGGTGCTGACGCTGGACCTGGTGCTGCAGCCCACTGCGCTGGACGCGGCACCGCCACAGGCGCGCGCGCCCGTGGTGGAAGCGTTGACGCGACTCTTCGCGCCATCGGCCGACACCCGGCCCTGGATGTTTCTGCTGGAGCACGAGTACACGGAGCATGGGCTGCGCTGGGGCCTGCTCAAGGGCGAGGACCGTTTGCACGTCCAGGCCTTGCGCGCCGCAGCGCAGGCGCTGGGGCTGCGCATGCACCTCGCACTCGCGGAGATCCACGAGAGCTGGACCGCGGTGCAGCGGCCCGGGCGGCGCGGGCGCGCCGAGGCACCGGAGGCGGACGAATTGATCGACGAGGGCATGGTGCTGGACTTCTGGGTCGACGCCGACGACCAGCCCCAGCGCGGCCGCACGCTCGCCGTGCCGCTGGACCGCGCCGAAGGCTTCGCCGACACCGGCGAGCGCTACCTCGTCGACGAGGAGTACGAAGGCTACATGGGCAACTACGGCGAGACGCTGGACTTCTGGTACCGGCGCGCGGCCCTGGTGCTGCAGACGCCGGCAGCCGCAGAGGCCAGCCGCTTCGTCACCGACTTCGACGCGGCGTTGGCCGACGCACTGGCACTGGCCCGCCGCCCCGGCAGCGGCGTGGCGTTGGGCCGCCTGCTGGCCGCCGCCATGCCGGCGTTGCAGTCCGCCTGCCGCGCGCAGGGGCGTGCGCTGTTCCAGGCCTGCGCGGAGCTGGCCTGCGCCGTGCCCGCTGCAGCGCAGGCGCGCAGCCTGTGCGAGGGCTTCGCGTGGGCCGCCCTGCAGTCCGAGGATGCACCCGCCCTGGCCCGGCTGGAGGCCTGCCGTGGCACCGACTGGGTGCTTGCGCTGCTGCAGGAGGCCTGGGCGCCGGTACCGCGGGCGACCTGGTGGAGGCATTCGGATGCCGGATCGCCTGCCCCGACGTTCTGGCCGGCGCCCTTGCCCGCCTTCCTCGCTGCCTGTGACGCCGCGGGCACCACGCCGGCCCTGCGCGCAGCCATGGTCGCGCATGGGCTCGCGCTGCTGGTGCGCGCCGACGCCCCGGTCGGCAATGCCAGCCCGCGCGAGCGGCAGGGCCTGCTGGCCGCCAGACTGGCGGCGGTGTGCGAACTGGTGCAGGCCCTGCAACCCTGGACCCAAAGTGCCACCAGCCTGCAGCTGCAGCTGCTTGGCCATGTCGCCAAACACCCCTCGCTCTACCCGCTGCGCGCGCTCACGGCGTTGTGGAAGTTGCTGCCGCGGGGCCGGGCGGCCGCGCCCGAGATCGACAGCCTGCGCGAAGCGGCGCGGCAGGCGCTCAAGCAGGCCCTGGGCCGCGCGGAGCCGGGCGCGGACGACCACAGCCTGGGCGCCTTCGAGATCGAATGGACCTGCCGTTGCGCCGATTGCAGCCCGGTGATCCGCTGGGCCGCCAGCGCGTCCGCCCAGCCCCTGGCGCTGGCCATGGCCGAGCAACGCCGGACCCATGTGCAACTAAGGCTGGAGGCCGCGGCCGCGCCCATCGCTGCCACGACACTGCGCGAAGGCTCGCCCTACAAGCTGGTGCTCAGCAAACCCAAGGACCTGCCGGCGCGGCGGGCCCGGCAACGGGCCACGTGGCAGCAGGCGCTGGCGGACCTGTAGGCCTTACTGGTTCAGCTGCGCCCAGGTCTTGTCCAGCCGCTTCACGCTGACCGGCTGCGGCGTGCGCAGCTCTTGGGCGAAGAAGCTCACGCGCAGTTCCTCCAGCAGCCAGCGCAGTTCCTGCATGCGGCTGTCGACCTGGCCCTTGCGCTCGGCCACCAGACGCCAATAGCGCTGCTCCTGGGGCCTCAGTTCCGCCAGGCGCGTGGCGTCGCGCGCGGGGTCGGCGCGCAGCTTGTCCAGCCGCAGCACCACGGCCTTGAGGTAGCGCGCGAAGTGCTGCAGCTGCGCCCAGGGCGTCGTGGCCAGGAAGTCCTTGGGCACCAGGCGCTGCAGCTGCTGCTGCACGTCGGCGGCCACGTCGGCGTTGGGGCGCGCGTCCTTGAGCTTGCGCAGCGCGGCGGCGTACTCGACGAGGATGGCGCCGGACAGCCGCGCCACCTCGTTGGCGATCAGCGTCAGCCGGCCACGGCCCTCGTCGATGCGGCGCTTGAAGGCCTGGGCGTCGGTGGGCAAGGGATCCAGCAGGAAGGCGCGGTCCAGCGCCACGTCGATGATCTGCGTGCGCAGCATCTCCTGCGTGCCCAGCGGCATGTAGGCCACGGCCATCTTCTGCAGGTCGGGGATGTTCTTTTCCAGGTACTTGAGCGCGTCGCGGATCTGCAGCGCGAACAGCCGGCGCAGGCCGGCGCGGTGTTTTGCCGCCGCGACGTCGGGCTCGTCGAAGACCTCGATGCGCACGGCATCGCCATCGTCGACCAAGGCCGGGAAGCCGACCACGCTCTGGCCGCCCTTGCGGATCTCCAGCAGTTCGGGCAGCTCGCCGAAGTCCCACTGCGTGTGGCGCTGGTTGGCGGGCAGCGTGGGCGCCGCCGGCGCGGCGGGGGCGGCCTTCTGGGCCGGTGCGGCCTTGGCGGCGGCGGGGGCCGGCGCGGACGCTGCGGTGGTTTTCAGCGCGGCCAGGGCCTGGAAGGCGCCGCGCGCCTGCGTGCCGAGTTCGGCCTTGAGCGCACCCAGGTTGCGGCCCATGCCGCGCTGGCGGCCGTGCTCGTCCACCACCTGCAGGTTCATGAACAAATGCGGGCTCAGCATGTCGAGCTTGAAGTCGGCCTTCTTGACGTCCAGCCCGGTCTGGTCGCGCACGGCCTTGAGCAGCACGTCGACCAGGCCGCCCTGGCCGAACGGCAGCTCGGCCGCGAGGCGCGCGGCCGATTCGGGAAGCGGCACGAAGCGCGAGCGCGGGCGCTGCGGCAGGCTCTTGAGCAGGGCCTGGATCTTGTCCTTGAGCATGCCCGGCACCAGCCACTCGCAGCGCTCCTCGGCCACCTGGTTCAGCACGAACAGCGGCACGGTGACGGTGACCCCATCGCGCGGGTTGCCGGGCTCGTGCAGGTAATTGGCCGCGCAGTCCACGCCGCCCAGGCGCACCGTGCGCGGGAAGGTCTCGGTGGTGATGCCGGCGGCCTCGTGCCGCATGAGCTCCTCGCGCGTGAGCTGCAGCAGCTTGGGGTGTGTGCGCGAGGCGTCGCGCCACCAGGCCTCGAACAGGCGGCCACTGTGCACCTCGGCCGGGATCTGCGCGTCGTAGAAGGCGTAGATGAGCTCTTCGTCGACCAGCACGTCCTGCCGGCGCGACTTGTGCTCCAGCGCCTCGACCTGGGCGATGGTGCGCGCATTGGCGGCCGCGAACGGCAGCTTGGTCTCCCACTCGCCGGCCACCAGGCCCTGGCGGATGAAGATCTCGCGCGCACCGGCCGCGTCCACGCGGCTGTAGGGCACGCGGCGGTTGTTGTAGATGACCAGGCCATACAGCGTGGCGCGCTCCAGCGCCACGACCTCGGCGGCCTTCTTCTCCCAGTGCGGGTCCAGCAGCTGCTTCTTGAGGAGGTGGGCGCCGACCTCTTCCAGCCATTGGGGCTCGATGTTGGCGATGCCGCGGCCGAACAGGCGCGTGGTCTCCACGAGTTCGGCCACGGCGATCCAGCGGCCCGGCTTCTTCTTGAGGTGGGCGCCCGGGTGGCGGTGGAACTTGATGCCGCGCGCGCCCAGGTAGAGGTCTTCGTCCTCGGGCTTGAAGCCGATGTTGCCGAGCAGGCCCGCGAGCATGGCCTTGTGCAGCTGCTCGTAGCTGGCGGGCTGGTCGTTGAGCTTCCAGCGGTGCTCGGTCACCACGGTCAGCAGCTGGCTGTGGATGTCGCGCCATTCGCGCACGCGGCGCATGCTGATGAAGTTCTGGCGCAGCAGCTGCTCGTACTGGCGGTTGCTGAGCTTGTGCACGGCCGCGCCATCCGGCCCCGCATGCCCGCCGCGCGCTTGCGCCAGCCAGTCCCACAGCCGCAGGTAGCCGCTGAACTCGCTCTTCTCGTCGTCGAACTTGGCGTGCTGCTGGTCGGCCTGGGTCTGCTGGTCCATGGGCCGGTCGCGCACGTCCTGCACCGACAGGGCCGAGGCGATGACCAGCACCTCGCTCAAGGCCTGGCGCTCGCGGCCGGCCAGGATGATGCGGCCCACGCGCGGGTCCAGCGGCAGCCGGGCCAGTTCGGCCCCGACGGGCGTCAGCACGTGGTTGTCGTCCACCGCGCCGAGTTCGTTGAGCAGCTGGTAGCCGTCGGTGATGGCGCGCTTCGATGGTGCTTCGACGAACGGGAAGTCTTCCACCTCGCCCAGGTGCAGCGACTTCATGCGCAGGATCACGCCGGCCAGCGAGCTGCGCAGGATCTCGGGGTCGGTGAAGCGCGGCCGGCCGTTGAAGTCGTCCTCGCCATAGAGCCGGATGCAGATGCCGTCGGCCACGCGGCCGCAGCGGCCGGCACGCTGGTTGGCGGCCGCCTGACTGATGGGCTCGACCAGCAACTGCTCGACCTTGCTGCGCAGGCTGTAGCGCTTGACGCGGGCCGTGCCCGCGTCGATCACGTAGCGGATGCCGGGCACGGTCAGCGAGGTCTCGGCCACGTTGGTGGCCAGCACGATGCGGCGCTTGCCGCGCAGCACGAAGATCTCGTCTTGCTCGGCCTGCGAGAGGCGCGCGAACAGCGGCAGCACCTGGGCGTCGCGCAGCACGGGCTGGTGCTGCAGGTGGCCGCGCAAATGATCCGCGGCCTCGCGGATCTCGCGCTCGCCGGGCAGGAAGATCAGGATGTCGCCGCCCTGGCGCGGGTCGCGCCACAACTCGTCCACGGCGTCGGCGATGGCCTCGTTCAAGCCATAGTCGCGCGATTCCTCGTAAGGCCGGTAACGCTGCTCCACCGGGAACATGCGGCCGGACACGTACAGCACGGGCGCCGGGCCCTGCTCGCTCTTGAAATGCTGGGCGAAGCGGTCCGCATCGATCGTGGCTGACGTGACAATCACCTTGAGGTCGGGCCGGCGCGGCAGGATCTGGCGCAGATAGCCGAGCAGGAAATCGATGTTGAGGCTGCGCTCGTGCGCCTCGTCGATGATCAGCGTGTCGTAGGCCCTGAGCAGCGGGTCGGTCTGCGTCTCGGCCAGCAGGATGCCGTCGGTCATGAGCTTGACCGAGGCGTTGCGCGAGAGCCGGTCCTGGAAGCGCACCTTGAAACCCACGACCTCGCCCAGCGGCGTCTTGAGCTCCTCGGCGATGCGCTTGGCCACCGAGCTGGCGGCGATGCGGCGCGGCTGGGTGTGGCCGATCAGCCGGCCCTGGCCCGCCGGTGCGTTGGCCTTGCCACGGCCCATGGCCAGCGCGATCTTGGGCAGCTGCGTGGTCTTGCCCGAGCCTGTTTCGCCGCAGACGATGACGACCTGGTGGGCCGCGATGGCGGCCTCGATCTCGGCGCGGCGGCTGGAGACGGGCAGGGATTCGGGGAACTGGATCTGGAGCACGCAGCGATTGTCCCACATTCACGTGCAGCACGAGTTCACGTGCTACACTGGTTTTCGTCTCAAGGGGGAAGCCATGACCAACCTGACCATCGCGCTCGACGAAACCGTGATCCGCCAGGCCCGCATCCGCGCCATCCAGGAAGGCACCTCGGTCAGCGCCAAGGTGCGCGAGTTCCTGGCCGAATACGCGCAGGGGCAGAGCCGGCAGCAGGCGGCCGGCGAGGCCTTCCTGGCGGCTGCGCGCGCCAGCAACAGCCGGCTGGAAGGCGGCTGGAACCGCGAAGCCCTGTACGACCGCCCCTACCGCCAGGAATGATCTGCTTCTTCGACACCAATGTGCTGGCGTACGGCTACGACGCCACCGACGCCACCAGGCGCGAGCAGGCGCTGGCCTGCTTGGAGCGCACGGTGCGCGAGGACACCGTGGTCATCAGCACCCAGGTGCTGCACGAGTTCTTTCACACGGTCACACGCAAGCTCAAGCCGCCGCTCAGCGCGCGTGAGGCAGTCGAACAGCTGCGCCACCTCTCGCAGTTCCAGGTGATGGGCGCGAGCGCGCAAAGTGCCCTGGCAGCCACCGCGCTGACGATCGATCACCGGCTGTCGTGGTGGGACGCCCTGATCCTGGAAGCCGCGTTGCGCGCTGGCGCCGAGCGCCTGTACAGCGAGGATGGCCAGCATGGCCGCCGTTTCGGGTCGCTGGAAATCGTCAATCCCTTCCTCGCCTGATCCGGCTACAGTCCGCCCCCAACCATGTCCGCCGTCTTCAACTTCACCTTCGTCCCCTGGTTCCGCTCGGTCGCGCCCTACATCCACACCCACCGTGGCAAGACCTTCGTGGTCGGCATGGCCGGCGAAGCCATCGCCGCGGGCAAGCTCCAGTCCATCGCACAGGACCTGGCACTGATCCAGGCCATGGGCGTGCGCATCGTGCTCGTGCACGGCTTTCGGCCCCAGGTCAACGAGCAGCTGCGCGCCAAGGGCCACCAGGCCCGCTATTCCCATGGCATCCGCATCACGGACGAGGTGGCGCTGGACTGCGCCCAGGAGGCCGCCGGCCAGCTGCGCTACGAGATCGAGGCCGCATTCAGCCAGGGCCTGCCCAACACGCCCATGGCCGGCGCGACGGTGCGCGTGATCTCGGGCAACTTCATCACGGCGCGGCCGGTGGGCATCGTGGACGGCGTGGACTTCCAGCATTCGGGCTCGATCCGCAAGGTCGACGTGGCCGGACTGCTGCGCACGCTGGACATGGGCGCGTTGGTGCTGCTCTCGCCGTTCGGCTTCTCGCCCACAGGCGAGGCGTTCAACCTGACCATGGAAGAGGTGGCGACCAGCGTGGCGACGGCGCTGCAGGCCGACAAGCTGATCTTCCTGACCGAGGTGCCGGGCATCCGCATGCAGCCGGGCGAGCCCGAGTCCGAGGACAACCCGATCGACACCGAACTGCCGCTGGCCGCGGCCGAGCAGTTGCTGGCTACGCTGCCCACGCCGCAGCAGCCGACCGACACGGGCTTTTACCTGCAGCACTGCGTGAAGGCCTGCAAGGCCGGCGTGGAGCGCAGCCACATCCTGCCCTTCGCACTGGACGGCTCGCTGCTGCTGGAGATCTACGTGCACGATGGCATCGGCACCATGGTCATCGACGAGAAGCTGGAGAGCGTGCGCGAGGCCTCCAGCGACGACGTGGGCGGCATCCTGCAGCTCATCGAGCCCTTCGAGAAGGACGGCACGCTGGTCAAGCGCAGCCGCACCGAGATCGAGCGCGACGCGCACCTGTACACGGTGATCGAGCACGACGGCGTGATCTTCGCCTGCGCGGCCTTGTACCCCTACCCCGAGGCCAAGACGGCCGAGATGGCCGCGCTCACGGTGTCGCCGCAGAGCCAGGGCCAGGGCGATGGCGAGAAGGTCTTGAAGCGCATCGAGCACCGCGCGCGCCAGGCGGGCCTGACCAGCATCTTCGTGCTGACCACGCGCACCATGCACTGGTTCATCAAGCGCGGCTTCCAGCCGGTGGACCCGGACTGGCTGCCCGAGGCGCGCAAGCGCAAGTACAACTGGGACCGGCGCAGCCAGGTCCTGGTCAAGAAGCTCGGCTGATCAGCCGGCCGCCGGCTCGGGCGCGGGGGCCGGCACCACGTCCATCTGGTCCGGGTCCAGGAAGCGCTCCGCGTAGCGCCGGTACACCGCCTGGTTCATGAACACGTCGAACAGGTCCGGGTCGATGTGGCCGTTCTTCTTGAAGCGCACCATGATCTCCAGCGCCTTGGAAACCTTCATGCCGGGCTTGTAGGGCCGGTCCACGGCCGTCAGCGCCTCGAAGATGTCGGCGATGCCCAGCATGCGCGCCTGCAGCGACATCTCGTGGCGCATCAGGCCCTTGGGGTAGCCGCGCCCGTCCATGCGCTCGTGGTGGCCGCCAGCGAACTCCGGCACGTTGCGCAGGTGCTTGGGCCAGGGCACCTGCTCCAGCATGCGGTTGGTCGCGACGATGTGGTAGTTGATGATGTCGCGCTCCTTCGCGGTCAGCGTGCCGCGCCGGATCGACAGGTTCTCCATCTCGTCGTCGGTGAAGAAGGGCAGATCCTGGCCCTCGGGGCCGGACCAGCGCCGCCGCTCGGACAGCGATTGCAGCCGCACCAGCGTGCCTTCGTTGAAGTACTCGGTGCCGCGGTTGAGCTTGCGGACGAATTCGCGCTCTTCGTCGAGCGCGGCCTGCTCCGTGGTGCAGGCTGCGGCGGCCTGGGCTTCGGCGACCGGGTCCACGCAGGGGCGCTGTGCCAGCTGCCGCTTGAGCGCCGCGATCTCCGCGTCGCGCCGCAGCACCTCGAAGCGCGTGTCGACCAGCGCGATGCGGTCGAACAGGGTCTGCAGCTTGGTCGCCTTGTCGACCACGTGCACGGGCGTGGAGATCTTGCCGCAGTCGTGCAGCAGGCCGGCGATCTTGAGCTCGTAGCGGTCGCGCTCGGTCATCTTGAAGCTGGCGAGCGGCCCGTCGTCGGTGGCGTCCACGGCGTCGGCCAGCATCATGGTCAGCTCGGGCACGCGGTTGCAGTGCCCGCCCGTGTATGGCGACTTGTCGTCGATCGCCATGTTGATCAGATGGATGAAGGACTCGAACAGTTCTTCCAGCTGGATGATGAGCTGCCGGTTCGACAGCGCGATCGCGGCCTGCGAGGCCAGCGACTCCACCAAGCGCTGGTCGGCTTCGGAGAAGGTGACCACCCGCCCCAGGTCCGGCTCCTGCGCATTGATGAGCTGCAGCACGCCGATGACCTCGCCGTCGTGGTTCTTCATGGGCACCGTCAGGAAGGACTGCGAGCGGTAGCCGGTGCGCTGGTCGAAGGCGCGCGTGCCCGAGAAGTCGAAGCCCTCCTCGGCATAGGCGTCGGCGATGTTGACGGTGCGGTCGTGGATGGCGGCGTAGGTGGCCACCATGCTGTCGTTGAAGCTGCCGTCGGCGTTGACGAGCTGCAGGAGCGGGAACTCGATGGGGCGGCCGGTGGTCCCGCCCAGGAAGATGTCCAGCGAGTTCGTGCGCATGATCTCGAAGCGCAGCGCGCTGCCGTCCTCCGTCATGCGGTACAGCGTGCCGCCGTCGGCATGCGTGATGTTCTTGGCCGCGATCAGAATGCCTTCGAGCAGGGCATCCGTGTTGCGCTCCTTGGACAGGGCCGCGCCGATTGCATTGAGCTGGTCCAGCCGGGCCAGCAGATCCCCCACGAGGTCCATCGCCATTGGTCTTCGTCCTTGTCCTGCGCTGCGCACTCCATACCGGCGACCGGCCGTCACGGAAAATGAAGCGTGCACCGCATGTACTGCGCACTGGTGCGTGATGCGATGTGCCATTATTTGTGCAGAACCAAGCCACAACGCAGCCGTGACCGCACTTTGGCGCGACTACCTCAACACAAGTGAGCATCAATCCGTCCATCATCGACCGCGGGTGGCGCCTGTGCGGCTGACCGCAATGCCATTCGTCCAGCCCGCACTTCCGCCGGGCGCAGCCCTGCCATGAAACCGCGCCGTCCCACCCTGCCCTGGCTTGCGCCCGGCGAGGCGCTGCCGCCCGTCACCCAGGCCTGGGGGCCGGACGATCCCGCGCCCGGCCTGCTGGCCGCTGGCGGCAGCCTGGACGTGGACAGCCTGCGTGCCGCCTACGGCCGCGGTGTCTACCCCTGGTTCAGCGAGGGCCAACCCATCCTGTGGTGGAGCCCGGATCCGCGCATGGTGCTGCAGACCCCTGCCTTCCGGCTGCACCGCTCGCTGCGCAAGACGCTGCAGCGCTTCATCGCCACGCCCGGCTGCGAGGTGCGCTTCGACAGCGCCTTCGGCGACGTGGTGCGCGCTTGCGCCGCCAGTCCGCGCGCAGGCCAGTCCGGCACCTGGATCGTGCCCGAGATGGTGCGTGCCTACGAGGATCTGCACGCCGCCGGCAGCGCCCACAGCGTGGAGACCTGGGTCGACGGTGCGCTGGTGGGCGGCCTGTACTGCGTGGGGCTGGGACGGGCGGTGTTCGGCGAATCCATGTTCGCGCGCGCCACCGACGCGTCCAAGATCGCGCTGGCGGCCCTCGTGGCCTGGTGCCGGGTGCACGGCGTGGCGCAGATCGACTGCCAGCAGAACACCCGCCACCTGGCCTCCCTGGGCGCGGCCGAAATGCCGCGCGCAGACTTCGTGTCGCGGCTGCGCCAGGACGCGCTGGAGCCCGATCCACCCTGGTGTTTCGACCCCGTATACTGGTCCGCACTGTTCACTCCAGTGTCCCGTACGGCGTGACCCACCTGAACGATCTCCCACTGCAGACGCTGCAGTTCTACGCGACCGCGCCCTATCCGTGCAGCTATCTGGCGGACCGGCAGGCCAGGTCGCAGGTGGCGACGCCGGGGCACCTGATCCAGAGCGACACCTACTCGGAGCTCGTGCAGAAGGGCTTCCGGCGCAGCGGCATGTTCACCTACCGACCGCATTGCGACGGCTGCCAGGCCTGCCTGCCGCTGCGCGTGCTGGTCGACCGCTTCCGTCCCGACCGCAGCCAGCGCCGTGCCCTGGCGCGCCACGCCGCGCTGCAGGTGCGCGTGCTCAAGCTGTGCTTCGTGCCCGAGCACTACCAGCTGTACCTGCGCTACCAGAACGGCCGCCATGCCGGCGGCGGCATGGACCACGACAGCATCGACCAGTACACGCAGTTCCTGCTGCAAAGCCGCGTCAACTCGCGGCTGGTCGAATTCCACGCGCCGGGGGCGGACGGCGAGCCGCCGCGCCTGAAGATGGTGTCCATCCTGGACATCCTCAACGACGGCCTGTCGGCCGTGTACACCTTCTACGAACCCGAAGCCCATGCCAGCTACGGCACCTACAGCGTGCTGTGGCAGATCGAGCAGGCCCGCAGCCTGGGCCTGGCGCATGTCTACCTGGGCTACTGGATCGGCCAAAGCGACAAGATGAACTACAAAGCCCGCTTCCAACCCCACCAACTTCTGATCGATGGCCATTGGCAGGACGGCCCTGCCCAGCCATGAAGAAGAACGACCAACCAGCCGGCGGCACCCCTACGGTCCAGGTCATCGAGCGCATCTTCGCGCTGATCGACGTGCTGGCCTCGCGCGAAGAGGCCATGTCGCTCAAGGAAATCAGCGAGAAGACCGGCCTGCACCCCTCGACCACGCACCGCATCCTCAACGATCTGGCCACGGGCCGCTTCGTCGACCGGCCGGAACCGGGCACCTACCGCCTGGGCATGCGCCTGCTGGAGCTGGGCAACATCGTCAAGAGCCGCCTGAGCGTGCGCGACGCGGCCCTGGCGCCCATGCGCGAGCTGCACCGTCTGATCCAGCAGCCCGTGAACCTGAGCCTGCGCCAGGGCGACGAGATCGTCTACATCGAGCGCGCGCTGTCCGAACGTTCGGGCATGCAGGTGGTGCGCGCCATCGGCGGCCGCGCCCCGCTGCACCTGACCTCGGTCGGCAAGCTGTTCCTGGCGGCCGATGACGCACAGCGCGTGCGCGCCTACGCCACGCGCACCGGCCTGGCCGGCCACACGCGCAACAGCCTCACGCAGCTGCCGCTGCTCGAGCGCGAACTGGCCAAGGCCCGCGTGACCGGCGTGGCACGCGACAACGAGGAACTGGAACTGGGGGTGCGCTGCATGGCGGCCGGCATCTACGACGACCAAGCCCGGCTCGTCGCGGGCCTGTCGATCTCCTCGCCAGCGGACCGGCTGGACGAGTCCTGGCTGCCCAAGCTGCAACAGACGGCCAACGAGATCTCGGCAGCGCTGGGCTACCGCGGCAACCAGAACGACGACCGCTGAGCGGCCGCGCCCTGGCGCGCCCGGCTCAGCGGCGCGTGGAGACCGGCACCAGCGCCGCCGCGCCGTGGCCGCCGGCGGTGATGGCGGCGGCCGTCGTGGACTCGACCCACTTGCGCACGCGCTCGGCATCGCCCAGGCGGCTCAGCTTGCCGGCCGAGTCCAGGAACACCATGATCAGCTTGCGACCCGCAATGCTGGCCTGCATGACCAAGCACTGGCCGGCTTCGTTGATGAAACCGGTCTTCTGCAGGCCGATGTCCCAGTCCGGATTCTTCACGAGTCGGTTGGTGGTGTTGAACTGCAGCGTGCGGCGGCCCACGTCCACGGCATAGCTCGGCGAGGTCGACAGCTCGCGGATCAGCGGCTCACGGTAGGCGGCGCCCACCAGAAGGGCCAGATCGTGCGCGCTGGACTGGTTGTTGGGCGACAGGCCGGTCGGTTCGACGTAGCGCGTGTCCTTCATGCCGAGCTGCTCGGCCTTGGCGTTCATGCGGCTCACGAAGGTGGCCATGCCGCCCGGAAAGGTGCGGCCCAGCGCGTGGGCGGCGCGGTTCTCGCTCGACATCAGCGCCAGGTGCAGCAGTTCGCCGCGGGTCAGGCTCGCCCCGACGACCAGGCGCGAGCGGCTCCACTTTTCGGTGTCCACGTCATCCTGGGTGATGGTGAGCACCTCGTCCATGGGCAGCTGTGCCTCGTTGATGATCACGCCCGTCATGAGCTTGGTCAGCGAGGCGATCGGCAGCACGGCGTTCTCGTTCTTGCGCAGCAGGACTTCGTCGGTTTCCTGGTCGATGACAAGGGCCACGCTGGACTTCAGGTCCAGCGGATCGTCGGCGGCGTGCAGGCCGGCCAGCTGGCCGAACGAGGGCTTGATCGGAATGATCGCGGCGCGCGGTGTCTCGATGCGCTGGCGGCCCTGGACGCTGACCTTGACACGGCGCTTGGGCGTCACAGCGGCGGTCTTGCGCTCGGCGGCCTGGCGCTTCTCGGCCACCACCTTTTTCTTGCGCGGAGCGGCATCGGCCTGGGGCAAGGCCAGCATGAAAACACACGAGAACACGACGAGCGCCTGCATCCACCGATGCAAGCCGGAAATACGAAAAGAAGTCATGCGCCCACCTACTGAAACCGCCGAGGATGCGGGAGTGTAGCCACTCCAAAAAGCTCACACAACATCAAAGACTTGCGCGGTCAAGTTAATGTGATGGACGGCGGGGCCGTTGCCTCGCGGCAACAAAAAAGCCGACCCTTTCGGGTCGGCTTCTCGGGGCCTGGCGCCTCAGCCTGCCGTCGCTTCCTCGGCTTCCGGCTTGGCCCGGCCTTCCTTCTTGGGCAGTGGCTGGATGTCCAGCTGCACCTCGCCGGTCTCCACGCCCTTGTCGTCCTTGGACAGCGCGATGTCGACGACCAGGCGGCCACCGTCGGTCAGGCGGCCGAACAGCAGTTCGTCGGCCAGCGCACGCCGGATCATGTCCTGGATCAGGCGCTGCATCGGCCGCGCCCCCATGAGCGGGTCGAAGCCCTTGCGCGCCAGGTACTTGCGCAGGCCGTCGGTGAAGGTGACTTCGACCTTCTTCTCGGCCAGCTGGGTCTCCAGCTGCAGCAGGAACTTGTCGACCACGCGCAGGATGATGGTCTCGTCCAGCGCCTTGAAGCTCACGATCGCGTCCAGCCGGTTGCGGAACTCGGGCGTGAACAGGCGCTTGATGTCGCCCATCTCGTCGCCGGCCTCGCGCGGGTTCGTGAAGCCGATGGTCGCCTTGTTCATGGTCTCGGCACCCGCGTTCGTCGTCATGATGATGATGACGTTGCGGAAGTCGGCCTTGCGCCCGTTGTTGTCCGTCAGGCTGCCATGGTCCATGACCTGCAGCAGCACGTTGAAGATGTCCGGGTGCGCCTTCTCGATCTCGTCGAGCAACAGCACCGCGTGCGGCTTCTTCGTGATGGCCTCGGTCAAGAGGCCGCCCTGGTCGAACCCGACGTAGCCCGGAGGCGCGCCGATCAGGCGGCTCACGGCATGGCGCTCCATGTACTCCGACATGTCGAAGCGGATGAGCTCGATGCCCATGATGTAGGCCAGCTGCTTGGCGGCCTCGGTCTTGCCGACACCGGTCGGACCGCTGAACAGGAAGCTGCCAATCGGCTTGTCGCCCTTGCCCAGGCCCGAACGTGCCATCTTGACCGAGGACGCCAGCACCTCGAGCGCCTTGTCCTGGCCGAACACCACGCTCTTGAGGTCGCGTTCCAGCGTCTGCAGCTTGCTGCGGTCGTCGTTGGACACGTTCGCGGGCGGGATGCGCGCGATCTTGGCCACGATTTCCTCGACCTCGGTCTTGCCGATGGTCTTCTTGCGCTTGGACGCCGTCAGGATGCGCTGGGCCGCGCCGGCCTCGTCGATCACGTCGATGGCCTTGTCGGGCAGGTGCCGGTCGTTGATGTACTTGGCCGACAGCTCGGCAGCCGCCTGCAGTGCGGCGTTGGCGTACTTGACGCTGTGGTGCTCCTCGAAGCGCGACTTCAGGCCCTTCAGGATCTCCACCGTCTGCTCGACCGTGGGCTCGACCACGTCGACCTTCTGGAAACGCCGCGACAGCGCCGCATCCTTCTCGAAGATGCCGCGGTACTCGGTGAAGGTGGTCGCGCCGATGCACTTGAGCTGGCCGCTGGACAGCGCCGGCTTGAGCAGGTTGGACGCGTCCAGCGTGCCGCCCGAGGCCGCGCCGGCACCGATCAGCGTGTGGATCTCGTCGATGAACAGCACGGCGTTCGGCTTGTCCTTGAGCGACTTGAGCACGCCCTTCAGGCGCTGCTCGAAATCACCGCGGTACTTGGTGCCAGCCAGCAAGGCGCCCATGTCCAGCGAGTAGACCTGCGCTTCGGCCAGGATCTCGGGCACGTCCTTCTGCGTGATGCGCCAGGCCAGGCCCTCGGCGATGGCGGTCTTGCCGACACCGGCCTCGCCGACCAGCAGCGGGTTGTTCTTGCGCCGGCGGCACAGGATCTGGATCACGCGCTCGACCTCGTACTCGCGGCCGATCAGCGGATCGATCTTGCCGTCCTTGGCCATCTGGTTCAGGTTTTGCGTGAACTGCTCCAGCGGCGAGGCCTTCTCGTTCTTCTCGGAACCGCCCTCCTCGCTCTCGGGCTGGGCGTCGTTGGCCTTGGTCGGCTCCGGCGGATCGCTCTTCTTGATGCCGTGGGCGATGAAGTTCACCACGTCCAGGCGCGTCACGCCCTGCTGGTGCAGGTAGTAGACGGCGTGCGAATCCTTCTCGCCGAAGATGGCCACCAGCACGTTGGCGCCGGTGACTTCCTTCTTGCCGCTGCCGGTGGACTGCACGTGCATGATGGCGCGCTGGATCACGCGCTGGAAACCCAGCGTGGGCTGAGTGTCCACATCGTCGGTGCCCGCCACCTGCGGCGTGTTGTCCTTGATGAAGTTCGTCAGCGACTTGCGCAGATCGTCGATGTTGGCCGAGCAGGCCCGCAGCACCTCGGCGGCACTGGGGTTGTCCAGCAGGGCAAGCAGCAGGTGTTCGACCGTGATGAACTCGTGGCGTTGCTGGCGCGCTTCCACGAAGGCCATGTGCAAGCTGACTTCCAATTCCTGGGCGATCATGAAGATTCCTTTGACACCATGCTGATAACGTGCGCTCTACTTGGGTGTGGGTGCGGGCTTTTCAACCCGTCATTCCACAGGCTCGCTGACGCATTGGAGCGGGTGACCCGCCTGACGAGCCGCCTCCAGGACCTGGTCGACCTTGGTGGCCGCCACGTCTTTCGAATACACGCCGCAGACTGCTTTCCCATCCAGGTGGATCTTGAGCATGATCTGCGTCGCCGTCTCCTTGTCCTTGCTGAAGAATTCCTGGATGACCACGACCACGAATTCCATCGGGGTGTAGTCGTCGTTGAGCATCACGACCTGGTACATCTGCGGCGGCTTGACCTTCTGGGTGCGCCGCTCGAGCACGACCGATCCGCCGTCGTCCGGCGCCGAGGGCTTCACGCCCGGCTGCGCAGGTTTGGAGGGAATTTTGGTGGCCATGCGAACCATTCTATCGGTCGCAAAACGGCCACGCTGGCAGAGGAATTCACGACCCGGCGGACGGGCGTGAAGGACGCTCAGACGGTCTCGGGGGCCTGGACGGCGACGACGACGGTCTGGCGCTGGCCGTCGCGTTCACGGGTGCGCAGCCACCAGACGGCGCCTTTGCGAATGGGCATCTCGCCGATCTGCGCCTGCAGCAGCTGGGCCACGGCCTGACCCAGCGTCGGCTGGTGGCCGACCACTACCACCACGCCCTTGCCATGCGGCCACTGCACGGCGTCCAGCAGGGCCTGGGCGGAGGCGTCCGGCGCGATCTCGGGCCGCACCTTGTACTTGCGGCCCAGCGCGTCGGCGGTCTGCAGCGCGCGCTGCGCCGGGCTGCAGATGATGCGCGCACCATCGGGCAACTGGCGATCCAGCCAGTTGGCGACGCGGCTGGCCTGCTTGTGGCCGCGCGGCGTCAGTTCGCGCGCCAGGTCGGTGCCGTCGGCGCTCTCGTCGTGCGCTTCGGCGTGGCGCCAGAAAATCAGGTCCATCACAGCCCCCTCGGGTAGGCGAAACGTTGGGCCAGGGCCAGTTGCGCGCTGTGGCGCAGGCCGTCCGGGCCGATGCAGTCCTCGGCGCGCGTGTAGCGGCCGTCCGGCCCCAGCGTCCAGGCGTCGCAGCCGTCGTGCAGGTAAGGCACCAGGCATTCGTCGATGACGCGCTGGCGCAGCGCCGGATCGCTCACCGGCCAGGCCAGCTCGATGCGGCGCAGCATGTTGCGGCTCATCCAGTCGGCGCTGGACAGGAACAGCTGTTCTTCCTCACCTTGGCGGAAATAGAACACCCGCGTGTGCTCCAGGAAGCGGCCGACCACCGAGCGCACGCGGATGTTGTCCGACACGCCCGGCAGCTGGGCCGGCAGGATGCAGGCGCCGCGCACGATGAGGTCGATCACCGCGCCCTGCTGGCCGGCCTTGAGCAGCGCGCGCACGAGTTGCTCGTCGGTCAGCGCATTGGTCTTGACGATGATGCGGGCCGGCTGGCCCGCGGCGGCGGCCTCGCCCATGGCGGCCACGCGCTCCAGCATGGCCTTTTGCAGATGGAACGGCGCCACCAGCAGCTTGGCCATGGGCGCCAGCCGGCTCTGTCCGGCGATGTGCACGAAGACCTGCTCCATGTCCTCGGTCAGCTTGCCATCGGCCGTGAAGTAGCTGAGATCCGTGTACAACCGCGCCGTGCGCGGGTTGTAGTTGCCCGTGGACAAATGGCCGTAACGGCGCAGCTTGCGCCCCTCGCGCCGCGTGATCAGCAGCATCTTGGCGTGGGTCTTCAGGCCCACCACGCCGTACACCACCTGCGCGCCGATGCCTTCCAGCATCTCGGCCCAGTTGATGTTGGCCTCCTCGTCGAAGCGGGCCTTGAGCTCCACGACGACCATGACCTCCTTGCCGCGGCGCACGGCCTCGCGCAGCAGGCCCATGAGCTCGGGATCGCTGCCGGTGCGGTAGATGGTCTGGCGGATGGCCAGCACGGCCGGGTCGTGCACGGCCTCGCGCAGCAGCGCCAGCACGGCGTCGAAGCTCTCGAAGGGCTGGTGCACGAGCACGTCGCCCTCACGCAGCCGCTCGAACAGCGAGCCGTCGACCGGGAACCCGAGCGGCCAGACCGGCTTGTGCTCCGGGAACATGAGCCGGCGCTCGTTGACCAGGTCGACCAGCTGGGTCAGCCGCGCCAGATTGACCGGGCCATGCACGCGGTACAGCGCCAGTTCGGGCAGCTTGAACTGCTGCAGCAGGAAATCGGCCAGGTGCACGTCGCAGCTGGCCGAGACCTCCAGCCGCACGGCTTGGCCGTAGTGCCGGTACTCCAGGCCCTGGCGCAGCGCGGTGCGCAGGTTGTTGACCTCCTCCTCGTCCACGGCCAGATCGGAATGCCGCGTCACGCGGAACTGCGAGAACTGGCCGACCTGGCGGCCCGGGAACAGCTCGGACAGGTGGGCGCGGATGACGCTGGACAGCAGCACCGCCAGCGTGCGACCGCCCGAGAGCTTGTCCGGCATGCGGATCACGCGCGGCAGCACGCGCGGCACTTTGACGATGGCGATGTCGTTCTCGCGGCCGAAGGCGTCGCGCCCGTTCAGCTGGACGATGAAGTTCAGCGACTTGTTGGCGACCAGCGGAAATGGATGGGCCGGATCCAGGCCCGTCGGCACGAGCAAGGGCCGCACCTCGCGCTCGAAGTACTGGTGCACCCAGGCGCGCTGGGCCGCATCGCGCTCGGAGTGGGACAGGATCTGGATCCGCTCGCGCGCAAAGGCCGGCATCAGCACGTCGTTGAACAGCGCGTACTGGCGCGTCACGAGGTCATGGGCGGCCTCGGACAAGGCGCGGAACGAGGCCGGCGTGTACGCGCCGTCGCTGCCCCGGCCGCCAGCCGCCTCCAGGTGCGCGGCCGCGCGCACCTCGAAGAACTCGTCCAGGTTGGACGACACGATGCACAAGTAGCGCAGCCGCTCCAGCAGGGGCACGTCCTCCCGGCGCGCCCAGTCGAACACGCGTTCGTTGAAGGCCAGGATGCTGTGGTCGCGGTCGAGCAGGGCCAACGGGGCTGGGGCAGCTTCAGGCTTGCTCGAATCGGAGGAAGGAGGCATGGCGCTCAGGCACTCAAAAAGGGCAGCGGATGGCGCCCGAGTGTCTGGTCTGTTCGTGACGGTTTGATGTCATTCATGAAACCGTCATGGACATGCCTCATTCGTAAACGACGGCGGCCTGGCCCTCGTGCGCCTGGGCCCGCAGGCCGGCCAGGGCTGCGTCGGTCGGGAAGCAGCGCCTGTCCTCCAGCCGCACCACGTCCTCGGCCACGAAGCCCGGGAACAGCATGGACAGGCGCAGCGGCAGGCCGCGTTGCAGCTCGCCATGCTCGGACACCTCGGTCCGGGCCGGGTAGTCCTGCAGCAGCTGCCCGATGGCCGGCGGCTTGTGGCCATTCGTGCGATCGACCCGGATGCGCAGGAACTTGCCGAAGCGGCAGCGCGCGCCGGCTAGGTCCCAGATCTGCTGCACCGTCATCTGCAGGCCGCCGCTGAAGCGGTCCGGCATGAGCTTGCCCATGACCACGATGAGCTCGTCGTCCTTGAGCTGGTCCTTGTGCTGGTTGATGAGCGCTTCGTCGGCCCGCGCTTCGATCACGCCCGACTTGTCGTCCAGCTTGAACAGCGCGAGCTTGCCGCGCTGGCCGTTGATCACGCGCAGATCGGTCACGATGCCCGCGAACAGCTGCGGCTCGCGCGTGTCGATGAGGTCGCCCAGGCCGCGCTTGACGAACTGGCGCACCTCGCGCGCGACCTCGTCGAACAGGTGGCCCGAGAGGTAAAAGCCGATGGCCGTCTTCTCGTAGACCAGCTGCTCCTTGATGCCCCAGGGCGTGGCCTCGACCAGCTCGGGCTCCTGCGTGCTGGACGCGTGCGAATCCACCATGTCGAACAGGCCGTGCTGGTTGGCATTGGCCGCGCTCACGTTGGCGAACGCGAAGGCCTGGTCGATCGACGCCACCAGCGCGGCGCGGTTGCGCTGCAGGCTGTCGAAGGCGCCGGCCTTGATCAGCGCCTCCAGCGTGCGCTTGTTCAATCGGGTGCGGTCCACGCGCAGGCAGAAGTCGTACAGGCTCGTGAACGCACCGCCCTCCTCGCGCGCCGCGACGATGGCTTCGATGGCCTGCTGGCCCGTGCCCTTGATGGCGCCCAGGCCGTAGCGGATGACCTTGTCGGTGACGGGCTCGAAGCGGTACCGCCCGCGGTTGACGTCCGGAAACTCGAAGGTGAGGCCCATCTTGAGCGCGTCTTCGTACAACACCTTGAGCTTGTCGGTGTCGTCCATTTCCACGGTCATGTTGGCGCAGAAGAACTCGGCCGTGTAGTGCACCTTGAGCCAGCCCGTGTGGTAGGCCAGCAGCGAGTAGGCAGCCGCGTGCGACTTGTTGAAGCCGTAGCCCGCGAACTTCTCCATCAGGTCGAAGACCTCGTCGGCCTTGTCCTGCGAGATGCCGTTCTTGGCCGCACCCTTGCGGAAGATCTCGCGGTGCTCGGCCATCTCCTCGGCCTTCTTCTTGCCCATGGCCCGGCGCAGCATGTCTGCGCCGCCCAGCGAGTAGCCGCCCAGGATCTGCGCGGTCTGCATGACCTGCTCCTGGTAGACCATGATGCCGTAGGTCTCGCTGAGCATCTCGGCCACCATGGGGTGCGGGTACTCGACCTCCTCGCGGCCGTGCTTGCGGTTCACGAAGCTGGGGATCAGGTCCATCGGGCCCGGCCGGTACAAGGCGTTCAGCGCGATCAGGTCTTCCAGCCGCGTGGGCTTGGCGTCGCGCAGCATGCCCTGCATGCCGCGCGATTCGAACTGGAACACGGCCTCGGTCTTGCCCTCCTGGAACAGCCGGTAGGTCGGCTTGTCGTCCAGCGGGATGTTGGCGTAGTCGAAGTTCTCCTGGCCTTTGTGGCGTTTGACGATGAACTCGCGCGCGATCTCCAGGATGGTCAGCGTGGCCAAGCCCAAGAAGTCGAACTTCACGAGGCCGATGGCCTCCACGTCGTCCTTGTCGTACTGGCTCACGGCCGACTCGCTGCCGGGCTGCTGGTAGAGCGGGCAGAAGTCCGTGAGCTTGCCCGGCGCGATCAGCACGCCGCCGGCGTGCATGCCGATGTTGCGCGTCATGCCCTCCAGCGCCTGCGCCATCTCGATGAGGTTCTTCACGTCCTCCTCGTTGCGCACGCGCTCGTACAGCTGGGGCTCGAGCTCCAGCGCGTAGTTGTTCTTGTCGCCCTCCTTCTTGGGCTCGGGCGGATAGGCCAGCGTGTAGGACATGCCCGGCTTGGCCGGCACCAGCTTGGAGATGCCGTCGCAGAAGGTGTAGCTCATGTCCATCACCCGGCCCACGTCGCGGATGGCGGCCTTGGCCGCCATGGTTCCGAAGGTGGCGATCTGGCTCACCGCCTCCTTGCCGTACTTCTGCTTCACGTAGTCGATCACGCGGTCGCGGTTGCTCTGGCAGAAGTCGATGTCGAAGTCGGGCATGGACACCCGCTCCGGATTCAGGAAGCGCTCGAACAGCAGCTTGTAGTGGAGCGGGTCCAGGTCGGTGATCTTCAGCGCATAGGCCACGAGCGAGCCTGCGCCCGAGCCCCGGCCCGGGCCCACCGGGCAGCCATTGAGCTTGGCCCAGTTGATGAAGTCGCCCACGATCAGGAAGTAGCCCGGGAACCCCATCTTGAGGATGGTGTTGATCTCGAACTCCAGCCGCTCCACGTAGCGCGGCCGCTCGGCATCGCGCTTGGCCGGGTCCTTGTACAGATGGGCCAGGCGCTCTTCCAGGCCTTCGTGCGAGACGTGGCGGAAGTACTCTTCCACCGTCATCTGCTTGCCGTCGACCAGCGGAATCGGGAAGTTCGGCAGCTGCGGCTTGCCCAGCACCAGCGTCAGGTTGCAGCGCTTGGCGATCTCCACCGTGTTGGCCAGCGCCGTGGGCACATCGGCGAACAGCGCCTGCATCTGGGCCGCGCTCTTGAAGTACTGCTCGCGCGTGAAACGGCGAACGCGGCGCTGGTTGGCGAGGATCTCGCCCTCGGCGATGCACACGCGCGCCTCGTGGGCTTCGTAGTCCTCCTCGCCCATGAACTGCACGGGATGGGTCGCCACCACGGGCAGGTTCAGGCGCCCGGCCAGCGTGACCGCCGCCACCACATGGGCCTCGTCGTCGGCGCGGCCGGCGCGCTGGATCTCGATGTAGAACCGGTGCGGGAAGATCCCTGCCAGCTGCAAGGCCAATGCCCCCGCGCGCGAGGCGTCGCCCTGCACCAGGGCCTGGCCCACGGGCCCGGCCTGGGCGCCAGACAGGCAGATCAGACCGGCGTTGAGTTCCTGCAGCCAGGCCAGCTTGGCCACAGCCTGGGTACGGACCACGTTCTGCGTCCAGGCCCGTGCCAGCAGCTCGCACAGGTTCAGGTAGCCCTGTCGGTCCTGCACCAGCAGCAGCACGCGCGAAGTGGCGGCCGGGTCCTGGCCCATGCCCTCGATCTGCACCTCGGCGCCGATCACGGGCTTGACGCCCTTGCCGCGCGCGGCCTTGTAGAACTTGATGCCGCCGAACAGGTTGTTCAGGTCGGTGATGGCCAGTGCGGGCTGGCCGTCGGCCGCGGCCTTGGGGACCAGCTCGTCGATGCGGTTGGTGCCGTCGACGACGGAGAATTCGGTGTGGATGCGCAGATGAACGAACATCGACCGGATTCTAGGAGGCTGTCGGGCTTGGGCATGGCCCCGCGCCGCTTCCTGAGACCGCCAGGCAAGGCGTGGGCGAGGCCGTGTGGTTCAGCCGGCGTCTTCCAGGTTCTCGTGGTGGGCGATCGCGCCGCGCTTCCAGTAGGCGGCCGCGCGGATCGCTTTGCGGTCGTGGCCCTTTTCGTCCACGAGGATGCGGCGGGCGGCGGCCGCCACGCCCGCCTCGGCCGCGCACCAGGCGTAGCCATGGCCCGCGGGCAGGTCGATCGCGCGCACGGCATCGAGCAAGGCGTCTTCGCTGTCGACCCACTGCAGATCCAGCGCGGCGGCACTGGCCAGCGCCTGCCGATCGGCGGCCGCCACATGCAGGCGCACGATCGCGCGGCAGCCGGCGGGCAGTTCCTCCAGGCGCCGGGCCACGGCCGGCAAAGCGGTCTCGTCGCCCACCAGCAGATACCAGTCGAAGTCCAGCGGCACGACGAAGGAGCCGCGCGGGCCGGCCACGGTCAGCGCATCGCCGGCCTGCGCCTGGCGCGCCCAGTCGGCGGCCGGACCGTCGCCGTGCAGTGCGAAGTCGATCGTCAGTTCGCGCGCTGCGTTGTCGTAGCGGCGCGGCGTGTAGTCGCGCGCCACGGCGCCCTCAGGCGTGGGGAAGAAGACCTTGACGTGGTCGTCGTAGGAGGCGCTCATGAAATCGGCCAGCGCCTCGCCCTGGAACACCACGCGCCGCATCTGCGGGCTCAGGGTCTCGACGCGGGCGACCCGCAGTTCCCGGCGCTTGATTTCGTGGCGCACACGTTGGACCTGGCGCGGTGCATTGACTGGAGCTTCCATTGCTTGTTACTGATGGTTGATAATGTCCTCAATCATGCGCGAATCAGTTGATAAAGTCAACCGTCACAGCCGGCAAGACCCTGCCGACGACGAGGTTCTCGAGCGGGTGCACCAGGTCATGCACCAGTTCCGCTCGCGGCTGTTCCAGGCCCTGCGCCAGGGGCAGCACGAACTCACGCACATGGAAAGCAAGGTCCTGGGCTTCTTCGCCCGCCGGCCCGGCGCCACGCAGAGCGACCTCGTGCAGCACACGGGCCGCGACAAGGCCCAGCTCGCCCGGCTCATCAAGGGCCTGCGCGAACGTGGCCTGCTGCAGGGCGAGGCCGACGCGGCCGACCGGCGCAACGTGCGGCTGCAGCCCACGGCCGAGGGCCTGGCCATCCAGCGCGCTCTGCGCGAGCAGGCCGACGCACTGGAAAAGCGGGCGGTGGAGGGACTGTCGGAAGACGAGAAGGCCCGGCTGATCGCGCTGCTGCAACGCGTGCAGGACAACCTGGACCGCTGATTCAGTCGCGCAGCACGTGCAGCACCTCGGAGCGGAACTCCCGGGCGTACAGCACCAGCACCACGGCGGCCGTGGCCACGGCGAAGGCCAGCGAGGAGAAGAACCAGGCCGTGGCCGCGAACGACATGTAGTAGGCGCGCACGCCGCCGTTGAAGGTCTCGGCCGCCATGCCCAGCATCTTGCCGGCGCGGTCGGCGAAGTGCTTGCGGTCGAACTTGCCGGCCGAGAAGTCGGCCGGGTCGGGCATGGAGCCGATCACGAGCGCGGCGAAGGTGTACTGCCGCATCGACCAGGTGAAGCGGAAGAAGGCGTAGACGAAGATGCCGGTCAGCAGCATGACCTTGAGGTCGAACACCAGCACCGAGGTGCGCACCGCGAACGGGATCTCGCGCACGAACTCCGAGGCCTTGTCGGTCGCGCCCAGCAGCGCCAGCAGGCCGCCGATGATGATGATGGTGGTCGATGCGAAGAACGAGGGGCTGCTGGACAGGCCCTGCACGATGATGCCGTCCAGCACGCGCGGGTCGCGCGCCGTGGCCTGCTCCATCCAGTAGCGACGGTAGCGGTTGGTGGTCTGCAGCAGCGTGGCCTGCTGGGTGCTGCCCGAGAACCGCGCATAGCCCAGCCACAGGCCGAAGAACCACAGCAGGGCGAGCCAGTCGTACCAGGGCAGAAACTTCAGTGCGGCCATCGGCCTAGGATAATCGCGCCCGTGCCTGCGATCCTGAACATCTCCGCCTACAAATTCGTTCCCCTGCCCGATGCTGCCGAACTGCGCGAGCGGCTGCTGGCCTGTGCCACCGCGCGCGGCCTGAAGGGCACCGTGCTGCTGGCCGAGGAAGGCATCAACCTGTTCGTGGCCGGCCCTGAGGCCGACGTGCGCGCCTTCGTGGCGCTGCTGCATGCGGACGCGCGCTTCGCCGACATCGCACCCAAGGAAAGCTGGTCCGAGGCCCAGCCCTTTCGCAAGATGCTGGTCAAGGTCAAGCGCGAGATCATCCGCATGGACCAGCCGCAGATCCGCCCCGACTTCAGCGCCGATGGCGGCCGCGCGCCGGCCGTGCCGGCCACCACCGTGCGCCGCTGGCTCGATGCGGGCCACGACGACGAGGGCCGCCCGGTCGTCACGCTGGACACGCGCAACGCCTTCGAGGTGGACTGCGGCGCGTTCGAGAACGCGATCGACTGGCGCATCGCCAAGTTCAGCGAGTTCCCGGCCGCGCTGGCCGCGCACCAGGCCGAGCTCGAAGGCAAGACCGTGGTGAGCTACTGCACGGGCGGCATCCGCTGCGAGAAGGCCGCCATGCTCATGCGCGCCGCAGGCCTCAAGCACGTCTACCAGCTTGAAGGCGGCATCCTCAAGTACTTCGAAGAGACCGACGGCAAGCATTACCGCGGCGCTTGCTTCGTCTTCGACGAGCGGCGCGCCGTGGACAGCGCGCTGCAGGCCAAGCCCTCGGCCGCCGCCTGATGTGGCGCTGCCTGGTCATCGAGGACGAGCCCGAACACGCCCGCTACGTCGCCACCGGCCTGCGTGAGCTGGGCCATGCCGTCGTGCACTGCCGCGACGGCGTGACCGGGCTGGCCCGCGCGGTGGAAGAACACTGGGACGTGGTCGTGCTCGACCGCATGCTGCCCGGCGACGTGGACGGCCTGGCCATCCTCGCCACGCTGCGCCGGCTCGGCAAGAAGACGCCCGTGCTGGTGCTCAGCGCACTGTCGGCCGTGGACGAGCGCATCCGCGGCCTCAAGGCCGGCGGCGACGACTATCTGACCAAGCCCTTCGCCTTCTCCGAGCTCGCCGCCCGGCTCGAAGCGTTGGTGCGCCGATCCGGCAGCGCGCCCGAGGTGCGGCACCTGCAGGTGGCCGACCTGCGCATCGACCTCATGACGCGCGGCGTCGAGCGCGGCGGCCAGCCCATCGCGCTGCAGCCGCGCGAGTTCCGATTGCTCGCCTTCCTGGTGTCCAACGCCGGCCAGGTGCTCACGCGCACCATGCTGCTCGAGTCGGTGTGGGACTACCAGTTCGATCCCCAGACCAACGTCATCGACGTGCACATCAACCGCCTGCGCAAGAAGATCGACCATGGCTTCGGTCAGCCGCTGATCCACACCGTGCGCGGCGCCGGCTATCTGCTGTCGGCCAGCCCCGGCCCATGAGCCGCGGCCTGTGGCCCTGGCGCCATTCCGCGGCCTTCCGGCTCGCGCTGGGCTTCGCCGGCATGAGCATGCTGGTCGTGCTCATCACGCTGGCGGTGTTCTACGTCCGCACCGTGGTGCTGCTGGAGCAGCGCACGCTGCGCCAGATCGCCACCACCACGCAGCAGCTGCAGGCGCGCTTCGAGCAGGGCGGCCGCGAAGCCCTGGTGCAGGCCATCGAAGAATCCCTGGGCGACGGCCAGGATTCCGACCGTGAACTGCTGGTGCTGCTGGACGCCGATGGCCACCGCCTGGCCGGCAGCACCCGCTATGCCGACCCGCCGGCCTCGGGCGACGACATCGAGGAGCAGACCCTGCTGCGCAGCGGCCACCCCTCCCCCGGCTACCTGACCACGCGCAAGCTGCCCGACGGCTCGCGCCTGGTGGTCGGCCACGACCGCAGCGAGCAGTTGCAGATGGCCGAACTCGTGGGCGATGCGATCCAGGCCGCCACCTTTCTCGCGCTGCTGCTGGTCGTGGGCGGCACCTACCTGTTCCGCGACGTGCTGGAGCAGCGCATCGGGGCCTTGCGCGCCACCGCGGCGCGGGTCGCGGCCGGCCGCCTGGCCGAGCGCGTGCAACCCGCCGCCCGCGACGACGAGTTCGCGCTGCTGGAGCACGACATCAACCGCATGCTGGACCGCATCGAACACCTGATGCAGGGTGTGCGCCACGTCTCCGACACCATCGCCCACAACCTGCGCACGCCGCTCACGCGCGCGCTGGCGCGCCTGCATGCGGCGCAGCGCCCGGGCACCCCGCCTGCGGCCCTGCAAGACGCCTGCGCCGGTGCCATCGTCGAACTCGAGCAGCTCAACACCGTGTTCCACAAGCTGCTGCAGATCGCCGAGGCCGAGGCCGGGTCGCAACGCCAGCAGTTCACGCCGCAGTCGCTGCGCGCCATCGCAGCCGACGTGGTCGAGCTCTACGCCGCCGTCGCGGAAGACCAGGGCTGCCAGCTGCAGCTCGCGGGCGACGGGCCGGGCCAGGTGCTGGGCGACCGCGACCTGCTGGCCAGCGCCATTGCCAACCTGGTGGACAACGCGCTCAAGTACACGGCGGGCACGCCCGGCGCGCGCGTCGACGTGTCGGTGCGCACACGGGACGGCCAGGTCGAACTCGCGGTGCGCGACAACGGCCCCGGCGTACCGGACGCGGCACTGGCGCGGCTGGGCCAGCGCTTCTTCCGCCTCGACGAACGCCTGCCCGGCACTGGCCTGGGCCTGGCCAGCGTGCGCGCCATCGCCCAGCTGCACCGCGCCGAGCTGCGGTTCGAGGACGCCGCGCCGGGCCTGCGCGCACGGCTGACCCTGGCGCTCAGCTGACCGCGGCGCCCACCTAACCAAACGTTCATCTTCTGGTCATGCACGGGCGCCGGCGGCGTTCCTAGCATCGCCCCGCGCGCCGCCATGGCGCCGTTCCCCACCAGAAGGAGGCAGTTTTGGGAATCAAGAGCCAGAGAGACTTTTATGCCGGCGCGATGTTCAGCGCGTTCGGCGTCGCGTTCGCCTGGGGCGCGACCAACTACACGGTGGGCGACTCGGCCCGCATGGGCCCGGGGTACTTCCCGCTGCTGGTGGGCGTGCTGATCGCCATCCTCGGGTCGCTGATCATGTTCAACGCGACACGCCACGGCGGGCCGGACGGCGACCCGATCGGCAAGGTGGCCTGGCGGCCGCTGGTGTTCATCATCGGCGCCAACCTGGCCTTCGGCGTGCTGCTGGCCGGCCTGCCCTCGCTGGGCATTCCGGCCATGGGCCTGATCGTCGCCATCTACGTGCTGACCTTCATCGCCAGCCTGGCCGGCGACCAGTTCAACGCCAGGAGCGTGGCCATCCTGGCCACCGTGCTGGCGATCGGCAGCTACATCGCGTTCGAACTCGCGCTGAAGCTGAACTTCCAGATCTGGCCCACCTTCCTCGCGTGACATGAACCACCCCCGTTTGACGGCCTCACTCCGTGTGGCCGTCCATCCCCCCAGGGGGCGCCGCCTGCGGCCTGGCAAAGCCAGTTCCGCGGCGTCCGCTGGCATGGCCTGCTCCGCGGCCTTCGGCACCGCTTGTCGCGTGCCGTCGCTTCCATCGTTCCAAGCTGCACGCAGCGCAATCAATCACTGACATGGATCTGATCGACAACCTGGCGACCGGCTTCGGCGTCGCCTTCACGCTGCAGAACCTGGCCTACGCCTTCGTGGGCTGTCTGCTGGGCACGCTGATCGGCGTGCTGCCCGGCATCGGGCCGGTGGCCACCATCGCCATGCTGCTGCCCGCCACCTACGCCCTGCCCCCGGTGGCGGCGCTGATCATGCTGGCCGGCATCTACTACGGTGCGCAGTACGGGGGGTCCACCACGGCCATCCTGGTCAACCTGCCCGGCGAGGCATCCTCGGTGGTGACCGTCATCGACGGCTACCAGATGGCGCGCAAAGGCCGGGCCGGACCGGCGCTGGCCGCGGCGGGTCTGGGCTCGTTCTTCGCGGGCTGCGTGGGCACGCTGATCCTGGCCGGCTTCGCGCCGCCGCTGACCGAGATCGCCTTCAAGTTCGGCCCGGCCGAGTACTTCTCGCTGATGGTGCTGGGCCTGATCGGCGCCGTGGTGCTGGCCTCGGGCTCGCTGCTCAAGGCCATCGCCATGATCCTGCTGGGCCTGGCCTTCGGCCTGGTCGGCACCGACGTCAACTCGGGCGTGGCGCGCTACAGCTTCGACATCCCTGAGATGACCGACGGCATCAGCTTCATCGCCATCGCCATGGGCGTGTTCGGCTACGGCGAGATCATCGCCAACCTGGCCGTACCCTCCAGCGAGCGCGAGGTCTTCACGGCCAAGGTCAAGGGCCTGATGCCGACCAAGGACGACTTCAAGCAGATGACGCCTGCCGTGCTGCGCGGCACGGCGCTGGGCTCGGCCCTGGGCATCCTGCCGGGCGGCGGCGCGCTGCTGTCGGCCTTCGCGTCCTACACCATCGAGAAGCGCACCAAGCTCAAGCCGGGCGAGGTGCCGTTCGGCCAGGGCAACATCCGCGGCGTGGCCGGCCCCGAGTCGGCCAACAACGCCGGCGCGCAAACCTCCTTCATCCCGCTGCTGACGCTGGGCATCCCGCCCAACGCCGTGATGGCGCTGATGGTGGGCGCGATGACCATCCACAACATCCAGCCCGGCCCGCAGGTCATGACCAGCAACCCCGAGCTGTTCTGGGGCCTGATCGCCTCGATGTGGATCGGCAACCTGATGCTGATCATCCTGAACCTGCCGCTGATCGGCGTCTGGATCAAGCTGCTCTCGGTGCCCTACAAGTGGCTGTTCCCGTCCATCGTGCTGTTCTGCGCGGTCGGCGTGTACTCGGAGAACAACAACAGCTTCGAGATCTGGATGGTCGCCATCTTCGGCGTGGTGGGCTATTTGTTCCACAAGCTGGCCTGCGAACCGGCGCCGCTGCTGCTGGGGCTGATCCTGGGGCCCATGATGGAAGAGAACCTGCGCCGCGCGCTGCTGCTCTCGCGGGGCGACTGGAGCGTGCTGGTCACGCGGCCGCTGTCGGCCACGCTGCTGGCGCTGGCGGCGCTGCTGCTGGTCGTGGTGCTGCTGCCCTCGGTCAAGGCCAAGCGCGAGGAAGCCTTCGTCGAGGACTGACGGTCCCCCGTTCCGGGCGCCGGGCGCCGAGCGCCGGCGCTCGCATGGACACCGTCTTCGATGATCCGTGCGCCTGCCTGACGGCAGATGTCCACGATGGCCCGCCTGCGCGCTTCTGGCAGTATCGTTGGCGCCCGTGCCCGCGAGCGGCGATCCTGCCCAGACGCTGGCGTACCGCGACCCGATGGAGTTCAACCGCATGGCCGTCAGCCAGACCGCACTCGTCTACGCCACCTACCTCCTCGCCACTGCCAGCCCGGGGCCGAGCAACATGGCCATCGCGGGCACGGCGATGCGCGACGGCCGCCGTCCCGCGCTGGCGCTGGCGGCCGGCGTGGTCAGCGGCTCCCTGTTCTGGGCCGTCCTCGCGGCAACCGGCGTGTCCGCAGTGCTGGCCGCGCATGCCCAGGCGCTTTGGCTCGTCAAGATGGCCGGCGGCGTCTATCTGCTCTACCTGGCCTGGCGCGCGGGCCGTTCGGCCATGGGCCCGGCCTGCGGCATGCCGGCGCCGCACGCGGACCGCAGGCCGCCACGCGACGGCGCGCTCTACCGCCAGGGCATGCTCATGCACATCGGCAACCCCAAGGCGATCCTGTCCTGGACCGCGATCATCTCCTTGGGCGTCCAGGCGGATGCGCCCGCAGGCGGCTTGCCGGCCATCGTGGGCGGCTGCCTGTGCCTCGGTGTCCTGGTCTTCGGCGGCTACGCCATCGCCTTCTCGACGGCCGCCGTGGTCGCCCTGCACGCGCGGTGGCGACGCTGGATCGAAGGCACGCTCTCGGCGGTGTTCGCACTCGCCGGGCTGCAGCTGCTGTTCGGGCGCCGCTGAGGCGCCGGCTCCGGGGCCACCACCCTCCTCCACCAAGGAAGGACCCACATGACGCAGGCCATCCATTTCGTGGACGTGTTCGGCACCGGCCCGCTGTCGGGCAATCCGCTGGCCGTCGTCACCGGCGCCGATGCCCTCGGCACGGATGACATGCAACGCCTCACGCGCTGGTTCAACCTCTCCGAGACCGCCTTCCTGCTGGCGCCCACGCATCCGCAGGCGCACTACCGGGTCAGGATCTTCACGCTGGACCGCGAGATGCCCTTCGCCGGCCATCCCACGCTGGGCAGCTGCCACGCCTGGCTCGCCGCGCATGGCGCGCCGGCTGGCGATGCAACGGTCGTCCAGCAGTGCGGCGCGGGCCTGGTCCCCGTCCGGCGCGACCAGGGGCGGCTCGCGTTCGCCGCCCCGCCGCTGCTGCGCAGCGGCGCGCCGGCGCCGGCTGCGCTCGACGCGGCGCTGCGCATGCTCGGCATCGGCGCCGCCGAGGTGCTCGATGCGGCCTGGATCGACAACGGGCCCGGCTGGCTGGGCATCCGGCTGGCCTCGGCCGAGCAGGTGCTGGCGCTGGAACCGGCGCGGCGCTGGCCCGAGCGCATCGATGTCGGCGTGGTCGGCCCGCACCCCGCCGGCGCGGACGCGGCTTTCGAGGTGCGCGCCTTCTTCTCCGACCACCTTGGCGCCATCGTCGAAGACCCCGTGACGGGCAGCCTCAACGCGTCGCTGGCGCAGTGGCTGTTCGCCAGCGGCGTGGTGCAGCACGACTATGTCGCGGCGCAGGGCACGCGGCTGGGCCGCCAGGGCCGCATCCACCTGGGCCGCGATGCGGCCGGCCAGGTCTGGGTCGGCGGTGCGACGCGCAGCCACGTCCAGGGCGTGCTGCAGCTCTGATGGCGCGCCGCCGCGCCGGTCTCCTTCAGGCCGTGAAGCGGCGCTCGGGCAAGGGGATGAACTCGGTCTCGCCCGGCACGCGGCCGAAACGGCCGGCCTCCCAGTCGTCGGCGGCCTGCACGATGCTCTCCTTGCGGCTGGCGACGAAGTTCCACCACATGTGGCGGTGGCCCAGCGGCGCGCCGCCGATCACGGCCACGCGCGCGGGCGCCGTGCTGTGGATGGCCACGCCCGCACCGGGCCGCAGCACCGCCAGCTGGCGCGGCGCCACGGCCTCGCCGTCCACGGTCAGCGCATGGTCGACGGCATAGACCGCGAGCTCGGGCGCCAGCGGCGGCAGCACGAAGCTGGTGCCGCCCTTGAGCGACACGTCCAGGTACACGGTCTCGGAGAAGGTGGTCACCGGCGAGACCTTGCCGAAGGCATGGCCGATCAGCACGCGCACCTGCACGCCGTCCACCTCCAGCGCCGGGATGCTCGCGGCCGGCGTGTGCTCGAAGCGGGGCTCGGTGCGCTCGTGCTCCTCCGGCAGCGCCGCCCACAGCTGCAGCCCGTGGTTGACATAGGACTGCTGCGCGAGCCGCGCGGGCCGGCGCTCGGAATGCGCGATGCCGCGGCCGGCCGTCATCCAGTTGATGGCGCCGGGCTGGATCTCCTGCTCCGAGCCCAGGCTGTCGCGGTGGAAGATCGCGCCTTCGAACAGGTAGGTCACGGTGGCCAGGCCGATGTGCGGATGCGGCCGCACATCGTGGTTGTCCTCGGGCCGCTGCTCGGCCGGGCCGAAGTGGTCGAAGAACAGGAAGGGGCCGACGGCCTGGCGCTTGGCCGCCGGCAACAGACGGCGCACGGTGAAGCCGCCTCCGAGGTCCTTGTCGTGTCCGTTCAGCAGCAGTTCGATGGCCATGTGGTCGCTCCCTGGATCGTGGATCGCGCCAGTGTAGTCAGCGCCGGTCCACGCTGAAGCGCCCGGCACCGAAGGCCACGAACGCCAGCAGGCCACCCGTGATCGCCACGTTCTTCATGAACATGAGCTGCTGCACCATGGCCTTGTCGGCCGGCAGCGCCCAGTAGTTGTGGAAGAAGAACGAGGCCGCCAGCGTGAACACCGCCAGCACCGCCGCAGCGAGCCGCGTCTTGAAGCCGACCAGTAGCGCCAGCCCCAGGCCCAGCTCGACCACGATGGCCAGCGCCGCACCCAGCTGCGGCAGCGGCAGCCCGGCCGAGCCGATGTAGCCCACGGTGCCGGCAAAGCCGGTCAGCTTGCCGAAGCCGGCCGGGATGAACAGCACCGCGATCAGGATGCGGCCGATCAGGGCCAGCGCGTCCTGCGCCGGGCTCGGGGGGATGGGATGGGTGCTCATGGCGTACTCCTTGGCAATGGGTCGGGAAGACGGCCCGCGCACCCCACGGCGCGCGGGCCCGCGCAGTATCAGGCCGCCAGGTCGAACACCAGCACCTCGGCATCCTTGCCGTCGGTCAGGCGCACCTGCGACTCACCGGCCAGCAGCGCCGCATCGCCGCCGGACAGGCGCTGGCCGTTGACGGTCAACTCGCCGCGCACCAGGTGCACGTAGCCCTTGCGGGCCGGGTCCAGCGCCAGCGTGGCCGCCTCGGCGCCGTCGAACAGGCCGGCGTACAGCGCCGCATCGGCATGCACCGTGACCGAGCCGTCGGCCCCATCGGGCGAGGCCACCAGCCGCAGCCGGCCCCGCTTGTCGGCGGCATCGAAGTGCTTTTGCTCGTAGCTCGGCGCGATGCCGTTCTTCGCGGGCTCGATCCAGATCTGCAGGAAGTGCGTGGTCTGGTCCGGCGCGTGGTTGAACTCGCTGTGCATCACGCCGGTGCCGGCGCTCATGCGCTGCACGTCGCCGGGCGGGATGCCCTTGACGTTGCCCAGCGTGTCCTTGTGCGCGAGGTTGCCCTGCAGCACATAGCTGATGATCTCCATGTCGCGGTGGCCGTGCGTGCCGAAGCCCTTGCCCGGGGCGACGCGGTCTTCGTTGATCACGCGCAGGTTGCCCCAGCCCATGTGCGCCGGGTCGTAGTAGCCCGCGAACGAGAAGCTGTGGTGGGACTTGAGCCAGCCGTGGTCGGCATGGCCCCGGTCGGCGGATTTGCGCAGTGTCAGCATGGTGGACTCCTTCGGTTCTTCGACGTGCGCCACGAGCGGCGCATGGACAGAACTTTAGGTGGCGTCCATTCAAAGACAATGCACGTGAATTCGCGTCATCGTTCAAACCAACTGAATCGCCCATGCCCAGCCAGACCCCCAGCCCGCGCGACGTGCTGACACCCGACGCCCTGGCCATGCTGCAGGCCATCTCCAGCTCCGGCAGCTTCGCCGCGGCCGCGCGTGTGCTGGGCCTCGTGCCCAGCGCGCTGACCTACCGCGTGCGCCAGATCGAGGACGCGCTGGACGTGCTGCTGTTCGACCGCAGCTCGCGCCAGGCCCGGCTGACCGAGGCCGGCGCCGAGCTCATGCGCGAGGGCCAGCGCCTGCTGCACGAGATCGACGCCGTGGCCAACCGCGTGCGCCGCGTGGCCACGGGCTGGGAGCCGCAGCTCACGCTGGCCGTGGACAGCGTGATCTCGCGCACCACCGTGCTGGACCTGTGCGAGGCCTTCTACGCCATCGCGCCGCCCACGCGGCTGAAGATCCGCGAGGAAGTGCTGTCCGGCACGCTGGAGGCCCTCGTCACCGGCCAGGCCGACCTGGCCATCGGCGTCGTGACCCAGGGCGGCGCGATCCGCGACCTGCAGGTCCGACCGCTGGGCAAGATGCGCTTCGTCTACGCCATGGCCCCGCACCACCCGCTGGCGCAGGCCGACGAACCGCTGCCCGACGCGCTGGTGCAGCAGCACCGCGCCGTGGCCGTGGCTGATTCGGCCCAGCGCGCCAACGTCACGCTGGGCCTCCTGGGCGGGCAGGACGTGCTGACCGTGCCCACCATGCGCGCCAAGCTCGAGGCCCAGCTGCGCGGCCTGGGCTGCGGCTTCCTGCCCGAGAACCTGGCCCGCCCCTACATCGAAACCGGCCGCCTCGTGGCGCGCCGCGTGCAGCAACCCGAGCGCGTGGTCGACGTGGGCTACGCCTGGCATGCCCCCTCCAGCGGCCTGGGCCTGGGCCGCGCCGTGCAATGGTGGCTGCAGCAGCTGGAAAGCCCGGCCACGCGCGCGGCCCTGCTCAATGCACCGCATGCGGGTTGATGCGGGTGTGCCGCCTGCGCGGCGGCCGCTGCCCACCGTGTAGAGTCAGGCCATGAACATGCGCACCCGGCCCACAAGATCCACGACATCTGCCGCGCCTGCGCGGCGCATCGCCGTCATCGGCGCCGGCATGGCCGGCATCGCCTGTGCCCGCACACTGGCCCAGGCCGGCCACGGCGTGCAGGTGTTCGAAGCCAACGCCCTCGCCGGCGGTCGCATGGCCACGGCCGACACCGCGTTCGGCGGCTTCGACCACGGCGCCCAGTACTTCACGGTGCGCGACGGCCGCTTCGCCCAGGCGCTGGAACAGACCGCCAAGCCCCTGTGCAAGCCCTGGAGCGCCAACACGGTGCATGTGCTCGATCCCTACGGCCGTGTGGCCGCCGCCGCGCTGCCCACGGGCGAGCGGCACTGGGTGCCCACGCCCGGCATGCAGGCGCTGCCGGCGCACTGGGCCGCCCCGCTCGCCCCCATCGAATGCGGCACACGCGTGACCGGCATCGCGCCCGACCGTCTGCAGCCGGACCAATGGCAGCTCGCCACCGAAGGCATGCTCGGCACGCCGGACGCGCAGCGCGTGTTCGGAGGCTTCGACGCCGTGGTGCTGGCCGTTCCCAGCACCCAGGCGCTGCAGCTGTTGCGCGCCAGCGGCCTGGCACCCGCGCTGCAGCAGCGCATCGCCGGCGTGAGCGTGGGCCCGTGCTGGACGCTGCTGCTGGCCTTCCCGCAGGCCCAGCAGGCCGGCCTGCCGCACCTGGGCCCGCAGTGGAACGCGGCGCGCAGCACGCACCACCGCATCGCCTGGCTGGCGCGCGAGAACTCCAAGCCGGGCCGCGGCGCCATCGAGCGCTGGACCGTGCAGGCCTCCACCGCCTGGTCGGCCGAGCACCTGCAGGACGAGCCGGCACGCGTGCAGGCCAAGCTGCTGCGCGCTTTCGCCGAAGTCACCGGCATCCGCGCCGAGCCGGCCTTCGCCACGGCCCACCTGTGGCACCAGGCCCAGACCCTGGTGCCGCTGGGCGAGAGCCACGTCTGGGACGAGGCCCTGCGCATCGGCGTGGCCGGCGACTGGTGCCTGGGCCACCGCGTGGAGGACGCCTTCGTCTCGGGCCTGGAGCTGGCGCTGCGGATGGCGTGAGTTATACCGGCCGCTTCGCGCCCTCGCCCACCGGGCCGCTGCACGCCGGATCCCTGGTCGCCGCGCTGGCCAGCTGGCTCGATGCCCGCGCCCACGCGGGCCGCTGGCTGGTGCGCATCGAGGACGTGGACGCGCCGCGTTGCCCGCCCGGCCTGGATGCGCTGATCCTGTCGCAGCTGGCCGCCTGCCAGCTGCTGCCCGACGAGGAGCCCGTCTGGCAATCGCGCCGCGGCGCGCTCTACGAGGCTGCGCTCGACCGGCTCGTGGCCGCCGGCCACGCCTACCCCTGCGCCTGCTCGCGCAGCGAGATCGCCCTGGCGCAGCCGGCCCGGCGCCATGGCGAACTCATCTATCCGGGCACCTGCCGACACGGCCTGCACGGCCGGCCCGCCCGCGCCTGGCGTCTGCGCACCGACCAGGCTGGGCCCGTGGACTGGACGGACCGCCGGCTCGGCCCGCAGCAGCAGGACGTGGAGCAGGCCGTGGGCGACTTCGTGCTGCGCCGCGCCGACGGACTGTGGGCCTACCAGCTCGCCGTGGTGGTGGACGACGCCGACCAGGGCATCACCGACGTGGTGCGCGGCGAAGACCTGGCCGACAACACGCCGCGCCAGCTGCTGCTGCAGCGCGCGCTGGGACTGCCCACGCCGCGCTACCTGCACACCCCGCTGGTGCTGGGCGCCAATGGCGAGAAGCTGTCCAAGCAGAACGGCGCCCAGGCCCTGGACCTGGCCGATCCGGCGGCCGCGCTGCAGGCGGCCGCCCGCATGCTGGGCCTGCCCGAGGCCGCCGGCAGCCCGGCCGAGCGCCTGGCACAGTGGACCGCCGCCTGGCCCTTTCCGTGACGGATTTCACGCCCGGTGCGGGCAGTCCAAAAAACTCGATTTAGTTTTTTTGTGCGGCTGACCGCCTTGTGCAGGTACGGGCGCAACAGTGGCCTGTACCCCATCAACCGCAAGGAGTAAACCACCATGCTGAGCCTGCACACCAACGCAGCATCCCTGTCCGGTCAGAACGCGCTGAACGCGACCAACAAGGCGCTGTCGACCTCGCTGACCCGCCTGTCCACCGGCTACCGCGTCAATTCCGCCATGGACGACGCCGCCGGCCTGCAGATCGCCACCCGCCTGAACGCGCAGACGCGCGGCATGGCCGTGGCCCAGCGCAACGCCCAGAACGGCATCTCCATGATGCAGACGGCGGAAGGCGCGTTCAACGAAGTGACCAACATCCTGCAGCGCATGAAGGATCTGGCAACGGAAGCTGCAACCGCCTCCGCCTCGGAAGCCGACCGCGATGCCATGCAGGCAGAGTTCGACCAGCTGGGCGAAGAGCTGGGCAACATCATGGAGAACACGACGTTCGCCGGCGAGAAGCTGTTCGGCAAGGCGACGACCCCTGATGGCAAGTTCGGCGCGGCCATGACGTTCCAGATCGGTACCACGGCCGACGAAACCATGGACCTGGACATCAGCACCGCGGCTGGCGACTTGAACACCGCACTGGACAGTCTGGTCGCCTCCTTCACTGCCGGTGTCACCGCCGGTACGCCGGGCACCGAGATCGCCGGCACGGACGGTACCGCCGCCAACGGCAAGATCACCGAACTGGCGGACCTGCTGGACGACGTCGGCGCCCTCCGCGCCAGCCTCGGCGCCGCCTCCAATCGCCTGGACCATGTCTACAACAACTTGTCCAACATGAGCATCAACACCGAGGCCGCCCGCGGCCGCATCATGGACGTCGACTACGCCTCCGAGTCGGCCAACATGACCACCAAGCAGATGCTGATGCAGGCCGGCACCTCCATGCTGAAGCAGTCCAACAGCATGTCGCAGCTGGCACTGTCGCTGCTGCAATAAGCGGCCGCACCCTCCCCTGAAGCCAACCGCGATCCGGTTGGCTTTTTCATGCCCGAACGCACCCACCCGTCCCATCCATGAGCCTGGAGCCGGTCTCCGCCGCCAGCCGCGCCGCCGTGGTGCGTGCCGCCGTGTCCGGCCCGCAGGAACGCGCCCCGCCCGACCCGGCGCTGACGCTGCGCCTGGTGCTCGGTTCCGGTGCTGCGGGCGAGAAGCTCGCACGCGGAGAGCATGGACAGGTCTACCGTCTCGGCGGAGGCGACGGATTGCCGCAGTGGCGCGAAGGCCAGACGATGCTGGTGCAGGTGCTGCGCGCCGGCCCGCCCCTGGAAGTGCGCGTGCTCGGCGTGCTGGCGCCCGATGGCAGCGCGGCCGCCGGTCTGCACGAGGGCTGGGATGCCGAGCCGCCTGCCCTGCGTCCCGACCAGGCCGCCATCCTGCGCCTGTCCGCGGCCGCCAACGACACCATGGCGCTGGCCGCCCATTGGCGCCAGCGCACGCTGGCCGCGCTGCAACAGGCGGCCACGCTGGCACCCGCGCACTCCAGCGTGTCCGGTGCCGACATGCCGGCCACGCCGAACGCGGGCGAGGCCGCCCTGCTGCTGCGCGTGCTGCCCTGGCATGGCTGGCCGCTCACGCTGTGGCTGGAGCAGCGGCGCTGGACCGGCGGCCCCAACCGCCGCGCCCGCCGCCGCGCGGCCACGCGCCTGTGCCTGTCGGTGGCGCTGGCGCCCTTGGGCCAGGTCGGCCTGGTGCTGGACGTGCTGGACGTGCAGGTCGGCCTCACGCTGACCGTGGCGGATGCCGCCAGCGTTGCGCCCTTGCGTGCCCAGGTCGGCGCCATCGCCGCGCGCATGGCGCGCGCCGGCCTGCGCCTCATGCGCTGCCATGTGCGCCACGACCCCGGCTTCACCGTGCCCGCCGCGGCCACAACCCTGCCCGCCATCGGCAGCCACGAGCTGCCGCTGGCCCTGTTCCGCGCCGGCACCGAGGCGCTGGAGGCGTTGCGCCGCCACGTCGGCCGCGGCGCCCCATGAACCCTCGGGCTGCGCCAGACCCCGCCCCGCAAGGCCCTGCAGTGGCATCGCATAACATCACAACACAAAAGTTGCCGTCACGACCGCCGCCCTGGCAACGCCTGGCGGCGGTGCCGGCACCAGCGGGAGGTGCGATGGACCACGGGGCAGGCCGGAACCCTGCTGCGCAGCAGCTGGCGCAGCTGCGTGCCCTGGACGATGTGATGGCCATTGCCGAATTCGCACCCGACGGCACGCTGCGCCGCGCCAACGCGCACTACCTGGCCCTGCTGGGCTGCACGGCCGACGTGGCCGTGGGCAGCCACCACAGCCGCTGGTGCACGCCCGCCACGGCCGCCAGCGCCGACTACGCCGCGCTGTGGCAGGCGCTGCGGCGTGGCCAGGCCCAGGCCGGTCCGCTCGAGCGCGAGTGCATGGACGGCAGCAGCTGCTGGCTGCAATCCACCTACGCCCCCGTGCTGGACGCCGACGGCCAGGTGACCGAGGTGCTGGAAGTGGCAGCCGACGTGACCGAACGCCTGCTGCGCGAGCGCGCCGATGCGGCCCACCTGCGCCGCCTCTCGCTGGCCACGGACACCACCGACGCGGCCATCGTCGTGACCGATGCGCAGGCCCGCATCCTCTACGTCAACGCGGGCTTCACGCGGCTGCTGGGCTGGCGTGCCGACGAGGTGGCGGGCCAGGACGCGGTGGCCTGGCTGCTGTCCAACCAGGATGCCGTGGCCATCGAGGCCTTTCGGGCCACGCTGCGCAGCGGCCGGCCGGTCGAGCGCGAGCGCATCGCGCTGGGCAAGGACGGGCAAAGCCACTGGGTCAAGGTCATCAGCCATCCGATCTTCGACGAGCTGGACGGCCGGCGCTACACGGTTTCCGTCTACACCGACATCACGCAGGCCAAGGTCCACGCCGCGCTGCAGCACCGCGTGCTGGAGGCCATGGCCCGCGACCGGCCGCTGGCCGAGGTGCTGGAGCTGATCTGCCGCCAGGTGGAGCACCTAGCGCCCGAGGTCAGCGCCAGCATCCTGGAGGTGGACGAGCAAGGTCGCATGCACCCGCTGGCCGCGCCCAGCCTGCCGGCCGACTACTCGCGCCAGCTCGACGGCCTGGCCATCGGCCCCATCGGCGGCTCCTGCGGCACGGCCGCCTGGCGCAACGCGCCCGTGATGGTGGACGACATCGCCACCGACCCGCTGTGGGCGCCCTACCGCGAGCTGGTCCTGCCGCTGGGCTTCACGGGCTGCTGGTCGACCCCCATCCGCAACAGCCAGGGCGGCGTGCTGGGCACCTTCGCCTTCTACTTCCGCCAGCCGCGCAACCAGGCCAGCGCGGCCTTCCACCAGCGCCTGGTGGACAGCTGCACCAACCTGTGCGCGCTGGCGCTGCAGCGCGAACGCACCCGCCAGCACATCCGCCAGCTGGCCTTCTACGACAGCCTGACCGGCCTGCCCAACCGCAGCCTGCTTCACGCCCGGGCCGACCAGGCCATCGCCGCGGCCGCGCGCAGCCGCGAGACGCTGGCCGTGCTGTTCGTCGACCTGGACCGCTTCAAGCAAATCAACGACTCGCTCGGCCACCCGGCCGGCGACGCCGTGCTGCGCCATGCCGCCACCCAGCTGCAGCTGGAGCTGCGCGCCTCGGACATCGCCGGCCGGCTGTCGGGCGACGAGTTCGTCGTCGTGCTGCCGCAGTGCGACGCCGGCCACGCGGCCGAGATCGCCGCGCGGCTGCAGGCCCTGCTGGCCGTGCCGCTGGCCGTGGGCGGCTCCATGCTGTCGGTCACGGCCAGCGTGGGCGTGGCCATGTTCCCGGAGGACGGCCGCACCATGGACGCGCTGCTGCAGCGCGCCGACATGGCCATGTACCAGGCCAAGACCGGCGGCCGCGGGCGCTTCTGCTTCTTCAGTGCCGGCATGAACGACGTGGTGCAGCAGCGCATGGCGCTCGAAACCGCGCTGCGCCAGGCCATGGGCACTGCGCAGATGCAGTTGCACTACCAGCCGCAGATCGACATGGCCAGCGGCCGCTTGCACGGCGTGGAGGCGCTGGCGCGCTGGACCCATCCCGTGCTGGGCGAGATCGAGCCGGCGCGCTTCATCCCGCTGGCCGAGGACTGCGGCCTCGTCGCCGAGATCGGCCACTGGGCGCTGCGCGAAGCCTGCCGCCAGCTCGCCCAGTGGCGCAGCGAGGGGCTGGCCGTCCCTTCTGTCTCGGTCAACCTCTCGCCCACCAGCTTCCACGACCGCGAACTGGCGCGCAGCATCGCGCAGACGCTGGCACAGCACGCACTGGCGCCCCAGGATCTGCTGCTGGAGCTGACCGAGAGCGTGCTGCTGGACGCCCATCCCAGCACGCTGGAGACCATCGCCGAGGTGCGCGCGCTGGGCGTGCGCATGTCCATGGACGACTTCGGCACGGGCTATTCGAGCCTGAGCTACCTGCGCCGGTTGCCGGTGGACGAGATCAAGCTGGACAGGAGCTTCGTGGCCGACCTGGAGAGCGACGGCGCGGCGCGCGCGCTGAGCAACGCGATTTTGGAGATCGGGCGCAGCCTCAAGCTCACGGTGGTGGCCGAAGGCGTGGAAACGGCAGCGCAGGATTCGCTGCTCAGGGCCCAGGGGTACGGGGTGGCGCAGGGGTATTTGGTGGCGCGGCCGATGGCGGGGGAGGCGCTGGGCCGCTGGCTGGCAGGCGCGGCACAGCGTTGATGGCTGCGGGGCCCCGCATTAGCGCCCCGCCGTCCCAGGGGGCCGGTGACCAGGCCCTACCCGGGTGCGTGGCAAACGGCCTCGATGTTATGGCCGTCCGGGTCGAGCACGAAGGCGCCGTAGTAGTTCGGGTGGTAATGCGGCCGGATGCCGGGCGCCCCGTTGTCGCGGCCACCCGCCGCGATGGCTGCGGCGTAGAAGGCGTCGACCACGGCACGCGACGCCGCGCGGAAAGCGATGTGGATCGGCGGCTGGTTGGGATGGCCGGCGCTGATCCAGAACTCCGGCTTGGGCGGCTCGCCGAAGCCCGCCGTGTCGGTGTGGCCCGTGACGGCCGCTGACAGTTCCATGACCATGGCGTAGCCCAGCGGGGCCAGAGCCGATGTGTAGAAGGACTTGCTGCGGGCGAAGTCGCTGACGGTGATGCCGGTGTGGTCGATCATGGGGTTGGTCAGGCGTTGATGTTGGTTGGTAACGTGGCCGTCCAAACTGCGATGCGCAGTTCAGTTCTTTTTGTGGGGGGGATACCAACCCCCGATATCCTGCCGATGTGAGATGGACTGCTCTTTGCAGAGTGCACCCCAGCCTCTTTCGAGCTGAACCATTGCGGCCTTGTCTTCTCGGAGCTGATCGGCCGCTTTTGAATGCTCGCACCACGAAGTCTTCGCTGCTGGCGAGAACAATTCCATGGTCACCGCGCTTCGAGAGGACACATTGCGAATCTCTCGCCTCCTCCTTGAGACCAGCTCTGGCATTCCGAGAAAACAACGGCTTTGGCCTGCTCAGCGTCTATCACAAGCCCGCTCTTTTGAAAGCTGCTTGGCCGTGCGCATCGCGAGAATACAAACCGCAATAGCTAAGACATTGAGATTGAAGTGACGAGGCGGAGAGTGCCATCCCCATCCAATCTTCAATGAAAAGGGACCGATAAACGAAACGAAAAACACCTCAGAGAAGTACTCGAAACACTGAACAAGAAATGTTGCGAAGAGGAGCCAGAAGGCCCAGGGCTGTGCCTTTAGACCGTAGAACCCGGCGACTAGGCTACCAATGCCGAGAGCAAAAAATATTGCCATCCCAGGCGTCCGCAATGAATGTGCCGTCAGCATAGGGAGCAATATTGGCGTTGCCACGGTCAAAGCACCAGTCACTATGCTGAACCATGCGAGTGCTTTAGAAGACTTGCTAAGCGGCGTGCTCATTCTTGAATGCCCAACATTTGACATGGGCGGCGTCTAAAAGCGCGCAGCGCGCTTTTGAATGTCCGCCCGATAGAAAGGCTAGCTTTCATTCGGTTCGTCGGCAGCCCATAGCAAGAAGCGCTTGAATTCTCGCAAGTCGGCTTGTTTCGTCTGCAACATGCCAAGGACCATCGCGGAGAAATACATAGTGACAAGCAACCCAAGCAAGGTATAGACAATGTACTTCGCTTGCCATTGACCTGCAGCGGCTCCAAGAACTGACAGAAGCGTTCCGATCAGAACTGCCATGAGTGGATGGGACGAGATCGCGTTCTGCGAATCGGTCTCGATGTGCCTGCCCAGGAAGTCGATTGCGTCACCTATGTCGCCTACGTAGGGTCCGCTCTGCAGACGACTGCGGAACTCTAGGTATCGTAGATACTGATAGTCTCGTTGGAAGTAGTTGATCCGCTCCGGGTAGAGCCTATATTCCTCGGCGAACACCGATCTGCGCGCACGATCGAAGCAGAACCCCCACGCGCATGCCGACAAGAGCATCGCGGCAAAGTGAGCCCCCATCGGGCGGTAGTAGAACTGGCTGACTGCAAACACAAGAAAGCCGAGTACCCCTATCCACAGGCCCACCTTCCATCCGAAAGTGGCGCGTTTGTAGATCTGTCTCGCGACCCATGATCGAGAGACAGTCCGATAGATTCGGTAGAGGCGAAGGAAACTGTCCATGGAACCTAACGTGGAGGTGACCGGGGCCCAACCGGGCCGAGCGCCGCGAGCGTACGAAGTTGAATGTCCGCGTCCACAGCCATGTTAGCCCCCTGCCTCGTCGGACGATGCCGTGCCCTGCGCCGGATGAGACGTTGGATAGCCGTTTGCATTGTCTGGGCCGCTAGTGACCATTTCTAACCACCGACGACTCATATACCCCCCATTCTGCACTCTGTGCCTCGTAAGATCGATCAGGCCACCTGGAAAGCGGATCCCGAAATTGATCTCGCCGATCTTGCTCGCCATCTCGCCCAGGAAGTCCGCAGAGAAGCGGGAAGTTATAATCTCCTGCTTCCTGATCCGAACTGTCCGGATCTCGATTGGATTAACGGATTTCCAATGCCACATTCCATGTGCAATGGCATCGCGCGCGTCCTTGAGCTTTCTTATCTCCTCAAACTGTTGCTGCAGAACCTTTCCGCGCTTTCCGCGGAGGGGTATTGCCACTCTTTCATTCCATAGTTCGAGCACCCCCGAGAACTGCAGGTTGTTCATTTCTTTGGGCAGAACTGGAATCTCAGTTGAAAATTTATCCGGCTCAAAGGTGCTTAACGTCTGTAAGAAAATCTCGTGCTCGAGCGCACCCCACTGAACGAAGATCGCCCCAATGAAGTAAATTTCTCGTTCGGAAAGCTCAGAGTCCCAAAGATGCTTCATGGCACGTCCTAGATGCGATTCGGTGGCAGTCCAGAGCTAACGTGCAAGCTCAGCGGGCGGCGAAGCCGTCCGATGCAGCGGAATGTTAGGCAACATACGCACGCCCTTTCTCCTGTGATTTTGCCAAGACTACCTGATCTTGCCTAAGCACCTTTGCCACAGTAGGCCGGCCAACTCCCGGCAATAGGTACGAATCGAAGTCAAACGCCGGATACATATTCCATGGAAAAAGGCCATGGTAAGCAGACAGGAATCTCTCGACGAGTCCCCATGAAGCATGCTCTACATGGACGCTGCCAGTCGCAACAAGGCGCTGATTTGGACATGCCTGTTGTTCGACAACGAGTGGAAGGTGCCCTACGAATCCCCAGTGCCCACCCGTTACCACGGTTCGCCAAGTGGCAAGCACCGAAATCGGAACGTACCCGCTGGAGGGACAGACAAGAACTGAACCTGAAGGAGTTCGCGTATCGAGCAGCGCAAAGTCGATTCCGTGTGATTGAACTGGAGCCACAGCTTGAGCAAATGCAAAGCTGCCATCGCAAAGAGGCACAGCGAACACATCGCCTGGAGCCCATTTCAGCCTTCTCTTGAACGCACCTTTGCTCATGTTGTCTAACTTGTTGTATCACGCACGCCAACGCGAGATATCACAGCCGCCGTCGTGATATCACGCCCGCGGCTCAACACGTAAGTTATTGATTTCATGCCAATTCCTCGTGTCCAACCAGAACGGCAACCCTACTAAAAAATCCGACAAAACCCGCGCCAGTTACAAATCCCACCCCTGGGATCTTCCCCAGTCTTGCGGATGCCGGCTTCCGGCGCGCCGCTACCCCACCGTCCCCACAATACTCACCTCCCGCTGCTCCGGAATCTCGTTGTACGAGAGCACCGCCAGTCCCGGCGCGAACAGCCGCGCATAGCGCGCCAGCAATGGCCGGATCTGCGGCATCACCAGCAGCAGCGGCGGCGCCGCCTGCTGCTTCATCTGGTCCCGCGCCAGCGGCATGTGGGTCTGCAGTTGCGACAGCAGGTTCGGGTCCACCGGGAAGTTGTCCAGCGCCACCTTGGCCCCGCCCTGCCGCGCCTGGTTCAAGGCCCCCAGCAGCATGTTCTCCAGGTCGCCCGTGAGGCTGAACACCTGCAGCTCGCTGCGCTGGCCGGCCAGCTGCTCGACGATCTGGCGGCGCACGGCGCAGCGCACCTCGGCCGCCAGCAGGATCGGGTCCTTGGTGGTCTCCGAGGTTTCCAGCAGGCTGGTGGCGATGGGCACGATGTCCTTGAGCGAGACGTTCTCGGCCAGCAGCGTGCGGAACACCTTGAGCAGCTGCACATGCGTCATGGCCTTGCCCAGCGCTTCGGCCAGGCGCGGCGCCTGGCCGGCCAGGCGCTCCATGATCTCGCCGGCGTCCTCGTGGTTGAAGAGTTCGGGCAGGTTCTCGCGCAGCAGCTTGCTCACGTGCGTGGCGATCACGCTGGGGCCGTCCACCACCTGGTAGCCCAGGCCCAGCGCATGGGCCTTCTGGTCGGGTTCGATCCAGACCACCGCCAGGCCATAGGCCGGGTCCACGCCCGGCGCGCCGTCGATCTGGCCGTACAGGTTGGGCGATGGCACGGCCATGAGCCGGTCGGCCTGCAGCTCGGCACGCGCCAGCACGCTGCCGCGCAGCAGCACCTGGTATTGCGTGGGCTTGAGGCCCAGGTCGTCGCGCACGCTCACGGGCGGCAGCAGCACGCCCAGGCTTTCGCTCATGGTCTGGCGCAGGCCCTGCAGGCGCTTGACCAGCGGCGCGCCCTGCCCCTGGTCCATCATGGCCACGAGCCGGTAGCCCAGGGTCACGGTCAACGCGTCCACGCGCGGCAGGCTGCGCCAGTCCAGCTCGGCCGGCGGCTCGGCGGTCAGCAGCGCGGCGCCCAGCGCGCCCGCGTCGGCGCCTTCCTTGGGCCGGGCCTGGCGCTTGGCCAGGCGCCAGGCCACATAGGTCAGCACCGCGGCAAAACCGATGAAGCTGGCCCAGGGCATGCCCGGGATCAGGCCCAGCACCAGCATCAGCGCGGCCGCGCTGTACAAGGCCTGCGGCGAAGCCAGCAATTGCTGGCCGATCTGCGTCTGCAGGTCGCCCGTGTCGCTCACGCGCGTGACCACGATGGCCGCAGCGGACGACAGCAGCAGCGCCGGGATCTGCGCCACCAGGCCGTCGCCGATGGTCAGCAGCGCGTACTGGCGGAAGGCCTCGCCGAAGCTCAGGTCGTGCATCAGCGCGCCGATGGCCACGCCGCCCACCATGTTGATCAAAAGGATCAGGATGCCGGCAATCGCATCGCCGCGCACGAACTTGCTGGCGCCGTCCATGGCGCCGTAGAAGTCGGCCTCGGAGGCGACTTCGCGCCGGCGCTGCTGCGCCTTCTCCTGGTTGATCAAACCGGCGTTGAGGTCGGCGTCGATGGCCATCTGCTTGCCGGGCAATGCGTCCAGCGTGAAGCGCGCCGAGACCTCGGAGATGCGCTCGGCGCCCTTGGTCACCACGATGAAGTTGATGATCATGAGGATCACGAACACCACCAGGCCCACCACGAAGTTGCCGCCGATCACCACGTTGCCAAAGGATTCGATCACCTGGCCGGCCGCGTGCGTGCCCTCGTGGCCGTTCAGCAGCACCACGCGCGTGGAGGCCACGGTCAGCGCCAGCCGCAGCAGCGTGGTCGCCAGGATGATGGTCGGGAAGCTCGAGAAGTCCAGCGGCCGCTGCACCGACACCGCCACCAGGATCACGATCATCGCCAGCACGATGTTGAACGTGAACAGCACGTCCAGCGCCAGCGGCGGCAGCGGCAGGATGATCATGGCCAGCAGGGCCAGCACTAGCACGGGGGCGAGGGACCGCGTGCGGCGCAGCGCGGCGAGCAGGTCGGCGAGGGTCAGCTTCATGGCGTATCGAGCGAATCAGGAATGGGCAGCTGCTGCGGCAAGCCCGGGGGATGCGGCCGCCGGCCGGCCTGGAAGGCCTTGAGCTGCAGCACGTAGTTCAGCACCAGAGCCACGGCCGCGTACAGCGCCACGGGGATCTGCTGCTGCACCTGGCTGGTCTTGTAGATGGCGCGGGCCAGCGGCGGCTGGCGCACCACTTCCACGCCATGCGTGCGCGCGAGCTGGCGGATGTACAGCGCCATCTCGTCCACGCCCTTGGCCAGCACGAAGGGCGCCTGGGCGCGCTGCTCGTCGTACTTGAGCGCCACGGCGTAGTGCTCGGGGTTGACGATGACCACGTCGGCCTGCGGCACGGTCTTGTTCAGGCCGCGCCGCGCCATCTGCAGCTGCAGCTGGCGGATGCGGCTCTTCACCTCGGGCCGGCCTTCGGTGCTCTTGTGCTCTTCCTTCACGTCCTGCTTGCTCATGCGCTGGCCGCGCAGGAAGAAGAACAACTGCACCGGCAGGTCGATGAAGGCGAACAGCACGAACACCAGCACCATGGCCGTCACGCCCGAGAGCAGCAGGCCCACGCCCTGGGCGATGGCCTCGGGCAGCGGCAGACCCTGCAGCCGCAGGAACTGCTGTGCGCTGCCGGTGCACACGAACCACAGCACCACGCACAGCAGCACGGCCTTGGCGATGGACGCGGCCACGCCCGCCAGGTGCTTGCCCGAGAACAGCCTGGCGAGGTTGCTGACCGGGTTCAACCGCTCCAGCTTGGGCTGCAGGTTCTCCACCGACATGGCCCAGCCACCGGGCAGCAGCGAGGCCACGAGCAGCAGCACCGGCACCAGCAGCAAGGGCGCCACCATGCGCACCGTGAGCCAGCCCGCGTCGCGGAACAGCGTGGACCAGGTGCCTTCCATGGCGCCCGTGCCGGCCAGGTCGGCCAACCCGCCCGAGAACAGCCGGCGCATGTCCTGCAGCCAGCCCGGCGCCAGCCAGTAGGCCAGGCTCAGGCTGGCCACGATGCCCACGGCCGTCACCGCGTCCTTGGAGCGCGCGGCCTGGCCCTGCTGGCGCACCTTGCGCAGCTTGTGCGGTGTGGCCTTCTCGCTCTTGTCGGCGGACGAACTACCTTGTTCCATTTCCACCTCGGGAACACGATCGCGACCGCGGCTGAGCAGTCGTGCCGAAGGCCGCGGAGCAGGCCATGCCAGCAACATCCGCGGGACTGGCTCTGCCAGACCGCAGGATGTGCCCCCGGAAGGGGGTTGGCGGAGCGCGTAGCGCGCAGACTGGGGGAGAGCTCATCTCGCTCCGAAGGTCTGTTCGAGCATCAGCAGCACCTGCCGCGTCATGCGCAGGTAATGCTCGGGGATGAAGCGCACCAGCATGGCCAGCATGAACAGGCCGAAGATCGTGATCACGGAAAAGCCCAGCGCGAACAGGTTGAGCTGCGGCGCCACGCGCGCGAGGAAGCCGAAGCCCATCTGCACCACCATGGTCGCGAACACCATGGGCAGCGCCAGCAGCAGCGCGGCCGAGAACACCCAGCTCACGTTGAAGGCCACGGCCCGCAGCGCGCCCATGCGCAGCCCGCCGCCCACGGGCCACAGCGTGAAGCTCTTGCCGATCACCTGCACCAGCACCAGGTGGCCGTCGATGGAGAAGAACACCAGGATGCCCAGGATGGACAGCAGGCTGGACACCACGTCGGACGACACGCCCGACAGCGGGTCGTTCATGAGCGCCATGGCCAGCCCCATCTGCGAAGACACCATGTAGCCCAGCACCAGCAGCACCGACATCACGAAGTGCAGTGCCAGCCCCAGCACCACGCCGATGGCCACCTGCTCGGCCGTGGCCGCCAGCGCGTGCAGCGAGAACGCTTCGATCGGCACGGCCGGCGCCGCCACCGGCAGCAAGATGGTGGCCAGCACCATGGCCAGCAGCACGCGCACCGTGAGCGGCACGGAGGTGTCGCCGACGATGGGCGCCGCGCTCAGCATGGCCAGCACCCGCACGAAGGGCCACCACCAGGCCGACAGCTCGGCCAGCAATGTGGTGAAGACGCCTTCCAAGGGCCTACCCCACGAGCGCCGCCGCGCGGCGGAACACCTCGACGCAGAAATCCATGAGCTGCGAGGCCATCCAGCCCCCCGTCAGGATGATGGCCAGCAGCGTGACCAACAGGCGCGGCAGGAAGCTCAGCGTCTGCTCGTTGATCTGCGTGGCGGCCTGGAAGATGCCGACGACGAAGCCCACGATCAGCCCCGGCAGCACCAGCACGGCCACCAGCAGCATCACGAGCTTGAGGCTGGCGCTGACCAGATCGACCGCGACATCGGGCGTGAGCATGCGGCCTCTCCTAGAACGCCCGCACGCTGGTCACCAGCGTGTTGACCGTCAGCGTCCAGCCGTCCACCAGCACGAACAGCAGCAGCTTGAGCGGGAGCGAGATGACCAGTGGCGACAGCATCATCATGCCCATGGCCATCAGCACCGAGGACACCACGAGGTCGATCACCATGAACGGGATGAACAGCATGCAGCCGATCTGGAACGCGGTCTTCAGTTCCGAGAGCACGAAGGCCGCCAGCTGCACCGCGAAGGCGTGCTGGCCGGGCTCGGCCACGGCCGGCTCGCGCGCCAGCTGGCTGACCTGCTGCAGCGCGGCCTTGCTGGTCTGCGCCAGCATGAAGCGCGACAGCGGCTCCTTGGCCTCCACCAGCGCCTGCTGCAGGCCGATGCGGTCCTCGTCGTAGGGCACGAAGGCACGCTCCCAGAGCTGCTCGCCGACCGGGCGCATCACGAGGATGGTCAGGATCAGCGCCACGCCGGTCACGATGCGGTTGGGCAGGCCCTGCTGCAGCCCGAGCGCCTGGCGCAGCAGCGACAGCACGATCACGAAGCGCACGAAGCTCGTGCACATGAGCACCAGCACGGGCAGCAGCCCGAGCAGGGTCATGATGACCAGCACCTGCATCTTGACCGTGTAATCGGTCTGCGCACTGCCGGTCACGGCGGACAGCAGCGGAATCTCGGCCGCGCCCGCGGCGCCGGCCAGCAGCAGCCACACTGGCGCCAGCGCCCGGTTCCGCCAGAGGCGCCACGCGCTCAGCATCTTCATGGTGTAGGCCCTGCGCTTCAGCGCGTGTCGAGCGAGAGCAGGTCCAGGTCCGACAGTTCCAGCACCTTGAGGCCGTAGTTCTCACCGGAGACCACCACCTCGGCGCGGCCGATGGCCGTGCCGTTGACCTTGATCACCAGCGGCGCGCCGGCCAGTGCGTCCAGCTCGACCACGCTGCCGTGCTCCAGCCCCATGAGCTGGTCCAGCGAGACATCGGCCGAGCCGACCTCCAGCGTCAGCGTGACGGGAATCTTGCGCAGCATCAGCGAGAGGTCGCGGCGCGGTTTGATGGGTGCGTCGGTGGCGCCCGCATCCACGGTCAGGTCGCCCAGCAGCGCGTCCACGTCGTTGGGGTCTGGCTTGTCGCTCATGGTCTTCTATCCTTCACAGATCCTGGAACGCCGTCAGCCACAGGCGCCCCTTGTGTTCGGCCACGCTGGCGCTGAACAAGGGCGAGTCCTTGACCAGCACCACCGCGGTGGGTTGCGGAATCGGCAGCACGCTGCCCGGCTGCAGGTCCAGGATGGCGCCCAGCGGCAGCCGCTGCTGCACCAGGCGCGCCGTCAGGCGCAGCTTGAGCCGCGACGACAGCGGCAGCGCCGGGGCGGCTGCGCCCTCGCGCACCAGCGTGCGGCCACGGCCCAGCCGGTCCAGCAGACGGTGCATGCAGCCATCGTCCAGACTGAAGCGCAGTTCGTGGCGCTGCCCGCTGTCGGCTTCGACGAGGGTCAGGTTCAACTGCCACAGGCCGGTCGGCAGGGCCGATTCGGAATGGAAGGGCACGGCCGGGTCGGCCGCGGCCGGCTCCGCGGCGACGCCCACGGGCGGCAGCCCGGCGTCGATGCGCCGCGCCAGCGCCAACGCCAGCTGCTGCCCGAGCCGGGTGGACAGGCGCTCCTCGCTGGCCGTCACCGCCACGGCGTCGGGTTCGACCGGCGCCGGCTCGCCGCCACCGTAGCGGTATAGCAGCAGCTTGAGCACCAGTGCGCGCGGCACCGCCAGGCCGATGCGGCCGGACGGACAGCTGTAGACGTTCCAGCGCACGGGGTCTTCGTTGTGCTGGCGCTGGCGCATGCCCGTGCCATCGACCTGCAGGCCGATGGCATAGCGCCGGTTGAGCCCCTGGCGCAACAGTTCCGACACGTCGGCACCGAAGCGTTCGGCAAACGCCCCCAGCAAATGCATGGGGCGCCCCAGCGTGCGCGGATCCAGTACGCGGTGCGGCACGGGAGGACTAGCGTCTGACATGGACATGGCTCGGGTTCCCACTGAAATCGGATGCAACCATGTGCACAATCGGCATGGCCGGAAACAAGTGCGCGTGGCCCGGGTTTGTCCTGCTGTTGCTGCAGGCGCGACAGGTTAGATGCGCTTTTCTCACATTTTTTACCACCGACTGGGAAATTGTCCACTATTTCTAATCACTTTTCGTGGCACATTAATTTAACGCGCACTTTTGCCGCCTAATCCAGAGACAAGCCCTTTCGTCGCCACACCATGCAAGTGAGCAAACCTTTGCCCGGCGTCCCCCTCGCGTCCGAAGACGACAGCACCGACGAGAGTGAGGACAGCGTGGTCGCGCGCCGGCTCCACGACTTCTTCTCCGAACAAGGCCTGCCGCGGCACAAGCATGCGTCGCAGCTGGCGCTGATCCTGGGCCTGTCGCGCTCGGGCGCCTTCCGCAAGTTCCAGGACGCCTCGTTCTCGGCCAGCGATCTGCAGACGCTGGCCCAGCACTTCCAGGTCGACATCAGCGCCCTGCTGAGCGCCGAGCCCGCCATGGCGGCGCCGCGTGTAGAGGGCGACGTGCAGGACGCGCGCGTGCTGATCGGCAGCCTGGCGCTGAGCTGCAAGGCCACGCTGGGTGCGCCCCTGCAGCCTGGCGAGCACTGCGAGCTGGTGGCCACCGAGCAAGGCGCGGAATGGCTGATCCAGCCCTATGGCGCGGCCGATCCCCACATCGCGCGCCGGCGTGTGCTGCAGCTGGTGGTCACGCCTTCGCAGCGGGCGCTGCCGCGCATCGCGGTGCTGGAGGATTCGCGCGACCTGGCCGCCAACATGAAGGACGCCTTCGAGGCCTCGGGCTACCGCGTCGAGCTGTTCGGCTCGGCCGCCGAGCTGGCGCGCCGCGCCGCCGAGGCGCCGTTCGATGGCTACCTCATGGACTGGTGGCTCAACGGCCAGACCGCCAACCAGGTGCTGCAGGCCATCCGCCGCGCCCAGCCCTCCGTGCCCATGTTGCTGACCACCGGCGCCATCGCCGCAGGCCACGCGGGCGAGGCCGACATCGTGCAGGTCGCCACCACGCTGCGCATCCCCGTCATCGAAAAGCCGTTCCGGCTGGCGCTCGTGATTTCCCAGCTGCGCCAGCTGCTGGAGCAGGCGCAGCTCAGCCGCTAGGTCCGGCCCCGTCGCCGAACAGCGCCAGGGCCGAGCGCAGGCGGCCGGCGCTGATCGGCTTGTCGAACTTGGCCGCGAACAGCGCATCGGCCGCGGCGTCGGCCTCGTGGTAGGCGGACAGCGCCACCAGCGGGGTTTCCATGTTCAGCCCACCGTGCCGGCGCGCATGCTCGGCCACGGTGTAGCCCGAGCCGTCGGGCAGGCGCAGGTCCAGCAGCACGCCGTCGTAGCGGTCCTTGTCCAGCAGCTGCCGGGCCTCGCGCACGGAGTCGGCCAGGTCGGCCTGGGCGCCCAGGGCCAGCAGCATGGCATGCAGGCTGGCGCGCACGTCGGGGTCGTCCTCCACCACCAGCACGCGCAGGTGCCGGCCGCCACCCTGGGCCACGGCGCTGGGCTTGCGCGCCTCCACTTCGGCCGGCACCCGCACCGTGAACACCGAGCCCTCGCCCGGCCGGCTCACCGCGAAGGCGCGCCCGCCGAGCAGCTCGGCCATCAGCTTGACCACCGCCAGGCCCAGCCCGCTGCCCATCTGCACATGGTCGCGGCCGCGCGTGAACGGCTCCCAGATGTTGACCGAGGTGTCGAAGCCCGGGCCCTGGTCGATCACGGCCACCGTCACCTCGCGCTGCGCCTCGCGCACCTGGATCGAGCAGACCACCTCGCCGGGACTCGCGTACTTGACGGCGTTGGACACCAGGTTGGCCACGATCTGGCGCAGCCGGGCCGGGTCGGTCACCACGCGCGGACAGGGCTGCGGATCGATCTGCACCTTGAGCACCACGCCGCGTTCGCGCGCCGCTTCGTCGAACTCGGCAGCGATCAGCTCCATCATGAGGTCGGGCTGGAACAAGGTGGGCGAGACCTTCAGCCGCCCGCCCGACAGCCGCGCGAACTCCACCGTGTCGTTCATCTGCGCTTCCAGCTGCTGCGCGCTGCGGCGCAGCCGGCGGAAGGTCTCGTCGCCGTGCGGCACCTTGCCGCCCAGTTCGATGAGTTCCACCGAACTCACGATGGTCTGCAGCGGCGTCAGCATCTCGTGGGCCATCATGCCCAGGAACTGGTTGCGCGCCGTGAGCGCCGAGCGCGCTTCCTGCAGCGCCTTGCGCGCCTCGCGCACGCGCAGCACCGCGATGCCCAGCAGCACCCCGGCCGCGAGCACCAGCAGCGCTCCCCCCATCCACTTGCTCCACTCCAAGCATCACCTCCTGTTGCGTGCGGATCCACACAAGCGCATGGCGTTCGACGCAGCCGCCATCCTATCGCTGCTTCAAGAAGTGCCGGTAAGTGTCTGAATTTCTTCACAACCGATCAGGATCCAGCAGCACTTCGAAGATTGAGGTGCGTAAAAATCACGAAATCTGCAAAATTGGACTTATGATGGTGCGAAATACTCAACACTCATCGATTGAGTCCAACGCAACGCTGAGGGAATGCGTCATGGCAAACAACATGAACAACGCAATTGCTGCGAATCTGGCACACATCAAGGCGCAGGCGGCAGACCTCCAGAACATCCTGCCGCAGGCGCCCTACGACGGCCCGGAACCGGCTGCCGCGGGCGGTTTCGCGCAGCGCATGCGCGACGCTGTGGACAGCGTGAACGCGCAGGACCATGCGGCCGGCCAGCAGATGGCCGCCGTGGACAGCGGCCAGAGCGACGACCTGGTCGGCGCCATGCTGTCCAGCCAGCAGGCCAGCCTGTCGTTCTCCATGCTCATGCAGGTGCGCAACAAGGTCGTGACCGCGGTCGAAGACCTGGTCAAGCTGCCCATCTGACCGCCGGGACCGCCACGTGATCGCTACCCTCAAGGCCGGAGTCCAGAACCTGCGCAGCGTCGGCATGCCGACCTTGCCGGCCGGGCTCTCGCGCTCGCTCGTGCCCATCCTGCTGTTGGCCGTCGGCCTGACGGCCGTGGTGATGATGCTGCTGTGGCGCGACGAGGCCGGCTACAAGCCCGTGTTCGGCGCGCGCGAGCGCATCGCCGCCTCGGACATGATGGCCGTGCTTGATGCCGAGGGCGTGCCCTACCGCCTGCATCCCGACAGCGGCCAGGTGCTGGTGCCGGGCAGCCAGCTCGGCCGCGTGCGCATGCTGCTGGCGGCCAAGGGCGTCACGGCCCAGCTGCCCGCCGGCCTGGAGCTCATGGACAAGAGCGATCCGTTGGGCGTGAGCCAGTTCGTGCAGGACGTGCGCTTCCGCCGCGGCCTGGAGGGCGAGCTGGCGCAGAGCATCCGCACGCTGGACGCCGTGGAATCGGCGCGCGTGCACCTGTCCATGCCGCGCTCGACCTCCTTCGTGCTGGGCGATGGCGAGAAGGCCTCGGCCTCGGTGGTGCTGGCGCTCAAGCCCGGCCGCAAGCTCGCGCCCGAGCAGATCGCCGCCATCGTCAACATGGTGGCTGGCAGCGTGGCCAGCCTGGACGTGCAGCGCGTGAGCCTGGTGGACCAGGCCGGCAACCTGCTGTCCGCGCGCGTGGACCTGAGCCAGGGCTTCGACGCCGTGGGCGGCGGCGACGCCGCGCGCCGCCACCAGGAAGCCACGCTGGCCAACGTGCGCGAACTGCTGGGCCCGGTGGTCGGGCTGGACAACTTCAAGGCCAGCGTGACGGCCGAGGTCAGCGAGGACCGCATCGACGAGACCGTGGAGAAGCTCGGCGACACGCCGCGCATCACCTCGGAGGCCGTGCGCGACGAGCAGGACCGCGCGCAGAGCGCACTGGGCGTGCCGGGCTCGCTGTCCAACCGCCCGCCCCCGCCTGCGAATCCGGCCCCGCCGAACCCGAACGCCCAGGCCCAGGCCAACGCGCAGAACGGCAACGACGCCACGGCACGCCGCAACGCCACCACGCGCCAGTACGCCTACGACCGCCAGATCCGCCAGATCCGCCATGCGCGCGGCCAGCTCGCGCGGCTGAACGTGGCGGTGGTGCTCAACAGCGCCGCCGCACCCGGTGGCAAGGGCTGGAGCGCCGAGGACCTCACGCGCATCGAAGGCGTGCTGCGCAACGGCCTGGGCATCAGCGCCGAGCGTGGCGACAAGCTGGCGGTGTCGGCGCTGGCCTTCACGGCACCGCCCGAGATGGCGCCGTGGTGGCAGCAGCCCGACCGCGTGGTCGACTACGCCACGCCTGGGCTGTGGCTGCTGGGCGGACTGCTCGCCTACTTCCTGCTCGCGCGGCCGCTGCTGCGCACGGTGCAGCAGCGCCTGGCGCCGCCGCAGCCGGCCACGCCGCGCCGGCGCGCCGAGGACGCCGACCAGCCGCCGCTGGCCGCACTCACCGGCCCGCAGGCCGCCCCCTCCGCCGTGGCCGCGCTGCCGCAGGCGGCCAGCACCCAGATCCCCGTGGTGCCGCTGCTGGAGGATTACGACCTGCCTCCGCCCGGCTCGCCCGTGGACGTGATGGTCAACCACCTGCGCGTGCTGGCCGCCAAGGAGCCCGAACGCGTCGCCGAAGTCGTCAAACAGTGGGTGCAAAAGCATGGCCGACCCGAATGAGTCCACCGCGCTGGCCGAAGTGCCGGCGCCCGCCCCGGCCAGCCCGATCGAGCAGGCCGCCATCGTGCTCCTGTGCATGGGCGAGGAGCCGGCCGCGGCCGTGCTGCGCCACCTCTCGCGCGAGGAACTGCTGGAGGTCACGCAAGTCATGTCGCGCCTGTCGGGCATCAAGGTCGAAGCCGTCAAGCACGCCATGACGCGCTTCTTCGACAACTACCGCGAGCAAAGCGGCGTGCACGGCGCCTCGCGCAGCTACCTCAAGCGCTCGCTCGACCTGGCGCTGGGCAGCCAGATCGCCGGCAGCGTGCTCAACAGCATCTACGGCGATGCCATCCGCCCGAAGATGCAGCGCCTGCAATGGGCCGCGCCCAAGTGGCTGGCCGAGCGCATCGCCCACGAGCATGTGCGCATGCAGGCCGTGTTCCTGTCCTTCCTGCCGCCGCCACAGGCCGGCACCGTGATCGAGAACCTGCCCGCGCAGGACCGCGACCAGCTGCTGATCGCCATGGCCCGGCTGCAGGAGATCGACAACGAGCTGCTGACCGAACTGGACGAGATCGTCAGCCGCTGCCTGGACGAGATGGGCACGCAGAGCGCGGCCGTCGAGGGCACGCGCCAGGTGGCCGAGATCCTGAACCGCCTGCCGGGCGACAAGCGCCAGATGATCGAGGCGCTGCGCGTGCACGACGCCGAGCTGGTCTCCAAGATCGAGGCCAGCATGTACGACTTCTTCATCCTGTCCAACCAGACCGAGGTGGTGCTCACACGGCTGCTGGAGGAAGTGCCGCTGGAGCAATGGGCGATCGCGCTCAAGGGTGCCGAGCCCAGCATCCGCGACGCCATCCTGCAGACCATGCCCAAGCGCCAGGCGCAGAGCTTCCAGGACATCCTGCGCCGCGCCGGCCCGGTGCCGATGTCGCGCGTGGAGCAGACGCGCAAGGAGATCATGGCCCAGGTCAAGGCCCTCGCCGATGCCGGCGAGATCGAGATCCAGCTGTTCGCCGAGGCGACCGTGGAATGACGATGTTGCGCAACGCCCGCCCCCACCGCTTCCCGCCGCTGGCCCAGGTCCAGGCGCGCAGCACCGCGCCCGACGGCAGCGATGCCAGCCAGGCCTTCCAGCAGGCCATGGACCAGGGCTATGCCGAGGGCCTGCGCAGCGGCCGCGAGGCCGGCGAGGCCCAGGGCCACAAGAGCGGCCATGCCGAAGGCCTGCGCCAGGGCTTCGAGCAGGCGCGCCGCGAGACCATGGAGGCCTTCGACGAGAAGGCCGGCCCGGTCGACGCGATCCTGGAGGCGCTCAAGAACCTGCAGGCCGAGTACCAGGAGGCGCTGCGCGACGAGGTGGTCGAGCTGGTCGGCAAGGTCGCGCGCCAGGTCATCCGCTGCGAGCTGGCGCTGCAGCCGCTGCAGCTGCTGACCATGGTGGACGAGACGCTGGCCACGCTGCCGCGCGTGCGCGCCCGCGAGGTCGAGGTCTTCCTGCACCCCGAGGATCTGCAGCGCATCACCGACCTGGACCCCGAGCGCGCCAAGAAGTGGAAGCTGCTGCCCGACACCCGGCTGGAGCCCGGCGAATGCCATGTGCGCGCCGGCCGCCACGAAGCCGATGCCGGCTGCCGCCAGCGCCAGGCCGCCGTGATGGACCAGGTGCGCGCCCAGCTCAAGGGCAAAGGCCGGCCCGAGGCCGCGCGCGCGCTGGACGACGAAGAAGAGCTGCCGGCCGCGCCGGCCCTGCAGGTGGTGCGATGACCCTGCGTGCCGCCCTGCGCGATGTGGAGCTCGGCCAGGTGCCCGTGGCGCGGCCGACCGGCCGGCTGGTCGGCGCCTCCGGGCTGCTGCTGGAAAGCGCGGGCTGCACGCTGCACACCGGCCAGCGCTGCCGCGTGGAGACCGCGGCCGGCGAATGGGTCGAGGCCCAGGTCGTGGGGTTCCGCGAGGAAATCGCCTACCTCATGCCGTTCCGCGCCATCGAGGGCCTGGCGACCGGCGCGCGCGTGCTGCCGCTGGCCGAGCGCCGGCTGCCGCTGATCGGCCCGGGCTGGCTGGGCCGCATCGTCGACGGCCTGGGCGAACCGATGGACGGGCTTGGGCCGCTGTCGGGCGAGCACCCGCTGCCGGCGCAACCGCCGCGCGTGCACCCGCTGCGCAAGCAGCCCGTGCACGAGGCGCTGGACGTGGGCGTGCGCGCCATCAACGGCCTGCTCACGCTGGGCAAGGGCCAGCGCGTGGGGCTCATGGCCGGCAGTGGCGTGGGCAAGAGCGTGCTGCTGGGCCTGATCACGCGCCAGACCGTGGCCGACGTGGTCGTCGTGGGCCTGATCGGCGAGCGCGGCCGCGAGGTGCGCGAGTTCATCGAGCGCTCGCTGGGTGCCGAGGGCCTGGCGCGCGCCGTGCTGGTCGTGGCGCCGGCCGACGAATCGCCGCTGATGCGCCTGCGCGCCACGGAGCTGGCGCACGCCATCGCCGCCCACTACCGCGACCAGGGCCAGCACGTGCTGCTGCTGGTCGACTCGCTGACGCGCTACGCCATGGCCAAGCGCGAGGTGGCGCTGGCCCTGGGCGAGCCGCCGGCCACGCGCGGCTACCCGCCTTCGGTGTTCAGCCAGCTGCCGCAGCTCGTGGAAAGCGCCGGCAACGGCGAGCGGCCCGAGGGCAGCATGAGCGCCATCTACACCGTGCTGGCCGAGGGCGACGACCAGCAGGACCCGGTGGTGGACACCGCGCGCGCCGTGCTGGACGGCCACATCGTGCTGTCGCGTGCGCTGGCCGAGCGCGGCCACTACCCCGCCATCGACATCGGCGCCTCCATCAGCCGCTGCATGAACCTGGTCGCGAGCCCGGCCCAGCAGCGCGCCGCGCTGCAGGTCAAGGAACTGCTGGGCCGCTACGCCCAGGTGCGCGAACTGCTGCCGCTGGGCGCCTACGTGGCCGGCGCCGACCCGGCGACCGACCGCGCCGTGGCCGCCTTCCCGCGCATGGAGGCCTTCCTGCAGCAGGGCACGCACGACGCCGCGCCCATGGCCGCCACGGTGGCGCAACTGGAAAGCCTGGTCCAATGAACGCGAACCACCCTGCCCCGTCCCTGAGCCGCCTGGCCGAGCTGCGCGAACGCGAGGTCGAGCGTCGCCAGACCGAGCTGGCGCAGCAGTTGGCCGACGCCGAACGGCGCCGCCGCAACCAGGAGCGGCTGGACAGCCTGTGGCGCACCAGCACCACCAGCGGCACGCTGTCGCCGCTGGCCTCGCTGAACTGCGCCAACTACAAGCAGAACGTGATGGAGCTGGCCGAACGCCACCGCGGCGACCTGTCGCGCCAGGAACAGGCCGTGGACCGGGCCCGGCTGGCGCTGCTGGCCGCCGCGCGCCGCCAAGGCGCCATCGACCAGGTGCTGGCGCAGCGCCTGCAGGAGCACGGCCGCGCGCTGCGCAGCGCCGAACAGAAGGGCCAGGACGAGATCGCCCGGCAGAGCTGGCTGCGGAGGGCGCCATGAGCCTCGCATCTGCACTTCATGCGCGGCGGGCGCCGGTCGCCTTCTCCACGGGTAACCCCCGTCAAGGAGTCTGAAATGGCCGAAATCGATCCCGCATCCATGGCCTCGCAACTGGCCAACCTGTACGTGGCCAGCGCCCAGAAGCAGCTGACCACCCAGAGCCAGAACGCCCAGAACACGTCGACCGCGCTGACCAAGCTGCAGTCGGCGCTGAGCGCCTTCGAGACCGCGCTCGGCGGCCTGGCCAGCCGCAGCACCGGCGTGCTGCAGCGCAGCGCAACGCTGAGCGGCGGCGGCACCGCCATCACGGCGGCCAGCGCCACGGCCAAGGCGGCGCCGGGCAGCCACCAGCTCTTCGTCGAGCAGGTCGCGACCGTGCACCAGGTCGCCTTCGAAGACCTGCCGGCGGTGCCCGTGGCGCTCGGCGGGCCGCTCGTCGTGCAACTGGGCGACGGCACCAACTTCTCGGTCGACCTGGCCATGGCCGACCAAAACAGCGACGGCACCATCTCGCATGCCGAGATCGCCCGCGCCATCAACCTGGCCGAGGACAACGGCGGCAAAGTGGTGGCCAGCACCGTCACCAGCGGCAGCCAGACGCACCTGGTGCTGAGCGCCGGCAGCAGCGGTGCCACCGGCGCGTTCACGCTGGACGCCAGCGGCCTGCCCGACGGCGCGCTGAAGACCGCCCTCTCCGGCGGCCGCACCCTCGCGGCGGCGCAGGATGCGGTGGTCTGGCTCGGCGCCCAGGGCACCGGTATCCGGCTGCAGCAGGCCTCCAACACCTTCACGGCCATCGAGGGCGTGACGCTCACGCTGGCCCAGCCCATGGCCAGCGGCAGCGCGCCCGCCACGCTGACCGTGGCCAACGACAACAGCGCCACCACCGAGAAGCTGCAAAGCTTCGTGACCGCCTACAACGCGCTGGAGAAGGCGCTGGACGAGCTCACCGCCTACGGAAAGGACGGCGCCGGCTCGGCCGCATTCGCCTCCGATGCCGGCGTGCGCAACCTGCGCTCGCGCCTGGCGAATGCGCTGCGCCTGGAGGTCGATGGCGTGCGGCTCACGGATTTCGGCATCAAGACCAGCCGCGACGGCAGCATCTCGCTGGACAGCGCCAAGCTGGACAAGGCCCTGGCCGCCAACCCCGACAAGCTCGACGCGCTGTTCGGCAACACCGGCCTGACCACTGCCTCGGGCGTGCTGGGCGCGCTGCAGTCGGTCAGCGACAGCTGGACCGACAGCAGCCAGGGCCAGATCAAGCGCCGCCAGGACAGCGTGCAGATCACGCAGAAGCGCATCACGCAGCGCCAGGACCGCCTGGAGCTGCAGTACGAGAACGCCTACCAGCGCTACCTGGCGCAGTTCACCCAGTTGCAGAACCTGCAGGCGCAGATGAGCGAGACCTCGAACCTGTTCAGCTCGCTGTCGACCACCACCACCTGAACCCACGCCGAGACCGACCTTGGACCACGACGCCTACCACCACTACCACGCCGTGAACCTGCACGCGCAGACGGCCAATGCCTCGCCGGTGCAACTGGTGCTGATCCTGCTGGACGGCCTGCTCGAGGAGCTGGCGCGTACGCGCGCCCACATCGCCGCGCGCCGCTACACCGAGAAGGCCCAGAGCCTGGACAAGTGCGTGGACATCCTGAACGGCCTGTCCAGCGCGCTGGACACCGATCGCGGCGGCGAGGTCGTGGGCAACCTGGCCCGGCTGTACGACTACTGCAGCTGGCGGCTGTACCGCGCCGGCAGCGACCTGGATCCGGCCATGGTCGACGAAGTCGCCGGCCTGCTGCGCACGCTGCGCGCCGGCTGGCAGGACGTGCAGGCGCAGGACCTGCGCCGCACCAGCACCGCGGGAGCCGCCCATGTCTAGGCAACAGCAGCTGGCCCAGCTGGCCGCCCAGGTGCTGGGCGCGGCCCGCGCACAGGATTGGCAGGCTGTGCAGCAGGCCGACCGCACGCTCGCGCGCGAGCTGCCGCAGCTGGCCGCGCTGGGCCCCTGGAGCGGAACCGAACTCGAGGCGCTGGAGCGGCTCGGCACGGCCCACGCCATGGCGCGCGGCCTGTGCCGCGAGGCCAGCGACGCGCTGGAGCAGCAGATCGCCCAGCTGCGCGAGGGCCGCGACGGCTGGCTCGCCTACGCGCTGAACGACAGCGCATCCCCGTTCGAGGCCCGCCCATGAACACCCTGCCTCTGCAAGCACTGCAAGCCTTGCTGCCGCAGGCGGGCGCCCAGCCCGCGGCGGTGCTGCCGGCTGCGCTGCTGGGCGTGCTCGCGCCCGTCGCCCCCCTGGGCACGGCCGCCGCCGCCCCCGCGGCAGCCCAGCCCCGCAGTTTCGACCGCACGCTGCAACTGCTGCTGGACGGCAGCGCTGCGCTGCCGACGCCCGGCGCCGCCACCCCCGCCCTGGCCACCCCGGTGCCGCACGCGACCGACGCCGACGCCGACACCGACACCGACAGCGACACCCGCGCTGCCGCTGCCGGCACCGCGCTGCCGTTCGATCCGGCACTGGCCAGCCTGCAGCCGCCCCCCGCCATCGCCGTGCCGCTGCCAGCCGCCTCCGGCACGCCGGCCCAGGCACCGGCGCGCCCGGCCGCCGCCGTCACCGTCGCCGTGCAGGCCGCCACCGGCGCGGCGCCGGCCCTGCCTGCCGGCCTCGCTGCGCCGGC